>NZ_CP042467.1:4470000-5158874 GCF_007993755.1 Microvenator marinus
GTATGCCTGAGCCTCGCCTTGCACATGGCCCTCATCGGTGGCGCAATTTGGCTGGTCACCTAAAGAAATAAATTTCTTATCGCTTGAGGTTTTGCCACGCCCGTCTGCATTGATTTGTGTTTTCAGGCGAGAAAGGCAATACGATGGCTTTATTGATAGACCCAGCCCACGTCCAGAGAGCGAGAGCCTACGCACCATTCACGGCGTTCGTGGGCGGGTTTGTATTCGATATTCTGACTTTGAGGGGGCCGCTCAACTGGCTCAATCTCGGCGCGCTTGGAGCCTATGCGCTGCTTGTCTCGGTGCTGCTTATCCTTCAGGCTCGCGGCGCGTTTGAAAAGTGGAGCAAATGGCTCTCGTACGCCACCCAGTTTGGTCTTGGCGCGCTCTTCAGCGCTATGGTGGTGCTCTACTTCAAAAGTTCACACCAGCTCTTCTCGTTCCTCTTCGTGATGATTCTTTTCTGCGGCATGGTCGCGAACGAATTTCTTCACAAAGACAAAAGACTGCGCGAAATCATCTGGGGAATTTATGCCGTTTCGTTGGCGATGCTCCTGAACTTCGTGATTCCCTACGCGCTAGATAGTGTGCGACCCGTCTACTTTTACCTGAGTACGGCCATGGCGCTGGGATTGGTAGTTGTGGTGTGGCTGCTCGCGGGGCGCATCAAGCAGCTCTTGCGCGGGCCGCTGATATCCGTGGGGATCCTGGTGGGCGTATATGCGATTGGCCTGATCCCGCCGGTACCGCTAGTGATGAAGAATGGTCTGGTCTGCACGGATTTTATCAAGGCCGAGTATTCATGCGCCCCAGACGCTCAAGGCTTTTCGCAAAAGCTGGGTGCGGCACCGGTCGTGACTAAAGACTCGGGAGACGCCGTTTACGTGCTCACCGCCGTGGCTGCTCCGAAAGGCGCGCATGCCGTGCTGGAACACCGGTGGTTTCAAGAGGTTGAAGGTTCGTGGCAGGCCCGTGACGTGATGACGTTTGAAATCAAGGGTGGGCGAAAGGACGGCTGGCGTTTCTGGAGCCGTAAACGCTACGCAAGACCCGGATACTGGAAGGTCGAAACGGCTCTGAAAGGTGGCAATGTGCTGGGCGTTCAGAAGATCAAGGTCGAGGAGCCTCGCGACGAGGCGAAAAAATCTCGCCAACTTCTCTAGAGACCGCGTTCTCCGCTCAGGAGTTCGAGAGCGTTCTCTCCCATGATGCGCTTGATGGTGTCTTCCGAGTGACCTCGTGCGCGAAGACCTCTTTCGATAAGGTTGATATCGCGGCAATCCCGCATATCGCTCGGGATCGGGATCCAACCATCGTAGTCAGAACCGATGGCCACGTGTCGGTCGCCCGCCACTTTGAGCGCGTATTCGATATGGTCGAGCACGCAATTTGAGTCCACTCGAACTTTACCAGTCAGAAATTTCGGGGCGAACATGATGCCGATGACACCGTCTGTAGCCACGATACCGTCGATTTCCTCGTCGGTGATGTTGCGCGCGTGCGGATAGGCTCCTTTGATGCCGGTATGCGTGCAGAAGAGCGGCCTTTTGGATATGCGGCAGACATCCAGAACACCTGGGGTGTTGAGGTGCGCCACGTCCACTGTGATATCCGACTCCTGGAGTGCCTCCACTAGATCACGTCCAAAATCGGTGATGCCGTCGACTTCGTTGGCACCGCGTCCCATCGAGGGCGTCGCCGCTTCGTTCTTGGAGAAATGCGTGAGCGTCAGGTAAGCGACACTTCGCTCTTTAAGCGTATGTACGCGGTCAAGCCGCTTGTTCAGCATGTGCGCGCCTTCGACGCCTGGGGCTAGAGCGAGTTTGCCTTCGGCAAGGGCCAGGCGCCATTCTGAGCGATTTCGGATGCGCCAAACTCTAGGGTCTGCCGCCAAGTCATAGTCGAGGTAGTCGATCTGCTTGTTCATTTCGAGAAAACCACTCTCGGATTCCCACGGGTAATAGTGAATGCCGAGACATGCCCCAGAATACTTGGCTTCAAGCATGCGTGGGATGTCAGCGTGCCAGATGAGGGGCTGCCCCTTGATTCCCGGTCGATGTTGTCTGAGCGCGTCGTAGGAAAAAAGGCGTTGCTGAATGATAAAGTCAACGTGCAGGTCGATAATCATGGGTCATCATCAGGGAAAAAGAAACCCGGCGCCGCGGTGACGTCTAAGGTGATGGAGAGCTCCTCGCACTCGCCTTCGGCGTTCGGTGCGAGGTCGGCGAGTCGAAAGAGTGAGGTGGAGATTAGTCGTAGGACGTCGGCCGACGCGTCGATTTGGGAGATGCTTTCTGCAAACTCGGGAATCACGATCGCGCCCGCGATGATCCCTTCAAAACGCCCGGACTCGGTAAAAGACCCCGCGATTGTGGCGTTCCGGATTTGGACGAAAACCTCAAAATTGTCCACCACGAGCGGAAGCTCAAGATCGAACGGTCCCGCCACGAGTTTCCCTTCTTCAATTCGGGCGCCTTCGATCAGCGTGGGGGCAATGTTAGGGTCGCGTTCATAAGTCTGACTTTCTTCCAGAAGTCCGTTGGCTCCGATGGACGGTTGGCCAGTCGCTCTGCCGACTTGAACTTCCACACACGCGTCGTCTTCCAGGCTGTCGAGCTTCGAGACCTCGAGCGAGAGCAGGAGCCCGCCCGAGTTGATGGTGCGCTGAATCACGGCGAGTACCGAGTCTGCGCCGGCCACAGCATCGAGCGCTGGAACGAGGCGCGCAAACTGATTGTCGACCCCGGGCTCGCCTGTGGGCGAGACGAAATCCTCTTGCCCGCAGGTTTCTTCGTCGCCTCGGTCGGAGAGGCGTCCGTCGATATTAAGACCGTTGGAGACTTCTCCTTCGTGACCCACAAAGGAAACCTGGTCTACGACTAAAGTCTTGGCCTCGAGCGCCCCTCCGCAAGGGTCTGTGACCTCGGAGGGCTCCTGAGGAAATGTGGACGTGGTATCTACACAACCAAAGCCAAACACGGCCAGCATGACAAGCTTAAGTACTGATTCCTTCATGCCTTCTGTTTTACAAGGAGAACCATCGCTTGCCTAGCGGGATTGAAGGCGTTAAAAGAGCGTTCTTTCGTAAACCCCCCGAAGGACTCGGCATGTACGCCTCCTCTCGCTTTAGTAAGAACCGCTACGCCCAGTGCGCCGCGTGGATTGTTGCTCTGTTCAGTGTTTTTGTGATTTTCACAGGATATTTGATTTCTCCCAATGACGTGAGCGCTCAGAACGAGACCGAGGCTCCAGTTGAGGCCAAGGTAGACGCACCGGCGGCCGATACTGACAACGCCAAGGTAGCTCCAGAAGCCAAGGCTGACGCGCAGCCGATCCTCAAGCGAAAGATTGGAGAGGGTGAAAAGTCTTCAGTCCTGGAGCGGGCGATTAGCTTTCTTGGCCTGGCGTTCTTCATCTTTATCGCGTGGTTGATGTCGACGAACCGAAAGGCCATCAGTTGGAAATTGGTTGGATGGGGTGTGGGGCTGCAGATTACTTTTGCTCTGGCAATCTTTTTCGTTCCTGGAGGGGAGTGGGCGTTTGAACAGGCGACAAGAGGCGTGAATGCTCTACTTGGTTTCACCAACGTGGGGTCCGACTTCATCTTCAAGAGTTTTGTGACCAATCAATGGGAGCCCGCTCTTGTGAACTTCGGGTTTGCTGTTTTGCCGACCATCATCTTCTTCTCGTCTTTGATGACGATCCTCTACCATATCGGCGTGATGCATAAGATCGTGGCTGGGTTTGCGTGGGTCATGGAGAAGGTCATGGGCACTTCGGGAGCTGAGAGCCTCAGTGCGGCGGCAAATATCTTTGTGGGGCAGACCGAGGCGCCACTTGTGGTCAAGCCATACGTGGACGACATGACCGTGTCTGAATTGATGACCGTCATGACTGGCGGATTCGCAACGGTGGCTGGCGGCGTGATGGCGATTTATGTGGGCATGTTGCAGTCTTCGTTTCCGAACATTGCGGGTCACCTGATCGCGGCGAGTGTGATGAGTGCCCCAGCGGCGTTGGTGATCGGGAAGATTATGATTCCTGAGACTGAGACCCCAAAAACGATGGGTGGCGTCAAAATGACCTTGGAAAAAGAGGACGTGAACGTGCTCGATGCCGCTAGCCGTGGGGCTGCCGAAGGTCTGAAACTCGCGCTCAACGTGGGCGCTATGTTGTTGGCGTTCATCGCGTTGGTAGCCATGGTCAACGGCATCATCGCACTTCCTCAGGGCGAAGATCCGCTCACTCTACAGGTGCTCCTCGGCTACCTCTTCAGCCCGATCGCGTGGATCATGGGTGTGCCCTGGGTCGACGCGGTTCACGTAGGCAAATTGTTGGGAATCAAAATGGTTCTCAACGAACTTGTAGGCTACGCCGAGCTTCAGATGATGCTCAATGATCCAAATATCGTGCTCAAGGATCGCTCCGTGATTATCGCGACCTACGCGTTGTGTGGCTTTGCTAACTTCGGGTCCATCGGCATTCAGCTCGGTGGTATTGGTGGTATTGCGCCGAGCCGAAAGCATGACCTCGCGAAGATCGCATTTAAGGCCATGATCGGTGGTACGATTGCGGCGTGTATGACGGCGACAATCGCCGGGATCTTGAACTAAACCCCTAGAGGCCGACACATTTATGTCTAGTAAAGGCTCGATTCTAAAAACACTGGCCGGATGCGGATGCGTGCTCCTTTTGATCGGGATGCTACTCGGTGGAGCCGGTCTTTACGCTGCGTGGGTTGGTGTTCAGAAGTTGAGCGCGGTGGCCGCTGAGAAGTCCAAGTCCTTCGACCCTGAGAGACTCAAAGATCTACGTGACCTACTGCCCGAAGGCGTGGAGATGCCCGAAGTGGACCAGAAGCGAATTGTGCAAGCCCTTGGGCGACCGCTCGACGCCGAAGACGTAGACAGATTTCTCGCCGCAAATAAGTGGTTCTATGACCAACCCGAGAATTCCGAGGCATCTAAGGCGCTCGAGGAAGCATCGCAGGGTACTGGGCTTGATGTGTTCACCAACGGCCGTGATGCCATGGAGAAGCACACCAAGCTCATCGGGTTGCTGACTCGGTTCAACACGTACATTTCCGAGAACGATGGATACGTAAAACAGATCGATGGTGCGATTCGCTGCGCGGGTGTTGCTGCGGCTGCGGACGCGTATAGTAGGGTCAAGGGCGGGGAGCCTTGGGAGGCGAAGAGCGCCGCCGAACTCAAGACCCTGGCGTCAAAGACTGACACGGATGTGGAGCTCGACCCACTCGCCAAGCAAATGGGACTTGCTCCAACGGATCTTGAATGGGCTCGGCCTGGGCTTGTAGCACTATCCAAGATGCCGAACGAATCGTTTGAGACGTGGGAAAAATTGCCAGTCGCAAAACGAAAAGAGTTAATCGAAACGTATAGAAAACAAGGGTCGGCGGTCCTGGCCACCCAATTGAACCCGGTGCTTCAAACCGGCGGACTCCTCGAGATTTTGGCTCAGGGGTTCAAGAATTCTGGAGGATGAGTGACGTACTACGATGAAGTGAAATTGGCCGCAGATTGGCTAAAAGAGCGCGTGGGCAAGGTGCCTAGCGCCGCAATGGTGTTGGGCAGCGGGCTCGGGGCGATGGCCGAAGAACTGTCCGACTCGATGACCTTTGAATACTCGGAGATTCCGAACTTTCCGGTCTCAAAAGTCGAAGGACACGCTGGTCGTTTGGTGGTGGGCGAGTTGGCTGGAAAGACCGTAGCTGTGATGCAAGGTCGAGTACACTACTACGAAGGCTGGAGTGCTGAAGAGCTCACGCTCCCAATGCGCGCCTTTGGTCTATGGGGAATCGACAAAGTCATCATCACGAATGCTGCAGGTGGCATCAATCCGGACTTCAAGGCCGGAGATCTAATGTTGATCACCGACCATATCAACTACATGGGCTTCAATCCCTTGCGTGGAGACAATGACGACCGCTTCGGGCCGAGATTCCCGGATATGTCGCACGCCTATAATCCTGAGATGCAAGACTTGATCGTTCGGGCGGCTAGAGAGCTCAACGTGCCTTTGAAAGCCGGCGTATACGTTGCAGTTGCGGGTCCTTCGTACGAGACGCCGGCCGAGATTCGAATGTTCGGGAAAGTCGGTGCCGATGCTGTTGGTATGTCAACCGTGCCCGAGGCCATCGTGGCAAATCACATGGGGCTCAAGGTGGGCGGCATCAGCTGCATTTCAAACCTCGCGGCGGGAATCTCTCCTACTAAACTCGACCACGCCGAGGTTAAGGCCACGGCCGATTTGGTGAAGGAAGCTTTCGCTAGCCTCGTGCGCAAAACGGTCGAACTCATGGACGCTGAATGAAAGATTTTGAAGGAATCAAAGGCGAGGTTTGGACTCGTTTGGCCTCGGAAGCTATTGAGGCCCAGAACAGGGCGTATGCCCCTTATAGCGACTTCGCGGTGGGAGCCGCATTGCTTCTCGATGACGGAAGTATTGTCCACGGATGCAATGTGGAGAATGCCACGTTCGGCGCCACGGTATGTGCGGAGAGAACCGCTGTGGGCTCGGCGGTCGCCCTTGGAAAACGCAAGTTTCTGGCAATCGCGGTTGTGACGCCAGCGGATTCATGTGTGGCGCCGTGTGGCATCTGCCGACAAGTGCTCGCCGAGTTTTCTGAAAAATTGCCGATTCTGCTTTCAAACAATGCGGGCGAACACGAATTTGTGACGATTGATGAGTTGTTGCCACACCGCTTCAGAAAGTCGGATTTCGTTTGAGTACAAGCGGGCTCTGTCCGCTTGGGATGGACAGTGCCCGCTCACGTTAGAACCGAAGCCAACTAACGATCTGGTTGAAGGACCTGGAACTAGGAATCGCATACGCGGACAGAGCCCGCGTAGACAGTGAGTCGCAAACGACAAGATGCATCAATCCTCTGGCGGCTCTCCGGCGGGAGCCATCTTGACGATCTTGGGGCTGAACTTCGCGACGATGTCCACGAGGTCGGTCTGTGCGCGCATCACCTCGTCGATATCCTTGTAGACATCGGGTGCTTCGTCCACGCCGGCTGAGAGCAGTGTGATGTCTTTCTCAGCTAGACTCTTTTTAACCTTGGACCAATTGACTGTTTCCTTGGCCTTGGTGCGCGACATTACGCGCCCCGCACCGTGGGAAGCGGACTTTAAGGATTCAGCGGCACCGCGTCCACGCACCACATAGCCAGGCGTGGCCATGGAGCCAGGAATAATCCCGAGCACACCTTCATCGGCGGGCGTGGCTCCCTTTCTATGCACGTAGACTTCCTTGGAGTCATGGATCTCCTTCCAGGCAAAGTTATGGTGATTCTCTACATCAGCGAGCACCTTTGCGCCCAATGCCTTTGAGACCATGCGGTGGATCATCTCGTGGTTTGCCGCCGCATATCGCCCCATCAGGTTCATGGCTTCCCAGTATTCCTGGCCCGCCTCCGAGTCCATGTCCAGCCAGGCCAGATGTTGAAGTTCCTTTGGTAACTCTGGGTGGAGCTCGCGGGCGAGCTTCGAATAGTGACCGGCCACGGTGGCGCCCGCACCACGACTCCCTGAGTGCGAGAGAAGGGCTAGATAAGTGCCTGCCTCAAGCCCAAGGTCTGGTGAGTTGAGTTCGAGCGTTCCAAACTCTACGAAGTGGTTTCCAGAACCGCTTGTGCCGAGTTGTGCCCACGCTTTGTCCTTGAGGCGCTTCGTGACCGGCCCTTCGGACCATGTGTCCTCTTCCAAGACCTCGTGGTCGCGCCTATCACGGCCC
This sequence comes from Microvenator marinus, assembly GCF_007993755.1. Lineage (GTDB taxonomy): Bacteria > Myxococcota_A > Bradymonadia > Bradymonadales > Bradymonadaceae > Allomicrovenator > Allomicrovenator marinus. Next base: position 4,477,759 of record NZ_CP042467.1, read on the forward strand.
CGGAACTGCGCTCCCATTCCAAACCGTGTTTCGGACTCGATAGCCTTGATAAGCCTCTCCTTCTCGCCCTTGATGGCGTGCACGGGTGTGTCGAGCACCGTCAGCTTCATTCGACACGCGATATCCACCCCCACGGCGTATGGAATGATAGCGTTCTCGGTGGCGAGGACTCCGCCAATCGGGAGGCCGTAGCCTACGTGGGCGTCGGGCATCAGCGCCCCTTGCACCGCCACGGGTAGACGACACGCGTTTTCGAGTTGGCGAATGGCGCTCTCGTCGAGGTCATCTCCATATTTCGCCCATGGCGCCGGAGTTTCGCGCTCCCTCCAGGTGGCAACGGGTGTATTGATGAGAAGCGTCGCCAATTCGCCAAACGTAGGGTCGGCGACAAACTCATGAGGTGCAATGGAGAGTGATCTCACAGTTCGTCTGACTTCTGCCGCCTTGGCTCCTCCGCGGCGTGCGTTGGTGACTGCGGCAATGGCAGCCTTGAGATGTTCTTTTGGGATCCCCAAGTTTATTAAATCGCGAGATTTCATAATGTGCCCTTCTCTCGAGTTGTCGCGAAAACGTCACTTGTATTCGTTGCGGGTAATCTTGAGAATACCGCGACTTTTGCTCGAGTAGTTCATGCGTGTTCAGACCTATCTAAGTTCCCTTTTGATGATTCTCATCGCGGCGTGCTCTAACCCCAAGCCAACGTCGGAGAATTCCCAAGCCGTTGAAGAAAAGGTGAGCGAGGCCCCAAAACCGCCTAAACGTATCATTCTCTTCATTGGCGATGGAATGGGGATGAATTACGTGAGTGCCGCTGCCTACGCAAACGGCGGACCGCTGGCCATGATGTCGATGCCGCATTTTGGAAGCACGACGCATCACGAGTACGAACACGCTTCTACCGATTCGGCGGCATCCGCGACCGCGCTTGCAACCGGCCGAAAGACTCATTTTGAGGGCGTGAGTGTGACGCCTGGGACCACGGCCGAGAACGAGACCGACGATGCGCGACACATGGAGACCTTGATGGAGGCTGCCAAAGCCGAGGGTCTGGGAACGGGCCTTGTTTCCACCACTGTCATCACGCACGCAACGCCCGCGGCCTTTGGTGCCCATCGCGCCAATAGAGACTCAGCGGATGAGATTGCTCAGGATTTCTTCGACAACCGAATCGACGTCATGATCGGTGGGGGTATGCGTCACTTCAATGAGCGCAAAGATGGTCGCGATTTGGCCGCGGAGCTCTCGGAGTGGGGCTATCAGGTGGCAGACAACGTTCAGGATATGCGCGTCGCTCAAAACAAACCGCTCGCCGCACTTCTAACTCCCGGGCACTTCCCGCTGAAGCTAACCGGTGAACGACCGATAAGCCTCAAAGAAATGACCGAGGAAGCGATTACGCGACTTGATATGTTGAGGCCCAAGGGTTGGGTCTTGATGGTTGAGGGCTCGCAAATCGACTGGTGCGGTCATGATCTGGATGCTGCCTGCGCGGTGTCAGAAACACTGGACTTGGATGAGGCAGTTGGCAGCGCGCTGAACTACTCGCGCGAGAGAGATGACACGCTCGTGGTTGTGACGGCTGACCATGAAACAGGTGGTCTGGCTGTGATTACATCCGAGCGCGCGGCGCCATTTGTGGAAAAGCTCGGTGGTAAGGAAAAGCTAGAAAAAGCCATGGATCTCAAAGAGGGCGGTGCTCCCCCTGCGGTTTATGACGTGTCGATTCCCAACGACAAAACATGGACCTGGGAGGAGCCGCAAATCATGAGCCTTGGCTGGGGCTATCTCTCACAGGCGAGTCGGCCGCTTTGGGATTCTGAAAAGCGATTCTATGCCGCGCATACAATTACGCTCGTTGGCGTTATGGCGGAGGGTCCGGGGGCTGAGGCGTTGGTTCAGATGAAGGATAATGCCGATTTGGGCAAGACCCTGAAGTCGCTTGTGGCAGGAGACGTCGGTACGCCACGTGCCAAAGAGTCAACAAAGCCGAAGAACGTCATTCTCATGGTTGCAGACGGACTTGGTCACTCCGGGCTCGCCGCAGCCACCTACGTTCATGGTGAGCTCAAGCTTCGCGAACTACCACACCAGGGATTTGTTTCTACGCATGGAACGGACAGGCTCGTAAACGATTCGGCAGCTACCGCGACTGCGTTAGCGACCGGCAAGCGCACACGCTACAACGCCGTGGGCATGGTCCCAGAGGGCGGCGAGTTGAAGAGCGCAAAGAGCGTACTCGAAGCTGCGGAATCGCTTGGATTGCGGACAGGGCTAGTGACGACCACACAACTTTCCCATGCCACGCCGGCGGCGTTTTACGCCCATGTGAACAAGCGGTCGCAGACTGGCGATATCGCAAAACAATTCTTAGATCTAAATAATCGAGTGGAAGGGGCTGACGGTATCGACGTTGCACTGGGTGGGGGCAAGGCTGATTTTGGACCGCATTTAGACGCCCTCAAGACACTTGGGTATTCGGTGTCCGAGACCTGGCCTGTTGAGCCCCAGTCGAAGCTCTTTGGTGTGTTCGCTGACCAGGGGCTTGATTCTGCCGAAAAGCGGCTCAAGGGCGAGTCTAAGCACCCGTCCTTGGCGGCTATGACAGACGTTGCGCTAAAGTCATTGCCCAACGAAAAAGGGTTTTTCCTCGTGGTCGAAGGTGGTCAGCTAGATTGGCGCCTGCACGAAGCAGCAAGAGATATGAGTGTGATCCAAGAGATTGTCGACTTTGACAAGGCGGTGGAAGTGGCGAAGAAATTTGTGGACGAGAACGGCGACACATTGTTGATCGTGACGTCCGACCACGACCACACCTTGTCAGTGATCGACAATCACTATCCGTTTACTGGCAACAGGTGCGGCGCAGAGGCTCGCTGTGGTGGCACCTTTGAGAGCATTGAATTGCCCGTGAATTACAAGTCGGTGCGAAACGCCGAGGGCTTTGTGGATAAGCAAGTTCGAGGCGATTGGGCAGATTCAGTGATCATGCTTCAGTACGCTTGGTTGGTGCAGGAAGGAAAACTAAAGGGGGCTTCGAAATCGGCCCCGCACGCGGCACATTTCGTGCCGCTCTTTGCCTACGGGCCATGGGCGTATCGCTTTGAAGGATATCTGGACCAACCTCAGATTGGCCAAATCCTCTTGGAATGGGCTCGGTAGGCCACACCTCAAAAAAGTCTGCAGGGTGGAGTTTCCTCACTCGTCAGAAGTGTCGAGTTCCGTTTATCTTTCGGTTTCTGAAAATGACGATCAAATTCTCCCTTCGACATGGAGTCACCGATGCAGTGGTACTTAGAGCGCGACAACGAGTGGGTTTCTTTTGTTTTCAATGACGCTGAGGTTCGAATTACCTCCGATAGTGGGCGCGACGAGACTCAGTCCTTCGAAAATCAGAATGAAGCGGTAGCCGCTATGCGCTTAATAACGCGCGAGCTTTTCGACGATGGGTACAAGAGTCGGGTTCCGCCTGACCAGAGATTCGCACAAGACCCTGAAATTCAACGTTGGTGGGAGGAAGAGTTTGAAGCTGCACTTGTGGCAGTTAACGACGCTCAGGCCATTGAGTCGAGAGGTTTGAAGGCCCAAATTGCAGCGGATCGCAATACCAGTTTTTCACCGGACCTCGAGAAGTTTCTCGACCTAAGAGACCGCTATAGTTTTGGATGGACCAATTACAACGAGTGGCGAATCTGGGACCAGGATTTGGAGTTGCCCGATTTCGGTGTTTCGAACCGCTTTGAGCAGCTCATCTTGCTCGACCAAGCTAACTACCTCGGTACTGCCATGGCCGAGGCCTTTATGGGCGGAGTGTTCATTGGAACCGCCGGGAATGGCGACTCCTATTTTGCCCTCAGTGGAGAAGATCCCGGGCGCTCAGAAGTCGTGATGTGGGATCACGACGAAGCCAGTATTTCTGCCGTGATCGCGGACTCCGTTTCGTCGTTTGCGTACCTGAACCATGTGCTCGGGATGGTTCATGACGAAGATGGCGAGTTCTCGGAAGAAGAACTTCTTGAAGCGGCCGAAAGGCTCGAAGGAAAGGTAAATCCTTCGTGGCACTACGACTCCATCTACGAAGAGACCGACGTTGAGTTTGAGTACGAATCAAACTGTCCCGCGGAGTATTTCTACTGGCGAATGGCATGGGTCAACTACCTCCTGAGGCAGAATTCTGTGGTCGGGATGGAAGATATCTCTAACTACTTTTTGGAGCAGATCCACTCAGGGCTACATTGGGAGGAGGCGCTTAAATATCATCACGTTCGGCAGACGCCAGAGACCCAATTCTACTGGCTTTGGCGGCTTTTTTGGTTCGATAAACCAGAGCTCAGCCAAATGCTCGAGATCGCTGATGAAGCCCCGTCTCCCTTGGTCAGAGATTGCGCGGCACTGATTCGCGAGCTGATCAACGGACGCAAAGAGCTCGGAAAGATCAAGGATATCCACGCGTGGCGTCAGAAGTTTCTGGACCTCGATCTCGATCCAGACAGGGCTGAGGACCGCATGCGTGAGGAGATGGAACACGAGCAAAGAAAGGTCCTAGAGTCGGCTCAACGTCTGGAAAAAGCCCACGACCTCATTGCGGAAGGAGACCGTGAAAGTGTTGTGGCAGCGACTTGGGAACACTTGGACCAGCCGGAAATTTTGGACGTATTCTTCGAGTATCTCGCGAGTGTCGATCCTGATGTGGCCTACGGCCTTAAGCTTATCGACTTTATCGAGCATGCAAGCGAGACGCGCCCGAGTGTGGTGAGCGTTGAAATCGAGGAAGTGAAGGAAGAGCTCGGGTTCAAGGGCAAAAGTGTGCTCCCGCTCCTACTGGCGAAGGGCTGGTGGTCCGTTGCGGCGAGAACCGGTGACCCTCGGGCGTTTGAGGGCATGGTTGAGAAGTTAGGGTTGCGCGAAAAGTACCACCATACGCTCAAGGATGTGGTTATCGGCCTGGCTCGCATGCCCGAGGAGGGACGTAGGCGAGCTGTGGACGTGCTCCGGCCCATGATTCTCGAGTTCAATTGGGTCGAAGGCGACTATATGTCGGAGATCGAAAACAAGGATGTGATGCGGGCATTGTTAGAGACCGTGAGCACTCTTGGGGAGACAACTGACGATGTCTCGGAGATTCGAGTCGTGGCAGAGGAGGGTCCAGAAGCACTTCAGATCGTGGCTCTTAAGTCCGCCGCTCGTCTCCTTGCGCGACTTGGCGCAGAGGAGGACTGGGTCTACGAAAAGTGCGAAGAACTCTTGGATGGCGACCTTGCACGGCCTGCCTTGTTTGCGCTTTCAGAGTTCGGCACGAAACGTGCCGGCGAGTTGATCGCTGCTTGTGTTGGTAAGATCTCGGGAGCCTCCAACGTGATGGCCTACGAACGAGTCATGCAGCAACGATGGGCGAAGCGAGCTGGGGAATCTGTGAATGCTGAACTCGTCGACTTTGCTTCAAAGGTCATCGAGAAGTCGAAGTTCGTAGACCTCGAACTTCACCTTGCAGTGGTTGAGTTGCTAGGAGCCCTGGATGCGGATTTTGCGGAGACCAGACTGCTCCAGTATTTGAGCCATCACCACGTTGAAGTGCGCGATCTGGCGCGCTCAGAACTATCCAAACGTGATGTGAATGCGACGTATTGCACTCGTACCTTCTTAGAGTACAGCAATCCGAAAGAAAGTGAGCTGATTGCGCTCTTGCAATCACCGAACACCGTCTACAAGTTCAACTTTGTGCATTGGGCCGTTGACTATGACCTCAGCGATGCGTTCTACGCAGTGCTCGCCAGCGAACTACCTTCGATTGTACGTTACACCCACTACAATGGCGGGTATGTTGGCTATTACCATAATAATTTTTACTATCTCTTTCGCTACTTGATGAATCTGGAGCGCCCCGAGATCGATGAGGTACTGGGTGAATTCCTTTCGCGCCCCGTGACCATGTACGCACACGATCTAGACAAGGGTCGAGTGGCGGAGCTCAAGGCAGCGCATGCAAGCAAGCTCGCCTCAAAGGGCTCGAGTTCTGAGGTGGCAACTTTTGAAAGGCTTGGAGACCCACGATGGATCTGTGGTGGAAATGTACATGGTGTTGCAATCCCCGAGAATGGCGTAAAGATTTTTGTGGCGAGCACAAATGGGCTTGTAGTCTTCGATCCGGACGGGCGAGTGGTGGGGGCCACGGAACCTCGTTGGCTCTATGACGTGCAAGTGTCGGGAGAAAACCTCGCACTCTCGGGCCATCACGGGTTTTTTGCGCTCCTTCAGGTGGATGACCTAAGCGCAAGACGTGCAATCTCGCTTTCGGGAGGGGTTCGAAAGGCTAGATTCTCCAAGGATGGAAAGCTTGTGATTGCGGTGACTGATCACCGAAACTGGTATCTCATCGACGTCGCTACTGCAGACATACAGTTGGAGGGCCAAGACCCTCAGGACATCAACGGGATTGACTGGCTGGATGACTCCACTTTTATGTACGCGACCGACACGAGCGTGGTCGTGATGAACACCACTGGAGAAGAGCTAGCTAGAAAGAGATTCGGAGCCATGGCTGAGGTTCGAGTCGGGCCTGATTCACTCATCTATGCGGGTACTCCGAAGGGGATCGAACGCCTGAATCGCGACCTCAGTGCTGCTGCGGAATTGCTCAAGCAAACCAGCGTTTCTCGAATCGAGTTTCGGGGGGCCGGGCACTTGGTGGCTGCTTCGTGGGACGGAAAGGATACCGGGGTCTGGGTCTGGGATCTAAAGAAGTCGAAGCGGCGCCGCGCAAAAGGTCACGAGGATTCAGGAGTCTTTGGGCTCGCGCTTGATTCGGCCCGACAGATTTACGCCGGTGGAAATAAGAGCACACTCGAGCGTTGGGATGGAAAGGATAAGCCCATTGCGAACCCGATTCCGGGGCATACTAAGAAAGTTGAATTCCTTGGGCGTGGGCGCGCCTCGCGCTTACTCAGTGCAGGAGGCGACCAGAAAATCGTTGAGTGGGATGTGGAGTCGGGACTGACGACTTTCGAAGCCGGGCTTGATTTTCGCGCGTGCTGTGCGCGTTGGTCAGATGACGTTCTCTACGTTTCAGGCACCAACAATCTTGTTGCCATGAACTCAAGCGGTGAGGAGATTTGGCGAAGCGATGCCGTTCGCCGAAGCGAATACTTGGAGGTCTATCAAAACCAAATCATTGCAGCATCGAGGGCCGAGTTAGTTTGGCTCGACCGAGCTACCGGCAAGGAAACCGCTCGCAGCGGAGATTTTACAGACTCATTCATCTACAGATGGGTGCGTATGAACGAAAAGACACTCATCGTGGCTGGTTACGATGACGTGCATGTGTTTGTCGTGGATTTGGAGACCAGGGAAGTTTCCAAGCCCTTGGCATTTGGAGGAAGTGAGCGTCTGCGAGATATCGCCAAATTGGACGAAGAACGTGTGGTGCTCACCCATTGGGGCGAAAAGCTCAAAATATTCAATGTGACTACTGGCAAGGTCGAAAAGGTAGTCAAAGAAGATCTCTCAACGCTCGCCGTCTCTGCTGATGGAGATGTCCATGCATGGAAAGGGGGCAAGATGTTTATCTTGAAGCCAGACGGGGAATTGAAGCCACCTGTGGAGACACCGGCGGCTGAAAAGGCGTTGTGGCTTGACGGCCGCCTGTTTCTTGGAGGACCAACAGGTGCTGTGTACCGGATGAGCTAGCCCTTGTCCAAGAGTTGCTTTACCAGTCGCTCGAGTTCAGCAATTCTTCCACCGAGCTCGACTCGGGTTGCGTCGTGGGCAGCGCGCTCCTCCTCAAGTGCGGCGCGCAGCATCGCGTTTTCTTCGCGCAGCGCGGAGATCTCCGCGCGCATTGAATCCATCTCAGATCGGTACTCGGCTCTTAGCTCTTCCCGGATCTCGGCTCTTAGCTCTTCCCGGATCTCGGCTCTTAGCTCTTCCCGAATCTCGGCTCTTAGCTCTTCCCGGATCTCGGCTCGCAGCTCCTCCCGGATCTCGGCTCTTAGCTCTTCCCGGATCTCGGCTCTTAGCTCTTCCCGGATCTTGGCGCGTTCTTGGGCACGGTATTGGTCCATTTGCCCGTGTAGTTGTTCGGTCCACCGCGCTAGTGTTTCTTCTAAAGATTCGGCGGATAGCCTTCCACTTCCCGATATCTGCATGATGTCCTCCAGGAGACGAAGCTTACTCGCCAGACTAAAGTGATCGCTCTCGTTGATCAACTCAATTATGTGCAGCAAGTCCTCGCCGGAGCTAGGGAAACGTGAAATGAGCTTTAGCCAACGGAACGACTTTTTGTCCGATAGACACGTTGTAGAAACTACGATGATCGGACCAAATTCCAGATGGCCGAAGCTCCATATTCCGGTATCAGCCAAAGGTTCAAGTATCTTGTAATGGGCCAGAAGGTTAAATTGTTGTCCCTATTATTTTCGGACAAAACTCGGAGGTGTTGAGGATTTTTTTCAAAAAATTGAGAAACACGGGTATCTTTGTTTCTCCGGGTATGGTTCGCGTTCTTCGAACCGGGCCGGAGCTGGAGTTTTTGCTATGAATTTAAAGCACTCGTCATTGGGCGCGATGCTGATCGCCGTTCTTTCTACAACACCGGCTTACGCCCAGAATGCCACAGGTGATGAAACACTTTTTTGGACTCAGTTTGGTGTGGGTATCGCTGGCGGTCTACTTACGGGTACAGCTGCTGGATTTGGTATCTATTCGCTTTGCGAGGCGAGTGATGTCGACTGGGAGTCGGGTGGAAGCCTCTGTTATGCGGGTATCATCGTATCGGCTCTGGCCGGGGTTATTCTCGGCTCAGGTACGGCAGTTTGGGGAGTTGGCGAGCTCTCTGGATATGATGGGTCATGGGCGTCCACTGTTGGAGGAGCTGCCATTGGAACACTCCTAAGCGTTCCACTTGCTCCTTTGGCTCCGATCGGTGCTTCAGTAGGGGCGAGTTGGTTCTATGCGAATTCAACCGTGGACCGTAGCGGTGAGGGAGCACCAATTTCCACCGCCCCAATTCGAACGATCATCCCACTTTTGAGTTTCACGTTTTAGAAAGTCGCACTTTAGATTGCGTTCACAAAGTCGATGAGCGCGGTTCTTTCTTCGAGCGACATCGACTTGAAGATCTCGACTGACCTTTCGGCCTCTCCGCCATGCCAGAGTATGGCTTCCTCCACATTTTGCGCTCGTCCGTCGTGGAGCAGCATCTGGTGTCCGTTGACGGCTGGTAATGCACCTATTCCCCAGAGTGGAGGTGTTCTCCACTCGGTAGGTTTGGCGTCGCCTTCCTGAATCTGGTCAGCGAGACCTAGGCCCATATCGTGAAGCAAGAGGTCTGTGTAGGCGGCAACCCCGGGAGCTAGCTCCGGCACGTGGCATGCCGAGCACGTGGCTTGTTCAAAGAGCTGCTCTCCTATGCGGTGTTCCGGGCCAATCTTTGACACAGGTGGCGCTAGTCCCGCTACATAGGTGGTCAAGAGGTCGAGCTCAGTTTGTGAAACCTCGAGCATCGCGTCCTGCGCCGCGACACACTCTACTTGCAGGCTAGTGCATGGGCCCTCAGCGAACACGGGGTTGGTCAAACCCATATCATTGACAAGAGCCGCTGCATTTTGTTGCTCAAGGGTTGGGTGCGCTGCTTTCCATCCGAAACGTCCGACTCTCAATATCGACGTGGCTTCTTCAATCACCCAGTGCGCTCGCCCAGAGATTCCGTCACCGTCTGCGTCGTTGCTGTCCTCGTTGGCCAAAATATCTGCTTCCGGGATAGCCTCCAGCAGGCCGAGTCCGGCAATCTGCATGGCGAGTCGTGGGCCGATACTCGGATTTTGGATAGGTCCATAGTTTAGGTTTGCGAGCTCATAGGATGGGACTCGCAGCGAAAAGGTACTTCCGTCGCGATAGTCTCCGAGCGCAGTATCGTATGACCGCCGGACTTCACCTTCAGGCTTAACGCCTGAGATAGCGCTCGTCTGAAATTGTGCGCCGTAGACTGCGTCATCCACCTTGTAGAGAAGGCCCGGCGTGCTGGGATGGGCCCTCCCGTCTCGAGCATGGCATTGTGAACACGACGCCGCGTTGAAAATGGGTCCGAGGGTCGTAGGATCAAAGGCGCGTCGGAAGAGTGCCCGCCCTCGCAAGAACTCTTCGTGCTCTATCTCGCCCAGCGATTCTAACGGCTGAGAAAACACGTCTTCGTCGGGAATCTCGTCATTGGGCTCAATCCAAACACATCCAGAAGTTGAGAGGAAAATCAGCGAAAAAATACACATCCATTTCATTGCTAGCTCCTTTATTCAGGGTTGCTACGAAGGTTGGACGTGGATCGAACTCGTTTTTGTGCAGCGTAAATCGAATCGCGATAAACTCTTTTCCGCGCTATGCTGTGACCTTGAACTCAAAACCCGTGAGGAAGCCCCATGGCTCAATATAGTGAACTAGAGAACCTCGATCCCCCGACCCTCGATGCGTTGGTCAAGATGATGGTGTGGGTCGTCTATTCGGATTTCGATGAAGAACTCTCAGAGTCGATGACTGTGATTCGTCTGGCGAGCCAGATTGGATGGGAATATGACGAACCGGCTGGGGCGGTGATTCGTTGGGCAGAAGAATTGAAAGTACACAACAACGTGCAGCTTCAGGAAGCATGCGCTCAGCTTGCAGCGCGCATTCCCTCGCAGGCACAGCGCGAGCAGGCCATAGCGCTCTTTGAAGAGGTCGCTCGTGCAGATGGAAAAGTCATGGCTGGGGAAAATCTCTTGCTCGATTGGCTTAAGGAAGCGTTTGAAGAGGAGGGATCATGAGGAGTGTGATTTTTTGTTCGATTTTGGCGTTGGCTCTAAGTACCGGTTGCGCCTCCTGTGACGAGGACAGCGGCATCGGGTCAAACAATACCGCTGGTCAGGACATGGGCACAGACACAGGCTCAAGTGCCTCTAACAATGGCACCAACGCTGAGTCCAATAACTCGACGACGAACGCAGAGAATGAGTGTCCGGCCTATCAAGATTTGTGTGGCGGCACGTGCATCCCGACTCAAACTGACCCGGACAACTGTGGAGGTTGTGGCGTCGTTTGTGGGGCTGAGGAGGCATGTTCGGGTGGACAATGCCAGGATTCGTGTCTGCCAGGGCTTGAGGTCTGTGATCGGGAATGCGTGGACACCCAACTGGATAATCGCCACTGCGGAGGCTGCAATCAGGCTTGTGAGGATGGAGAGGGTTGTGTGGACAACACCTGCGTGGATGCGGTCGACCTAGATTTCGATGCGGCTTCGTGTACCAACGGCGGGCCAGATATTGACCTTTCACCGGCACAAAACGTGCCCAACGAGTGCGCGGGCAATCTAGCCGAACTTACCTTCAGGTGGGGTATTTGTTCGTGTGAAGACTTCACAACCAATAACGAGTTGGACGTCGATGCATTCGACTCAACGCTCGGCCCCTACCAGCCCGGAGACTTTGGAGGAGGCGTAGGAGTTAATGGCCGATACACAGCGAATAATCCAGTGTCTGTAACCGGAGCCTTCTGGGTGGCAGGTGCAGAGGGAATGCTCGTGAACAACGGGATAGACGTTAAACTTCAGCTACAAAGTGGTGGCAACTGGACGGTTAACTCCACTTCTTCCGTGGGGCGTGACGCTACCGTCAAAGGGGATATCATCACGAGTTCGGAAGTTAATATCGCTGGAAAGCTCATCACGGAAGCTGCGAGCAACGTGCCGGGCTCGGTCAATTATGCTTCGGTGGAGCGCCGCGCTGTGAACGTGCCTGAGCCTTGCACCATCGGTTGCGCGGGGCAGGCCATAGATGTTGGCGGAATCGTCGCGGCGTTCGAAGGGAACAACGACAACGCCGTGATCGGGCTGGAATCCAATCTCCTCTTACCTGAAGGAACGCAGGCGAGCGGTGCCACACGCATAGACTTGCCGTGTGGTCGCTACTATTTAGACGGTATCAACTCCAATCAGGCGGCGACCATCATTGCACACGGAAAGGTTGCGCTATTTGTGGGAGGTGACGTGGTGGCGAACAATCCACTCACGCTCAGCGTGATGCCCGGCGCACAGCTTGATATTTTTGTCGCCGGAAACTTCACTACCAATAACGAGATCCAGCTCGGTTCTCAAAACTATCCAGCCATGACTCGACTTTATGTGGGCGGCGAGAACGGGTTCATCTCCAACAATCCGTTGACCCTTGGAGGGTATATCTATGCTGTGCCAGGGGGCATGACCACCAATAACGAGGCGGAGATCTACGGTGGTATTTTCACCCAGTCCGGCGATGTGAACAATCCATGGCGCGTGCACTTTGATAGGGCGGTGACTCGGGTTGGGGATTCATGCGACCCAGAACCCGACCCCGACCCAGACCCGGATCCTGAGCTGCAGTGCGGACGTGAAGGAGATTCCTGTCAGAACTCAGCCTGCTGCAATCCGTATCTCTGTATCGAGGGAACTTGTCAGCTCCTCGACTGCGTGCCGGCTTTTGGTGCTTGTGATACCTCTGATGAATGTTGCTCTGGCACATGCTCGGGCAATAATGGTATTTGTGTACTTCAGTAGAATCTGGAGTCACATTCCGTGAGCTTTGAATCGATAGGTCTAGTGCTAGGAGGGATTGGACTTTTCCTACTGGGAATGTCCTTGATGACAGATGGCCTTCGTTTTGCGGCGGGTGATTCGCTGGCTCGGATTCTTCACAAAATGACGCGTAACCGATTTCTCGGGATCTTCACGGGCGCCTCGATGACGGCATTGGTTCAATCGTCAAGTGCAACGACCCTGATGACCGTAGGATTGGTCAGCGCCGGCTTGATTTCGTTCTCCAATGCGGTGGGAATCATTTTCGGCGCAAATATCGGCACGACCATGACCTCATGGCTCGTGTCCCTCATCGGGCTTAAGTTCAAGGTTTCGGCCTTTGCGCTGCCTGTGGTTGGAGTAGGTTCCATCGGAATGTTGGTGGGCAAGGGGACGTGGAAGTTTGTCGGGCAAGCGATTACAGGCTTCGGCCTACTCTTTGTAGGCATCGACTTTCTGCAGTCTGGTATGACCGGGTTAACCGGTTTATTCGACCCGACCCAGATGCATCCGGAGACGTTCTTCGGCCGGGTTCTCCTGGTGGTTGTCGGGCTTATGATGACCGTTGTCATGCAGTCGTCTAGCGCGGCGCTGGCTTCTACGCTGACAGCCCTGAGCACTGGCGCGATTACGCTGGGGGCCGCAGGCGCTCTTGTCATAGGCCAAAATGTGGGAACTACGATTACCGCGATGATTGGTGCCGTTGGGGGGAGTGTACCTGCAAAGAGAACGGCTCTTGCTCATGTAATGTTTAATGCCTTCACGGGCGTGGTGGCCTTTGCACTCTTGCCTCTCTTTGAGAAGTTTGTTTTTGAAGCGACCGTCTCTCTTGGTGGTCAGGATCCGACCATTCAACTCTCGGCATTTCATACCGCGTTCAATTTTCTCGGTGTCATTCTGCTCGCACCCTTCATCCATCAATTCTCACGCCTTGTGGAGAGGATGATCCCGGGTCAGAAGAAGAAGTTTGTGGGTGGACTCACTTCGGCTACGTTGACGGTACCGGCCGTAGCCGTAGGGGCAGTACACAAGGCTCTTGAGAGCATGCTACGGGCCTCAACTCTAGCAATGTTAGAGCACTTGAACGGAAAGTCGTCCCAGCTCGAAGTGTTCGAAACGCTCGTTCAGGAGAAGGCAGAAGCGGACGCGTTTCTGATGGAAATCGCGCGCTCTCCCTTGTCTGATGAGGCACAGGCTCACCATATCGCGATGATGCATGCGGAAGACCATTTGGACCGACTCTTCAATGTCATAGGGTCGGCCAAGTTCTGGAAACAATCTCAAAGATTCTCGCATCGCCAACAGATCACCGAGGCACTCCTAGATGCTTTGGTTTCCGCCTCGAGCACAGACGACATGGACGCTCTTGCCACTCACCTAAAGGGCCTCTCCTCCCAAGTAGCTCAGATTCGCACCAAATCGCGCGCTGAGATGCTTCAGAAGGTTTCGAAAGGGAAAGTCATGGACGCAGAGGAGTTCGACGACGAATTGCGCTACGTGCTCGACGCCGACCGATGTGTCTACCACCTCTGGCGAGTGGCTAACTATCTGGCGCAAAGGCCGGACAACGAAGAACCAATGCAACCATAGGGATTCAAAATCCCATCCCGCCATATTTGATGCCGGATAGCTCGGCCATCTCCTTCTTCCACGTGGTCAAATCCTTCGTGTTGAACTCGTTGAGATGCGAGTGTCCACAGGCCCGCGCCATCACGCTCATCAACGCCGTAGACGTCTTGAAAAAGCGTGCAAGCCGCTCAGCGCCCGCGTCAGGATTGAGCCTTTTTCTAAGCTCGGGCTTTTGCGTGGCGATACCAGCCGGGCAGTTATTTGTGTGACACATTCGCGCGCCCACGCACCCAACGGCTTGAATCGCAGAGTTCGCGAGCGCAACCCCGTCGGCTCCCATGGCCATCGCCTTGATGAAGTCCTCGGGCATCCTCAGGCCGCCCGTAATGATGAGCGTGACTTCTCGCCCGGCCTTCTTGTCCAAATGATGTCTTGCTCGAGCGAGAGCTGGAATAGTGGGGACGCTGATATGATTTCTGAAGAGCAGTGGTGCGGCGCCCGTCCCACCGCCCCGGCCGTCGAGGATAATGTAGTCTGCGCCTGCCTCTAGGGCGAAGTCGATATCGTCTTCGATATGATTGGCCGAGAGCTTAAATCCGATTGGTATACCACCGCTTCGCTCGCGTACTTCATCGGCGAATCGCTTGAATTCTCCGACCGTTCTGGGGGACTCAAAGGTGGCCGGGGAGATGGCGTCTTGACCTACTTCGAGGCCGCGCGTTTTGGCTATTTTCTCGGTCACCTTCGCTCCAGGAAGGTGTCCGCCGGTTCCTGTCTTAGCCGCTTGTCCGCCCTTGAAATGAAAGGCTTGGACTTCTTCCACAAGGTCCATCGACCATCCGAACTTGGCTGAGCCGAGCTCGAGGAGATACCTCGAGTTCGCCTGCCTCTCTTCGTCAAGAGATCCGCCTTCCCCTGAGCAAATCCCGGTGCCAGCCATTTCCGCACCCTTTGATAACGCGATTTTTGCCTCTTCCGAGAGTGCCCCGAAACTCATATCCGACACAAAGAGAGGTATCTCTAACTCAAGCGGCTTCTTCGCCCTTGGACCGATGATGAGCTTCGTTCCGACCACAGCGCTATCCTGAAGAGGTTTGGTGGCGAGCTGTGCGGTTAGAATCTGGATATCATCCCAGTGCGGGAGGTCTTTGCGCGGCACGCCCATGGCACCCATCTCGCCATGGTGTCCTTTAAGTCCTTCCCTCGCCATAGCGTGAATCCGTGCGACCGTGGGCTCCTCGGGGGTGGGCTCTGCTTTGGGTGCTTCGTCGTCCTTTTGGCCGACGTCTTCTGGAAGCTCGTCCCCTACATCGACCTTGAGTTTGTTGTGGGTGCCATCACAGAAGGGCTTGTCCGACGTTCCCTTACACTGACACAGCCATGCTTCGCCGTCTGACTCGGCCGTGAACTCAAGAGGCGTAATCCCCGTTCCTTTGTGAGAGCCGTCGCAGAAAGGCTGGTCTTGAGAGCGCCCGCAACGGCACCAGTAATACGTTTCACCCTTCTTTAGGTGTAGGGAAACAGGCTTCTTCGCAGCCACGATCGGTCGTTCGGACATGTTTGCTCCTTCGGTTTTCTGATGGAGCTAAGATGCCACAGAACATGAATAAGTTCCAAAGCCGTATAGACTGGGAATCAGTCGCCGCGGTAGATCGCGCCTGTGGTACACGTCTCGAAGACTTCAACGCGTGAGAGCTGTGGCAACTCAGCCTTGAGTTCCTGCCAGATCCACCTCGCAAGCACCTCACTCGTCGGGTTTTCCAAGCCTGGAATCTCATTCAAATAATGATGGTCAAGCCGCTCCCATGTGGGCTTGAAGACCGCCTTGATATCGCCAAAATCGCTGACCCAGCCAAAGACAGGATCCAACGGTCCTTCCACGTAAATACGGCACCGAAACGAGTGTCCATGAAGCCGCGAGCATTTGTGGTCAGGAGGAAGGTTTGGGAGCCGATGCGCAGCTTCGAAAGTGAATTCTTTAAAGATTTCCATGGTGCGATACGTGCCGATTAAATCTTATCGGCCAAAGAGCGATGGTAGAGTTTCGGAATATGGGGCGCTAGCGACGCCAACCTCGGTGATGATGGCAGTCACGAGCTCGGCCGGCGTGACGTCGAACGCAGGATGTGCTGCCTTCATTCCCTCAGGGGCAATAGTTTTGCCCTGAATCTCAGTGACCTCTTTAGAGGAACGCTCTTCAATCGGGATGCCCGCGCCGTCCTGTGTGTTCAGGTCGATCGTTGAAAGCGGCGCTGCCACAAAGAACGGGATCTTGTGATACTTGCAAAGTACAGCCAGAGAGTACGTTCCAATCTTGTTGGCCACATCTCCATTGGCGGCGACTCGATCAGTACCCACAATCACACAATCAACAAGGCCTTGTTGCATGTAGAACCCCGCCATATTGTCCGTGATCAGGGTGGCCGGAATCTCGTCTTGGATGCACTCCCAGGCGGTAAGTCTTGCGCCTTGCAGGTAGGGCCGAGTCTCATCCACCCAGACATGCTGCAACTTCCCGACAGCCTTTGCGGCACGTATAATGCCAAGCGCCGTTCCATATCCACCGGTGGCCAAACCGCCTGTGTTGCAATGCGTGAGGATCCGAACTCCGTCCTTGAGCAGCGCGGCGCCCTGGCGCCCCATCTCTTGGTTGTTGGCACGGTCCTCATCGTTGATGGCGTGGGCTTCGGCTAGAAGTCTTGCGACCACGTCTTGGTGGGGCTGCCCCTCGACGGTGCCGAGCGTCGTCCGCATCCGGTCGAGTGCCCAAAAGAGGTTGACCGCCGTGGGCCGTGTCTTGGCGAGCAGCTCAAAAAGCGCCTCAACCTTTGCCGCCTCATTGAGCAAGGTAGGGTCCTCTCTAAACCCGAGTGCAACGCCATAGGCCGCGGCGATTCCAATCGCAGGCGCGCCGCGCACTGACATCTCACGAATGGCATCAGCCACCGCGGCCGCGGACTCAAGCTTGAGCCAACGCTCGGCTTGCGGCAGCTCCTTCTGCTCAAGCAGAGAAAGGTGGCCGTCTAGCTCACCTACCCAGATCAAGGGGCGCACGTTGGAATCAAACACGTTCGGGAATTCACTCATAAAACGTCCTGTGAACTAAGAGAGTTTTTGGTCGAGGAGTTCATTGACGGCCTGTGGGTTTGCCTTGCCTTTCGATGCCTTCATGACCTGGCCCACAAACCATCCCTTGAGCGCTTCTTTTCCAGCCCGAAACTCTTCGACTTTGTCTGGATTGTCGGCGAGGATTTGGTCCACGATGGCGGCGATCGCGCCGGTATCGGTCACTTGTTTTAGCCCACGTGTTTCCACAATCTTGGCCGGCATGTCACCACTTTCGAGCACATATCCCAGAACATCTTTGGCGATCTTTCCAGAGATGACCTTCGTCTCAATAAGCTCGACCAACTCGGCGAGGTGGGCCGGCGTCAGGGCAAAATCACCGATCGTATCGGCGGATGCTTCGCGCAAGATCTCGTGGATAACCCAGTTGGCGGTGGTCTTTGCCCATTTCGGAGCCACGCAGGCCGCTTCAAAATAGTCCGCTACAGGCTTATCGGCTGCCAATACAGCTGCGTCCTGTCCGCTCAGGCCAAGCTCTTCCTGGTAGCGCTGGCGCTTCGCCGCGGGCAGCTCCACAAGTTCTTCTTTCAAGCGCGAGACCCAGGCTTGTTCGAGGACCAAAGGCGGAAGATCCGGCTCTGGAAAATAGCGGTAGTCGTGGGCCTCTTCTTTATCACGCATCGGGAACGTGACGCCCTTGTCAGGGTTGTAGAGCCGGGTCTGCTGAACCACCTTTTGGCCTGATTCGATGAGCTCAATCTGGCGCCGCATCTCGTAGTTGATGGCATCCTTGATGAACTTAAACGAGTTCAAATTCTTGAGCTCACACCGTGTACCAAGCTCGGTCTCACCGCGTCGTCTCACGGATACATTTGCATCACATCGAAACGACCCTTCCTGCATATTTCCGTCGCAAACCCCAAGGTACATCACAATGCTTCGGAGCTCCTTCAAGTACGCGATGACCTCGTCAGGATGCCGCAAATCGGGCTCACTCACGATTTCGATCAGCGGCACGCCGGCACGATTCAGGTCTACAAGGCTGAACGGAGCGCCCGACATATGCGAGGACTTCCCTGCATCTTCTTCCATATGTATGCGTGTGATTCCTACGCGCACCGCTCGGTCCTCAACGTCAACCTCGAGATGCCCGTGCTCGCAAATCGGCAGGTCGTGCTGAGAGATCTGATAGCCCTTCGGAAGGTCCGGGTAGAAGTAGTTCTTCCGTGCAAAAACGCTGCGCATATTCAAAGTGCAATTGAGCGCAAGCGCGGCCTTTACCGCCAACTCAACCGCGTGTTTGTTCAGCACAGGCAAAACGCCCGGAAGTCCAAGGTCTACCTCGTTGACGTGCGAATTGGGGGCCGCGCCAAAGGTGGTGGGAGCGGCGCTAAAAATCTTCGAATGGGTGGCGAGTTGGCAATGAACTTCGCAGCCCACCACGAGCTCCCATGTGTCGTAAATACTCATGAGCGACCTCCACTTTCGATGACCGACGCGGCCTGAAAGACCAAATCCTCTCGGAAATGTGGAGCCAAAATCTGGATTCCGATCGGAAGACCCGACGTCGGTCCAGGGACACTAATTCCTGGAAGGCCCGCGAGATTACAGGAGATCGTGAAGATATCCTCAAGGTACATCTGCAAGGGGTCGTTGGTCTTCTCACCGAGTCGAAACGCTACGTTGGGCGTTGTTGGGCCCAAAATCACGTCTACAGCCTTGAAGGCATTCTCAAAGTCCCGCGTGATCAAGGTGCGAACCGATTGAGCTTTCTTGTAGTACGCATCGTAGAAGCCTGCAGAGAGCACGTAGGTGCCGAGCATGATTCGGCGTTTGACCTCTGGACCAAACCCCTCGCTTCGAGACTTCGTGTAGAGTTCTTGGAGCTCTCGAGCCTCGGCGCGGTGGCCGTAGCGCACTCCATCAAATCGGGCGAGGTTGCTGGACGCTTCAGCTGTGGCCAGGAGATAGTAGGTGGCCACCGCGTACTTGGTATGCGGAAGTGAGACCTCTTGAATCTGAGCCCCTTGTGACTCAAGTCGTTGCAAAGTCTCCTGCACACTCGCCCGCACTTCGGGGCTCAGCCCCTCTACTCCCGGTCCGAAGTACTCTTTGGGAACGCCAATCTTGAGCCCTTCGACGCCTCGACCAAGACTCTGGGTCCAATCTTCGGAAGGTACGTCCATTGAAGTCATGTCGTGAGGGCAGGGGCCGGCGAGCACATTGAGCATGAGGGCGGCGTCCTCCACGGTGCGAGTCATCGGGCCGATTTGGTCGAGTGATGAGGCAAACGCGATGAGGCCAAATCTGCTCACACGCCCATAGGTTGGTTTGAGCCCCACGGTACCGGTAAAAGCAGCCGGTTGACGTATCGAGCCACCTGTATCGGAGCCTAATGCCGCCACACACAGGTTCGCCGCCACAGCGGCCGCCGAGCCACCCGACGACCCGCCAGGCACACGTTCCGGATCAGCCGGGTTTTTTACGGCACCAAACGCGGAGTTCTCATTCGAAGAACCCATCGCGAACTCGTCGAGGTTGGTCTTTCCTAAGATCAAGGCTCCGGCGGCCTTGAGTTTGGTGACCACAGTCGCATCGTACGGACTGATGAAGCGCCCGTCGGCCTGGTCCAAAATCTTCGAGCCGGCGCTTACGGGGCCGCCCTTGACGCAGATATTGTCCTTGATCGCGATTGGCACGCCACCGAGTACGCCTGTGTCCTCACCGCGCGCTCGCGCCTCATCGATGCCTCTCGCCTGCGCGAGCAACTCGTCCGAGTCCACGACGCTGATGAAGGCACCGTGCGTGTCCTCCTTAATTGCGTCCAGATACTGCGCGGCAATATCGGCAGATTTGGTGCCCGCTTTGTAGGCATCCAAAAGTTGTCGAATCGTGTGTGTCTCTTGACTCATGATGCCACCACCTTTGGCACCTGAAACTGACCTTCGGCCTTCGCTGGAGCGTTGCTCAAGACCTCGTTGCTGGTTAGCCGAGACTCGGCCACATCCTCTCTCAGACGCATCGTGGTCGAGACGGGATGTGAAGTCGCTTCAACGCCCTCTGTGTCCACTTCATTGAGGGCCTCCACGTATTCGAGAATCGAATTGAGGTCGTTTCGCAAGCCTTCTAGCTCATCGGCTTCAAAGCTCAGATGAGCGAGTTGGGCAATCTTTAGAACTTCTTCATTGGTAATCAAAACCACCTCCGGCAAGTCTCTTAGGTCCGCGATGCACGGTTTCTCATAGAATCGAACTATGGCCAACACAAGATCGCAAGCCCTTGTCGGCCTCCAAGTCCGCCGTTTCCATGGACGAGTCCAAATTTCTCCTCGGAGGAGTTTTGAAGGGCATTAGCCACGAGAACGAGGCCTCGAAGTGCCGGGTTATTCCACGGTGCGCGGGCGAAATTCATTCCTCCCGACTGAGTCAGCTCGTGGGTCTGGATGAATCTGAGCCATTCGTCGGGACTCGACGAGGCACTGAGCAGCTCAATCAACGCCAGTGGCACACACGGAAAGCACGTATACGCCTCCAAAACCAAGTCTTGGTAGGAACCGAGTGAAAGTCTTGAAAAGATCTCGGCTAGATGGTCATAAGAGGCCAGTGCGTCGACGTTTTCTGGGCCGTCAGGGACTTCGATGCATTCAACTGCTTTCACAGCTACACCCTTGATTTCAAGCTCTCTTGCGACTTCTTCACGAGCGAGCAAGATCTGAGCTTCAAAGTCAATCCGAGGGTTTGCGCAATCCACCATCCTGAAAAGCTCGCTCGCCATCTCGTGGCGCGGCTCAACCACGATTCTTCGTCTCTCGGCGCTCTTGCGATAGTTGGACTCGAGCGCTCTCGAAAGACCGGCCAGCTCAGAAATCTCGATGCCTCGAAGCTCCAGAAAACGTCGAGTCAATTCGGTATAAGCATCCACCAGCGTGGTGTCATCGAAGACCTTCATCTTTGATTGAAGCTCCGCTGCAGGCCAGTGCCGCAGGTGGTCTCGTCCCGAGATGAGCACCAGGTCGAGGCCAGTGTTTAAGAGTTCAACTCCGGCCTTCAGCGCCCAGATCGGTGCAGCCCCACTCTTGAACGTGTTCTCGTGCTCAACCCAACCGTCCTCGAGAGCTTGAATTCGAAGCTCTTGAAACGAAAACCCCTGCGGAATTTCTACAGGGGTCCCGAGGATTCGGTCATCCTCTCTTAGGTATGTTGAGATGACATGAGCAGTCACAAATCACTTTCGGCGTCGGACAATGAGTCCTACCATGCCGAGAAAAAGAAGGGCAGAGCTAACCGATTCGAACGACCCGAGTCGGAAGGTCGGGGAAAAGAGCGTTTCGAGTTGCTTCAAGCTGGAGCGGGACTAGACGGTTCACCTCATCTCTGAATCGCCGGTCTTCTTCAGGCGTTAACTCTTGGTGGTTCGCTATGAAGTCCTTGGCTTTGACCAAGAGGTAGCGCCTTGCCGCATCGTGCAAAACAAATCTGGACACGGTTTCGTGTTTGCAGACCATCGGAATCTGGGTCTCGTCATGGAGGGTTTCTTCGTCGTCAGCCTCAAAAATGATGACTTCTGTTTCTTGGTGATCGCCGGCTAAGGACTCGAATTCTAGGTCAGCGGCGTCTTGATGCTCCCAAAGCGTCTCGAAATAAGCCGCGAGCGCGTCTTCAACGAGTTTTCGGCGAACGTCATAGCGGCTAGGTGAGAGCAGCATACCTTTGATGTGGCCACAGCCCACACCATTGGGCGTGGTGAGAAGGTCCAACGCGAGCGCTCGCTCCTTTTCCTTAAAGCCAATGATTTCTTCCGTACTCAACGCATCGCGGTCGAGCTCGCCAGCAATCCATGCCAGAGCGTGGTGATCTGTATGCATGTAAAACCTGCCGAAATGGCTCACGTAGTCTGAAAAAATCCGTTGAATCTCAGCTCGTCGCAAGAGCCGCGTTGTGGCCCGTTCTAGTGCGGTAATAAGCATGATGAATTCCCCCATGTTTCCACCCGGGGCGCCAACCACACAGTCTTTGTGTCGTCCGTCGATGCAGGCGAGGGTGGCGTCCTTTGTGAGGTCGCCGAGCTTGAGGAATTGAGTAAGTGCCAGTGACATGGTGTTTCTCCGAAAAGAGGTCGAGTTCTCCTGATGCACCTAGAGCACAAGCCGTGCCGCTCTCTACAATGTTGTACGTGGAACGCCCTGACCGCCCCATAGAATATGGCCAAGAGGACTTTAGGCCTGTCTCAGTTTAGGCGTCGAGTACGCCGTTCAACCTTTGTGAAACGTTGCAACATGGTTTCAACGACTTGGCTTTCTTCGGCGAGTGGAAACGGCGAAAGGCTAGGTGTGGCCTTGTGATGAGGGTCTTGGCACGTCTGATGCTTTGGGATCGGAAGCGTAAATTCGGAGTCCAGCTCCCGCTGCACAGGAAATCAGATGAATTCACTCGCAAAAAAATACCTGCCGTTCATGGAATGGTTGGTGAACTACGATCGCAGGAACCTTCGTGGGGACGTGACTGCAGGTCTAACAACAGCCGTCATGCTCATCCCACAAGGTATGGCTTACGCCATGTTGGCTGGCCTTCCACCTATCCACGGCCTCTACGCTTCCATCGTTCCCATCGCAATTTACGCACTGCTTGGGACTTCGCGGCAGCTGGCGGTCGGGCCCGTAGCTATGGTGTCCCTCCTCGTTGCGACGGGTGTGGGAGCCATCGCTGGCTCGGGCACCGAACTCTTCATCGCGTACTCGATTTTGCTCGCGCTCATGGTCGGCGTGATGCAGTTGGTGATGGGCATTGCGAGATTAGGCTTTCTTGTCAACTTCCTCTCTCACCCGGTGATCAGTGGTTTTACCTCGGCCGCCGCTATCATCATTGGATTGTCCCAACTCAAGCACTTGCTTGGGGTGAAGCTCGCAAGCGGCAAAGTCCACGTGGTCCTTGGTGACGCCTTGACAAGGCTCAGCGAAATCCAGCCGATTACGCTGGGGATTGGCGCGCTTACCATCGCGGTTTTGATGTTCTTTAAGAAGGTAAAGCCCGCGTTCCCAAGTGCGCTGGCCGTGGTGCTGCTCGGCACGCTGGCCGTGTTTTTCGGAGGTCTCAACCAGATGGGCGTGGCCATCGTGGGTGATGTGCCTGCTGGTTTCCCCGCACCAGGCCTTCCCGTGCTCGACTTCGATGCGATGAAAGCTCTCTTTCCTATCGCCCTCACCATCTCACTCGTCGGCTTCATGGAGTCGATTTCGGTGGCTAAGTCCTTCGCCAACCGAAACAAGTACGAAATCGACGCAAACCAGGAGTTGATCGGGCTCGGCGCCGCAAACATCGGTGGTGCGTTCTTCCAGGCGTACCCTGTGACCGGTGGTTTCTCCCGAACCGCTGTCAATGCCTCCGCAGGCGCCAAGACCGGCCTTGCCGCGCTCATCACCGCCGGCGTTGTTGCGCTCGCCCTGATGTTTCTCACGCCTCTCTTCTACTACCTTCCAAAAGCCGTGTTGGCAGGTATCATCATGGTCGCGGTGTTTGGCCTCGTGGACGTCAAAGAAGTCAAACACCTCTGGGCCGTCAAACGAAGTGACCTCGCGCTCCTTACCATCACCTTCTTCGCCACACTATCACTAGGGATCGAAGAAGGTATCCTGGTTGGAGTTGGGGCCTCATTGCTCTGGTTCGTGGTCAAGACAACTCGTCCACACTTTGCGGTCTTGGGTCAGATTCCTGGCACGCAGGCCTACAGGAACGTTAACAATCACTCCGAGGCTGAACCGGTTCCAAACGTGCTCATGGTGCGGATGGACGCTCAGTTTTACTTCGGAAATGTGAGCTTCCTAAAAGAAAAGCTGGCCGAGCTCGAACGCGATGTTCCGGGCGGTCTGAAAGCCGTGATCATTGACGCGAGCTCAATGAATCAACTCGACAGCTCCGCGGTCCACGCACTATCCGAGCTCCTCGTCGCGTACAGAGATCGGGGCGTGAAGCTTATGATCGCCAACGCGAAACGCCCTGTCGTCGATGTGATGGAGCGCGCTCATTTGCTCGATGCGCTCGGCGAAACCGGACTCTTCCTGACGGTTCACGAAGCCGCAGAACACGCGCGCAGCTTGCCGGATCCCTCCGCCGAAGATCGAGCTCAGGTTCTAGAGGTCAACAAGTCTTCCAAAAAGAACGCCGCAAATTCATTGCGATTGGCGAGTCCTGATTTGCGATAGATGGCGCCAGCTTGGTCGCGAACGGTTCGTTCGCTGACGTCTCGAATCTGGGCGATCTCTTTGAGGCTCAAGCCTTTCAGTAGAAGTAGTCCCACGTCGGTCTCGGCCGGCGTCAAATCCCAAGCCTTGAGCTGCAAATCTATCGCGTCCGAAAGCCCCGAGAGTAGTTCCTCGTTTTCCTTTCTCCAAGTATTGGCCCGCTCCTCCCACTTTCCACTTTCTTCGATCGCATCTTGGTATGCCTGACGCATGGATTTGATCCTTTTGACGAGCAGAAACCAAAGCCAGCCCCCTACGCTAGTTGCTAGAACGATGAGTGTAAGTTCAACCGCAAAATGTAGGCCAGAAACGTGATCGAACTCAGTGATGAGATCAATACCGACAAGGACTGCTACGAGCCCTAAAACCGCAGCCGGCAGCCCCAAAACTAGGAGTCCGTCATTTGACGGGTGTTCGTAAATCACCCTTCGTTTCAACGCTTTAGGTTCATCCGTCATCGGTCGTATTTCCGTTTCGAGATTACGCACTAGTTTGAGTCTTGAACGCGTCATTTCCGACGCCACCACTAAGGAGTTCACCATGCCATTGCATCCAGCTATCGTCCACATTCCTGTCGCCCTCGCTCTACTTCTTCCGCTCTTGATTCCGATTGCGGGTTTTCTATGGTGGCGCGAGAAGAAGTCCCGCGCCCCGCTTTGGTTGGTGGCAATTCTCGCGGGAATCATGGGGGTTTCGACTTTTGCCGCCATGCAAACCGGCGAGGAGGACGAAGAGATCGTGGAGGAAGTCGTGAACCACGACGCCCTTGAGGCCCACGAGCATGCCGCTGAGAGATTTGCGTGGGTCGCCGGGGGTATCGCCGTCATCAGCGTGGGAACCTTGCTCGCTGCGAGCACAGGCGCCGCGATTCCCCTCATAGCGATTCTGTGGGTAGCGAGCGTTGCGGGCGCGTATCAGGCCTATGTGACGGGCCACGCAGGAGGGGAATTAGTCTACGTTCACAACGCTGCCTCAGCTCATACTCCGAGTCGGTAGATGTCTTAGTTAGCCAGCAAGAATTCGTCGACGGCCCCGATGTAGACATCCCAGGCTTCGAGCTGCGGAACGTGACCAACACCCTCAATCTCGACCAGCTTAGACTTGGGAATGGCGGCCGCTGCGGCACGGCCCAGTTCGGGGTAGTTCCCGAGTTTCTCCGCAACTTCGGGCGGAGCTAGAGCCTTGCCAATTGCGGTCTTGTCGCGTTGCCCGATGATCAAAAGCGTGGGCGACTCGACCTTCGGAAAGTCATGCACCACAGGTTGAGTGAAGACCATCACGGACGTCAATGCGCCGATCTTGCCCATAAGTTCTCGGTCGGGGCCCGTAGCCCAGCCCGCCTGAATGTCCAGAAGTGAGTCGTATTCGGGCTTCCAACTCCCGTCGAAATACGCATTCGACATATAGGTTTTGATAGATTCAGGCGACCTCTTGGCCTCGTTGGTCTCCCAGTCCTCAAGCGGAATCATCGGAACACCTCTTTGATGCCAATCTTCAAGTCCAATCGGATTGACCATGATGAGCTTCTGCGTTGTTTCCGGATAGCTGAGTGCAAAACGAGTGGCCAGCATACCACCCATCGAATGGCCCATGACGCTCGTTGATTTAACACCGAGTTCATCGAGCAAAGACTTCGTGATGCTCGCCATCAGCTCGAAGGAATACGTGATGGTTGTTGGCTTGGTCGACTTTCCGAACCCAACCTGGTCTGGCGCAATGACTCGCCAGCCCTCATCGAGCAGATGAGCCATCGTTTTTTCCCAGTACGCCCCTGAAAAGTTCTTGCCGTGGAGCAGGAGAACTACGCCTTTCGGGGTGGTCTGAGGCGACTCGTCCATATACGCGATTTCGAGTTCCTGGCCTTCGTGTTCGGCCTTAAACCACTTGACGGCATAAGGGTATTCATAAGTGCTCAGGCGCGCGTCGAGGCCCTTGGCAGGCGTTGTGCTCTCAGGCTTTTCCGCCGAAGTTTGCTGCTCAATCGGTGCGGTTTCGGTTGGCTCCGGAGTGCTTGCGCAGGCAACACTAAGCCCGAGAAGGGCGCTCAGAAATAGTACGTTCTTCATGATTCTTCCAAAATATTGATTAGCTCAAAAACACCAGATCAGACGCGCAATGGCATCCGACTCGCCATAAACAACGGCATTCTGCTCAAATTCCTTCCCGAGCATTTTTGCGCGTTCCTCGCTGATACCAAGGACCAGGAAACTGACCTCTTCCCAAGACCCATCAGAGGCTAATCCCAGCGCCTGAAAAATACTTTCATCGGGAAACTCCCTGCGAAGTGACTCGTCGAGGTGTTTCATTCGTTGCGCATTTTCCGCATCTGAAAGAGGTTCAGAATAGGGATTGCACGCCGTGACGATTGCCCAAGATTCCACTCGCTGGGCGTCCAGCCAATCCGCAAACCCCGCGTGAGCAACGCCAACCCTAAGATCAAAAGGAAGTGGGCACTCAACCCGATAGATGGCCTCGCTATACGATGTTTCCAGGGAGTTTGTGAGCCGACTCGTCCATGATTCAACTTCGCGTTTCTTGAGTCGTTTTCTTGCTGTTTCTCTCCACGATTCGGTGAGGAGTTCGAGCTCTGCCATCAACTCCAAGCCGTCAAAATCCTTAGTGTTGACATAGAGCAGGTCGATCAGGCGGCTGACGGGCCACTCAGGATGCGGGCGATCCACCAATTCCAGGCTTTGCCCTGTCTCTACCTCCCCGGTCTCTACTACGCGGTAATACCATCCGAGGCGCCCTGTCCGTTGTACCAAGAGAGGCATACGTTTCATGCCAAATCGGACCCCTAATTTCCAGCATGGCTGCCTTCCTTGGGACACCTGAATGACCGCACTACCAAGGCTAAATGTGTCGCCCACACAGACGTCTTCTTCGGTGAGCCCTAAGGTGCTGATATTTTCCCCGAACGCACCCGGAACCTTGAGGAATTCTTCGAGCTGAAGATATTCGGTACGCCACGTCTTGTAATGGTCGAACGCGTAGTGATGGAGCGCCTTTTCAAGACCACCATGATGTTTCAGGTCAGCTTGCCTATCCCCGACAAGTCCATCCATCTTGAGCTCAACGGGTCCAACTGCTTTCGACTTAAAAATGCCCGATTCCGTGCCATCTTGAAGCTTTGAAATACCCCCTTGGAGTATCTCTACTTTGTGCCCACTCATAACCGGATGTCCTCCAAAGTTTAGCGTGATTTCGGGTCAAAAATCGATTCGCCGAGTTGAATTGAGGCACGCAGCGCCTCATCGAGTGCCGCGCCATGAGACCAGTGGCGGCGAACTTCGTCAACGATTCGATCCGTGATGCCGCCAACATCTTCCTTCGCAGCACTCAGCCGTTCCCCTTCGGATTTGGAGGTCAAAAGAGTCTTTCGTAGTGCTGAAAGAACCTCGCCAAAAACCTCGCGACCAACACCAAACGCACTTCGCATCACAGCTTGCGTGGGGCTCATATCTACTGCTTCGCGCGCCCGAATAATCACGGCGCGAAGCCTCTTGATTGTAGGAGGATCTCCGCGCTGAAGAAGTTCTTGCGGCACGTAGCCTGCCTCGAGTGCACGTGCCAAAAGCCAGCCCTCGTGGAAAATGGAAGCTGCCACGTCCGCACAGCTCTTGATTGCGAGAAAGTACACAACCTTCGTGATAAGTTTTTTTATGGGCCAGAAAACAATTTTCTTCAGGGCCGCTGACATGAGCTTGGAGGGAGACTCAGCGAGCGTTTTGGTATTTCCATCGGACAAGGTCAGGCCATTCAACTCAAAGAGTTCACGGTTCAGACGCCTGTGAATTCGCTCGATGATCAAATCGTCGACAAACGGAACAGGAATAAGCGGACAAAGGCCTGCCAACGCGCTGTGAATCGCAACCGATTTAAGCGCGGCATCAGAGATTTGAACTTCAGTTTTCTCAACCATCTAAGGCTCATAAACGGGTTACCCCGCCATGATGCCACCGTCTGCCTCGATTGTCGCGCCCGTTATAAAGCTCGCCTCGTCCGAACATAGCCAGGTCACCACGGTCGCGATTTCGTCAGGAGTGCCCATGCGTTTGATGGGGTTCATTTGAGCAAACGCCTCCAGAGTTGCCGGGTCGTTGTGGGCCGCACGACGCACCATTTCCGTATCCACCACGCCAGGGCAAACCGCATTCACTCGTATCTTGCTTGTTGCGTAGTCGAGTGCAGCAGACTTGGTCAATCCAATCACAGCGTGTTTTGACGCTACGTAGATCGACGAGCCTGGAAGGCCCTTTAGGCCGGCGATGGAGCTGTTGTTGACGATCACACCACCACCCTGTTTGAGCATTTGCTCCACTTGGAATTTCATTCCCAGGTAGACGCCTCGAATATTGATCGAGAAGAGCTTGTCTACGTCTTGGGTCTCCGTCAGATGCAGTGCGCCCATCGCGCCTTCCCAGCCTGCGTTATTGAACGCGAAATCGAGGCGGCCAAAACGCTCCACACAGCCGTCTACGGCTGCCTTCAGCTCCGTCTCGTTGCTTACATCGGCCTTGAAGAAGTATGCCTCACCGCCGTTCCCGACGATCTCTTTGGCTACAGCGCTTCCAGCCTCTTGGTCTACGTCAACAATCGCGATACGCGCGCCAAACTTGGCAAAACGGCGAGCGGTGGCCGCGCCGATGCCTTTCGAGCCGCCCGTAATGAAGGCTACCTTTCCGTTAAAATCATTCATGTGTTCTCCTTGTGTTGTTTGTCTTGAGTGAGGCGGCGAGTTACGCCCACCACACTGTCTGGGTTGAGAGAGATTGAATCGATCCCAAGCCCAACCAGAAACTCTGCGAACTCCGGATGGTCGCTTGGCGCTTGGCCACAAATACCGACGCTGACTCCGTTCGAATGGGCAACGCGGATAAGGTCAGTAATCGCCCGTTTGACCGCATCATTACGCTCGTCAAAAATCTCGGCCAGAGCGCCGTTGTCTCGGTCGATGCCGAGAATGAGCTGGGTGAGGTCATTCGAGCCGATCGAAAAACCATCGAATCGCTTTGAAAACTCGTCGGCCAGGATGATATTTGAGGGAATCTCTGCCATCACATAAACCTTCAACCCGTTCTTCCCCCGCTCAAGTCCGAACTCGCGCATGGTTTCGAGCACGCTGTCGGCCTCCTGGAGCGTGCGGCAAAAAGGAATCATGACGATGACGTTTTCAAACCCAAACTCGTCGCGGACCCGTCTCAGCGCCTCACATTCGAGACCAAATCCCGGCCGGTACGTTTCCGAGTAATATCGTGACGCTCCACGAAAGCCGATCATGGGGTTTTCTTCGTGAGGCTCAAACTGCCGGCCGCCGACTAGATCGGCATACTCATTGGTCTTGAAATCACTGGTCCTCACAACCACCGGCTCTGGGTATTGAGCGGCCGCAATCTTAGCCACGGCGGTGGCAAGCTTTTCGATGAAGTATTCGGTCTTAGACTCCCAGCCCGCCGTAATGGCGTCAATTTTGGCGACAGCTTCTTCGTCTTTGAGGTTTGGGTAGTTCAGCAGCGCCATTGGATGAACTTGGATTTGGTGCTCGATCACGAACTCAAGTCGCGCAAGTCCGATTCCCCGCGTAGGGAGTTGCCAGAAGCTCAGCGCCGCGTCCGGGTCTGCCACGTTTAGCATGATTCGAGTCGGAGGCTCTTTGAGGTCCGTGAGATCGAGCTCCGTGCGGGTGAATGGCACTTCTCCGGCATATACCGTGCCGGAGTGCCCCTGTGCACTGGAAATGGTAATCGTGGCTCCGTCCTGAATTCGGCGAGTACCATCAATGGTCCCAACTACCGCGGCGATATCGAGCTCTCGGCTCACGATAGCCGCATGAGACGTACGCCCGCCGTAGTCCGTTACAATGCCCGCAGCCCGCTTCATGATCGGCATCCAATCTGGGTCGGTAATTTTGGCCACCAGAATGCCACCGTCCTCGAATCGGTCCGCCTCGTCCATGGACTCCAACACAAAGGCTTTTCCCGTCGCGATCTTGGAGCCAACTGCCACGCCCTCTACTAACACATCACCGGTGCCGCTCAGCGCATAAGTTGCGGGCACATGACCCTTGGAGTGCCCGTGCACGGTTTCAGGCCGTGCCTGCAGTATCCAGAGCTCGTTGCTCAAGCCGTCTGTCGCCCATTCGATATCCATGGGCTTGCCGTAATGTTCTTCGATGATCGTGCACCACTTGGCGAGCTCCAAAACGTGCTCATCGCTAAGACTCCAGCGCCGGCGCTCGGCTTCGCTGGTTTCAAGGTCGAGCGTGCCCGTCGGGCCATAGACGAGTTTTCGGGCTTTATCGCCAAGGCGTTTGTCCAGAATCGGTCGGGCCCCAGGCTTTCCCAACAACGGTTTGAACACCCTCCATTCGTCCGGATTGACGACCCCTTTGACCACGTATTCGCCGAGTCCAAATGCGCCGTTGATGAGCACGATGCCTGGAAAGCCCGTCTCCGAGTCCAACGTGAACGCCACGCCCGAAGAGCCCTTGTCCGAACGAATCATGCGCTGCACCGCCACCGAGAGAGCCACACTCTCATGGTCGAACCCATTATGAACTCGGTAGGTAATCGCGCGGTCGGTGAAGAGCGATGCAAAACACGCGCGGACCGCCTCGAGAAGCTCCTCGATGCCGACCACGTTCAAGTAGGTCTCTTGTTGGCCCGCAAAGCTTGCGTCGGGGAGGTCCTCGGCCGTCGCACTCGATCGAACAGCGACCGAGGCGTCAGAGCCAGAACCCATCGCTGTGTAGGCCGTTTTGATGGCTGCTACCAACGCTTCAGGCAGAGTTGCGGCGTTGATTAAGTTACGAATATTGGCGCCAATTTTTTGAAGATCTCCACCTTCCTCTAGGGCGTCGAGATCGGCCGAAATCTGCGGCCAGAGGTCGTTCTCGGCGATGAAATTTCGGTAGGCTGTGGCAGTGACCGCAAAGCCGTCGGGCACGCGCACACCAAGCGCGGTCAGGGAGTGCAACATCTCACCTAGCGACGCATTTTTTCCGCCGACGAGTCCGATGTCAGAAATTCCGACTTCACTAAAGTTCAATACGAGTTTGTCTTCACGAGGCATCATGCTCCATCCTTTGCGATTTCAAGCATTCAAAGAGCATCAAGTGTGCCAAACGAAAAGTTGACGCATTTCCTCGGGCTTTGAGGCACGACCCTCTGCAATGTGACGAAAAATTTACGTCTTTTGGCTCGCCCGTGAGGAATTTGCGCTTCGCTTGGGCGCTCATCACGCATCGACAACTCAAAATCGTTCATGATAAGCATGGGGCCTGATGTGCACGAATTGTCCGCGCAAACGAGGAGGACTCGGATGGGGCTTTTAAAGACCATTGGAGCGCTATATCTAAAGGCTGCTGGTTGGGAGGCCGTCGGGGAGGTTCCCGAAGGCAAGTATATCGTGGTGGCCGCGCCTCACACGTCGAATTGGGATCTGCCCTACACACTCGCGGTCGCGTGGGTGCTCGGCGTCAAGATTCACTGGCTAGGTAAACACACGCTTTTTGAAGGGCCTTTTGGGCCGTTCATGAAGGCGCTTCGAGGTGTGCCGATTGATCGTAGGTCCAGCAATAACGCCACCAAAAGCGTGGCGAACTGGATTCAAGAACAAAAAGGCGACGTGGTGCTTGCGGTAGCTGTTGAGGGGACCCGCTCCAAGAAAGAATTCTGGAAAAGCGGGTTTTTCTACATCGCAAAAGAGGCTAATGTTCCGTTACTCCTCGGGTTCTTAGACTATAAAAATAAACGTGGTGGTTTTGGACCCGTGCTTCAACCCACGGAGCATCCAAGGGAGCTGATGGATCAAATGCGCGCCTTCTACGACGGTATTGAAGGCAAGAGGCATGAAAACACCACGCCCGTGAGACTGCGCGAAGAGGTTACGGATGTTTGATTTGCTCGACAAAGACGTCAATTACGTTGGCGGAGGAATCTCCCTTCGAGCAGTAGAAGATACGATCCAGTTCGAACGTTCCAAGCAGGATCAGCAGATCGATCACCTCGCGCATCTGCGCGCCCAGAACGACGATCTCCAAAGCTCTCTCGCGATCGAGATGAAGCGGCTGCGCGAACTATCTACCGAGCTGCAAAAGAGCAGGGCTGGTGAGGCTTCAAAACTCGCCGAGATGTTCGCATGGCTTCCATGGGTCAAGAGTCCAAAGCAGACACGTCAATCTGTTGAGGAATTACTGCGCCGTCAGTACGAGCTGAGTTCCATGCGCCTTCGTCAGGCGGCTGATTTTGCTGACCGCCTTGAGGGAGCCCTCGTCGATCTTTACGACGAGATAGATAGGCTGAATCGAAAGATCATCGAGTCCGCCAAGAATGAGGAAATGGCCGCGGAACACGTGGCCAATTTGCGCGACCTGAAGATTGCCATCGAGCATGAACTCGCGATGGCTGAGCCTTCAAGCGCGGCCGAGCGGCAGCTCACTTCTCAGCTCGACCGAACAAGGCGCCTGCTCGCCGAACACACCACCAAACTCAAACTCTATTCTACGGCCGAAGAGAGACTCGAGAAGCTCAAACACAGCACGCGGCTCCTCGCTGAGACCATCTCGCACCTTCAATCCGACATCACGCGTTACGTGACCGCGGCGAGCGAGAAATTGGACCTGATTGCAGGGCAAATTCAGGCGATCGGGGCCGCTGCGGATGCCGCAAATGTCATGCTTGAGCTCAAACATTCGCTCGACGCAATGACGGAGTCCCTCAATTATACCACGCGCTTTGTGGCCGATACCCAAGAGTACTTCCGCGATAACGTGGATTCGATGGTCAACGATCTTGAGCTCTTCGACTCGGAGACCGAGCGCGTCTTGACCAAGAACAATCTCTACAACGAGTCCCTAGACGACCTTGACGTGGAAGATGCCCTTGCGGGCGTGCTCGCCCAGAAGATCGACGCACTCGGCGTTTCCGAAGAGGAGGTCATGTTGGAATTCCCAGAAACGCAGAAGGTCGATGGTCGATGAATCCGAACTGATACATGGAACCAAGGTTCCAAGTGTGGTGCTGAGAGGGGCGGAGGAAGAGGCCCATATCGACTTGCTGGTACGTTCGTTGCGCGGTGCACGCCTAAACGCTCATTTCCCGGACGTAAGGGCCATGATCTCGCACCTGCAGGTCTTGTCGCCCAAGGTACATCAAGGGGTTTACGATGGACTTGAGGTTGACGTCCGAACGGGTCTTCCGACCTACAAAGAGTGGACCCGCGCTCAAACCGATGTGCGACTCGCCGCCAATCAACTCAAGCAGTTTTCCTCTCGTGCGGAACTCGCAAAAAGGGCTGAAGGCCACCGGGACGGCCCGCACGTGCGGCAGTTGAAGCGTTATGATTATTACAACGCGATCCAAAACTCGCAGCTCGTACCGCTCGGCGAAATGCACGTGAAGCTAAGACGTGTGGACCCTCAAACTTCGACCGCCCACTTTCACGTTGTCTTGGATAAACTCGATGCCTCTGGTGTTTTCGTCAGATACGCCATCGATGTGGCTCAAAGGCGGGACTCCGTCGAGACCATCGCCACGGTCGACCCCGGTGATATGGCAAACCACACCAGGGACTTCCAAGCGCTCATCTACCAGTTCACGTCATTGGATTCGGAGTTCACCTTCATCAAGCTCGCGTCTATGGCCGGCCTTGTAGTGGAGCGGGTTATCAAGGGCGTGGTTGGCCCAGTATTCACGCCTCAAACCCAGACTCCTTCGGGCTGGGAGTCAGCCGCGAATCCCTTTCTGGCTACGTTCTCGCAAGATATGGCCGCCATTGATGTGCTTGAGTACAAAAACAACGACCCGCTCGCGGATGTGCTCGCGGCGAAACAAGAAACCACCGGTCAGGCCTATGCAAAAATGCGCGAGTCGCTGGGGTATCAGGTCTTTAAAGATCGAAAATTTGTGGTCGAACGAGTGGCACTAAACGACTTGAGGAAGTTTCTTCAAGAACGTGGGGCTATGAATATCGTTTACGGCGTTTAGGAGAGAAAATGGACCAGCTTAGAGCGCAAGCCGATGCCGTTGTGGCCAACCTTGTCACGCAGTTCGCGGACCCTTTTGATGCCCTGCGTGAACTCTGCCAAAACAGCATTGATGCGGGTACTTCGCGGATCGAAGTTTGGACCAGTTTTGAAGGCGCGCCTGGCAAGCCCGGCGTCATCGAAATCCATGTCGATGATTTCGGCGAGGGCATGGATGAGGCGATCATCGACAACCAATTTACGAGGTTGTTTGCGTCTACCAAGGACAAAGATTTTACCAAGATCGGCAAGTTCGGAATTGGCTTTGTTTCAGTCTTCGCGTTGAAGCCGAAGGCCGTGCTCGTCCACACTGGGCGCGGTGGAGAGTACTGGGAAGTCCTTTTCGACCACGAGCTCAATATCCACAAGTCCACGCTCAACGTACCGGTCGAAGGCACCCAGATTACGATTTTTCTAGAGGGTGACCAGAACCGCTATCAAGAGGTTGTCAAGCGCTCCTTTGACTCATTGAAAAAATGGTGTGTCCACGCAGAGACCGAGATTTGGTTTGAAGATCGAAGCTCCAAAACGGTGAAACAACCGGTTGAAATCACCGAAGCCTGGGGCTTGCCAGGGCGCTCGTTTCACTACGCGACCGAAGGCACCGAAGCCGTTTTAGCCTTCTCAGACGCCCCAAGATATTCGTTCTATAACCGGGGCCTCACGCTCGCCTACGCGGAGTCGCCAGCAGGTCTCTTACCAACCCGAATTGAGCCACATTTTGCTCATATTTCCGTGAAGATGAAGTCGCGCTATCTCGAGCACACGCTTTCGCGCGATACCATCGTCAAAGACGTCTATTATGAGTCGGCGATGAGCATTCTTCAGCGAGCGCGGCTGGATATGTTTGCCGAGCTGGTCAAGGACGTGGTTGAGCTAGTCAAAGAGCCTACTTGGAACCTCGATCATATGCTCGAATATTGCTCTTTGATGGAGCAGCTTTCCCTGGCACCGGATATCGAGAGCTTTAACCTACTCAACGCGCGCATTTTTAGGACCCACGGAGGAAAGGGAGTCACACCGATGGATCTCCTCGAGATGTACGAGTCTAAGGGGCGTGTACTCATCTCGCCGGATTTGACGTCGTTTGTGGAGAATGTTGGGAAAGACGAGGTCATTCTAGGGGCATCACAGCTCCACCACGCGCAAAACCCCCTGCGCGTTATCCAAACCATCGCGCCACGAGTGATGGTGCTCGCGTACAAAGAAAGCCTTGTCGGTAGGGTTGTCCAGTACTTCTGGCCGCGCAACGAAGCGATGACAAAGTCCATCAAGTTGCCCGAAAGTGTGTTTGTTTCCATCGAAGTTGTTGAGGCCGACCTGATCGCACGCAAAATGCTCGACGATGTGCTCTCGCTCACTCAAACAGCAGGGCTTAGGTTCAAACGCATCGAACTCTTCCGGCCGACAACCGAGCATTCGCCATTCTTCGTTGTGGCTGAGAAATTAGCCACGCTCATGGAGAGGCCAAGTGCTGGAGCCGTGATGAAGGAATTGGCTGTCAACGAATTGCATCCCCACTTTCAGCGCCTCAAGAAGCTCTACAACACCCATCCCGATGTGGCGGTGTTTTGCTTAGCGCGGGCGCTCTTGATTGATGACAGTGGTGCCGGGATTCACGCATTCAACTCTACACTAAAAGGCGATCCAAGTACGGCTATCCTAGAAGAAATCATGAAGAGGGCCTCATGAGCAGTATCGACGACGTCATTGCGCGCAGCCGGCAACCCGGCCAGTTTAAAGAAGTTCGGCGCTTTACCGTGGCGCGTTCTGAGGCCATGCAGAAGATGCGTAAGTTCGCACTGGCGGACCCGAACTTCTACATACTCGAGCTTGTCCAGGCTGCTGTCGCCAACGGAGCGGTTTATGTGGACATCAGTGCGTCTCAACGAGATGTCACACTCTCCTATATCGGTGGTGGCTTTAAACGCGAAGAGCTAGAAGACCTCTTCGAATTCCTCTTCGCCGCGAAGTCCGATGTCGACGTCGCTGACGTCCGACAGCTGGCCCTCGGTATAAACGCCATTATCGGCGCGAATCCTAAGGAGATTGTCATTGAGAGTGGCGCTGGAACGCTCGAAACCACGCACCGTGTCGAGATTTTGGACCAGGGTAAACACGTGCAAATGGGCATGCCTGACAAACCGCTCGACGGAACGTTTATCAGCATCAAGGGTATCGACCGTTACAAGTTGAACTCAGCAGGTGCCCAGAAGGAAGAAAGTGTCCTGATGGAGCGCTGCATCATGGCGCCGATCCCCATCATCTACAATAATGACCCCATCTTCGGGACCGCCTCGATCCGACATCCAACGCTCTTTGGATTCACCAAGACCCTGAAAGTGGATGAGGGAGATCTCTACGGAACTATCGGTATTCCGAACTCCAATCAGAGTGCACATTTCCGCCTCGTGACTCATGGCGTTTGGGTCCAGTCCATGCCCTATGACCACAACGGCCAGCGTATGGGTGGTGCGCTTTCGTTTGAACGACTTAGGAAGTCTGCTGACCACTCCTCGATCGTTCAGGACGAGGCCCTCGGAGAGATGTGGTTTCGTCTGCAGCCTTATTTTGAGCAACTCATCACCGGAGTTCGAAAAGAAAGCAAACTTGCGGCGTATGATCTGAAAGGAAACGAGCTCGACCTCAAAGAGATTCGTAACGTTCTGCGCGACCATAAAAGCGTTGTGGTCAGCTCGCCCGAGATTACTGACGAACAAGGGCTTCATGCGCAGCGGATGGCCGAAGCCATCGGGGCACCGCTCATCCTCGTCGCCTCTCAGGACCTCGCCACGTTCAGACAGCTCTTCCCCTCGTATCATCTGGTCTTCCCGCAGTTCACTGCAGATGAGCTCAAACTCTTCTCCAAAGCAGAATGGCAAGCCCCTGCGCAGCCATGGCTCGCTGCACCAGAAACTCTTCCGCCCATCACGGCAAAGCACCCGAGCCTCGCAGGATTCGTCGAGTTCGTCGAAGCCATGCCTCAGGATTTTGAAATCCGACTCGAGGCATTCTTCCCGAACCAAAAGCCGCGTACGGAGTCCGGGATTGGCGTAGAGATCGTGGTTGCTAACAGGCGTATCTACTCCGGTCTGGTTCATTCGAATCTCGCCGGCGCACACGTGGTCATCCACGTCCCGATCCCCGTTTCATCCTCTCTCAGTGCGACGCAAATCTTTGGAAAGCGGGCAACCCAGACGGATCCCGAAGACTTCGTCAATCAGGTCATCTTGGGGGTTGAACAATCTTTGGAACGGGTCCTGCTCAAGACCGTTAATACCATTGAGGATTTTGAGTCTGACCAGGCCCGAACGCTGCTCCAGAGCGTGATGCAGGGGCGGATCATCACCGAAGTGGATGAAAAGGGGATTCTGGGCTTTAGAGTGGTGTCCAATGTACTTCGACACGATCTCGTCGAGAAACCTCTCTTTCGGACCCTAAAAGGGGAGTTGCGCTCGTTGAACGATCTTGCAAAGAACCTGAATCGCTTCGGCGCGATTTACGGAGTCAACACCGCGATTGAACCCGATCTCGAAGGCATCGATTCGTCTCATGTACTCGAACTCCACGAGTTCGAAGAGATCGCCCTGATCCAGATGATTGGATACACCGCATACGTGCGAGTCGATGCGCGTGACGTACTGGTGGAACATAAGGGGGCTCAGGTCAGGGATTGGGCATTTGGCATTCGAGAGTTCTCTGACAGCACTTTGCTGATAGAGAGCTACTTCCCGCCAGAAGACCACGATATGATGGCGCGCAAGATCTGCGAAGATTGGTATGAGAATCATCAAGACCCTGAGATGCGGAGGCATGCGCATCGGCATCTCGTGCACTACCTCACGGAGCTCATGAAGTCCGGAGGCGGTGCGCCGCAATGGCTTCTGGAGCTGAGGCTCTTCCCAACGAATCAGGGGCTTGTTTCTATGAAGACCATCATGGAAGAGGCTCCGGTTGTGATGATGGATGGGTGGCCCTCGGATTTGGTCGCTTTGGATACCGACCCGGTAAACGCGCCTAGAGAGGCGAAAATCGGAGAGCTCAAACCGAAAGAGCCACTCACTCTCAAACTTCATCCTGTGGCTGCCCGCGCGTTGCATGAATTGGAGCTCGTCAGACCCCTCAACGTCACCACCAAAGAGGTGGATTTCCTTGCCGCTGAGCTCTCGCCTGACCTCGCTCTTGTGCACCGAATTCAAAATGCTGCCCTCGATGCGACCCTCGGCATTCAGCTCGAAGGGCAGGGCGATGTGCAAGTCATGCTGATGAAGGAGCGCGAAGTCCACCACTTGCCCCAGCTTGCGCGGAACGCTGGCGTGAGTGGCGTGGTGAAGGTCGACGACTTGAGTATTGTCGGTTCGGTTCGCGAACTCGAAGGGTGGCTCTTTGACCAAGTTGGCATCTTCTACCATCAGCTCGTTCGGCAGGTTCTAAGTGGTGTAGCCACAGGTGAGCGGCGAAATCTGATTCTCAAAGCGCTCATGCAGTACGCGGCGCGGCACGTCATGTTGATGGAAGAAACCTCTGGCTTTGTGGTCCGATGCACAGATGTCGTTGCGAATCAGGTTATCTCTCTGCCTATCGTTGAGACCGAAGGGGGGCTAACCACCGTGCGTCAGGTTCTTCAAGGCTACCTCAAGGCGACAGCCACTCAGAAGTATGAAACTTGGGTTGCGCCCTGGTTGGAATCCACCAATGTGGACACAAAGAAGTTCTTGAAGCAAGCGTGTACGCAGGGCGCCATCATTCGGCCTCCGTCAAGAGCGGCCAAGAGCACTCTGGACTATACGCAACCTCTTGAAGACTGGCTCAATCAAGGCCTCAAGGCCCTCTCGCCCAGCCAAACCAAGATTTTTTGTCGTCTCAAGGACAATGTGCAACCTCTGGTTCAACTGGAGTTGATTGCGCTGCAGTCGGTAAGTGCCGAGGTCAATGTGAATCATCCACTTGTACAGCGTGCGTTGCATTCTTCGGACGCCCGAAACCTCCTTCTCGTCGCCATTTACGGCACGGTCAACTCGTATTTTCAAGAGGTTACGGACCAACACGAACTCGAGTTCCAGGCCGCTTTGGCAGAGCTTCTGAGCAAGCAATAATCAGCGTTGCCCCAAAAATTGACCCTTCGTTTGAATCTTTGTTGACAGGGCCATCTTCCGTATTTATAACGCCCATCCCTCGTGGGGTTGCGCAGGTAGCTCAGTAGGTAGAGCACGGCCCTGAAAAGGCCGGTGTCGGCGGTTCGAGCCCGCCCCTGCGCATAGAAAAAAACCGGTCTTTTGACCGGTTTTTTTGTTTCTTGGGCGCTCGTATACAAGTCGAAAGTTTTGGGTTATCAACGCGTTGAAGATTAAAAACTACTGCGAACTGCTCTGGAGGACATGATGAGTCGACTGATGGTTTTGCTCGTTTCGTGCGGGCTACTTGTTGGATGCGAAAAGAAGGCCGAGGAAGCCGCAAACACTGAGGCTCCAAAGGTTGAGGCACCCGAGATCAAAACGGACAAAGGTGTGGATCTCGAGAAGAAGGTAATCAAACTCGGCGCCCTCAACGACGAAAGCGGACCAGCGGCCGCAATCGGAAAACCCTACGCACTCGGAAAGCGCATCCTGGCTGAGCAAGTCAATGCCGGAGGCTCCGGACTTCTCCCTGAAGGTTGGACCATTGAGCTCGTCGAGCGCGACCACGGCTACAACCCTCAAAAGTCGGTGCAGGCGTACAACGAGATCAAAGAAGACGTCCTCTACATCACCACGAGCTTTGGTACCCCAAACACGCTTCCGCTCCTCAAGAGCCTTGAGCGTGACACCATGATCGCTCAGCCCGCCTCGCTCTCCTCAAAAATGGCCGAGAACAAGCTCACCCCGCCAGCCGGGCCCGCCTATATTTTTGAGGCTATGCGCGGCATGGATCATGCCGTGCGAATGGCGGGCGGTGCCGATAAAGTCAAAGCGGGAATCGTCTACCAACAAGATGATTACGGCCAAGACGGAATCCATGGCTGGGAAGCAGCAGCCGAAGCCCACGGGGTCGAGGTCGTGTCCAAACAAACCATCGCGCCTGGCCAAAAGGACTTCGCCGCTGTCGTAAGCGCGCTCAAAGATGCCGGCGCCACACACGTCCTCTTGACGGTCTTGCCATCGGCAACCGGGCCAATCCTCGGGACCGCTGCGCAGCTCCAATACGCCCCAGTCTTCTACGGTTCGACCCCAAGTTGGACGGACCGTTTCTTTGAGCCCGAAGTGATTCCAGGCGCGGTCTTCGCGAACTTCTACCTGCTCTCGGGCCTGCCGTATTGGGGCGAGGACCTTCCCGGAATGAAGCCTTTCCTCGAGGCCTATGAAAAGTACGGCAAAGAGAAATCAGGCCCAGATTCCTACATTCTGCTTTCCTATATCCAAGGCCTTCAGGGCCTCGAAGCCATCAAGAAAGCCATCGAGGCAAAAGATCTGACCCGTGAAGGCGTCGTGAGCCAGCTTAACTCGATGGATGCCTTCAACGCACAAGGTCTTATCGAGCCGATGAACCTCACAAAGGTCCCTTACATCGTCTCGACCAAGACCCGACTGCTCAAGCCAAAGATGGAAGAGAAGTCCTGGGAGGTTGTAGACGCGTACGAGGCTCCCGAGAAGTACACCGCCGAGTAAAACATGCTTGTGGTCAGCGGACTTGAGGTGGTCTACCACCAAGTTGTTAAGGTGCTAAAAGGACCGAGCCTTCAGGTTCCTGAAGGCGAAATCGTCACCCTCCTAGGCCCAAACGGAGCTGGAAAAACCACCCTCTTGCGCGCACTAAGCGGCCTACTCAATGTTCACGATGGTGCTATCACCAAAGGCCAAATCACTTGGAAAGGCCAGGATCTCACCAAACTAGGTGCCGACGAGATCGTTCGCCTCGGAATCTCACAGGTCCTCGAAGGACGCCGAATACTCGCTGACCTCACGGTGGCTGAGAACCTACGGGCCGGCGCCTACTCAAACCGCGCTGACGGCCTCGCTAGCACGTTCTACGAACGATTCCCCATCCTGGGTCAGAGGCGCGACCAAAAAGCCGGCTATCTCTCCGGTGGTGAGCAGCAGATGCTCGCCATTGCTCGGGCGTTGATGGCTAGGCCGAAGGTGTTACTTCTTGATGAGCCCTCCCTCGGACTCGCGCCGAAAATCGTTCAAGAAGTGGCGGACCTGATTCGCGAGATCCACCAAGACGGTTGCACCGTCTTGCTCGTCGAACAGAATGCTCGGCTCGCCTTAGGGCTAGCGAGCTACGGTTATGTCATGGAAACAGGTAAGATTGTCCTCGACGGGAATTCAGAAGACCTACTCGAGGACAAAGATATGCAGGAGTTCTACCTCGGGGGAGCCCACGAAGAGGGCGCCTTCAGAAACGTCAAACACTATCGAAGGAGGAAGCGATGGCTCGCCTAGTGCTCGTCCTTCTACTTCTCTTTCCTTGGCCACTCTTGGCCCAAGACGACGTCTTTCAATCGGTAGAGAATTGGGACTCAAGCGCACTTGTCTTGAGCGCCGAGCGCCTCGGCTCCGGCGACTATCTCGTAGACGTTTGGCGCAATTCAACTCGCCATCCGGTCAAAATTAGTGCTGGAAAGGTCGTGTGGGAACCCTCAGCCGAGTACATCTCGGCACTGCAATCTATGGCGAAAAGTGGCGCATTGCCGCAGAATCGTGGCACCGCCTGGAGAGACCACGCACGGACCCCTGCCTTCCCGCTGATCGTCACAAGGGCGCGGGTCATTACTCCCTTTGGTGGACTCGAGCTTCAAGGCGACTCGCTAAACGTGCAAGAAGACCTCGTAAAACACGCGAAACGCTGGTTATTCGAGATCACGAAAGAAGAGCAAAGCCTCGGTCAGATGGACCTTATCGTCGACTCCAAGGCGAGTGTGCTCGACCTGATGCAGGTCCTCTTTTCTACCTATGAGATTGGATACTTTCGGCTCAATTTTGTGCTCGGAAAGGGTCAAGACCTTAGAGTCTTCGAAGCCTTCTCTCCCGTATTGCTCTCTGCGATTCCACCTGACGCGGCATTCGTGCTCGGTGTGTATCCACTGGAGAAGACGATCGGGTTCAGGCTGCTTGATGGGGGTGTTGATTCCACCAATTGTCCCGCTGGCCACGCGGATTTGGGCCTGACGTTTTGCGCCAAAGATCTCTCGACACTTCGAAAAGAACTCGAGGAGATGTCGGCACTTCGCCCGCTCATCGTCGCCGGAATTGGACCTGACGTCACACTGGGTCGTGCGATCGAAATACTAGAATTGGTTGGCGGCCTTAGCGAGCGTCCACCCGTCATTAACCTGGTAGTACAATGAGAGCATTCGTCCTGATCTCGTTGTTGTTGTGTGGCTGTGCTGGCACTCAGAAGGCCGATACCAACGCCACTACCAACGCAACGCAGATCGCCTCCAACCCGCAACTTGCCGTGAATCTTTGGGTCGCAGATCATCCCCAGATCAACTCCACAGTTCAGACTGAACGGCTCAACCTCAGAGACGGCGGGTACGACGTTCTGCTCAGGTCTGGAGCTGAACACTACCTGCTTCGTGTTGAAGAAAAGGGAGATGTGTGGGAGGTCGTCAGCTCGGCCCCTTGCGACGCCGATTTCCTCATTCCCAGCCTCTAGTCAACACAACCACTAGTAGCAGGAGTAGAAGCTATGAAAGTAAAAATCTGGCACAACCCACGATGCACCAAGTCCCGTCAAGCCCTCGCACTCCTCGAGGAGAAGGGCATCGACACCGAGATCTATCTCTACATGAAGGAGCCTCCATCAA
The DNA here is from genome assembly GCF_007993755.1 of Microvenator marinus. Taxonomy (GTDB): domain Bacteria; phylum Myxococcota_A; class Bradymonadia; order Bradymonadales; family Bradymonadaceae; genus Allomicrovenator; species Allomicrovenator marinus. The sequence continues at coordinate 4,521,011 of NZ_CP042467.1, forward strand.
AGGCCGCCATCAAGGACGTTTTGAAATCCCTAGGCATCACCGCGCATGAACTCGCGCGGACAAAGGAAGATGCCTTTAAGGAACAAAACCTCGCTGAGGCCACCGAAGAGGCATTGATCGACGCAATGACCAAAGAGCCGAAATTGATCGAGAGGCCTATCGTGATCTCCACAAAGGGCGCGGTGATCGGCCGTCCAACCGAAAATGTACTCGAAGTCATTTGACCGCATTTGACTCGCCGAAAACCATGATGTAGGTGTCCGCCCCACATGTGGAGGATATTTATGAAATGGTTGTGGTTACTTATTGTAATTGGAATGGTTGGATGTGCGGAAACCGAAGAGGGCACTAAGCCTGCACCGGAAATGCCGAATCAAGTGGATGAAAAGGCAGACGTCCTCACGGCGTTCTACACAGACTTCAGGCAGGAAGTGCCGATGGGCGAGGTCGTATTCGATCGTTATGCTCCCCGCGGACGCCATTACTACGGCTACGAGATGCAGCTCGACGAAGGCGATATCGTGGCAATCAGCGCCGGTGCCGTCTCACCTCGCTTTGACAGCGTGATCGGACTCTACGGTCCAAAGACCGATTGGGGTTGGGGAAATGTCCGCGCCGTAAACGACGACAGCGAAGGCACATTGGACAGCCGCCTCGACGTGGAGATCTCAGAGTCGGGCACTTACCTGGTGCTCGTGCGTGACTACTTCTGGCGCGGAGGAGAGATGTTCGTTTCTCTCGACTGCCTCGGTGGTGCGTGCGACGAGCCAGAAGAAGATGTTTGTGGAGACTATATCTGCGCCATCTACTGCGAGAACGGCAACCAGCTTGACCATAACGGTTGCGCAACGTGTTCCTGTAACCCCGAGCCTTCCTGTCAGTGGGTCAACCCTGCACCTTGGGTTCGATGTTCGGGCGTGGAGACCTATGCTCAGAATCCAGTGGACGGCACGTGCTGTACCTATCCCTCGCCATGCTTTGCACCAGGAGAGTGGGAGACCTTCACAGAACCAACCTGTGGTGCCGAGCCGGAGCCAGTCGATCCCGAGCCGGTCGACCCTCCAGCAGGTGAGTGCGTGACGGACGCCGATTGTATGCAGACCGGCTGCAGTGGTGAAATCTGCGCAGCCCAGTCCGTGTCATCGATCTGCATCTACCGCCCTGAGTTCGCTTGCTACGACGAGCCAACAACCTCGTGTGGCTGCAACAACGGATCGTGTGGTTGGGCGCAAACTGACGAACTCAGCGCGTGTCTCTCGGGAATCTAATCCCTCTTGCACCTTTCGCGGTCCGCCTCGCGCCGCTCGATGACCTCTAAGAAGGCCACCGAAGCTTCGTCACAGGTAATCTGGCCGTCTTCATTCTCGTCCAGATTGGGGGCGCCGCCGAGTCCATCGATTCGGACCATTCTAAACTTTGAATGCGCATCATTTGAGTTGATCGGTGGTGCGATTCCGCAAAGCACCTCGGTGGACCCGTAGGCCTCAACATCGGTGATATTGGCGCTGGTGCCCGAGATTGAATTGGGCGCGTCAAATGTGCCGGAGTATCGAATCGCTTGCCGCTGCCCCGCGAATCTCAAACACGAACTCGCGTCTATAGCAAACGTGACGCCGGGATTCCCATCGTCATCGGCATCCACGACCCTCGGATCTTCACCATCGTCAGGGAGCTCCTCGGACAGGGGATCTTCGAGCTCGACACCCCAGAGGGCCAACTCAAGGGACGAGGTATAGGTGCCCCCAGATCTCAAATCGCTTACAAATCCGCGGTCTAGGTCGATGAACTCGATCGAATCTCGTGTGGCTTCTGGAATCAAGACACGCAGCCCGAGGACCGGACTCAAATCGACGCGGCAAATTGTTCGTGTTTCACGCAATGAGCGTCCCGCTTGTTCGATTTGCACGAGGTACCATGCGTGTGTCAGCTGCTCGTCGTTCAAAACGCAAGTACTGCCTTCATGGACCTGCAGCCACGTGCCGTCCATAGTTCCCGCGCCGGGACCCTCTCCGAGAGCGAACTCCGAGGTTTCAGAATCAACACCTAGGTCCGCGAGCTCCTGTGGCTCCCAATCAGACTCGCCGCGCTCCACCGAACACGCCGTCACAAAAAGGCTCAAAAGGGCAAGCTTCTTCAAAACCGCACCTCCATCCCCAACGCTCCAATCCAGCCTCCAGACACGTATCCCGGAAAACCAGGATTACCGGTCTGTAGCCCTTGTGCTTCCGGATAGGCGAGGCCCGTCTGAGGATTGATGGCCGAATCCGGCACTTCATCACAAATCTCGCTAACGCCGGGGGCACATTCGGGATGCGTGTCCAACGCGACTTTGTCGGTCTCTCGCTCCATCAAGAACTGAAATTGAAGAAACCACGACCACTCAAGCCCAAGCCCCGCGACCAAGAGGTCGTGCGATGAGCCGATGGATGCCAAGAATCTGGAGTTATCCACGTAGTTCGTTCGACCTGTCTGATCGGGAACCGGCGACGGATCCCAGCCTAATCCCAGCCGCAGACGGCTCTCATCGCTTGTGTCGTATTCAAGCCCAAGCCTGCTGCTCAACACGTCGCTAAACTCTGGCCGTTGCGATTGTGTGTCTCGATACTCACTCCATCGGATCCACCGAGCATCCGCAGCAATCTCAAAGGCGCCAATCTCCCATGAGGCACCGAGATTGAAGGAGCTCGGACTATATTTTGGCGTCCAGTCGATTCGTTGTGTCTCGGTGCCGGCCGCGCCGGAAACCAAAATCTCATTCTCGCCCTGGATCCGAAATGAAACTGGGCCCCGGTAACTCAGACCAAGACGAAGATTGAGTGGCAGCGCAACTTGGACCCCGGCCAGCAATCCCCAGCGATTTTCGGTGGTCACGTCTGCATTGATATCGGTATTCGATTGGTCTGTGGGGTCTCGCACAAACACATCTGTCCCAACGTTGGCGCCTGTGAGAAAGGTGCCTCCAATCCCGACCGAAAGCCAGTCTGTGGCCCGATACGCCAAACCAGCCTCTGCCGCAAAGCGTCTAGATTGGCCATCGATCAGTTCAAACTGAAGTTGGTTGCTCGATAGGCGCTCGCGCTCATCGGCAAAATGGGTCTTCAAGACCAAGAGTTCGGTGGTGGGTAGATGGGCGATGAATCCCAGGCGCAGCCGCTCGATGCCAAGCGAGGTCACGCCGCTAAACTGAAGCGCGTAAATCGGAGCGATATCGTCGGTATCTCGCCGAGCGTTGGGCTCTTCACCGCTTGGTGTGCCGTAGCGCGCTCCTTCGATATCCGGGATCTCGTACCCGCCGGGGCGCGCCTTGAGCAAGATCTGAGCGTTATTGTGGGTCGCGAAGCCGCCAATACTAAAGCCAGGCGTAGAATCTGCGAGGCCTGCAACATTGTAATAGATCGACCATGCATCCCCGGAGCTCGCAGACTGAGCGCCCATGGCACTCCCACGCGGCCCAGCGCCGTAGAGATCAAACGGGCCGGCAAATGAGGTCGAGGCAACTAAACAACCAGCGAGAATAATGCCGAACTGAACCCTCAACGTGTCCACGATTACTCGGTTCTTAAGGAAATGGTTCGAGTGTTCTTCGATGAGAAGATCGCCACGCTCTTGTCGAGCCCGTCCATTCTAAGATCGGCGACGTTGATTCGACGAAGCGTGACGCGGGCAGCTTCTTTCAATTGGATAGGGATGACGAACTCTCCGTCGTCCTCGACTCGGCAAACCATGCGACCCTGCCCATCAACGCCTTCCACCTCGACGTACATCTGATCGGCGGGTTCCATTGCCGGAACCCATGACCACGATCCGAAGTCATGTTCAATGATTTCAGGAACCTCAGGGGCTTCAAGCTCGACGCTAAACCCAGAGATTTCCGCGCCAGGGGCGCTGACCGTGTACGTTGTAGCGAGTTGATAGGGAACCGTGATGACCTCGGAATCAAAGCCACGCTCGGTGCCATAAACCACGCCAGAAACCCCGTCCCAGATGTCCGGAAGCCTTCGAGCTTCAAGCACCGCAAGGCTATCGTGCGTTTCAACGGTGATCGGCCCGACGTCCAAAAGCTCGAGAGAAACGCGCTCTTCACCACTTGGCGACTGCGCATTACTCAGCGCGCAGACGTCGATCTCCAAGTCCGTATAAGGTCGCCAAACGTCCAAGGCCTCGAGTGCCTGATCGGCACTGATTCCGCGCGTTACGATGAATTGCGCGTGAATCTCCGTTCCATCGGAGCCCTGCGAATACTCGGCCAGGAATGTACCCACTCGCGACTCAAGGGTACGGCTTTCCTGAGCAAATTCCACCTCTTCGGCGTCATCCACTGCACAGGCTCCCAACCCCATTGCAACTAGCAAGTATGCGATTCTCATCGGCTTCACCTCAAACACCCTTCAACCTTAACACCATCGAGCTCGTCGTCAAAGAGATCACACCAGACTCGAAGATTGACCGTTCGGTCTCGCACCCCTACCATGCGCCGCGTCGGAGGCAACCATGCCGTCCCGCATTATTGAAGAATGAGTAGCTGAAATGGCCCGAAAGACCACCAGAGATATCCAAAAGATCTACGCGTCCGGACGCGCGATCTCCATGGTTACCTGTTACGATTTTACCTTCGCAAGACTCGTCGAAATGGCGGAAATCGACACGATTCTGATCGGCGATAGCCTCGGAAATGTGATCCAGGGTCATGACACCACGTTGCCGGTAGAGGTCGATGATATCATCTACCACACGCGTGCGGTGGCTCGCGGAAACTCAAGTGCGCTCATCATCGCGGATATGCCCTTCATGTCCTACCAAGCGAGCGATGAGGTCGGTCTCATGAACGCCGGCCGGCTCATGAAAGAAGGTGGTGCCCAGGCCGTGAAGGTCGAAGGCGGCGAGCGGGTCGCACCTATGGTCAAGAGGATGGTTGATGCTGGGATCCCCGTGGTCGGCCACCTCGGCCTAACTCCCCAATCCGTACACGCCTTTGGGGGCTTCCACGTGCAAGCGCGCGAGGAAGACGCGGCCGAGCAGCTCCTCCAAGACGCGTTGGCCCTACAGGCCGCTGGCGCTTTCATGGTGGTCCTCGAGATGGTGCCGGCTGACTTGGCCCAGCGAGTGACAGAGTCGCTTAGTATTCCAACCATCGGAATCGGCGCCGGCGCCAAAACAAGCGGGCAAGTTCTGGTTATCTACGATCTGCTGGGATTGAACACGAGCTTTAAACCTCGTTTCCTCAAGCATTTTGCCGAGCTCGAAAGCGTCTGTGTAAATGCGCTCAAAGCCTACAAGGACGAGGTCGAGGCAAACTCGTATCCGGCCGATGAACACTCTTTCTAGCCTATGAAGATCGCCAGAACGATTGCAGAGCTCAGAGAAGCGCGAAAAGATATGGGGCGCGTAGCCTTTGTTCCGACCATGGGGGCGCTGCATTCCGGCCATCTCTCGCTGATGACCGCGGCTAAGGAATTGGCCGATCATGTGGTGGTCAGTATCTTCGTAAATCCAACTCAGTTTGGTCCCAACGAAGACTTCGACCGCTACCCGAGGCAGCTAGAGAAGGATACCGAGGCGTGCCAATCCGTAGGCGTGGACCTTCTTTTTGTGCCGACTCCCGACGAGATGTATCCCGAAGGTCTCGAGAGCAGTACTTTTGTTGAGGTACTCGGTCTAACCGACTATCTCTGCGGCGCGAGTCGGCCAGGGCACTTTCGCGGAGTGACCACCGTGGTCACAAAACTCTTCAACGCGGTTCAGCCGCAGGTCGCCGTCTTCGGGCAAAAGGATTACCAGCAAGCCGCCGTGATCGCGCGCATGACACGCGAGTTGCTCATGCCAATTGAGATTGTAGCCGCGCCAACAGCACGTGAGTCCGACGGCCTCGCGATGTCTTCGCGAAATTACAATCTTAGTCCCGAAGCTCGTATCGAAGCACTGGCGCTCTCTCGTTCGCTAAAGCGCGCTTGGTCGGCCTTCGCCGCCGGAGAGTCTAACGGGTCGGTACTCGTTGCGCTGACGCGAGACACGCTTCAAGAGGGCTTGAGAGACGCCTCGCGAATCGACTACGTAGATTGTGTGGATCCGATTACGCTCGAGCCAAGCGCCTCCATCGGTGAAGTAGGTGCGGTTATGTGCGTGGCGGCACATGTAGGCGGCGTGCGCCTGATCGACAACATCCGCCTCGACAAACCGCTGCCACATGAATTGCAATAGGATGTCGTTATGAAATGTTTGAAGTTTTGGATCGCTACCTCCTTCCTATTGACCGCTTGCGGCAGCGATGACGCCCCTCCTACCCCACAAGAGATCTGCCTCGCCGAGGATGCCCCGATCTTCGTGGCGGGCGATCTCATGACCGATGACGCCCCTCTTGTGTGGGAGCACCGACCCGCAGAGGCGAGGGGGCTTGTGGACAATCGTCGCATGTTTATTGAGCTTGGCGAAGTTCCGTACCGAAACTCTGAGCGAAGAGTGATCCTCAATTTTGTTGAGAATCAGGCCACCGAACAACTCCTCGATATGATGGCAAATGCCACCGCTGACGGCGAAAAAACCCTTCAGATCATCGACGTTTCCAACGTCCCTGAAGGCGCCTCGCGAATCTCCCTCGATAGCTTCGATTGTGATTTCAACGAAGGTAAGGCCTGTGTCCAGGTCGCCTACGACTCAAACCAAGATGATGTGCCAAACGAGCTAGACGACAAGGTTTTCCATGCCGTCGGTGGTGAAATCATCGTTCAAGCCGTGAACAACAATCGCTCTAGACTCCAATTAACCTTTGATATCCTCCTCGGAAAGAACCTTCTCCAAGAGTCCGACAACTCTGAAGGAAGGGTCCAGGGGTGCATAAATGCTCGCTATTCTTCCGCTGCTTCTCAAGGTTGGACGTTGCGTTGAGCAATCGCCTTGACACATCTCGAAGTCACGGCGTAGAAACTGAACCGTGATTCAGTAGATGGCCCAGTCGACAGGCGAGTCCACATGGCACAGGTCGAAAAAGTCCAAAAATCCCAGAACGATAAGCGCCAGAGAATTCTCGAAGGTGCGCTCAAAGCTTTCGCTCGAAAGGGATTCTACAACACCAAAGTTTCCGAAATCGCTTCGGAAGCCGGTGTCGCAGACGGAACGATTTATCTTTATTTCAAAAATAAGGACGATCTCCTCATTTCGCTTTTCGAAGATCGCATGGAGTGGGTCATCGAAAGACTCGAGACCGAGCTGGCCGATTCACCCGGCGACGTCTTCGAAAAGCTTCGGCAAGTCGTGGATATGCACTTCAAGCTCGCCCTCGAAGAACCCGATTTGGCCGAATTTATCACCGTGGAACTTCGCCAGAGTGCCAAGTTCATGAAGGAATACAAAAATCCGAGATTCTTGGATTATCTGAGGATCCTCGAACGTATTGTTGAAGTGGGGCAAGAGCAGGGTGTTATCCGCAAAGATATCGACCCTAGACTTTTTGGGCGCGCACTCTTCGGTGCGCTCGATGAAGTGCTGCTAACCCTCACGTTTTCGAAAAATCATCAAGTAGAAGAGAAGACCCGCCAGGTGGCGGATCTGTTTATTGAAGGCTTACGTGCGCGATAGCGCCTTTCCTGTAGGAGGAAGTTGTGAAAATCCTCACCACTGTCAAACGGGTCACCGACCCAGACATGAAGGTCAAGATCAAACCAGACGGCTCGGGCATTGTGACCGATGGCGTCGAGTACAAGATGAACTCGTTCGATGAGTACGGCGTCGAAGAGGCGATCAAACTCAAAGAAAAGCACGACGCTGAAGTTGTCGTGGTTTCTGTAGGACCGCAAGACGCGACCAAAGAGATCCGCACCGCGCTCGCGATGGGTGCTGACCGCGGAATCCTTGTGGAAACCGATGCTGTACTCGATAGCGACGCTGTCGCTCGAGTACTCGCGGAAGTCGTGCGCAAGGAAAACCCTGATATCATCATCATGGGCAAACAGGCTGTGGACTCCGACCGAAATCAGGCCGGACAGCTCCTTGCATCTTACCTCGACCTGCCACAGGCCACGTTCGCCTTCAGCCTCGACGTCGCTGACGGTTGGGCCACTGTTGGACGTGAAACCGACGGCGGTACCACCACCGTTCGCGTTAAACTTCCGGCAGTTGTGACAGCTGACCTTCGCCTCAATGAGCCGCGCTACGCGAGCTTGCCAGGCATCATGAAGGCTAAGAGAAAGCAACTCGACACCCTGACTCCCGACGCCCTCGGGGTCGACGTGACACCTCGCGTCAATGTCCTCAAGTACGAGGCGCCAGAAGAGCGTCAAGCAGGACGAATTGTCGAGTCCGTGGATGAACTCATCCAGGTTCTCAGAAACGAAGCGAAAGTTATTTAGGAGTCAATATGTCTAACGTACTTGTCCTTGCCGAACATATGGGCGGCAAGTTGAGAAAAGTTACTCTCTCCACCATTACCTTTGCCCGCGAAGCAGCGAAGCTTACGGGTGGCCAGGTATACGTTCTCGTCCTCGGCCAAAATGTGTCCGGTATCGTGGCTGAAGCCGCAGCCGGCGGCGCCGATAAGGTCTTCTTCGAAGACTCAGCTGTGTTCGCGAACTACCTCGCCGAAAACTACACCCCGGCAATCGTTAAGGTCGCCCAAGATCAAGGTGTGGGAATCATTTGTGGTGCCGCGAGCACATTCGGCAAAGACCTCGTGCCGCGCGTCGCTGCGAAGTTCAATGCCGGTATGGTCTCCGACGCCATCGCGATCTGGGATGACGGCGGAATCAAGTTCAAGCGCCCACTCTGGGCCGGAAACGTCCTCACCACTGTGGAAGTCACCACACCTGTTAAGGCCGTGACCGTTCGAACCACAGAATTCGACCCGATCGAAGGGGCTAGCCCGTGCGCAACCGAAGCCGTATCTACCGGCGTAGGCGCATCGGATTCGGCGCAATTCGTGAATTTCGATCAGGTCAAGAGTGACCGTCCGGAATTGACGGATGCAGCCGTAGTTGTGGCTGGTGGACGTGGTCTGAAGTCCGGAGAAAACTTCGGCATGATCATGGAGCTCGCGGACTCGCTCAACGGTGCCGTTGGTGCCTCACGCGCGGCCGTGGACAGCGGATACGCGCCAAACGACTGGCAGATCGGACAAACGGGTAAGGTCGTCGCGCCTAACCTCTACTTCGCTGTCGCAATCTCGGGCGCCATTCAGCACCTTGCTGGAATGAAAGGTTCCAAGTGTATCGTTGCGATCAACACCAATGCAGAAGCACCGATCTTCCAGGTCGCAGACTACGGTTTGGTCGCTGATGCGTTCGAGGCAGTTCCAGCCATCACGCAGAAGATCAAGGCTCTAGGTTAGACCCTGTGATCTTGTAGGTTTCGACCACTTCCTTGTCGTCGATACGATAACGGACCGTGACGCGTTCTGCGTCACGGTCTATCTCCACCGAAAATTCATCGAGAGCTTGACCGTCTGGCCAAGGCCTTGCCTCTTCGTACGTGTATTCATACGAGCCGGAATCCACGTGAAAGGTCTTAACTTCCTCACATTTATCAGGTCCGTTATCACCACATCCCAAAATTGAAACAAGATGCCGTCAACTCCACTTCCGATTTCTTGAATCTCGGAATCGATGGATCGAGTCTCAAGCTCAAGGGTGAGCCATTCAAACCGAATGCCAGAGCATTTGGCTTCGTCTTGCGCACTGGTTGGCGCGCTCGTGAACAAAAGAGCTAGAATCAAAAGTGGGTATTTCAACTTGGACCTCCGGGAATGTTGAGCTTTCTCAAACTCTACGAGCCAGTATTGCACTTGGGTAACGCGATGAAGAAAATTGTGAAAAAAGTAGTGGGTCTTAAGCTGTTGATTAAATGACCGTTTTTAGGAAAAACAGTTCTGGTGTAATTTTTTGATAAAAAGTGTGTTGACACTTAACTCCCCATAATACACACTGAAAGTCCATCGAGGGACGGCCAATCATGCGTTCCCCCCAGGCCGTTAGTCAGGTGCATATTCCATGGCTACGCCAAGTCCTTCGGTGGACCTAAAAAGAACCTCACAAACGTGAGGTTCTTTTTTGTTTCTTGGATCTCGCTTTTCTACGCAATCACTAATCGTTGCAGCCCGGAAAATAGTTGGGTAAGGGTACTCGCCGATTTAGATGGAGTTGAATCGACGTGGCTAAGACGTTCTTTGACGGTATTCGCGCAGCTGCTTTAATCGCACTGATTCTCACGTTCTGGAGCTTCGACGCTGCGTCGGTAGCCCTCGAACAAGCATCAGACGATTCCGGCATGCGATTCGTATTAGTCGCTTTCGGTATCTTGGGTCTGCCCTTGCTCCTCGGAGGTTCCGTCCTCGGAATTCTCGGTTCGAGCTGGTCCGGATGGTTTCAAGTCGCTCAAGAGAATCGAACTGACGCTGAAGCACTAGAATTTAGGAAGAAAGTAGCCAGCGCAACGCTTGTTGCACTGCCGATCCAAGCGCTGATCGTGGCGGCTCTGGTGGCAGCCACCCACTTCCTTGTGACCGCTGCGTTTCAGCGAGTCATGTTCCAAGCCCTGGGGCTTGGCGCCATCGCTGCCGTAGGCGCCGTGGGCGCCGGACTTGTCTGGCCAGCGCTGGTCCATCTGGTTTTCCACACCCTCGCTCCCTCGTTCAAAAATTCGATTACCACCCGCATGGAATCGAGCTTTGAGACCTCGCGCCTTCAGGCACTGACGGCGTCAACATTGGTAGTGTTACCACTGGTGTCTGGTTTGCTCGGTGCGCTCGTCTGGGCAGCTCATACCTTCCTCATCGCGGGCATTGAGTCGAAGTCGTTACAGGCAACCGGCCTCCTGGTTGTTGTCTGGGGAGCTGCCGTCCTATGTGGAGCCCTCGTGCTGTGGGCCTGCGCCAAAATTCTCCCCTTGTTTGAAAAGAAGGAAAAACCACTCAGACCTGTTTTTGGTTTGATCGCCGTCTTGTCTGCCGCCGCCACGGCGCTAGCCTACTTCTGGGCAAAAGGGCTCAACGTTTGGGGCCACGCCACCCTCTTGATGGCATTGGTCGCTGGTCCCGGATTGGTTCTGGTCTTCGTCGCGATGTGGCGCATGGAGATTCGCAGGATTGCATGGGTGTATGGACTTCCTCTAGCGTTTGTCCTCCTCGTGTTGCCTTCATTTTACCTGGCTGGCGATTGGGCAAGTTCCACCCAGACGCTTCGAGAAGCCACAAATCGTCATGGGGCATTAACCTCGGACCTTGCTCGTGTTCTGCAGACGTTCTCGGATGCAGACGGTGACGGGATTCCGGGTCGTTTCGGAGGAGGCGACTGTGATGACACCAACGCCGAGATCTATCCAGGAGCTCGAGACACCCCAGGCAACGGGATCGATGAAAGCTGCTCCGGGGCCGATTCTGAGCTTCCACAGGGTAATGACCACCCATCCAGAAAGGCGGTCGCTCGAGCTTTCGAAACAGCGCTGGCCGAGCTTAAACGCGCTGAGGAAAACATTCCCGATCCGCCTAAGAATCTTCTGATTCTCCTCGTCGATACCTTGAGAGTCGACCACCTTGGATATGCCGGTTACGAGCGTGATACATCGCCGCGCATCGACGAACTTGCTCGCGAGTCGAGCACCTTCCTCTCCGCCTACGCTACGTCGCCCCACACCCCGAGGAGCATCCCAGCTGTCTTCTACGGAAAATACGCGAGCCGCATGAACTTTCTCGGCGCCCAGTACAATTACCCAAGAGTTCACCCTGACAACACGAGCTTTGCCGAAGTGCTCTCGGAATCAGGCCATCAGAATTACGCCGAGACCTCGCATCACTACTTTCAGGAGAAGCGCGGACTCAACCAGGGCTTTCAAAACTGGAACAACGACGGCTGGCTCGATATCGCCCCCTCAAATGACGATATCGCCGCTCCGAGAATCTGGGCGCGCACTGAGCCTCTGATCGAAAAGCTGGCTGAAACGCAGAAGTCCGGGGATGCCGCGCCCTTTACGCTCGTCGTTCATCTTTTCGAGCCCCATGCCCGCTGGATTCATCACAAAGAATACGATTTCGGCAAAGAGGGGGATCCTCGAGTCAACGCCTACAACTCGGAGATCGCGTACACCGATGCCTACATCGGCAAAATCATAGACAAATTTAAGGAGCAAGACCTCTGGGATGAGACTGTTACGGTGCTGGTCTCAGACCACGGCGAGGCTTTCAATGAACACGGGTTCTACTTTCACGGACAAACGCTCTACAACGAAGTGATCCGAGTTCCACTCATCGTGAGAGTTCCCGGTTGGCACCACCGCATGATCAAGACGCCAGTGTCTATCCTGGACGTGGGCCCCACATTGCTCGATCTCCTCGGTGAGGATGCGCCCTCAGATTACGATGGAATGAGCCTCGTTCCGCTCATGCTCGGCCAAGAGGTCGCCGATCGGCCCATCTTCTCGGAACTCCTTCCGTACACAAGCTGGAAAGAACACCACAAGGCAGTCATGCTCGGTGATTGGAAGATGATCTCAGTCCTCTCAGCTGGCTCGGAGGAGCTCTACAATCTGGCCGAAGACCCAGGCGAGAAGAAGAACTTGATCAAGGAGAAGCCGGAAGACGCACAACGCCTTCGCCGTGCTCTCGAAGAGTTCATGAACCGATGAAAGCCGCCAGTAAAATCCTCGTCAGCGCCTGCTTGATCGGGCAAAAGGTCCGATACGACGGCGCTGCAAACGAGAGCGCCCACCCCGTGTTGCTCAGATGGCTTGAGGCGGAGCGAGTTGTGCCTTTCTGCCCAGAGTGTGCCGGTGGCTTGCCCGTTCCAAGGCCCCCTGCAGAGATTGTTGGAGGCGTGGGTATGGACGTCGTCCTCGGTCATGCCGCGGTCCGAACACGAAACGCTGACGTCTCGGAGTACTTCCTGAAGGGCGCACAAGCGGCACTCGCCAGATGCGAAGAGCTCGGAATTCGAGTCGCTCTCCTCAAGGCACGATCTCCTTCGTGCGGCTCCACCCAGATCTACGATGGCTCCTTCTCGCGAACCCTGAAAGAAGGGGAGGGCGTGACCACCGCACTCCTGCGCCAGCATGGGATCGAGGTCTTTTCTGAAGACGAGTTCGAACTCGCTGACCAAGCCTTGGGGCGTTGACACGCACTTAGTGCTGGGATAACTCCGCTCGACGGCCCAACAAGAGGTGCTTCGATGCGTTTGTCTCAGATGTTTATCCCCACTCGAAAGGAAGACCCTGCTGAAGCAGAGGTCGTTAGTCATAAACTCCTGATCCGGGGGGCGTACATGCGAATGATAGCCCGCGGTATCTACACGTTCATGCCCCTGGGCTGGCGAAGCGTCAGGAAAATCGAGGAAATCGTCCGCCAGGAGATGGACCGGGCCGGGGCCCAAGAGGTCTTGATGCCTGGAGTTCAACCCTCCGAGCTCTGGAAAGAGTCGGGCCGTTGGGAGCAATACGGACCGGAGCTTCTGAGATTCAAAGACCGCAAAGGCAGTGATTTTTGCCTCGGACCCACGCACGAAGAAGTCATTACGGATCTCGTGCGCGGTGAGGTCACTAGCTACAAGCAGCTACCGATCAATCTCTACCAGATTCAATCGAAGTTCCGAGACGAAGTGCGTCCGCGATTCGGATTGATGCGGGGACGAGAGTTCATCATGAAGGACGCATACTCCTTCGATCTCGACGCCGAAGGCGCGCTAAAGAGCTATGAAATCATGTTCGAGGCCTACCACAGAATCTGCGAGCGGCTCGGGTTTGAGTTCCGCGCGGTTGAGGCAGACACCGGCAATATCGGGGGCTCACGCTCACACGAATTCCAAGTCCTGGCAGAAACCGGCGAAGACGAAATCGTGAGTTGTCCGTCCTGTGGCTATACGGCGAATGTTGAGAAGGCAGAGATTCGCGTCGAAGCGGGCACGGTGGATTACAGCGAGTCCAAGGAACTCGTCGTGGTCCAAACTCCAGGGCAGCGCACCATCGAAGAAGTCTCTAAATTCCTTAAGAAGAAGCCGCATCAATTCATCAAAACCCTGATTTATAGCGCGGACTCGAAACTCGTGGCGATTCTCGTTCGTGGAGACCACGAAGCCAACGAGCTCAAGGTCAAGGCGTTCCTAAAGTCGAAGTTCGGCGAAATCTCTGAGCTGCGCATGGCGCACGATTTTGAGGTCGAAGCGGCTACCGGAGCGCCTGTTGGCTACGCAGGTCCAGTGGGGCTAAAGATTCCTGTATTCGCTGATTTCGCGCTCTCCACACTTAAGGATGGCATCAGCGGCGCAAACCAGGAAGACGCCCACCACCTCTTCGTGAACGTAGGCCGGGACTATACTCCGACCGAGTTCGTTGACCTTCGCCAGGCTCGGGGAGGAGACCTCTGCGGCAGATGCGGGTCCACGTTCGACGCGCATCGAGGTATCGAAGTGGGCCACGTGTTCTATCTTGGCACCAAATACTCGGCTGCCATGAACGCTACAGTTCTGGATGAAGAAGGCAATCAACGTCCTATGGAAATGGGATGCTACGGGATCGGGATCACCCGAATGCTGGCCGCTATCATCGAGCAAAACCACGATGATAATGGCATCATCTGGCCGATGGCCGTGGCGCCGTATCACGTGATCGTTCAACCCTTGCAGGTCCAAGACGAAGAGGTTGTCAAGGTTGCAGACGAGATCTACGCCGGACTCAAAGCACATGGTGTTGAGGTCTTGCTCGACGACCGCGATTTGCGGCCAGGCAACAAGTTCAAAGATGCCGATCTGATCGGAATCCCAATTCGAGTGACCGTGGGTGGCCGTGGGGTCAAAGAGGGCATCGTCGAGGTTAAAGGGCGCCGCGAAGAATCGGCCCAGAATATCCCTATCGCCGATGTCGTGGCGCACGTTCACGCACAGGTTCAAGACGCACTCTCGAGGTAAATCATGGATGAGCGCCAGGCGATATTACTCAAAAAGCACGCCATCGTGGCGCTCGATCTGGACTCCGAGGCTGGCGCGCTCGAACTTGCTGCCAAGATTAAGGGGCACGTCGACAAGGTTAAGGTCGGAAGTCATCTCTTCACCCAAACAGGGCCGCGGATTCTGGACGACCTCCACAAGCTCGGTCTTCGAGTTTTTCTGGACCTCAAATTCCACGATATCCCAAGCGTGGTTGAGAAGGCCTGTGCGAGCGTCTCACAACACCCTGCGATCTTCCTGCTGACGGTTCATGCCTCGGGCGGGCCGAACATGGTTCGTGGAGCATGCCAGGGCGCACGGACACGCGATGTTCCGCTGCCACCCACGGTGGTGGCGGTGACGGCCTTAACTTCCATGAGTCCGATGGAACTCTCCCTCGCTGGCGTACAAACCAACCTGGAAGACTACGCCGAGAAACTCGCCTTAATGGCTACCGACGCAGGAGCCGATGGCGTGGTCTGTTCCCCTCTAGAGGTCGAACGTCTGGCTCGGGTTCTGCCGACCGGTTCGGTCTTTGTGACGCCAGGTATCCGAAGTGGAGCGATCAAAGGCGACGACCAAACTCGAACGATGAGTGCGGCGCAAGCCCTGAAGGCCGGAAGCACGTTCATCGTGATCGGTCGGCCGGTTTACCTCGCGAGCGATCCCCTACAAGCCCTTGAAGAGATCGGAGCGAGCCTATGATCATCTACGGAACACATCCGGTTGAAGAGGTTCTGGAGTTGGTGCCAGACCGGATTCATCGTTTGATCTCTTCGAGATGGGGCGCAAAAGAGCTCGCGCGGATCGCTGAGCTATCAAAAGCCAATGGTGTGAAGGTGGATCACGTCCCAGGACCGTCGCTAGACGAGCTCGTGGACGGTAATCATCAAGGGATCGCGGCCGAACTGCATCCCTTCAACTACGCCCCTCTCGAACGCGTCATAGAGCGAACCGCTGAAAACCCACACGCCTGTGTACTGGTGCTCGACCAGGTCCAGGACCCCCAGAACTTCGGATCGATCCTAAGAAGTGCGGCAGGATTGGGTATAGATGCGGTGATCGTTCCCAAAGACCGCGCGGCCAGCGTCACCGGTGTGGTAGTACGCGCGTCCGCTGGACTGGCCTTCAGGGTGCCCGTGGCCCAAGTCACAAATGTGGCTCGGTGCCTCGATGAACTCAAAGAGCATGGATTCTGGACGGTCGGCGCGTTTATGGATGGAACTCCCGCATGGGACCTAGATTTCCGCATGAAAACCGCGCTTGTGATGGGCTCAGAGCAAAAGGGAATTCGACCGTTGGTTGAAAAGAAGTGCGACTTCCGAACATCTATTCCGATGAAGCTCGGTACTGAGAGCTTGAATGTCGGCGTCGCAAGTGCCATCCTGCTCTATGAAATCAAACGGCAATGTAAATGACCCAAAACGCGGTTGAGCGAGATATCTCCCTGGGGGAAGCGCTAGAAATAGCCAAGAACGTCTCAACAGATTTCGCCCAGCTTCAAGCCATCCTCTCGGAATGGTCGGGGCCTTTTGGGCTACTCGATGGTGAAACATCGCTCGAGCGCCTAGAGCTAGGTGCAAAGCCCCTGATCGTCTGGGGCAATCTCAGTGTTGAGGGCTCTATCCTCGACCTGAGCCAGGCCGGAACGCTCCTCGTCGTTCTCGGCAACCTCCAAGCCAAGGAAATCTACTTTCAAAGTCGGCTCGCCTCGTCGGGCCGAATCGATGTCAAAGGCGTGATCGCTGCGGGATCCGCCGATTCCGGGAAGATCTTGGCCAGTGGCGGCTTAGAGTGCAGAGCCCTCATCGCGCGCGCTCCACTTCAAGTCGTGGGCGATGCCAAGTCTGACTTTTCTTTCGGGCCCATCCAGGGGCTAAAGACCAGTAACATGCTCGCCGGTGAACTCTTCGTGGATCACGTTCTCGACCGCCCGGACGATCCAATGACCGCGGATTGTGATTTCACCAAACTTCGGGAGCGGATGGCCGCAGGGCTTGAAATCATCCAGGCAGAGCCATCTTCAAGACGTCTCCAAATCCTCAGCGATCTGGACGACACCGCATCCAAGCTCACCCTCGATCTTGAAGACGCAGGCCTATTCGAGGTTCCGGAAGAGGTCTTCGAAGCGAAGGGTTTGGAGCGCCTGGTCCTAGATTTCAACGATATTACTGTGCTTCCTCAGCGGATCGCCTCCTTGAAGAGCCTGAAGGTCTTGAGCCTTGACGGAAACCCCATTCGCAAACTTCCCGAAGAGATCGGCCAGCTCAACACGTTGGAAACCCTTAGTTTGCGTTTTGTGAACCTCAAAGAACTCCCTGATGCGATCTCCGGTTTGGTTCATTTACGAGAGATCTTCTTGACCATGAGCGCTTTGAGAGATTTCCCAGAATCCCTGGTCTCTATGCCCTCATTGGAGCGGCTCAGCTTTTGGCATTGCGGCGAAGACGAAGAGAAGCTCAAGGGCTTTGTAGAGCGGCTTTCTGCGATGAAACAACTCAAAGTCCTGACCTTTGCCCAAGGGGGATTTTCCAAAATGCCAGCCGAACTCAAAAGCTTAGGCTTTCTGGATGAACTCCACCTCATCGAACAGCGCCTCCCTGAAGCAAGACAGGAAGAGGTGCGCGCCTGGCTTCCCAACACCAGGGTCCGTTTTTCGATTTGATCCACGAATCGAAAAAATGGACACAAAAGCATCTTTTCGATGTTGACACACTTCACGGTCGTGATTATCACTGTCGCCCCGCTGCCGGAAGGCGGTGGAAAGTACGAAAGTGCTGGCGTAGCTCAATTGGCAGAGCAGCTGTTTTGTAAACAGCAGGTTGCGGGTTCGAGTCCCACCGCCAGCTTAGGAGCACAGGCATTTTCGTGCTTCGATCAGGGGTGGGGTACCCGAGCGGTCAAAGGGACCAGACTGTAAATCTGGCGGCTCAGCCTTCGAAGGTTCGAATCCTTCCCCCACCATTCTCAATTGCAGCGCGAGCTGCTCTTGAGATACATAACGAATCGGCTATATGCGGGAGTAGCTCAGTGGTAGAGCATCAGCCTTCCAAGCTGAGGGTCGCGGGTTCGACCCCCGTCTCCCGCTCTCCGATTCAAAATCGACCGCTTGTCGGTCGGTTGCCCTTGTAGCTCAGTGGTAGAGCACTTCCATGGTAAGGAAGGGGTCACCGGTTCAATCCCGGTCAAGGGCTTGCTGTTCAGCTCTTGACATGCTGAACATGGCTCAGTATAGCGGCTCCCCGAGTCGCTCTATGTTTTTGTGGCGCAGGGTCACAGGCATTTGAGAAGCAAGCAAACTTAAGAGATCCATCCCCGCGAGTCGGGGCGTAGAAGGAGTTGGACGATGGCAAAGCAAAAGTTCGAACGTAACAAACCACACGTTAACATTGGCACAATCGGCCACGTTGACCACGGTAAGACTACTCTCACCGCTGCGATCACGAAAGTCCTCGCAGAAGCTATGGGCAAAGGCGCTACGATTGCGTACGACGAGATCGACAAAGCTCCTGAAGAGAGAGAGCGTGGTATCACCATCTCGACGGCACACGTTGAATACGAGACGGCTAACCGTCACTACGCACACGTGGACTGCCCAGGCCACGCTGACTACGTCAAGAACATGATCACCGGTGCCGCTCAGATGGACGGCGCTATCCTCGTTGTTTCGGCTGCTGATGGCCCAATGCCACAAACTCGCGAGCACATCCTTCTCGCGCGTCAGGTTGGTGTTCCAGCGATCGTTGTGTTCCTCAACAAAGCCGACGTGGTTGACGACGCTGAGCTTCTCGAACTCGTTGAGCTTGAGGTGCGCGAGCTCCTCTCCAACTACGAGTTCCCTGGTGACGATCTTCCGATCGTGATCGGTTCGGCTCTTCAGGCTCTTGAAGGACAAGACACCCCATACGGTAAGCCTGCGATCATGAAGCTTATGGCAGAAGTGGATAACTACATCCCTCAGCCAGAGCGTGAAATCGACAAGCCATTCCTTATGCCTATCGAGGACGTCTTCTCGATCTCCGGTCGTGGTACCGTGGTCACCGGACGTATCGAGCGCGGTATCGTCAAGGTTGGTGATGAGGTCGAAATCGTTGGTTTCGGAGCGAAAGCCGAGAAAACCACTGTGACCGGTGTTGAAATGTTCCGTAAGCTTCTCGACAGCGGTGAAGCTGGCGACAACGTTGGCTGCCTCCTTCGCGGTATCAAGAAGGAAGATGTGGAGCGTGGTCAGGTTCTTGTTAAGCCAGGAACCGTCAAGCCTCACACCAAGTTCGAAGCTGAAATCTACGTTCTTTCGAAAGAAGAAGGTGGACGTCATACCCCGTTCTTCACGGGCTACCGTCCTCAGTTCTACTTCCGTACGACAGACGTGACCGGTATCGTTTCGCTTCCAGAGGGCACCGAAATGGTTATGCCTGGCGACAACGTCACCGTTCAAGCTCAGCTCATCACTCCAATCGCCATGGAGAAAGGTCTTCGCTTCGCGATTCGCGAAGGTGGACGTACCGTTGGTGCGGGTGCTGTGGCTACCATCACCGAGTAATCGGTGATACGTTTTCAGTGTCTTTCGACTGGCGCAGGGAAGAGATTCGACTCTCCCTGCGTTTCTGTCGATACACTGTAGGGGTATAGCTCAGCTAGGTAGAGCACCGGATTCCAAATCCGGCGGTCGGGGGTTCGATCCCCTCTGCCCCTGTTTCTTGAGTCACGAAAGTGGCCATGTCTTCACCCGCACGCGGGTGAACACGGAGTGCCGAACATGGAAGTCTCTAGATACGTCAATCTCTTCTACGCCACCTGCCTCGTGTTGGCGGTGATTACCTTCAATAAGTTGGTGGCGCAGATTTGGGAAAGCGTCGAAGTGCTCAAAGATGTTTCTATCGTTGGAAACACGATCACTTTGACCACCCTCATCGGTGTAGGATTGGGCGTTGCTCTTACTGTATGGGCCTATCGTCGCGAAGATTATCGTGCTCATGTCAGTGAAGTCGTTATCGAACTGCATAAAGTGACATGGCCAACCATGGACGAGACCAAGCGCTCGACCATGGTGGTGATCGTGTTCACGATCATTGTCAGCCTTTATCTGGCCGGTATCGACCGTGTTTTCTCGTACTTAACGGACCTCCTGCTCTTGCACGGATAAAGGACTGAATTATGGTGGACGAAACGGAAATTGCAGGAAGTGAAGAGAGCGCTGAGACGAGCACCAAAAAGTGGTACATCGTCCAGACGTACTCTGGGTACGAGAATAAGGCTAAGCTTCTACTCGAAGAGCGGATTCGCACGAGCGGAATGGCTGATATGGTTGAAGAGATCTACATCCCGACCGAAACTGTGGTCGAGATGCGAAACGGCAAGCGCCGCGAGATCAAGAAGAAGCACTATAACGGCTATATCTTCATAAAGATGGATCTCACAGATCACACCTGGCACCTCGTTAAGAACACGCCAAAAGTGGTTGGATTCATCGGCGGTACCCAGCGTCAACCCACGCCGGTCCCTGAAGCTGAAGTCAAGAAGATCAGTGAGCGTATCGAGGAAGGCTCGTTGAGCTCCAAGCCACGTATCTCCTTCTCTCAAGGCGATAAGGTTCGAATTTCTGAAGGTAACTTCAAAGACTTCACCGGAACCGTCGAGGAAGTGGATGACGAGAAAGGGCGTCTCAAGGTCTTCGTGGAGATCTTCGGTCGACCAACCTCGGTGGAATTCGACTTCACTCAAGTTTCTACCGTTAACGAATAAGAATCACTTGCGTTTTTTAGCGCCGCCTTGTAAGAGGACGGCGCTTTTTTATTGGCCACCATGTGGTGGTCGGCAGGAGCTGTGAGAGTCACCCGCCATGGTGCTCGCACGGCGTTTACTGCAACCCCGTCAATACGACGGATTAACCAGGAGAAGAAAATGGCAAAAAAGGTAGTTGGGCAAATTAAGCTCCAAGTGCCCGGCGGACAGGCGAACCCATCGCCTCCAGTCGGACCTGCACTTGGTCAGCATGGTGTGAACATCATGGAATTCTGTAAAGCCTTCAACGCTCAGACGAGCGATCAGATGGGCGTTAAGATTCCAGTGGTGATCACGGTCTACGGTGACCGCTCGTTCTCGTTCGTAACCAAGACCCCTCCAGCGTCGTATCTCATCTTGAGAGAACTCGGCGTTAAGAGTGGCTCGGGTGTGCCGAACCGAAACAAGATCGGAAGCCTTACCATGGAGCAAGTCAACAAGATCGCGACGATCAAGCTCCCAGACCTTAACTGTGACAGCCTTGAAGCTGCTGCGCTTACCGTCATGGGTACCGCACGCTCCATGGGCGTCGATATCACGGAGTAAACATCATGCCTAAGCACGGAAAGAATTTTGTAAACGCTGCTAAGCGTCGTGACTCCATGACCAAGTACAGCGTCGAAGACGCGGTCAAATTGGTCAAAGAGATGTCGAGCGTCAAATTCGACGAATCTGTAGATGCCGCTTTCAACCTCAACGTTAACCCACGTCACGCTGACGAAATGGTTCGTGGTTCGGTGGTTCTTCCACACGGCCGCGGAAAGGACACACGTGTTCTTGTTTTCGCAAAGGGCGAGAAAGAGACCGAGGCAAAGGAAGCTGGTGCTGACTTTGTTGGAGCTGACGACCTGGTTCAAAAGATCCAGGACGGCTGGTTCGATTTCGACGTCGCCGTCGCTACCCCAGACATGATGGGAGCTGTCGGTCGTATCGGTCGTCTTCTTGGACCTCGTGGTTTGATGCCGAACCCGAAGACCGGAACGGTGACCTTCGAAGTTGCCAAGATCATCAAGGAACTCAAGGCGGGTCGTCTCGACTTCCGCGTCGACAAAGCCGGTATCATCCACATCCCAGTGGGTCGTGTAAGCTTTGGTGAGGACAAGCTCGCTGAGAACCTCAACGCTGTTGCAGAGGTTTTGGCTCGACTTAAGCCAGCAAGCGCGAAGGCTCCTTACTTCAAGACCATCGCTCTTTCGTCGACCATGGGTCCGGGCATCAAGCTCGACACCACGTTCGCATCGAATTATTTCTAAAGTCTCTTGACTTTGGATCTTGGGTCTGGTCTAAGGCCCAGCCGGTAAGTTAACGCTTACCAACGTCAAAGAAGCCGGTGAGAGTTAAACTCTCTTAATTTCCAGCGGAGACGTGTTCAACATAGAGCGTAGCTCGTGTCGCAAAAGCGACTGAACACATCCGTTGTAATCCTCACCGTCTAATTTGATGACAGTGAGGATTTTTTGTTTGGGTCGTCTTTGACCCGTGGAGGTATGTGTGAACAAAACCGAAAAAGCAGATGTAGTGCAGGCATTGCGCGACTCGCTCTTGACGGCGTCTTCGGTGGTAGCTGCATCCCATGTGGGAATGCCAGTGAACACCGTGAACGCACTTCGGTCCGAGTTCCGCAAGCAAGGTGTAGAATACATGGTGGTCAAGAACACGCTTGTTCGGATCGCTGTGGAAGGCACTGAGTTTGAGGCTCTTGGACCGTTGCTCAAGGGATCGACGGCGCTTGCATTTGGGCACGGCGACTCGCCGACGCCTGCAAAGATCGTCAAGAAGTTCGCTTCAGAGAACGACAAGTTCGTGATCAAAGGTGGATTTCTTCCAGGTGAAGGCCTTCTCGACGAGAAGGGAGTGTTGCAACTCTCGGAGATGCTCTCGAAAGACGAGCTCCGCTCCAAGTTGCTCGGAGTCTTCCAAGCTGTTCCTGCAAAGTTCGTCAGAACCATCAACGAAGCCCCATCCGGATTCGTACGAGTTCTGGCTGCTCGCAAAGACAGCCTGGCTGCCTAAGAAAGTTAAGAAAGAGAACGTTTATTTATGAAAGGTCTCCAAGGAGACCGCAAAGGAGAAGATCATGTCCGATATTACTAAAGACCAAGTCGTTGATTACCTTAGCAACATGAGCGTCATCGAGCTCACCACCCTCATCTCGGACCTCGAGGAGAAGTGGGGCGTGTCTGCAGCTGCTGCAGCTCCTGTGATGATGGCTGGCGCCGCTGGTGGTGCTGCTGCCGCTGCTGAAGAAAAGACCGAGTTTGACGTCGTCCTCACCGGATTCGGCGACAACAAGATTCCAGTGATCAAAGCGATCCGTGAAGCAACTGGTCTTGGACTCAAAGAAGCTAAGGACCTTGTTGAGAGCGCACCTGCTACCGTTAAGGAAGGCGTCTCGAAGGACGAAGCAGACAAGCTCAAAGCTGCTATCGAAGCTGCTGGCGGAACTGCAGACCTCAAGTAATCGACATCTTGTCGTTACACATAAGAAAGGCCTCGCTCACCGCGAGGCCTTTCTTATTTCTTGTGTCCGCGTTGTGTCTTGGCGCCGCCTAAGCCCCGCCAGTCCATCCGTAGAGGAACATCCAGTAGTAGACCCAGAATCTGGGGATACGCCAAAGCACGGCCAATACAAAGGGTCTGAACGGCATTCGGTAGATACCCGCAATCCAACAGGTCACCGAGAAGGGCAGTGGAGTCAGCGCAGCGAGCACCACGGTCCAGGTCCCGTACTTGGAAAAAAGGGCTTCACCCTGTGGGCGTACCTTATCGATCTTCTTTCGAAGAATGGGCAGTTTTTCGAAGAGCGGCCCTACGAAGTACGCAACGATGCCCGCGACAACAGAGGCAATCCCAACAATGGTCACGATCTCGATGACCTGGGAGCCGCTCGCGACAGCGGCCAAGATATAGGTGTCGGGGGGGACCGGAATGGTGAAAGCATCGGCTGCCAAGACCGCTCCAAAGATTCCAAGCAAGCCCAATTCATCAACGATGAGTTGGGCCAACTGTTTTGCCGGCTCGGCCAGAAATCTTCCGACCAGCCAGACAGCGGCTAGAATTAGGGCTGTCACCACCAAGCCGCGCACAATGAGGGGCTTTAGCGACGCGTCCACCGCTTCGGTATTCTCAACTTCTTCTTGCATGGGATCTGACACTGCGTGATCACTTGGAGAGAACGTTTGAACGGTCGGATTTCTTTCGCTCTGGGAGAGAAAAGCGCGCGGACATTTTGCTAACGTGTCTACTGATTCAACGCAACGAATATCGGAAAAAATCGAATCTCGGAGATCTCTGGATTCGGGTGGCACGAGACCTAAAGCTCCGCTATCCTGAAGAAAGCGGCCCTTGAGGCGCGCCTTTTCTAACGATGGACCGTTTCAATGTCACATGATCGCCCCCTCGACGACCTCTTGCCCGAGCTCGCGGGCGTAGGACCTATTTCTGGGATGGAGCAAGGACCGATAGTTCACCCGTCCGTCCTACAAGTCGAACTTGAGGGGGGCTATGAGTGGCTCTATGCGATTTGGAAGCAGCCGAGCGCTGAACAGGTGCTTGGCGAGTTCCGAAAGTTGTTGAAGGTCACTCAAATGGTGGCTGCGTGCGATGTCGAAGCACCGAGACGAAACTTCACAAATGCACGGCTCGCACTTTTTGAGGTCCCAAATCGCGACGTGTCTAAGGCGCTAGCGCATTTGACCTTCGCACCCGTGCCATTTTCGGCCGAAGAGTATGTTGGCCGAATGTTGATCCTGGCCGAGGAGGCAACGAGTGCGGGCTGGCAGATACCTGGAAAGCCGGCGTCGGTGTGGTCTGCTCCAGTGCTCACGCCGGCCGCGGAGCTCAAGCAGATCATGGAGGTTCTCGACCTTAGTCTCACGGAGCAATTTGCTGAGAATAAATGGGGACTTCAACCCGGCCAGCCCAGCAAGACCATGGCGGAGCAGATTCGCTATCATTTTGGTGTCGAGATCGAGCCCACGTTTGAGGGACTCAAGACCATTGGGCTCTTGCTTTTGGATCACCGTTCAAACGGCCTCAGATGGGTTCCTTCCGGAGTCTTCCTCGCGATTTGTGATTTCATTGGCGTCGTGATTCAGAATTCGAAGGGCTGGGAAGTTGGTTGGGCGACCCCCGCAAAGGTCGGGAACTTTCCCGCACCTCCGTCACTTCAGGTCAAGGCGCCCGGCGAAACATTTGTTCTGCCTATCGCGTCCTTGCTTGTTGAATGGGCAGTGATGCCTCATCTCTCTTCGGCTCCGACCATGCTTTCAGAGTCATTGGAAGACGCGCTCAGAAACCGTTGATCCACTCAATCATGGAAGGGGTTTGCTTCCTGGTCGGTGTTGTCCAGCGCCGTGAGGACCTCGTGCGGAAGCGGAAACCAGCGCAGATGCTCAAAGTCCGGCGAGAGCTGAGGTGGCTCCATTCGAATCCCTTGATGTGCTTGAGCGGCATTTTTGAAGATGCGCTCAGCTTCCTCAAGGTATGAGACCAAAGCAGATTCAGGCTCAGTAAAGTGCCGACTTCGGTATTCGAGCTTACCCTTGGTGTAGGTGATATCTTTCATGGAGAGCGCAGGGTTTGGGCGCCCGGCACGGTGTTTAAAGAGGCCACTAACCGGGCAGAATCGGTAGTCTGGAAGCAGTCGCCAGCCGTGTTCTGCCACCATCTCTACGGCTTGGATGATATAATCGAACGTCTCCTCGGAGATGAAGTAATTGAAGTTCACCCGTACCCATCCCGGCTTGACTCCCTCACAGCCACGCACGATTTCGCGCTCAAACTCCTTGGAGCGGGTCAGATCGATGCCGAGGAGTCGGTGGCCATAGGGACCAGCGCAAGAGCAACCGCCACGCGCCTGAATTCCGAAGAGGTCGTTCAAGAGCGCGACCACAAAGTTATGATGCAGATAGCGATCATCATGTCGGATCATGAAGCTGACGATGGAGAGTCTCCACGCTTTGAGGTTTCCGAGGATATGGAGCCGCGGATGTTGGGTCCAGCGCTCAATCGCTCGATGAATGAAACGGCCCTCTCGCTCTCGGATTTCCTGGGCTCCCACGGCCTCTTTGAGTTGGAAGACAAGGCCCGCTCGGATGGACTCGATGATGGCGGGTGTACCGCCTTCTTCTCGGTGGATTGGGTCGTCGAGGTAGCGATGGTCGCTCGAGTTGACGTACGCCACGGTCCCGCCTCCAGGAGCTGACGGTATCTTATTGTGTAGGAGCTGCTTCTTGACGATCAGCAGTCCCGGTGTACCAGGGCCTCCGATGAATTTGTGCGGAGAGATGAAGATCGCATCTTTGTAGATAAGATGCCCGTTCTCGGAGTCGTCCTGCATGTTCATTTCGATCTGAACGTAGGGCGCGGCCGCGGCAAAATCCCAGAAGGAAAGAGCGCCGTAGGAGTGTAGGAGCGCGGTGATCGCGCGCGTGTTCGAGCCGATTCCTGTGACGTTTGATGCCGCCGAAAAAGAACCGATCTTGAGCGGGCGCTCGCCGTGTTTCTTAAGTTCTTCTTCAAGATGCACGAGGTCTACATGGCCATCGGCATCTTCGTGAATCACAACTACTTCGGCGATGGATTCCCGCCAGGGCAACTCGTTTGAGTGGTGCTCGTAAGGGCCGATGAAGACAACCGGCCGGTCTTCTACAGGAATCTGTTGGGTGAAGTTGTACTTTTGGTCGAGGTCTCGCGGAATTCTTAGGTTCAAGATATCGATCATCTTGTTGATGGCGGCGGTAGCCCCTGAACCACAAAAGATCACACAATCATCCTCGCTGCAGCCCGTGGCTTTGGCGATGATTTGCCGAGCTTCCTCTCGCAAGCGCGTTGTCTGAAAGCCAGTTCCTGACGTCTCGGTATGCGTGTTTGCATAGAGCGGCATCACCTCGTCGCGGATGAAGTCTTCGATGAACGAAAGCGACCTTCCCGAGGCCGTGTAGTCTGCATAAGTGACTCTTCTTGGGCCGTACGGGCCGTCTATGACGCGCTCGTCGCCGATAATGGATTCACGTACTGTTTCGATGAGACGCATAAATCAACCTGCTGAATTTGATAGGTCTGAGACCTTGACCGGACCTCAGACTAAACGCTAGTGTCCCCCGACACGTGATGTCTGAGAGTTGGCTACCACGAGGACAAGATCATGCCACAATCATTGCTCGAAAAGTATGGGTTTCGTAACAAGAAGATTCTTCGCAACGCTCCGCCCGCGGTTCTCTACGAAGAAGCAGTCAAGTTCGAAGCTGGAACCGTAATATCCGACACCGGCGCACTCGTCGCGCTTTCAGGCGAGAAGACGGGCCGAAGTCCAAACGACAAACGGGTCGTCAAGAATGCGGATAGCGAGAAAGATGTCTGGTGGGGCAAGATCAACGTCGCCCTCGAAGAGCACGTCTTCATGCTCAATCGTCAGCGAGCGCTCGACTACATTGACCTGCGTGAGCGGGTTTATGTCTTTGACGGCTTTGCAGGATGGGATCCTGATCACCAGATCAAGGTCCGAATCATCGCGACGCGCGCCTACCATGCGCTCTTCATGCACAATATGTTGATCCGGCCTACCGCCGAGCAGCTTGAAAACTTTGGCGAGCCCGATTTCGTCATATTCAATGCAGGCGTGTTCCCGGCCAATCCTTATACCGAAGGGATGACCAGCTCGACCTCGATCTCGATGAACTTCGAGCGTGGTGAAATGGTCATTCTTGGGACCGAATATGCAGGCGAGATGAAGAAGGGGATTTTCACCCTCATGAATTATCTCATGCCCAAAAAGGGCGTGTTGAGCATGCACTGCTCGGCGAACGAAGGCGATACCCCTGATGACGTGGCGATTTTCTTCGGCCTGTCCGGAACGGGAAAGACCACGCTGAGCGCCGATCCAAAGCGCAAGCTCATCGGAGATGATGAGCATTGTTGGACAGATGGCGGTGTCTTCAATATCGAAGGTGGATGTTACGCAAAGACCATCGACCTGAGCGAGGAGAAGGAGCCAGACATCTATCGAGCGATTCGATTTGGTGCGGTCCTTGAGAACGTAGTCGTAGAGCCTTCCACGCGTGCCGTGGATTATCACGATTCGTCGATCACTCAGAATACCCGTACGTCGTATCCAATCGAGCATATTTCGAACGCAAAGATTCCGTGTGTGGGCGGACACCCGAAGAATATCATCTTCCTTACGGCAGATGCATTCGGTGTGCTTCCTCCGGTGAGCAGGCTCTCTCCGGAGCAGGCGATGTATCACTTCATCAGCGGCTATACGGCAAAGGTCGCCGGTACCGAGATGGGTGTGACGGAGCCTCAGGCTACCTTCTCGGCCTGCTTTGGTGCGGCTTTCCTTGTTTGGCCTCCCACAAAGTACGCGGAGATGCTCGCCGAGAAAATGCGCAAGCATGGCGCGAAGGCGTGGTTGGTTAATACCGGATGGACCGGCGGCCCTTATGGCGTTGGCAAGCGTATCGATTTGCCGAGCACCCGCGCCATCATCGACGCCATCCATAGCGGCGCCCTCAACGATATCGGGACTACGGTTGACCCGTTCTTTGGCGTTCACGTTCCGAAGGAAGTTCCACGGGTCAAAACTGAACTTCTTACGCCTCGGATGACCTGGGCAGATAAAGAAGCCTACGATAAGACGGCTAAGAAGCTAGTGGATCTCTTCAAGAGCAATTTCCACCAATACGAAGGTTTTGCGAGTGCAGAAATTTTGGCCGCGGCGCCGAACTACTAAAACTTGCCTCACACTCGTAGCGCTGAGTGTCGCTTTTCAAGCGTGCGCCGTGGGCGAGGATCCTCTCGTCACACCTGACATGTCGGGGCCGGACTTCACTCAGGATATGCCTGGTACGCCTGATTTTGGTCAGGACATGCCGGCGGACGCCGCGCCCGATCTCGATATGGCGCAGGATATGAACGTCCCCGATTTGGCTCCCGACGCCGAGATGGACGCCTCACATGATATGCCTGAAGACGCTGCGCCAGATGCCTCAGGGTGTATACCTGAGTGTGGTGCACGGTCGGTATGTGAAAACAATGTGTGCGTGGACATCTGTCAGGTCACAGCTGCCGAGTGCGGAGTAGCTCAGTACAGTGGCGCTTCGGCAGATTGTGGAACGTGTGGCGTGTCCGAAGCCTGCGTCCAAAACTCTTGTGATAATGTGTGCCAGGCGGCCGGCATGAGTTGTGGAGAGCTCGTTTTTGATGGGCAGTTGGTGAACTGTGCGCCTTGCACGGGATATTGCAACTCGGGTTCCTGCATTAGTGGAGGGATTTGGGGCGCAGTCGCAGGCTTTTCACACACCTGCGCGTGGAACTCCAATCAACGAGCTTTGTGCTGGGGGAGTAATGCCGCCCAAGAGCTTGGGCTCGGGTCAAGCGCGCCTGCGAGCGAGCCCACACCTACTCAGCTCGCCACGACTGGCGTGCTGGAGATATCGACCCGCGCTCAGAATTCATGTTTGAGGACGGCGACCTCGGTTCGGTGTTGGGGGCCCAATGATTTTGGGCAAATCGGTGATGGGACTCAGAGTCCGCGAAACCAGCCGACTTTGGTCAGCGGCCTCGGCCAGACCCTAAGCATCAGTGTTGGTGGTGGATTTGCCTGTGCACTCATGCCGGATCGCACCGTTCGTTGCTGGGGTACGAACGCACAGGGGCAGCTAGGTATCGGTTCCTCGGACCAGTTTAGAACGACCCCAGCGCAAGTTCAGGGTCTGACCGATGTCGCGCAGATCGCCACGGGTACGGCGCATACGTGCGCGCTAAAAATCGACGGAAGCGTGTGGTGCTGGGGTTGGAACGAAGACGGACAGCTCAGTGGCACCAATGGTCTTTCTCGCTTTCCAGTGGGCGTCTCGGCGCTCCAAGACATGAAGAGTATTGGACTTGGGAACTATCATTCATGTGCGGTCTCTCAGGCTGATGAACTTTATTGCTGGGGACGCGGTGCTCAGGGGCAAATCGGCGACGGAACACTAACTTCTGCGCAGCGAACACCGGTCAAGTTGAGCCTGGTAAATGTCCTAAAGGTGAGTGCTGGGGCTTCGCACACCTGCGCGGTAATGGAGAACGGAGCGTTGCGCTGTTGGGGTGAGAACAGCGACGGACAGCTCGGCAACGGGACCACCACGCGAAGTTCGTCACCGGTCCTGGTGGGCGGGCTATCCGGGATTTCGAGCGTTTCAGGTGGTGCGTATCATACGTGTGCGACTCGAACGAATGGCCAACTCTATTGCTGGGGCCGCAGCGACTTTGGGCAAATTGGCGACGGAACGACGACACGAAAGCTGAGTCCTGTACAGATTTTTTGAAGAAGGTTTGAGAATTGCGTAACTCCACCATCGTCACTCTAGTAATCTTGGCCGTACTCGGGGCTGGTGCGTGGATCTTTCTGGCAGAGCCGTTTTCCAAAGATACGGGGCTCGTCAAAAAGGCCGCGCTCGCCTTTATGGAAGACCTTCAGTTCAAGGACTTCCGTTCGTCTTCGCTCTATCATCACGAGTTAGAGCGCGACCGCGTGGACATTGGTCGAACGCTCGAGAAGCTCTTTCTGGTCAAGCCGGAGCTCCTGGACATAATCGACTACCGCATCGTCAAGATGGACGTGGATAGTTCAGGAGATCGAGCACGCGTGAAGATTCGAAGCCGATACAAGCGGCTCAATTACGACGAGGAACCCAAGGACGGCGAGCTTCTCCTCTACTGGATTAAGAGGCACCCTCAATGTCCGATCGGCGCGAGCTGTAGCGTGGATGGGCGTTGTGTTGATGAGTTCGGTAAACTCCTCCTCAAGCCCGAGGACGAGGATAAAAAGAAAAAGAATTCAAAACCTATCCAAGCCGACGAAGTTGACCCCGGCATGACCGATCAGCACTTTTCGTGCAGTCCAGAGCGCGAACATCAGTGGTTCATGAATCTAGATTCGACGCTGAAAGAAAAGCGGTATAACTACTGATTCGCAGAAAAAGTGAAAAAAGTGGGAATCATAGCTTGCCTCGGCGAGGTTTGCGTCAACACTTTTGCATCCGAAACTGGATAACATTTGATGAGGTGGACGAATGGAGGACAATCTCAAACCGAGTATCGAAGTCGATAAGCTCTCGAAATCCTACGGTGATTTTGTAGCTCTGGACGGCGTGAGTTTCAGCGTTCAGCCCGGCCAGATTGTGGGCTTTCTAGGGCCAAATGGCGCTGGAAAAACGACGACAATGAAGATTCTGACCTGCTTCATGGCGGCGAGCAGCGGCAGCGCCAAGGTTGCCGGGTATGACGTCTACGATGAGTCCGAAAAGGTGCGCGAGAAGATCGGGTATCTTCCTGAAAGTGTGCCGCTTTATGAAGATATGATCGTCTATGATTATCTGAACTTCATGGCGGAGATTCGTGGCGTCGAGAAGTCAAAGCGGCATGGCGCCATCAAGAGGGCTGCGGAGCTGACGGGCCTGACGCATATGATCGGTCGAGAGATTTTCGAGCTTTCGAAGGGCTATCGGCAACGTGTGGGGCTGGCTCAGGCGATTATTCACGAGCCAGACGTGGTGATTTTGGACGAGCCTACGAGCGGTCTAGATCCCAATCAGATTCTGGAGATCCGAGACTTGATCAAAGAGATTGGAAGGGAGAAGACGGTCATTTTCTCCACGCATATTTTGGGCGAGGTCTCGGCTGTTTGTGACCGGATCATCCTGATCAATCGCGGGAAAATTGTGGCAGATGGCTCTTTTGAAGAGCTTTCGAAACAGGTGGCCGAGCGCGAGCGCGGCGTGGTTGTTCGTCTGAAAGACTTAAACGCCGAGAAGAAGCTCGCCTTGAAGGGCATTAGTGGTGTGGCGGAGATGGTTGACCATTTGGGTGGAGTAAAGCTCGTGGGCAGCGATGATGACGCTATCAGAAAGGCTTGCCTCGAACTCGTGCAGAACGAGGGGTGGGAATTGTTGTCCATCGATACGTATCGACCAGACCTCGAAGAAGTCTTCAGGGCGTTGACGCGAGATGACTTTGTGGCGCCTGAGAAGGATGACTTGAAAGTGGCGGAGGGCTAGAAATGCAGAAGATTTATTTTGTGTGGAAACGGGAAGTTAGCGCCTATTTCAGCTCGGTAGTGGCCTATGTGGTGGCCGTGCTCTTTCTATTGATCACAGGAGCGCTCTTTTGGCTGAACTACTTCCAAGAACTCAACCTTTTGTCCCTGCGACCCTACTTCAACCAGGCTCCACTCTTCTTGGCCTTCTTTGCGCCAGCCATCACGATGGGATTGCTGGCCACTGAAAAGCGCTCGGGAACGCTCCAGCTCATGATGACCATGCCGGTCTCGGACTTTCAGATCGTGACTGGGAAGTTCCTCGCTGCGCTCACGCTTTTAGGCGTAGTCTTCTTGATGACTCTTCCCTATCCAATCACGCTTTCTCAGTTGGGAGATTTGGATTGGGGAGCGACCATCGCGGGGTACGTGGGGCTCCTCCTTTTGGGCGGGGCGTATGCGGCCATTGGAATCATGGCGTCGAGTTGGACTCAGGATCAGGTGGTCGCCATTCTGATCGCGTTTTCGATTTCGTTCTTCCTCTATTTGATAGACCAACTCGTGGGGCAACCTACGGGTGGCATGGCGTACGCCGTTCAGTACCTTTCAACGAATTTTCATTTTCAAAATATTGCCCGTGGAGTCATCGACCTAAGAGATGTGATTTATTACCTCTCGGTGATCACGGTTTCCCTTGTAGTGGCGCAGGCATCCATTGCCTCGCGTCGATGGTGAGGTGAGTCATGGCAGAGAAAAAACGAATCATAACAGGTGGTAACGCGGTAGCCGTGGTGGTTATCACGATCATCAGTGCCGTCGTTCTGAACTTGATCATGGCCCGCGTCCCGGTTCCTTTCGATCTTACTGAGAACAAGATTTTCACGCTCAGTGACGCAAGCAAAGAGGTCGTCGGAAACCTGGAAGAACCGGTAGAGGTCAAGGTCTTCATATCTAGCGATATGCCGCCGCCATTTCACACCTTGGCTCAGCAGGTCAACGACCTTTTGGCTGACTATCAGAGCGCATCTGGGGGCAAGCTAACCTATCAGATCATCCAGCCAAGCTCGGACGATGAGGAGGCCGAGGAGGCCGCTCGAGGTTTCGGAATTGAGAAGGTCGGCATCGGTACCGAGTCGGAAGACGAAGTCGCGCTCAGGGCCGTCTACAAAGGCGTGGCCTTTGTGATGGGAGATAAGGTCGAAGTCATTGCGGACCTCAGAACCACGGGGTCCGTCGAGTTCGACAATTTTGAGTATGACTTTACGAAGGCGTTGATGAACCTCACGCTCAAGGAGTCCCGAAAACTAGCGTTTGCGTCTGGGTTCGGTGGACCTGGTTCGCAGCCCGGATTTGCAGAAGGTATTCGGCCAACCTTCAAGCAGCTTTATGGGGATTTGGTCGAAGTATCTGTCGAGGATATTTCAGACGGAGAGGTTGCCGAGGATATCGATGCACTGGTCATTCTCAACTTTTCGGAGCCTGTATCGGCCAAGGGGAAATTTGCGATCGACCAGTTCCTGCAACGGGGAGGTAGCGTCGGTTGGTACCAAAGTGCCAGCGGATTGGATGAGCAACTGATGCGTCAGTTTGCCCAACAAATGGGGCCAAACGCGCGCATGCCGGATATCAGGCGACCCCTGAATCATGGGCTTGAAGACCTCTTTAAGGTCTACGGAATTGAGCTTCGAAAAGACACCGTGCTCGATAGGAAGAACGCGCTTGCACTCGGTCTGGTGATGACCGAGCAAGGACTTGCGCGCGTGAGTCATCCGGCGTCTTTCCTGATGACGGATATCGATAGAGAGCTTCCATTTACCCGCGATATCTACGCCATCGGCATGCCTGCTCCGTCGAGTATGGTGCTCTTGCCGAGCGTGGCGGAGTCTAAAGACCTGGAAGGTTTTGAGGTTGTTAGGACTTCCGACGTGGCGGTACGAAGACCTACACCACCGCAATCACTGAACTACCAAGACCTTTCTCAGCCTGCCGCTGACGAAAGCCCCGGCCCCTTTGTTGTGGCGGCCGCCCTTCAAGGTGAACTGCCGAGCTGGCTCGAGTCCAATCCGATTCCAGAGGGAATGAGCGAGGAGAACGTGGTCAAGGAAAAGAAGCCTGCCCGCGTGTTGGTCGTGGGTAGTGCCGACTTCTTCCAGCCCAACCCACAACTGGGTTTCAACGAACAACTCGCCGGTTTCGGAGGGCAATTCTTGATCTCGAGTTTGGAGTGGTTGGTTCAGGACAACGCGCTCACCAATATCCGAGGAAAGTCGCTTCCACGGTTGATTGGCGACGTGCCGAAGTCTGAACAGCGCCGTGTGCAGCTGATGAATATTGTCTTTGTACCACTTTTCTTTGGTGTGCTCGGTTGGACAATTTTGCAGCTTCGTCGCCGGCGCAAAGACAAGATTATTCTCTAGAGAGGTAGAGTCATGAAAAAAGGAACACTCATAGCGATTGGGGTGCTCTTGGGGCTCCTGGCAGTCTTCTTCTTGACCCGAGAGTCGCCTCAAACGAAGGTCGCAGCCCCCCATGTCATCAAGAGCGTAGAGGGATTGGCGCGCATTGAACTCACAAGGCCACTTGAAGATGGCAAAGAGCTCGTGGTCTTGGAGAAATCCGACGATGGCTGGCAGATGACCAAACCCGTTGAATCACCGCTGGCAGCGTCCGTGCTGGAGAAGCTGGAGGTGTTCAATTCCGATATTCGAACTGACGACCTGAGAATCTCGGCGGACAAAGTCGCGGAGTACGGCCTCGGAGAGGACGTGGTCACGGTGGCGCTCTTCACCTCCGATGGCAGTGCGGCTGCGCGGGAGTTTGGGGTGGGGCAGACGGTGAGCGTGGAGAATACCGGAGCAAAACGAACCTTCATTCTCTCCAACGAAAAGCCCTATCGAGCGCAAGCTGCGTTGGACTTTCTGAAAGAGCCGGTCGCTGATTTGCGATCCAAAGAAATCTTTAGATCAGAGCGAGAGCTACTGACCGAGTTTGTGCTCAACAAAGGCGAAACTAGATTTGCGCTTCGTAAGCCTGAAAGTGGTTGGGAGATGGAGGATAAGTCGATGCCGGTCGAGAATTCGGTCGTGTCGAGCTTCGTTAACACGCTGACGAATCTGAACGCCGTGGGATTTTCGGATAGGCCCGCCGCGGAGGTGGGGCTTGAGCCACCTCAGTATCTGATCAATGCCAAGTTTGGGGATTCCTTCGCTCGGATTGCACTCTCCCAAGTAGGCGATGAGTACTTTGCTCAGCGACTCGGAAACCCAACCATCTACAAGATTTCAAAATTCAATGCGGATAGCCTGATGCTGGATGAGTTGAAGTTGAGAAACCGCGTGGCACAAGAGTTCGACACGAAAGACATCAAGACCATTGAGTTTGCCGGCGAGGATAGGGTGGTGCTTTCCAAGAGCGGGGAAGAGTGGACGACGCTTCGGCCTGAGAGAAAGAGTGTGAATCAAGACAAGGTCAAGGGGCATCTCACCACGATTTCGCGGCTTCGGGCGTCGAGATTTGAAAATGTTGAACTGGGTGACGTCGGGCTTAGCCGGCCCGAGAAGTCGGTGATTGTGCGAACAAACTCAGATGCGTTTGAGCTTTTGATCGGCAGTGAGGTCGAGGGAAGTGAAGACGTCTGGGCAAAGTGGAAGCATCAAGATTTGATCTGGGTCATGCCGAAATTCGTATTGGATAAGCTGGCACCCAAAATTGGTGATTTTGAAGAATCGTAGTGAGGAAATATGCGAATAGCCTTTGTGATGGACCCTATCGAAGCGGTCAATATCGACGCGGACACGACCTTTGCGCTGATGTTGGCGGCCCAAGAGCGCGGACACGATGTCTTCTATGTGCGAATGCAAGACATGTATGCGCGTGGAAACGAGGCGTGGTCTAGGGTTGTTCGCGTAAATTTGAAGCGGGTCAAGGGAGCTCATTTTGAATTCGGCGTAGAGTCCGACATGGCGCTTCATGAGCTCGATGTCATATTCATGCGCAAGGACCCTCCCTTTGATATCGCCTATCTGCACGCCGTTCACTTGCTCGAGCTCGCCCAAGAGCTTGGTGCTCTCGTGATGAACTCTCCGGACGGCTTGAGAGCGGCCAACGAGAAGCTCTACGCCCTGCATTTCCCCGAGGCAACTCCTACGACTCTGGTGTCCAAGTCGGCGCGCATCATTCGGCAATTTGCGGCAGATCAGGGCGGGCGTTGTATCATCAAGCCCTTGGATGGGCACGGTGGTGAAGGTGTCTTCATGCTCGATTTGGAGGACCGCAACGCCAGTGCGCTCCTCGAAGTGATGACCCGCCATGAAACTGAGTATCTGATGTGCCAAACCTACCTGCCCGCAGCGCGGAAAGGGGATAAACGCATCTTGATGCTAGATGGAGAGCCGATGGGAGCCATTCTGCGCGTGCCACAAGAGAAGGACCACCGAGGCAATATCCACGTGGGTGGTCGTGTGGAAAAGACCGACTTGAGCCCGCGAGATCTGGAGATTTGCCAGATGGTCGGGCCGCGTCTACGCGAGGACGGGCTCTATTTTGTGGGGCTTGATGTGATCGGCGACTATCTGACCGAGGTCAACGTCACAAGTCCAACCGGTATTCAGGAGATGAGTCGCCTCAACGGGGTCGACGGGCCAGCCGAGGTCATTCGCTGGATGGAAGATAGACGGGCGCAATAAGCGCTTGCTCAAGTTCAAGAGCGGTGCTAGACCATCGCTCCCGAAAGGGCGCATAGCTCAGTGGGAGAGCACACCCTTCACACGGGTGGGGTCGCAAGTTCAATCCTTGCTGCGCCCATGAAAGAACCTGCCAAGTCTCTACGATTTGGCAGGTTTTTTGTTGCGCAAGTTCTTCGCTTCATGCACTTGGGGAATCCTAATCTCATTGAACGGCATCAGAATCGACCTTCTGATTAAGTGAAAGGAATCACCATGTTGGGCTCTATAGCGATATTCTTGGCAGCGGCGGTCATTGCGGTTCCGATCTTCAAAAAGCTCGGGTTGGGGTCGGTGCTGGGCTATCTTGCCGCGGGCCTCGTCATTGGGCCATCAGTACTGGGTTTAGTCTGGGATGTAGACGATATCCTGCATTTTGCAGAGTTTGGCGTAGTGCTCTTGCTCTTCATCATCGGGCTTGAGCTTCAGCCTAGCCGACTTTGGGGAATGCGCCGTGCAGTTTTTGGTGTGGGTGGCTTGCAGGTGGGCGTTTCAGCTGCGCTCATATTCGGGGTCGGCCTTCTCTTTGGATTGACCTGGCAATCGGCCCTTGTGGTGGGGCTCGCCCTCGCGCTCTCTTCAACCGCGTTTGCGATGCAGGTCTTGGCCGAACGGCGTGAGCTGACGCGGCCGCACGGCCAGGCATCGTTTGGCGTGCTCTTGTTTCAGGACCTTGCGGCCATTCCGATCTTGGCGATGATTCCGTTTCTTAAGCCTGCCCAGATAGCTGCGGGAGGCGTTCAGGACGCGGGATTTGATCCGATGGGATTAGTCCTGCCAGTGGTCGTCCTAGTAGGGCTGGTACTCGTCGGGAAATTCCTGCTCAAACCAATTTTTCGTCTGGTGGCTCAGACACACGTACACGAGCTTTCCATCGCGTTTGCGCTGCTCTTGGTGATCGGTACAGCCCTCCTGATGAGTGTGGCCGGCCTATCCATGGCGCTCGGCGCTTTTGTGGCAGGGGTGATGCTTTCGGACTCCGAGTATCGCCATGAGTTGGAGGCCAATATCGAGCCGTTTAAGGGCCTGCTCTTGGGGCTCTTCTTCATGGCCGTGGGCATGTCCGTGAACGTCAATATCCTAACCGAGCAGCCTGTGCTGGTTTTGGGCTTGGTGGTGGGACTCGTGGGGCTCAAGTTTGCGGTCCTTATGGTGGCTGCGCGAATGGCAGGTCTTTCTGGAGCCTCCGCCGTGGCCATGGGCATTGCACTCTCGCAAGGCGGCGAGTTCGCGTACGTGATCTTTCAGTCGGCGACGACTCAAGGGGTGATGGGGGAAGAAACTTCTCTTTTGGTGATGGTCGTAACGCTCTCGATGGTCGTTACCCCGTTGTTGTTCCTTGTGTTTGACGCGTGGCTGAAACGCAGCAAGAACTCGACCGAAGCAGAACCCTTTGATGAGATTGACGCTAGCGGGTCCGTAGTGATTGCGGGGTTTGGGCGATTTGGCCAGGTGGTTGGCCGTGTTCTTGGCCTGCGAGGAATTCCGTTCACGGCCATGGACGCGAGCGCGACTCACGTAGACTTTGTGAGGCGTTTTGGAAACAAGATTTACTATGGAGATGCCACCAAACTGGACCTCTTAAGGGCAGCAGGCGCCGAGAACGCAAAGGTCTTTGTGATCGCGGTGGACGATATGGAGACCTCGCTAAAGATTTTGGAGGTTGCGAGGTCAGCGTTTCCGCACTTGAAATTCGTGGCGCGTGCGAGAAACCGCCAGCACGCGTACGCGCTGATCGGCGCAGGGGTTGAGCATGTCATCCGCGAAACCTTCGCTTCGAGTGTTCAGGCTGGCCGCATTGCGCTTGAACTCTCGGGGCTTCCAAGTTCGGAAGCGCTCAAGACTGAGCGTTTCTTTGTGGACTATGATGAAGAGGCTGTGCGCCGCAGTGCCCCGCACAAGGATGATATGGATGCCCTGGTAAAGGCCGCTCAGAACTACGCTGAAGAGCTTGAGTCAATTTTCAAAGCCGATGAGTCTGCAGACAAGCTGCTCTAACTTATTCTTCCGATTCCAAGAGGGAGCGGTCAGAAGGGGCTAGTTCGTTGGCGATAAGGTTTGCCTGCTCTTGCTTTAGTAGCGAACTGACTCGAAAACGTTTCCCATTCAAGAGAACCAAGAAGGCAATCCACGTCCCGCGGTTGTTGTAGACTTCGATATGGGAGACTTCCGTAGCGGGAAATCTCCACGTCCGGCCTTTTCCAAAGAGTTGTCGGTGGAGCACATATTCGTTGGAACTCAACGAGAGTGTGGTCTTAAAGAGAAATTCGGAGAAGAAAAGCAGACCGGTTAGGCCAAGGGCCAATTGAAGGAATCCACCCACGTGTTCTTTGACAAAGATGAAGTAGAGACCGATCACGCTGAGGAAGAGAAAAATCAGCAGGTAGGCCCCGCCGGCCTTTCCGGGACGTCGTGGAAGTTGCAAGTACTTGGTCCCGCCATCTTCCCAGATTAGGACGCCATGTTCGCGTCTTTGGGTTGTCTGAAGCTCGTGAGTGTTCACAGGAATCTGTCCGTTCCTTCAACGGCGTTGGACTGTCCTTCGAGGTATTCTGGGTCGAGCAATTCGCCAATGCGCTCCATAACGAGTTTTGTCACGGAATCGAACTTCTGGTCGTATTTGTGAGCTTCATCAGTGAAGGGCCTATAAGGCTCCGAAATCTGGAAATCCTTGAGCTCTCCGTCCGGTGTCAACGGATGGCCAACCCGATAGAGGATCTTTCCGCCACGCGAAAACGGGTTGTTTCCAGGATACGCTTTATCTGAGCCGTTAGAACCTACGGGCACGATGGTCGACTTTGTCCGCAGAGCCATTTGAGCGAGTCCAGGCTTGCCTTCGCCGAGGGTGACCGAGCGGGTCCCTTCGGGGAACACGATGATTCTGAGTCCTTTATCCAGAGCCTCGTCGTTGAGCTCGATGAACCGGTCCATCATGAGTCTAAAGAGTTCGCGATGCCTTTCGACGAATTGATGACGAAACGGGCTGAATTCGAGCCCAAGAATTGAGCGTGGAGTCTTGAGCAGGCGGTCGATCTCCCGCTTCATCCCAATCTCTCGGCAAGCTTCGTGGAGCTCGGAGTCAGACCAGCCGTCTTCGGTCGCTTTGCGCAAGAGCCGATAGAGTTCAGGCGCGGGCGCCTTGTGTAGGGTTCGGTGGCAATCGGCGGTGATGAGATATCCGCGCGAAGGGGTTGGTATGTTGTTGGTGGCTTCCATGAAGCGTCGTGTGGCCGGCTTATTGTAGTACTTGCCCTTGACCCATGTCGCTGTGAACTCACCGCGTTGCTTCCAGAGCTCGATCTGGAACGGCCAATAATTGAACCGGTCGGTATGATTCATGGCGATGTAGAGAGGCCGCTTCGGAATTCGGTCAAAGTTCTCAACCTTAGTCGTCGTGTAGGTTGGCGGGAATCTGTAGTTGGTGCGCAGAATCCATCCCACGCCTTTTTGGGCGTTTGGAAGAGCTGTCAGCGAGATGCGATTCATGACGTCTAGGGTAAGCATGGGTGCAGGATACGGGTGGCGAAGGTGAGGGACAAGCGAGGGAATGAAAAGAAATTGATTTAGGACTTGATTTTGATACTCGTTTTCAATTAGAGAGTGCGCATGAAATTGATACTTGTTTTCAATTTCAATTAAATGATGCAAACTATCGTGAGGAAGGAAACGATGAAGAAGGCGAGTTTGATATTGATGTTTGGGGCACTTTTGGTGGCGTGTGGTGATGACAGCGAGTCCACCAACAACGCGAACAACGGTGAGAACAACGTTTCGAACAATGATTCGAATAACGACACCACCACCAATAACGGGACCACTACGAATAACGGCACTGCGGGAACTAACAACCCGGCTGTGTGTAACCAGCCCGAGGCGTCGGTCTATATGTTCCTGAACGACGACTGTCAGGACACCGTGGCTTACACCGGTCAGGTGGGGCGGCAAGTTCTGGTCAAGGACCTTTCAAGCTATATTTTGAGCCTCGAAGCACAGGTTGATGGCGGAAACTTCTTCCCCGAAGAAGGTGATGTTGTGGGCGCGCTCGACTTCTATTTCCGCTTTGATGGGGACGCGAGCGCTGAAGAAATGATCCGCATGAGCGCTGACCCAGAGCTGCTTCAGACCACTTATGGGTTTATGGGAGGCGGCAAGGATTTGGTAAGCAAACTCGCGGGCAATGACTCGTCGACGGACCACAAAGACTGGAGCACCGAGTTCGAGGGCTGGGAAGACGCAACTCTGGCCCAGTATGGTGGTTCAATCGACACGCCAGAAGGCATGGTTCAGGCGATCTTCGCGCAGGTCGAAAAGGCCGCGATCGACCGCGCAAACGGCACGTTCGCCCTGGACCCCGTGACGGGTGCGGAGCTGCCGCTTCACGTGACAGCCGAGGGCTGGGACCTCCAACAGCTGGTCGAGAAGTTCTTGCACTCAAGCCTGAGCTTCAGCCAGGGTGCCGATGACTACCTTGACGACGACGTCGAGGGCAAAGGTCTACTCGCCAGCAACGATGGTCCAGACGGAGACAGCCCTTACACGCCGCTCGCCCACCAGTGGGACGAAGGTTTTGGCTACTTCGGAGCGGCTAGAAACTACATCGATTACACGGACGATGAGATCGCGCAGACGGGTTATCGCGACACCAATGAAGACGGCAAGATCGACCTTTTGACCGAGTACAATTTCGGTGCGTCGACTAACGCAGCAAAGCGTGACCGTGGTGCAGCAGCACTCGGTGTGACCGTGGATCTCACGGGTGACGCGTGGAACGCATTCCGTCAGGGCCGTGCGTTGATTGCAAGCGTTGAGGGTCCTTTGACTGAAGCACAACTCGACGAGTTGCGCGGATATCGCGACCAGGCTGTTCTCACATGGGAGAAAGCTTACATGGCCACCGTGCTCCACTATATCAACGACACGCTCTCGGAAATTTCGAAGTTTGGCTCAGATGATTACAACTTCGTGACCTATGCGAAGGTATGGGGAGAGGCCAAAGGGTTTGCGTTTACGCCACTCTACAACCGCAACTCGCCGCTTAGCGAAGAAGACTACGCAGAGCTCCACAGACTTCTTGGCGACCGCCCCGTATCTCCTGCAGCAGACACTGCAGAGATCGATGCATACCAAGAGGGTTTGAGGACCGCGCGGCAAATTTTGGCAGACACCTACGACTTCGATCAGGCTCTCATCGGAGGCGATAACGGAGAGGATGGCTGGTGAACATGAAGTATCTGGTTCTATTGGTCTTGGGGCTTTTGGTTGGATGTGAGTCGAAAACGGATTCAACGCCAGCGCCGGAGCCTAATAATGTGAGCGAAAACAACGGTGACGCGGATCTCGTGGCGTTGAGGCAAGCGGTGGTTGAGAACCACGCGGCCTATATCCACGAGACGCTCTCGGAGTTCGAGACGCAGTCAAAAGAGCTACAATCTGCCGTCAACGCCTGGCAGGCGTCCGGAAGTACAAGCGACTTGGAGTCCGCAATCGGCGAATTCCACGAAGCGATGGACGTCTGGCAGCGTGCTGAAGTGCTCCAGGTGGGTCCTGCGGGGGTCATGGGAGCTGTAGCTGGCGGAGAAGACCTACGGGACCAGATATATTCATGGCCGCTTTCAAACGCGTGCCGAGTCGACCAAGAGCTGGTGCGGCTCGGCTACGAGTCTGATTTTGCCTCACAAGCCGTAAACGTGCGTGGATTGGATGCGCTGGAGTACTTGCTCTTTGCTCAAGACACGTCCAACGCCTGTCCGATCAACTCCATGATCAACACGGACGGACAGTGGGCGGCACTTAGCGAAGATGAGATTCGAGAGCGCCGTCGGACGTACGCAAAGGCCGCGACAGACCTCGTGGTGACGAGTGCTGAAGATTTGAGCGCCCGTTGGGCCGAGGGTGGGAGCTTTCGCACCCAGTTCACAGATCCGAGCTCCGGGCAGGTCTACGGTAGTGTGCGAGAAGTGCTCAACGGCGTCAGCGACGCGATGTTCTACGTGGAGAAAGAGGTCAAGGACATGAAGCTCGCTCCGCCCTTGGGCGTTGTAGGGTGTGCGTCTGAGACGTGTCCTGAGCTCATCGAGAGCAAGTACGGGGATCGTTCACTTCGCAACATTCGCCAAAATTTGGTGGCCTTCCAATGGCTCTTCACTGGCGGCGAGGGAAGTGGTTTTGATGACCTTCTCGAGGCGGTTGGTGCTGAGGAAACTCGGGATGAGCTACAGAACGATATTCAAATGTCTATCGACCTGGTTGATGCGATCGAAGGTGAGTTTACTCCGACCCTTGAGAGCGAGCCTGCAAAGCTTCAAGCAGTCTACGACCAAGTACGAAACGTGAGCACCATCTTAAAAACTGATTTTGTAACCCTTCTCGATTTGGATTTGCCAAAGCGCGCCGAAGGCGACAACGACTAACGGAGCTTTCATGGCCCTTTTTCAGGCCATAAAGAAAGAGGCTTTTCAGCCGCTAGACGCAGCCAGTCTAGCGGCTTTTCGCGTTTTCTTTGGACTGATGATGTGCGCCGGAGTGATTCGGTTTGCGGCCTATGGTTGGATCGATCGCTTCTTTGTTAAGCCCGGGTTCTACTTCAAGTTTTGGGGTTTCGAGTGGGTTGAAATCGCAAGTCCAGCGGTGATGTACGCGGTCTTTGCTGGGTTGGCACTAAGCGCGTTCTTGGTGGCGATAGGCTTTCTCTATCGCATCGCCATCGTGGTTTTCTTTCTGCTCTTTACGTACGTCGAACTCATTGATGTTTCGAACTATCTCAATCATTACTATCTGGTTTCGCTGCTCGCGTTCATCTTGATGTTCCTGCCGGCGAATCGAGTTTGGTCCGTCGATGCACGGATTCGGCCGCCGCGCTTTGAGACCGTTCCTGCGTGGATGCTCTGGTGGCTTAGGTTTCAAGTTGGGTGTGTGTATTTTTACGCGGGGATAGCCAAGTTCAAGGAAGACTGGCTTATTCACGCGCAGCCGCTCAATCTCTGGCTGACATCCAGGGTTGAGACGCCTTTCATCGGCCCACTTTTGCAGTATTGGGAGACCGCGCTCGTGATGAGTTGGGCCGGATTTTTGTTCGACACGACCATCGTGTTCTGGCTTCTTTGGCGAAAGACGCGGCCGTGGGCGTATATCGTTCTAATTGTCTTTCATCTTTTAACCAACGTCTTTTTCGCGATTGGCCTCTTCCCGGTCATCATGATCGTGGCCGCAACGGTCTTTTTTGAACCTAACTGGCCGCGGCGCTTCTTTGGTGGAAGGCCGACCGGCCGCCTCTTGGAGGCTGAGCGAGGACCCGTATGGGTCTTGCTAATTGCGCTCGTCTTCTGCGTGTTTCAGGGGCTTATGCCCTGGCGGCATTTCGTTTATCCAGGGTCGGTGCTCTGGAATGAAGAAGGCATGCGTTGGTCCTGGAAAGTGATGTTGCGCGAGAAGAATGGTGACGTGGTCTACCGGGTTAAGTTGGGCGAACGAGTTCGAGAAGTCAGCCCTCGCTTCTACCTCAGTGCCGATCAGGAACGTGAGATGTCTGGTCAGCCAGACCTAATTTTACAACTTGCACACCACATAGCAGATGAGTACACCCACGATGGCCACAGG
Source organism: Microvenator marinus (assembly GCF_007993755.1). Classification (GTDB taxonomy): domain Bacteria; phylum Myxococcota_A; class Bradymonadia; order Bradymonadales; family Bradymonadaceae; genus Allomicrovenator; species Allomicrovenator marinus. The sequence goes on from NZ_CP042467.1 coordinate 4,565,026, forward strand.
CCCGAGGTGTATGCCGATGCGTGGGTGTCGTGGAATGGGCGCAAACGTGCGCGGCTTATCGATCCCTCGGTTAATTTGGCCGAGGTAAATGATCGTGTTTGGCCGCCCGCCCCTTGGATTTTGCCGGAGCCCGAAACGAGTCCGTTTCGACCAAAAGGAAGATGATGATGAAGCCTCAAATGAAGTACCGCGTAGCAATAGCGGGGGCTCTTGTGCTCATAAGTTCGTCGGCTACCGCACAGGAAGACGATGAGATTCCTGAGGAACGGGTGGAAACCGTTCTAATCACCCAGGAGAAGATCGCGAAGATTGGTGGAGCCGCCCATCGAGTGTCTGAGGAGGAGCTGAAAAGGACGGATTACGCGAATCCTGAGTCGGTCGTGCAGCAGGTTCCGGGCGTTGTGGTGCGCGGAGAAGATGGATTCGGGCTCAGGCCCAATATCGGGATTCGTGGCGCAAACTCCGACCGGAGCAAGAAAGTCGCCCTCATGGAAGACGGTGTGCTCTTTGGCCCGGCCCCATATTCAGCGCCCGCGGCCTATTACTTTCCTCAGATTGGCCGAATGGTCGGCGTGGAGGTCTTCAAAGGGCCGGGCTCGGTGCAATACGGACCCAATACCATGGGCGGTGCGCTGAACCTGATTACGCGGCCCATTCCGTACAAATTCAGCGGCGGCATCAAAGCCGAAGCAGGTCAGTACTTCACGGGTCGTGGACACGGCTGGCTTGGGGCGAGCACGGATTGGGGCGGCTTTGTGGCCGAGGGTTTCCATATGCAATCGGACGGCTTTAAGGAGCTAGATGGCGGCGGAGACACGGGATTTAACCGGCAAGAGTTCATGCTCAAGGGTAGCCTCAATACCGATTATTCGGCGGAGCATTTCCACCGCCTAAACGCAAAAATCGGGTGGTCTCGTGAGCACTCAAACGAGACCTATCTTGGCCTCTCGGACGACGATTTCGCCAAGAATCCTCGCCGCCGCTATGCCGCGAGCGCTCTGGACGAGATGGACTGGGTCCGCTCTCAGCTCCAGCTCAGGCATACTTGGGAATGGGGTGACGCTCTCAGCGTAGAGTCGACGCTCTATCGGCACGATTTGCGCCGCGAGTGGTTCAAGCTCAATCGAATGGGCGAAGGCACCCCGATTTTTGATATTTTGAACGACCCGACAGGCAGACGACAGGTGCTCTACGAGGTTCTGACGGGCCAAGAGGATTCTCTCGATCCTTCAGAGAATCTCTTTGTGGGAACCAACGACCGTAGATACATCTCGCAAGGGCTTCAAACCAAGGCGCGCTGGAAGACCGAAGGCGAAGGCTGGGCCAATGTCCTGGAGGCTGGCCTCCGTCTGCACAACGACAGCATTGAGCGCTATCACACCGAGCTCGGGCACCGGATGGAGTCCGGGCGTCTCGTGCGAGACGGCGAGTTGCTGCTCAACACGCAAAACGTGGGCGAGACATACGCATTGGCCATTCACGTACTGGAGCAGTTCTCATTCTGGAAGTTTGCGTTCACCCCTGGTGCGCGTCTGGAACTCTTCGAGCAGACTTTGACCGATGAGCTGGCAAATACAGAAGTGGTGGGCAATCAGGTGGTTTTGGTGCCTGGTATGGGCCTGAGTTTTGAGGTCGTAGACAAGTTGTCTTTGCTTGGCGGGGTGCACAGAGGATTTTCGCCGACGTCACCAGGGCAGGCGTCTGACGTGAGCTCCGAGACGAGCATCAACTACGAAGCCGGGGTTCGATATAGTGATGCTCGTAAGCGGCGCCTGATTGAGGCAGTCGGGTTCTTCAACGATTATTCGAATCTCCTGGGCGAATGTACGTTTTCGGCAGGATGTGATGAGACGCAGCTCGACGATCAGTTCAATGCGGGAGCGGTGGAAGTCTGGGGCGTCGAGTTCGCGGGGCATTGGGCGTTTGAGGCTGGCGCGTTCACCATTCCGGTCAGGGGAACCTACACTCTGATCCAGTCGGAGTTTCAAAGTGCGTTCAACTCCGAAAATCCTCAGTTTGGTGAGGTCGAAGTTGGAGACGAGTTGCCCTATACACCTGAGCATCAGGCGTCCTTGCAGCTCGGATTGGAATGGGAGGAATTGAGTTTCTACGCCACAGGGACGTGGGTTTCCGCGATGCGCGAGAGCGCTGGTCAGTCGGAAGACGACCTCACGACAGACGACCAGTTGACGCTCGATTTGAATGCCGGCTGGCGATTCGAAGAAGGGTTCTCAATAACAGCCCGCGCCGAGAACATCACGAACGACACAGGCATCGCTTCGAGGCGCCCGTTTGGCGCTCGACCTCATCGCCCCATGTTAATCATGTTGGGAGCAGGCTACGAATTTTAGCCTTACTTCATCTTCTTGTTTTCTTTCTCAGTGCAGTCTTTGACGTCGAACACACGGGTAGAGCCCAGGATACATTCGACCTCGCGCCGATAACTATTGACACCATACTGTTTCTTTCGCATCTCAAAATGTTCGATGCAACGGGCCTGCTCCGAGAGGTATCCAGGCGGGTCGACATTACCCTTGTAGACTTCGCTCAAGTGAGAGCATACCTTGCTTGCATCAGGTGCGCAGCCGCTTGAAAGCAACAACGCCGTGAGAGCGATGAGTAGCGATATAAACTTCATAATGGACCTCCTCCACGTTCTCCAGTGGGCACCATCATAGTCAGCGGGGAATGAAATGCAATCAATACCGGTTATCGAGACCACGATGGGATGTGCAAATAGACAAATTGGTGTGGTTTTTGGGCTATTGCTTTTGGTTTTCGGTACCGGTTTTTCCGACTGGTACGCGGACAAAGCTCTGGTCTCAGAGACGCCTCCAGAGGCCTTTGCCGCTGGGGCTGAAGACAAGGGAGATCCTCGCGTTGAAGCACATCTGGTCATCGATCACGCGAGTGTGGATTCGACCGGTGAATTTCGTGCAGGCGTGTTCTTCGAAATCGACCCCGAATGGCATATTTACTGGCGAAACTCTGGTGAATCAGGACTTTCTACCGAAGTGACGTTCGATGCAGAGGGTGTGGAGTTCTCGGCGTTGACTTGGCCGGCACCAGAGCCCTACCTCGATAAAGCCGGAATTGTGGCCACTTTCGGGTACTCGGACACCGTTCTTCTCTGGTCAGACGCGCGCGTAGCGTCAGCAAAGGGTGACATTGAGGTCAACGCCTCCATCGACTACCTCGCCTGCAAGGTCGAATGCATTCCCGGAAGTGCAACGCTCAAGCGAACGGTCAAAGTTGGTGCCACGGAAAGAGGACTTGATTGGGAACTTTTTGAGGCCGCATCCTCCGAGGTCGCGCAGTCTCCTGGCTCTCAAAGTATTGAAGTTGCACTGAATGTTGCAGGCGGAACGGAGACCGTGCTCGGAAGTCTTTCACTTGTTTGTAGCGGGTGTTCGCTGGAAGTCATGGCGCCCGTTGAGCGTTTTGCGTTTATGCCAGACGAGGGGCGGAACGTTCTTTGGAAAACCCAACAAATCAAGCGAAGTGGGCCCCGAAGTACCATCGAAATGTCTGGCACGCCCAATCCTGATGGATTCGAAGGGAGCTGCGATCTGGGCGGGGTGGTTTGGGTTCGAAAAGACGGAAAGCCTTTGCCGCTGGCGATTGAGCAACCTCTTGATTGTGCCTCGATTCCTGAACTTCAGGCCGCTGGAGCAACTGAGCCAAGCCCGGATGTGAAAGCTGAGTTGAGCACGGATGGCAAAGCGCCTGCCAACGTCCCCAACCTAAACCTTTTCTACGTGTTGTTGCTTGCCTTCCTTGGCGGAATGATCCTCAACCTGATGCCGTGCGTGTTTCCGGTCTTGGCGATCAAAGTCTTCTCGTTTGTGAAGCTTGCCCATGAGACCAAATCCACTGTTCTCGCCCATTCGCTGGCGTACACTGTGGGCGTGGTGGGCTCCATGTTGGCGCTTGCCAGCGTGGTTGTGGGCCTAAAGGTGGCAGGGACCGAGGTGGGTTGGGGCTTCCAATTCCAAGAACCGCTCTTCATCGTAGCCTTGGCCGCGGTGTTGGTGCTCTTTGCCCTGAATCTCTTCGGAGTTTTTGAGGTGAGTCTGGGGATTCAGGCAAGGAAATCCTCCGAGCACACCTTGAGGCAAAGTGTGGGTGAGGGCGTGCTCGCTGTGGTTCTGGCCACGCCGTGTTCGGCTCCGTTTTTAGGGACTGCCGTGGGCTTTGCCCTATCCGCCTCTTATACCACTATCTTCCTGATCTTTGGTGTGCTCGGACTTGGGCTCGCCTTCCCATTTGTGGTTTTGACCTTGATGCCGGGAGCAGCGCGGGTGCTGCCAAAACCGGGCAATTGGATGGTGGTCTTTAAGCAGGTCTTGGGTTTTGCCCTACTAGGCACATGTATTTGGTTGATCTGGGTGCTAGGGCAGAGTGTGGGCGTCAACGGCGTCACGCAACTCCTGATTTTCCTGACTGTCTTGGGCCTGGGAGCCTGGGGCTTTGGGCAGGTTCAATTCAAGTCTGGCGCAGTCAAGTGGGGTGTTTCGTTGGGGCTTGCGGCGTTAGTCGTAGCGACTGGCTTCGTTACGCTGAGCTTTGACTCGAGCGTTGAAACCCAAAGTGCAACCTACGATTCCTCGTGGGAGAAGTGGTCACACGAACGAGTGGCCGAGGAGACGCAAAACGGCCGTGTGGTTTTCGTGGATTTCACGGCGGATTGGTGCATCACCTGCAAAGTCAACGAAGGTGCAGTTCTGGCTCAGCCAAAAGTGGAAGCCGCGTTTGAAAAGCATCAGGTGGTCAAACTCAAAGGGGATTGGACGAAGAAGGACGAGGAAATCCGCCAGGTACTTGAAAGTTTTGGCAAAGGTGGAGTTCCTCTGTATCTGGTCTACGGACCCGGCATCGAAGAGGTAAAGGTATTGCCCGAAGTATTGTCTCAAGAACTCGTTGTGAGTGCCCTCGATGAGGCTGCGGGTAAGTAATTTAGAGAGTAAACGCGAAACAAAGGAGCAAGGATGAAAGGGACCAAAATTCTAATCTTGATGGCGGCGATGGGCCTCTGGGCGTGTGATAAAGAGACCGAAGCAGTGGCTGAACCAGCCGAAGCGGTGCAAGAGGTTGCTCAGGCGGCTGAAGAAAAGGTGGAAGAAGCTGGTGCAGCCGTGGCTGATGTGGCCAAAGAAGAGGCTATGACCGTGGCCATGGTGGGCAAACCTGCTCCTGAATTTGAATTGAAGGACGAGTCGGGCAAGACTCATAAGCTGAGCGATTACAAAGGGAAAATTGTGGTGCTCGAGTGGACCAACCCCGATTGCCCTTATGTGGTGCGCCATTACGAGGCGAAGACCATGCAAAAGACGTGGGAGAAGTTTGGACCAGAAAAGGTTGTCTGGCTGGCTGTCGACTCGTCGAATTTCGTCAAGCCTGAGAGCTCGACCGAGTGGAAAGGCAAAGAGGGCTTTGGCTACCCAGTGCTTCAAGATCCGTCAGGAACCGTGGGCAAGCTTTATGAGGCCAAGACTACACCTCATATGTACATCGTGGATGCCGAAGGCGTGCTTCGTTACAACGGTGCGATCGACGACGATCCGCGCGGAAAGTCTGAGGCGCCTACCAATCACGTAGAGCAGGCGTTGGGTGCGCTCCTCGAAGGAAAGGACGTGCCACAGACCAACACCAAGCCTTACGGCTGCTCTGTGAAGTACTCGTCTTAGGTTTAGAACTCTTGACCTCCACATGCTGGTGTCTAGCTTGCTTTTGAAGATAGGAAGCGCGCAGTACGCTGCGTACAAAGTTTAGACACCGTCAACGCAACACAGGGGAATCTTTCATCGGAAGGACTTGTGTGCGCTTGAGCAGGAGGAAAGATGAGATTCGATAGATTCACGATTAAGTCCCGCGAAGCTCTGGCTGACGCGCAGGAGATTGCCGAAAAGAAGGGGCATCCAGAGGTCAGGCCGGTTCACCTTTTAGACGCGCTGGTCGCGCAGGAAGGAGGCGTGGTTGTTCCCATTCTTCATAAGATGAATGTGAACACCGAGGTGCTAAAGCGCGGCATCAATGACCTCTTGAATCGCCTGCCAAAAGGGTCTGGCGGAAGCGTTTATATGTCGAACGACTTCCGTGAGGTTCTGCAGAAATCGCAGTCTGAAGCCGAGGCGCTCAAAGACGAATTTGCCTCCACCGAACACCTGCTACTCGCCCTAAGTGACGAGCGTGCTGAATGCGGTGAGATGCTTCGAAGAAGCGGCGTTTCAAGAGATGGCGTTTTGGCGGCGATGGTAGAAGTGCGCGGTTCACAACGGGTGACCGATGAGGATCCAGAGGGCAAGTACCAGGCGCTGGAGAAGTACACCAAGGATCTTACTGCGCTTGCGCGGCGCGGCAAGCTCGACCCCGTAATCGGGCGCGACGAAGAGATTCGTAGGTCCCTCCAAGTCTTGAGCCGACGAACCAAGAATAACCCCGTGCTCATTGGTGAACCGGGTGTGGGTAAAACTGCCATTGCCGAGGGCATTGCATTGCGCATCGCGGCAGGAGACGTGCCGGACAGTTTGAGAGATAAACGTGTGCTTTCGCTCGACCTCGGCTCCATGGTGGCTGGGGCAAAGTTCAGGGGCGAATTTGAAGAACGCCTGAAGGCAGTTCTGCAGGAGATTACCTCGTCGGATGGCGAAGTCATTCTCTTTATCGATGAGCTTCACACGCTAGTGGGCGCCGGTGCTGCCGAAGGATCGATGGATGCTTCGAATATGCTAAAACCCGCACTAGCTCGAGGCGAGCTGAGGTCCATCGGTGCTACGACCTTGCGCGAGTATCGCAAATATATTGAGAAGGACGCGGCTCTTGAGCGGCGTTTCCAACCGGTTCTCGTGGAAGAGCCCACGGTCGAAGATACGGTGACCATCCTCCGGGGAATCAAGGAGCGCTACGAGCTTCACCACGGGATTCGGATTTCGGATGCGTCCTTGGTGGCCGCTGCGAACCTATCCGATAGGTATATCAACGACCGTTTTTTGCCTGATAAGGCCATCGACCTTGTGGACGAGGCAGCTGCCGGGGTCAAGATGGAGCTAGAGAGTCTTCCCGTGGAAATCGATGCGGCTGAACGCAGGGTCACAAGCCTTGAGATCGAGCGTCAGGCGATGAAGAAAGAGCGTGATGACGCGAGCCGAAAGCGCCTCGAAGAAGTCGAGTCCGAGATCGCCGAGTTGCGCGAAAGTGTGGCTGGAATGAAGGCTCAATGGATGAGTGAGAAGTCGCTTATCGAGGAGCAGCGTGCAGCTAAACAGGCGCTCGAGGAGCTCCGATTGGAGTATGACAGGGTGGAGCGACAAGGTCAGCTCGACCGAGCAGCTGAGATTCGTTTTGGCCTCTTGCCTGCTGCTGAGCGAGAGCTCGCCGTGCTCGATGAGAGACTTAAGGAGATTCAAACCGGCTCGAGCTTCCTTCGTGAGGAGGTGACCGAGGACGATATCGCTCGCATTGTGGCTCGTTGGACCGGAATTCCAGTCTCGAAAATGATGGAGAGCGAACAAGCCAAACTCTTGCAGCTTGAGGATAGGCTTCACGAACGTGTGATCGGACAGGAACCGGCAGTTCAAGCGGTGGCTGATGCTGTGCGTCGCTCAAGAAGTGGTCTTCAGGATCCGAACAGGCCAATCGGAAGCTTCATTTTCCTTGGCCCCACGGGTGTCGGAAAGACCGAACTCGCGCGCTCACTGGCTCACCAGCTCTTCGATGACGAGACGAATATCGTTCGGGTGGATATGTCTGAGTACATGGAGAAGCACTCGGTGGCCCGATTGATTGGCGCCCCTCCAGGCTACGTGGGATACGACGAGGGTGGGTATCTGACCGAGGCCGTGCGCCGCAGGCCTTATTCGGTGGTGCTCTTTGACGAAATTGAGAAGGCGCACCCTGATGTGTTCAACGTCTTTTTGCAGATTTTGGACGAGGGAAGGCTGACCGATGGCAAGGGACGTACCGTAGATTTCAAAAATACGGTGATCATCATGACCTCGAATATCGGGTCACATTTTATCCAGGAATTTGGTCAAACCGATTGGGAAAAAACCGAAAAACTGGTCATGGAAGAGATGATGCGACAGTTCCGTCCAGAGTTCCTAAATCGTGTGGACGACGTGATACTTTTCCACGCGTTGGCCAGAAAGCACATGGGTTCAATCGTCAAGATTCAGCTCGGGCATTTGGAGAAACTTCTGGCTGGCCGAGATCTGAAGATCCGGCTCAGTGACGAGGCTTTGGAGCATTTGGCTGAACGCGGATACGACCCCGTTTACGGGGCTCGACCACTTAAGCGAGTGATCCAAAAAGAATTGCAAAACGCGCTCGCCAAAGAGCTCCTAGCTGGACAGTACCTGCCGGGCGATACTGTCTTCGTGGTGGTCGAAGGCGGCGAGCTTAGTTTTGTGCGGGAGGCCTTCGACGAGGCGAGTTAATTTGAACGTTATGACAAGAATTGGAAACTTCTTGTTTGCAATCGCATCTGACTCTTGCGAAAGGGAGGCCTTACGCCGTCTCGTTCACAAAACGACGAGTGCCCAAGGAGATTTCTAATGAAGAATGTTGTCGAAGTTCAGCCGAATGATGGAAAACTAGCAATTTTGATCCCAGGTCTTGGGGCCGTGGCCACTACCCTTATTGCGGGTGTGGACGCGATCTTGGCTGGACGAAATGCACCGGTAGGCTCTTATGCCGAAATGGGTCACCTTCCGACTGCGGATGGTGAGCGTGTTCGAGTGAAAGAAGCCGTTCCATTGGCCAGTTTGGAAGATGTGGTGTTTGGTGGTTGGGATATCTACGAAGGTAACGCCTACCAAGCTGCGCGTCGCGCCAAAGTGCTTAGCAATGAAGATCTGAGCGCTTGCCAAGAGGCTCTCGAGCGCGTCAAGCCTATGCCGGCTGTGTTCGACCACGAGTACGTCAAGAATATTGACGGACCGAATGTGAAGTCGGCCAAGTCTAAGTGGGACCTGGCCGAGTCGATCGTTGCCGATATCAAAGGCTTCATGGATGCAAACGGTTGTGACCGCGCCGTGGGCGTTTGGTGTGCTTCTACCGAGCGCTACATCGAGCCCGGCCCAGTTCACCAAACCGTGAGCGCTTTTGAGAATGGTCTCAAAGAGAACCATCCAGACATCAGCCCCGCCATGATTTACGCGTATGCGTTTGTGAAGTCGGGCGTGCCGCTTGCGAACGGAGCACCTAACCTCGCGCTCGATATTCCCGCTATTGTGGAGTTCGCTAAACGCGAAGGTGTTGCGATTGCTGGAAAGGACTTCAAAACGGGTCAAACCCTGATGAAGACCATGATTTCACCAGGTCTTGCTGCTCGTATGATCGGCGTCGAGGGTTGGTACTCCACCAATATCCTCGGCAATACCGATGGCGCAGTGCTTGACGATCCGGGATCATTCAAGACCAAAGAGGTCAGCAAGCTCTCGGTGATCGAGTCGATTCTCGAGCCCGAGCTCTACCCTGAGCTTTACGGCAATATCACTCACCGTGTGCGTATCGACTACTATCCACCACGCGGTGATAATAAGGAAGGCTGGGATAATATCGATATCTTCGGATGGATGAATTATCCTATGCAAATCAAGATCAACTTCCTCTGCCGCGACTCGATTTTGGCGGCACCGGTTGCGCTTGATCTCGCGCTCTTCATGGACCTTGCACAACGTGCAGGCATGAGTGGTGTTCAAGACTGGCTCTCGTTCTACTTCAAGAGTCCACAACGAAATGGCGACGTCATGCCTCCGCATGACCTCTTCAAACAACAAGAGGATCTCTTTGTGACATTGAGAGAGATTTCAAGCCGTTCATCGGTCAAAGCACCCAAAATAGCGAGCGCGTCCTAAACCAATTGAGCACCCAGGAGGCTCACCATGGAAAGCGACATTTTATTCGGCGTTGTGCCGGCACTCTCTACGCTCGGGTTCTTGATTGTTGCCTTGGTTATTTACTTGGCCGGTCCAGGTAAATCGAGGCCGCGGAAGAACTTTATTCTAGTTGAGTACATCTACTGGGTGTTCGGGCCTTTGGTCTCTGCCCTTGCGAAACTGGGTGTGACGCCAAACATGGTGACCCTGACCTCCTTGGGGCTCGCGTCCCTCGCCGGCTTAGCGCTGGCGAACGGACTCTTCTTTGTGTCCACGTTCATTTTCGCGCTCACCGTGTTCTGCGACATCATCGACGGGAACCTCGCCCGCAAGACAGGACTGACCACGCGTGGCGGGGCTTTCCTCGATTCGTTCATGGACAGACTGGCGGAAGGCGTACTTTTCCTCGGAATCGCGTACTACGGCGGTGGAAACTGGGTGACAGTCGTAGCGGTCGCTGCCCTGATTCTCTCTTACGCTGTGAGCTACGCGAGGGCGCGTGGTGAATCCCTTGGCGTGAACGTGAAAGTAGGGTTTGCACAACGACCGGTGCGCATGTTTATCCTGACGTTTTCCATTCTTTTCTCAGGCCTCGCGGCTTGGGCCGGAAGAGACGTCCTAGCGCTGCAACTCCTCGGCGGAGGCTCTGGAATCATTGCGATTATCGCCGGTCAGACCGCATTCATTCGTGTTCGACACGTGATGAAACATCTCGATGCCGTCAAACAAGCATCTTCGGACGAAATGGCGCCCTTGCCATCCAAGTCTACGGATGAGGGACGAGTGATTCCAACGTCGCAGATAGCGGGCGAAATGCCGGCATGAGCCGCGTTTTCCGCGAGTTTGTTGCTGTCGCCGGCGCGAGTCTAATCGCCACGGCCGCCGACGGCGTGGTCTATTCCATCCTCGTTTGGATGAGTACCCGTGCGGGCATCGCAGCAATCCTCGCCGCAGTCGTGGGCGGCATTCTCCACTTTTCGATGTGCAGATGGGGCATTTTCAAGGACGAAGACTCACCCATTCTGCGCTCCGCACCCCTCTACCTTCTCATGAGCTCAAGCGCGGCATTGATGCAAGGAGGCCTGGTGGAGCTCGGCGTTCAGCACACCAATGCCTTGGCCGCATGGCTCGTAGGCAAGGTGCTGATCTACACATTCTGGACCTTTCCCATCTCAAAGTTCGTGGTGTTTAGGGGACGACCCGCATGAAACTCTACCAGAAGCTCGTAGAGAGCCTTCATTCGAATTTGGGCCCATGGGGGTTCGTGCTCACGATTCTCATCGTCTTGGCGTTCTGGGGGGCTTCTCAGCTAAGGCTGGATGGCGATCTTGGGCGACTCCTGCCTGACGATGCGCCGAGTGTCCAAGGTTTGAGATCTTTGGAGGCTGTTTATGCGGACCAGATTGGGCGTCTGACCATTGTGGTTCACCCGAATGAAGGTGCTTCGGTCGAGCAACACGTAGAGACCGCGGCGAAGTCGCTCGAAGGGCTCGACGGAATTCAACGTGTCGTGACCCAGGAGCCCGCGTCTTTACTGAGTGATAAACGTCTACTCTATCTCGAACTCGAAGACTTGAAAGAGGTCGAAGGCCGTCTTGAAAAACGAATTCGCTGGGAGAAACAACGCGCAAATCCGTTCTTTGTCGAAGTGAAAAAGTCATCTCCGCCAAGCGTCGATATGTCCGATATTTCGGCCAAGTACTCTCAGAGTGCCGAGAAGTTTTGGGTGACTGAAGCAGGCGACATCTTGGTCTTTGTGCATCCCGACTTTCCGGCCGGAGACCTCGATGAAACGCGTACTCTGGTCAGCGGGGTTCAAGAACGTCTCGACAAATCCGGGCTGAAATACTCTCTGACAGGGCGCTACCAAAAGCGAATCGACCAACAAGACTTACTCACGGCTGATATCGCAAAGGCCACACCGGCTGCGCTGGTGGTGATTCTTCTCTTCCTCGCGTTCTATTTCCGGTCTTGGGTTTCCACGCTTTTGGTGCTGGTGCCGTTGGTGGTGGGAACCGCAGCCGGTATGGCGATGGCGGGGGTCATCTTTGGAAGTTTGAACATTTTAACGGGGTTTTTGGCTGCAGTTCTGATGGGACTTGGGGTGGATTACGGAATTCACCTTGTCTCGCGATACCTTGACGCGCGGCGGCAAATGGGGAGCGTGGAGGCCTGGCTTGACACATTCAGAACCTCTGGGCGCGCGAGTATCTATTCAGGACTGACCACGATTCTTGCGCTCGGAAGCCTTTCCACCTCAAGTTTCAGGGCGTTCTACGAGTTCGGAGTGGTCGCAAGTGTGGGTATCGCGTTCATCATTCTGAGCTACTCGGTTCTGATTCCCTTTGTGATCTTTGTGTTGAAGCGCGGTGAGCCAAAGGCGGCCCTGTCCACGCGAGTCGGTCTCTTGGTGGAGAAAGCGTGGGTACGTAAGAGTCCTCGGAAAAGCTGGTTGCGTGCGGCCCAAGTGGTCTACGTGCTCGGTATACTGCTCTTGGTCCTCGGTGCTCGCGAAGTCCGTTTCGACAGAAGTTTTGATAGCCTCTCCATCACCGATACGCCGTCTTGGAAGCTCGACGAGGTGGTCAACAAGACGCTCGGCACTTCGCAGACACCAGCGGTAGTACCGGTGGAGAATGCTGAACATCGCGCCGCTGTCCTGGCCGAGTTTGAGCGTCGGCGCGTCGGCGAGCTAGGGTATACGCTCGGCGAAGTGCTCTCTGTAGAAAATATTGTGCCGCCTGCTCAGACCGAGAAATTGGAGATCTTGCAGGGGCTCAAGGAGAAGATTGAAGACGTGCCCGAGCGCGCCCGCTCTGAAGAAGCCGTGGAATTCCTGAAGGAGATTTCGGGCGTGCTCGATGCGGGAGAAGTCAGTCTAGAGACTCTGCCTGACGCGCTAAAAATGCCCTTTTTAAGAAAGGATAATCCGGCCGCGGGAGTCGTGCTTGCCATGCCAGATGTGGATTTGAACATTGCCGATGCCAGTCGTGATTTCTCGGGCGTGATCCGAGGGCTACCGGGCCCTGATGGCCAAAAGATCGACGCCATCAGCGATACCTTGCTCTTGACCGAAATTCTGGAATACGTGGAGCGCGACACGGAATGGATGGTTGAGATTACCTTGGTTGGCCTGATTCTGGTGGCCCTCATCGCGTTTCGTTTTACCTGGGATACCGTGCGTGTGGTGGTATTTTTGGCCCTCGCACTCGGCACGGGCATCGGTCTCATCGGGTTGAGCCACCTGGATTTCAACTTCATCAACGTGCTGATTTTGCCCATATGGTTGGGGCTTGGCGTAGATGCGACCTTCCACCTCATCGTGCACCTGCGAGACGAGCCTGAGAATACCGGTCTTCATGTGGGCACCATCGTGTCCATTGCCGCCGCGTTCACCACCAGCATGATTGGGTTTGGCGCAATGATGATGTCGCATCATGTTGGCTTGAATTCTCTTGGCCAAGTCGCGGTGATGGGGTTCCTAGCCATGTTGATTATCAACGTGGTGATAGGGCTCGACTTAGCGCTCCGTGAGCGATTCAGGCACGGAGACAAGGGATGAATGCTCAAATTAAAAGAGCGTGGGCCAAGGCGCCGGTCTCCATGTTTTTCGCGACCTGCGGAGGAATTGGCCATATCCCGGGAGGACCTGGCACCTACGCTGCGATCGTAGCGCTGCCTTCGATTTGGTGGCTTTCGCACACGATCAGCCCGTGGATGCATGTCCTGGTTGCGCTTGGGGCCAGCGTGTTGGGTGTGTACTGGTGCGAGATGGCGGGCCGTGCTTTGGAAGAGGACGACAGCCGCAAGATTGTCTTTGATGAATGGGCCGGCGTTTGGTTGACGCTCGCCCCGTTTACAGCGTTGAACATTTTGGAACTCGTGGTCGGGCTAGTCGCGTTCAGAATTTTTGACATGAAAAAGCCGTGGCCTGTGAGTTGGGCAGATAAAAACGTTAAAGGTGGACTGGGCGTCATGCTCGACGACGTTCTCGCCGCGGTCCTGGCGGCGCTAGTTGTTTTTGTACTGCGGGGAACCCTCTGAGCCCTTTCACGCATCTTAACCACTATGAAGACGCGCATCTTAGCTACAATTCTCCTGCTTCTTTTCACCACCGCCGCCCAGGCTCAGGTCAAGACCTTTGAGGATGGACGAAGCGCCAAAGGGGTCAGCTCCAAAACGCTGATTCCAAAGCTTGCGTCAGGGCAAGCCTACAGCGAGCGCTATACGTTCTCAGCGCTGCTCAGTGACGGGAGTGATTTCTACCTTGAGATGACCATCTCGAACTTTGGCTGGGGTGACCACAGTGCGGCCACCGCCACCCGGCTTGAGCTTGCGGGGCATTCGCCATACGCGGACAAGCAAACTATGGACAAAGACGAGTGGAGTTTTAACAAGTCAAAATTCCAGATGACCATGGGGCGCTCGAGTGTGGAAGTCGTCAAAGAAGGTCAGTATCGCGTACGTCATACGGGAGATGTGGAATACGACCTCATTTTCAAGAATATCCTGCCGTCGTGGAGGCCAGGTAGTGGAGAGATACGAGCTGACGGAGACTTCTTCAGGCTCGGTTTGATCGCGCCAAGAGCGTCGGTGACCGGACGGGTCAAGATTGACGGCAAGTGGGTGGACGTGACGTCGCGTCAGGGCATGGCCGACTGGTCTGTGACAACCATCGCGCCTTTCGACCTGGCCAAGCAGTTTGGGCGGTTCAGGGCGACTCGCGGCGATACCTACGTAGCGTGGCGAAGCATCAAGTTGAGCGAGGATTTGGGCGGCGAAGAGGTCGTATGGGTGATGGTCGGTAAGGGCAACAAAATCATCTTTGAAGATGCCTCCGCGACCATTGAAAAGCGCGCGCTCAAGAAGGACAAACGGTCTGGGTACAACGTGCCCTACGAGGTCGTCATCCGTGGGTCTGACGGGGGTCAGGTGCTCGAGCTCACGCTGGAGAATCCTGGCCGCTACCAGGTCTCCGATCTTCTGGATTCGTACGGTTCGGTGACACGTTTTCTGGCACAACGCTTCACCAAACCCTTCCAGTTCAATGCCAATGTCAAATGGCGTCTAAATATCAAAGGGGACTCGCCGCTCGAGCTGAACGGACGAGGCCCCCTTGGTATGGATATTTTGAATTAAGCGCGTCGACGACGCCAGAACAAGCCGAGAAGCAATAAGGGGAAGAGTCCGAGCGCGCCCGAGTTGTCGGCTGCGGAACACGCTCCTCCGGCCAAGAACTCCGCGGTTAGAGTCTCAGTGCTGACCTCAACATCTATTCGCGTACTGTTCCCGGCGGCGTCCGACGCGATGACCGAGATTTCCTCAGTACCACCGTCCACGTCCACCTCGACTTCCCAGTCGCCATTTTCGTCCGCCGTGGTGGTCCCGATTTCCACGCCATCGGCCAAGACCACAATGGTCGCGCCCGGCTCAGACGTACCGGTCACTACGACACTGCCTGGGGTCAGTACGTCGCCAGGAACGGGCGATACGACTTCCAATACAGGGGGTGTTGTGTCCACCGTGCCGTCGTCCACTTCACACATTTCGCCGTCGCCAACGAAGCCTTCGGCGCACTCGCACGTGAAGCTTCCGTCTGTGTTGGTGCAGGTCGCGTTTTCATGGCAGTTGTTCACGCCAGTCTCGCACTCATCGACGTCGGCACATTGCGTGCCATCACCATTGACATCCTCGTAGCCATCTGGGCATGCGCCACACTCAAAACCGCCTTCGGTGTTGGTGCATTCAGCCGTGTCATCACAGGTATCGAGCATGAGTTCACACTCGTCGATATCTTGACATAGTGACCCGTCACCATTGACGTCCTCAAAGCCAGGAGGGCAGTTCCCACCGCCGCACGCGAACCCGCCCGGAATGTTGGAGCAGCCAGCAATCTCGTCGCAATCGTTGAGCGTTTCGTCCGCGCATTCATCGATGTCCAAGCAGATAGAGCCGTCTCCGTTTTGGTCTTCGAACCCGGGCGGGCAGGTGCCGCACGTGAATGTACCCGGCAAGTTTGTACAGACCACGAACTCGTCGCATGGTGTGGCTGCGCACTCGTCAATGTCCCGACAGAACGTACCGTCGCCGAAGACGTCTTCGTAGCCGGCTGGACATGCGCCACAGGTGAAACTTCCGTCCGTATCCGTGCAACTTGCGAGCTCCGAGCAATCATCTAAATCACGGTCGCATTCGTCGATGTTTTCGCAAATCGAGAGTCCGACATTGAACTCGTATCCAGGCTGGCAAAGGCTGCATGTGAAGCCGCCTGGTGTATTGGTGCAGAACTCGGCGACAAGGCAATCATCCGTATCAAGCGTGCACTCGTCGATGTCACGACAGAACGAGCCATCGCCAAAGATGTCCTCAAACCCACTCGGACACGCGCCACACTCAAAGCCGCCTTCGGTGTCCACGCAGTCGACCCGAGGGTCGCAGTTATCCGTGCCAAGGTCACATTCGTTGATATTGGTGCATGTTTGACCGTCGCCCTCGTAGCCGCTCTCGCAAGTACACGAGAACCCCTGAGGCAGGTTGATACACGTGGCGTTCTCATCGCACGTATTGGTTGTTGGGTCCGCGCACTCGTCCTCGTCCACCAAGAAGGTCACACTATCGTTGGTGATCTCTCCGTTGGAGTCAGCCTGCGCCACGATCGTGTGCGTGCCGTCGCCGAGGGATTGATTGAGGCTCACGCTCCAGTTTCCGTTCGCGTCGGCCACCGTGATCTGCGCTGTACCACCGTCTACCGTCACGCTGATCGTGGCGCCCGGCTTGGCCGTGCCCGAGATCGTGTCCACGGACTGAGGAACTACTGATGCGTCAGCCGGGGTTGTGATCTGAACTGAGATGAGAATGGCTGGGCCAGAGATTAGGTCTTCAATCGAAGAACCATCGCCTCCGAAGTCGCCGTCGAATCGGCTATCTGCGTTTCCTGCCCCAACGATGACTCGTAAGTTGTTGGGGTCTACGCCTGCGTTTGTGAGGTCTTCGAGAGGCACGGCGTAGTCGATGAAGTAGTCATCATCATTCGAAAAGCACGGCGGCTGTGGCGCCGAAGCTTGTTCACAAGCCATAACTACGCGGCCAAAATCCCAGAATCGGTCGGACCAAAGGTCGGCTTCCAAAACGTCCGAAGGTGAGTTCGCATCTTGTTGTGTGGAATTCGACTTGATCGCGACTTCATCTGGATTCGCGACACCCGAGACCATGGTCGCAAGCTCGATGGTCGAGTAGTCACCGTCGGTATCGAAGACCATGCCCCACGAATAAGGTTGGAGGTTGTTGGGTTGTTGAATCGGCGAAGAGTTAACCCGAATCCTGGTGTAGAAATAGTCCGCGTCCGCCCACGTGTAGGCAGTGGGTCGCGCGGCATCGCCAACGATATCCCTTGAGCCAGGCGCGTCGCCCGGAGGGTCGTTAATCGGAACCTCCTGCATGGTGGTAGCATCGAATTTCGTGACCGCTTCCCAATCTGCATCTTGCGGGAAGGCCTGCGAAAATGCCAAATTCGGAATGAGTGAGCCAACCAAGGCCAAAGCCCAAAGTGTAGTACAACGTTTCATCATCTCTCCAAGGTGAGTTCGATTTCTATCTAGCACAGGCAAATGTCTAAAGTGAAATTATGTTAGGTCTGCATCAATTCTATTTCAAACCCTATCAGCGTAAAAAAACGACTTATTCATGAGCGCTCTTGAACTGCAGTCAATATCGGCTGGCGATATCCTTGTAACCCTTGTGCACGTCGAGGGCTCGGCGTACCGCCAACCGGGAGCACAACTGGTGGTGCGCGGTGGCGCCCCGCTGATTGGCTCAGTGTCAGGAGGTTGTTTGGAGCGCGATATCGCGCGACAAGCAAGGAAGTTCTTGGAGAGTGGCGAGCGCCTGGTTCAGTACGACACGAGAGCGGAGAGCTTTCTGGGCTCTGGCGAATGGGGGTCGGGGTGTGATGGGGTTGTGACCGTCTTTCTGCAACCGTTCGAAGAGCTCGGGGAAGCCTTTGTACAGGCCGCTGAGCCGCAAGAACCCCAGGTCTTTGCACTCGGTTTCTCAGGCCATTGGGCGGGCCGCTGCGGTCTATACAATCAGAGTTCAGTGGTGGCCGGGGAGTTTTCCTCGGATGAACGGATGCAAGAGCACTTGCGCTGGGCCTTTGAAAACGAGCGTTCTCTCCACGTTCAAGACGGCGAATCGCGAGCTCTCTTCGCCTACTTTCAACCGCTGATGAAGCTTTGGATCTTCGGGGCTGGTCCCGATGCCCAAGTGCTGGCTAGCATCTCAAATGCCGCTGGTTGGCGATGTACCGTAGCGAGCCCAGACCCCTTAAAGCTCGCCAGATTTGAGGGTGAGGCGACGTTCGTACTCAAGCCACATGCCGTTCCAACACTCGGCCGTTCCGAGGCCGCGATCGTCATGACGCACGACCTTGAACTCGACACCTGGCTTGTGCCAGCGTTGCTAAAGACCGACGCGTGGTTCGTAGGATTGATGGGGCCTAAACGTCGTGCCGCAAAGTTGGTGGCGAGGTGGAAGGAGGCCGGCCAGATACCCGATGGCCTTGAGCGCCTGCATACGCCGGTGGGGCTTGACCTTGGAGGAGATACACCTGCAGATGTCGCGGTTTCGATCGTGTCTGAAATTGTAGCGCTGCGAAACGGTCGCAGCGGCGGCCGACTACGGCACCGAGAGTCGCCGATTCACTCTCCGATCGAGATACGAGATTGGAATGCCTAAGCCCGTCTTTCTGATTTTGGCCGCGGGTGGGTCGACTCGGCTTGGCCGCCCGAAACAACTTCTGAGGCTGAAAGGTGAGACCTTGGTCGCGCGCGCTGTCCGCGTAGTGGAGGAGGCGGGTGCGATTCCCGTGGTGGTACTTGGGGCTCGTGAAGAAGACGTCCGCCGTCAAATTGGCTCAGCGCTTTGGGTAGTCAACCCTGATTGGCAGGCGGGTATGGCCACTTCCATTCTGGCCGGTCTGGACTTTCTGGATGTGAAGTTCCCAGGAGCGCCGGTCGGCATCGCGCTTACGGATCAACCTGCAATTGGTGCCACACATTTGAGTGCTCTGGTTGAGGCCATCTCCGAGGTAGACATCGCATGTACGCATTATCCAACGGGTCCAGGAGTTCCTGCCATCTTCGCCCCAAACGCGCTCTCGTTGCTCCGAGAGGTAGAAGGGGACCGTGGCGCGCGTGAAATTCTGCGCCAGGAGCTGCATCTAAACCGATACACGATGAAGGTTTTCGAGAATTGGGATACGCTAGACATCGATGAGCAAGATGAATGGGATAAATTTCTGGGGTCAAATGAATAAGGTAATCTTGATTTTGGCCCTTGTCTTACCCGCAAGTGCGTTGGCCGAGGAAGGTAAACCATTCTCGTTTGGACCACGCACGACTTGGGTTTGGAACGTTGGTCCGAGCCTGGGCTTGACGAATGGCGGCACAGGGCATGCCGCGTTTCTAGCCGGCGCGGAGACCTCGTTGGTAAGGCTAAGAGACGGTCTCTGGTGGGGCCTCTTTGCCGATGGCCAATGGGATTTCGGCCGAGATTTAGTGGCCTCCAATATCGGACCTGAGTTCGGTTACGGACCTTTGGGGCTAGACGGCGGGGTTGCCCTCGAGTTCTCGGATGACGTCTCGCTGGGTCTCCAAGCGCGAGGAGTGCTCACGCTCGGAATTCTGAGTTTTACCCTGCGTTATAAACATATGCCTGATTTCCAAGATCCCGGCAGCTTGGAAGGCGGGCTCCTCCTGAAGTTCCCTATTTGGGCTTCGGATGACGAGTTCAAATAGACGGAGCATTATGAAGTTCAAAGTAAACGGTGAAGACCACGAAGTCGATGTCCCGGGCGATGTTCCGTTGCTCTGGGTCATTCGAGAAGAACTCAATCTCCTCGGCACAAAATTCGGGTGCGGTAAGGCGCTCTGCGGGGCGTGTACCGTAATGGTCGACGGAAAGGCGAGGCGCTCATGTGTACTGCCAGTTGGGAGCGTCGAAGGGGCCGAGATTACTACCGTAGAAGGGCTCGGCGAGGGCGGCACGCTTCATGCCGTACAGGAGGCGTGGCTTGAGGAAAAT
This sequence comes from Microvenator marinus, assembly GCF_007993755.1. GTDB lineage: Bacteria > Myxococcota_A > Bradymonadia > Bradymonadales > Bradymonadaceae > Allomicrovenator > Allomicrovenator marinus. Next base: position 4,584,984 of record NZ_CP042467.1, read on the forward strand.
GTGGTCCAGTGTGGGTATTGCCAACCAGGACAAATCGTACAGGCTGCCGCGCTCCTTAGCGTCAATGAGAATCCGTCGGACGCCGAGATCGATTCCGCACTCTCAGCCAATCTCTGTCGATGTGGAACATACCCGAGAATCAGAAAGGCCGTAAAACTCGCCGCGTCGAAGCTCGGAGGTCAGCCGTGAACTTCTCGAGACGAGAATTTCTCAAGGTTAGTTTGACGGCGTCCGGTGTCTTGGTCATGGGTGTACACTTTGCCGGTTGCTCGAATGGGCGTGGGCAAATGCGCGAAGAGGCTGAATCTACGGGCGTGTTCAGGCCGAACGCGATCATCGCGATTCAACCAGATGGGTTCGTGCAGGTCGCCGTTGCGAAGACCGAAATGGGGCAGGGTGTCTTCACCTCCCATGCGATGCTCGTGGCCGAGGAGCTCGAGGTTCCTCTCGAGATGGTGCGTTCTTATCACCCCGAGGCTGGACCCGATTATCAGACCTTTGGCGTTCAAATCACCGGCGGGTCATCCAGTCTCAAAGAGAGCTTTGTGCCTATTCGAGAGGCCGCCGCTGCCGCGCGCGAAATGCTCGTTCTTGCGGCTGCTTCGGCATGGGGCGTGCCGGCCTCGGAGTGTGAGGCCCGTGAAGGCGCCATTCACCACAAAGACAAATCGGTTCCGATAGGCGATCTGACGCGCGCCGCGTCCACACAAGAGATTCCGTCGTCTCCGCGCATCAAGACCAAGGACTTCAAGGTTATTGGGCAGGCCAAAACGCGTGTTGATGCGCTCGAGAAGGTCAAGGGTGAAGCGGTCTTCGGGATAGATGTGTCGGTACCCGGCATGTTGCGTGCCGTCGTGATCCGGCCACCCGTGATGGGCTCGACCTTGAAATCTTTCGACGCAAGTGCAGCCGAAAAGGAGACGGGCGTAGAAGCGATTTTTGAGTTTGAAAGGGGTGTGGCTGTGGTTGCCCAAAAATACTGGCAAGCAATGCGTGCCTCGCGCCTTGTGAAGGTTGAATGGAATGACGACTCAAAGCTTAAAGGCCTGAACTCCGCTGAGTTGGCCAGCGAGGCCGCTCGTGAGTCACGAAAGTCTGAGCCGGATATTCCTGCGGGCCTCAAGGTGTTTGAAGCTGAGTATGCCTCTCCTTATCTCTCTCATTCGCCCATGGAGCCCATGAACGCCGCGGCCTGGGTCAAAGGGGATTCCGCCGAGATTTGGGCGCCCCTGCAGTGGCAGTCAGCAGCGCAGGGGGATATCGCCATGCTGCTCGGAATCGACCGAGCCAAGGTCAAAATTCACACGACCATGCTGGGCGGCGGCTTCGGCAGGCGGCTGATGATCGACTACGTGGTTGAAGCCGTGCTCGTCGCGAGGAAGCTCAAAAAGCCTGTCCACGTGATCTGGAGCCGTGAAGACGATATGCGGGGCGGATACTACCGGCCGATCAATCATACGAGGGTGGTCGGTGGGCTAGATGAATCTGGCCGCATTCAGGCGTTGCACTACCACACGCTCTCGCAGTCTCTCTTGGACTTGAGGGACTGGCTGCCTGGTATTTTGCCCGAGTGGTTGCCGAGGATTGCCCGGACGATGGCCGCGCGAGCTGCCGGAAGTCTTGTAGAGTCTGATATGCTCCCAAACGCTCTTGCTACAGAAGGGGCGAGCGAGACGGCGTATAGAATTCCTGAGCATGATGTGAAGTACACTCAGATTCGGGTGGATGTGCCCGTGAGCTTCTGGAGAAGTGTGGGTCACTCGTTTAACGCCTTTGCGATGGAGTCGTTTATCGACGAGCTCGCAGCCGCCGCTGACAAAGACCCCTTGGCCTTTAGATTGGAGCATTTGCCTCAAGGCTCGAGGGAGCGAAATGTTCTGGAAAAGGCTGCGGAACTCGCGGATTTCTCAGGCCCACGCGATTCCGGATGGGGCAAAGGCATTGCGGTCCATAAGTCTTTCGATACCTACTGTGCCGAAGTCGTAGAAGCTCGTGTAACCAATGGCGCAATCGAGGTGAGGCGCGTCTGGTGTGTGGTCGATTGTGGCATCGTGGTTAATCCAGATATCGTGAGGCAGCAGATGGAGAGCTGTATCATTCAGGGAATCTCGGCTGCTATTCATCAAGAAATCACATTTGAAAATGGACATGTGATTCAAGGTAATTTTGATGATTACAAATTTATTAGATTGCATGAAACACCCGAGATATTTGTAGATATTGTAGAGAGTAACGAAGCGCCCACGGGTGTTGGGGAGCCGGGTCTTCCTCCGGTGGCTCCAGCCCTAGCTGGGGCGATTTTTGAAGTCACTGGTCAACGACTAAGAAGGATGCCGTTTTTGCAAGCACTTAAGGACACCAAATGAAGACAGTTACTCGCCAGGTTCTGCTGGGGTTTTTTGGGGTCCTCGGGCTCGGCACGGCTGTCCTCGGGGTTGTGTCGGTTTCGGGTGCAGAGGAACCCACGAAAGTTGAGCGAGAGCCGAGAACGCCTCGCACGGGCATCGGAGCTGAGCAGTCTAAAGAAGCCTGGGGCACGGTCTACGAGGTCCTCGTGTCTCCGAGGTGTATGAACTGTCATCCTGTCGGGGAAGAACCTTTACAAACGGATCAGTCCATCCCGCACGCCATGAATATCTCGCGCCAAAGCCAGGCCAACGGCCTCGAATGCGCAACCTGCCATCAGCCCTTCAACACCGAAGTCTACGGCGCCCCCGGTGAAGCTGGCCCTCCGGGCGCTCCGCATTGGCAGCTCCCACCCAAAGACATGCCGATGGTCTTTCAAGACAGAACACCCACTGAACTCTGCGAGCAGCTCAAGCGCCCCGCGGATAACGGCAACAAGTCCCTGGAAGAGTTGGTGGAACACGTCACCTTTGATGCGCTGGTGCTCTGGGGGTGGAATCCTGGCGGCAATAGGACGAAGCCCCCGCACTCACACGAGGATTTTGTCGAGGCATTTGAGATTTGGGTGGATGGTGGAGCTCATTGCCCTTAAGTGTTCTGGGCCTTTCTTTGACAATTCTCTTTAAATTTGGGCGGATTTCTTTTATGCCACTCACATCCCGAGCGGAGAGAGCCCATGATGAAATTCTTAACTGCCGCACTCTACAAATTCGTTTCACTCCCGGATTTTGAGGATTTGCAGGCGCCGCTTCAGAAAGTCTGTGACGAGCACGACATCCGCGGCATGCTCCTCCTCGCCAAAGAGGGGATCAACGGCACCATCGCTGGCGCTCCGGACGATGTGTACGCCGTTTTGGACTTCATCAAGTCGGACCCGCGTATGGCGGACCTCGTCCACAAGGAGTCGTTCGCCACCAAGGCCCCATTCTACCGAATGAAGGTCAAGCTCAAGAAAGAAATCGTGACCATGGGCGTGGACTTCATCGACCCAAACACCATGGCAGGAAAGTACGTAAAGCCCAAAGACTGGAACGCACTCATCACCGACCCAGACGTCGTCGTGGTAGATACTCGAAACGATTACGAGGTCCGAGTTGGCACGTTCAAGGGGGCTATCAACCCTGAGACTCAGAGCTTTCGCGAACTGCCTGAATGGGTTGAGAATGCCGATATCCTTCGTGAGAAGAAGAAAGTCGCCATGTTTTGCACCGGAGGAATCCGTTGTGAAAAGTCCACGGCATACCTGAAATCTCAAGGCTTCGACGAGGTCTATCACCTCGAAGGCGGCATCCTGAAGTACCTCGAAGAGATACCGGAAGAAGAGAGTCTCTGGGAAGGCGATTGTTTTGTGTTCGACGAGCGCGTCACGGTCAAGCACGGCCTGGAGCCCGGCGAGTACGAACTCTGTAGAGCGTGTAGAAACCCTGTCTCGCCCGAAGATAAGACCTCAGAGCATTGGGAAGAAGGCGTTTCCTGTCCCTGGTGTATTAACGAGAAGACCGACGAGGAGCGTGAACGATTCCGAGAACGGCAGCGCCAGATTCGGCTCGCAAGGCAGCGCGGCGAATGCCACGTCGGAAAACGCTACGTACCCCGCAAACGCCAGAAGGCTTAGCGCTCAGGTTTGGTCGCAATCACCAGCCTCGCCCGCGCGTAGTCACCTTTTTCGAACGGAGTCTCAACCTTGACTTCGAAGCCTCGCTTCCAAAGAAGCTCACTCGCTCTCTCAAGAGTAAAGGTCAGATAGAACATGATGAAGGGAGGCTGCACGAGGATATTTCGCACGTGCATGGCCGCGTTAAAACCGCGCGCGGCCCAGTACACGGGCTCAGTCGCTGAAGGCATGGGAGTGGTCCAGAAAAGGAAGCGCCCGCCCGGCCTCAACGCCTTCCAGATCAAGTCCACAAATTGGGGTTGCTCCGGCTCTAGGATGTGGCCAAAGGCCCCCGACGTGACCACCGCATCAAATTGTTCGTTGAAGCGCATATCAAAGAGGTTCATGACCTGAAATTTGGCGTCGACTCCCTCGTCTTTGGCCAAGCGCTTGGCTTCTGCAATCATACCCTCGGAAATGTCGATGCCGAGCGCCGAATGTTCGACTTTGGGCGCGAGAGCCCGCGCCAGGGCGCCCGTGCCACACGCGAGGTCCAGCACATCGTCCATGGGTTTGTTAGCGGCTACCTCGGCGAGCTTTTGAACGAGTTCATCCGGAGTTCTAAACGGCGTGTACTCGAACTTGGGCGCGAGCATGTCGTAGCCTTCGGTCGTTGAAGAAAGCGCCTGTCTTGCGAGTTCAAGAAATGTAGGACCTTTGGGGTGAAACATGGCGTTCCTCTAGATATGGCGGACCGAAATCTGCCCCTTTCCGCTTGTCTTAGCGATGTACATGGCTTCGTCGGCGAGCTGAACGAGTGAGTCCGGATTATCCGGAATGTTTTCTATCGCGAGTATACCGACACTCGCGCCCAATGGGATACCCGCTACTTCATCTTTGAGGCTTAGGATGTGACGGACAATTCGTTCGCCGATCTCTTGAACCTTCTCGGGTGCCGCATCCACAAAGACGATCGCGAATTCGTCTCCGCCAAGTCTCGCCACCACATCGACCTGTCTCACGCTTTGCTTGAGCTTGCGCGCGACTTCAATGAGCACCTTGTCCCCACCACTATGTCCTAGCTTGTCATTGACCATTTTGAAGTTGTCGAGGTCGATATAAGCAAGGCAGAGCGCGGCTTTGTTGCGTTTGTGTCGAGCCGCCTCGTAGGTCAATCTCTCGTGAAACATCCTGGAGTTTGCGAGCTTTGTCAGCGGATCTTGCCTCGCCAACGCTTCGTTTTCTTTTGCGAGGACCGAGAGTTGCCGGTTCGCGCGCGCGAGACCATCTCGGACGGCTTTCATCTCGGAGACCGCGGCGGCGATGAACCCAAAGATAATGAAGCGGCTAATCCCGTTCCAGAGAAAGACTCCGATGTGGTGGTCAGAGTTCCAAGGCGTTTCACCCACCAACCATGCGACGATCGCAAAGACCGCACTCGCCCATGCCTCCGTCTTGCCGAATCGCCATGCACCCACGACAATGAAGAAAATGTAGAACAACGAAAAGCTCACCTCGGGGCCAGCTAGCTGGTCCAACCAACCAAAGAACGCAAAGGCCAACGCTAGGAAGAGTGTGTGGCGAACGCGCAAAGGGTTGGTGCGTTGCATCGAGTGGGTTTGATTTAAATCGTGCATCTTCAGTGGAAATTCTTTTCAGCCAGCCTAGCACCGAATCAAAGATTCGCGAAGTCCTTGACGCCCCAAGGATGCAGGAGCATGAAGGACATGCACGAAGCTGAGAGTCAGTATGCGTACGATGAAGATTGTTGTAGTTGGGGCCGGCCAGGTTGGCCGCTCCGTTGCGAGCGAACTGGCAAAGGTTCACGACTTGGTGGTGATCGATTCGGAGGCCGAACGCCTCGAGGATCTTCGGCATTCAGTGGACGTCATGACCATCGAAGGTGATGGCGCCGACCTCGAAATCCTTAAAGAAGCTGGCGTCCCTGAGGCCGATATTATCATCGCCAGCACCGACGACGACCGCGTCAACATCTTGGTCTGCGGCATCGCGAGAATGCTCTCCGAGGAGTTGTTCACCATTTGTAGGGTCGCTGACACAGCCTACCTGCGTTCCTGGGAACACACGCGAAAGGCCTTTCAAGTAGACCTCATGGTGGGAAGTAATTTCCTGACGGCCCAGAGTATCGATAACGTGCTCTCCGAGGAGCTCGCCCGCGACGTGGCCTATTTTGATAATGGGCGAATTGAGATGGCCGAGTACGTCATTCCTGAGGATTGCGAGCTGGCCGCCAAACAAATCAAAGATACCAAGATCCCCGAAGGTGTCAGGCTCGCCGCGGTTTTCGACGGGCAAAAGATGGAGGTGGCGACTGGAGCGACGTGGATGCGCGCGGGTAACCGAGTCCTCGTTATCGGTGAGTCCGAGGAGGTTGCTGGATTTGGCAATCGGTTGGCGAGGAGTCAAGATTCCAAGCTTGGCAAAGATCCCAGTAAGAACCGAGTCAAACGCTGGCTCAAACGTAAACAAAAAGACAACCTGAACGTCTTTATCCTCGGGGGAGGGGAGGTCGGTCTTCAGACGGCGACGCTCCTGGAGAAGCGTGGGCTAAGTCCAAAATTGGTGGAGTCTGACGCTAAGCGGGCCGAGCTTCTGGCACGAGCACTGCCAAAGTCGTTTGTGCTCAACGACGACATCAAGAATCCCGGCTTCATTCGTACCGAAGGTTTATCCCGCGCGGATCTGGTCATCGTTTGTCTATCAACCGATGAACTCAACCTATTCGCCTCGGTTTTGGCCTTGGATGTTGGCGCCAAAAAGGTGGTCTCGGTCATTCATAGCATCGAATTTCAACCCCTCTTCGATCGTAGCGGCGTGGAGCTGACCTTCAACCCGCGGACCGAAGTCATCAAGGAAATCATTCGGCACACGCGCGGCAAACGTCTAGATAAGATAGCGTTTGTGGAAGGCCATAAAGGCGAGGTGATTCAGATTACGCTAGACGAAAACTCGGCGCTGGTTGGTAAACCACTCCAAGAGGCTACCCAAGACCTTCCTGGCAAGTTGGTGATCGGTGCGGCTTCGAGGAACGATGTCGTCATTATCCCGAACGGTAAAACGGTGCTCGAGCCGGGCGACCGACTTGTTGTCTTCCTCGACACCACCGACGTAGCCGCCATGATGGAGGCTCTCTGATGCGCCGGCTGAAAAACGTGCTCGGGCTCCTTGGGACCATCATCAAATGGTTCGGTGTCCTCTACATCATCCCTTTGCTCTTTGCGCTTTTTTACGGCGCCGGTGCTACGGCATTCATCGTGCCGATGTTTATCTGTTTGGCGTTGGGATGGGCCCTCGAGAAGGTGTTTCCCGGGAGTGATTTGGAAGTGGCCGACGGGTTTCTTCTGGTCATCCTTACGTGGTTCGGAGTCTCATGGCTTGGGGCCTTGCCCTATATCATCCACGGGGTGGGAAACCTCTCGGAGCCCATCAACGCTTTCTTTGAATCGGCGAGCGGTTTCACGTGTACGGGCTCCACGATCATGGACGAGATTTCGGTAGAAAAGTACTCGCACGCCATCATGATTTGGCGTCAGATGACGCAGTGGATCGGCGGGATGGGTATCTTGGTTCTAGCGGTGGCCGTTTTGCCCAGACTTTCAGTGGGCGGCGTGCAATTCCTAGACAACGAGGTCCCAGGCCCCAAGATGGACCGCCTGACCCCGCACATGGCCGAGACCGCGCGGCGCCTCTGGGTGCTTTATATCGGGCTGAGTGTGGTCCTGTTTCTGATCTTGCTGGTCATCGGCCTTGCGGGCTTAGACCCCGTCATGACGCCCTACCAGGCCTTTGCCCATGCGCTCACGACCATTCCCTCGGGCGGGTTTTCGCCGCTCGGCCGAAGTGCTGAGGCACTCGCCCCTATCGTGCAATGGATCTTGGTGCCTTTCATGCTCATCGCTGCCGTGAACTTCACGCTGCTCTGGTTTGCGCTTTTCAAAGGTCCGCGGGTCTTCTGGAGGGATACAGAGTTCAAGGTCTTCATGGCAATCTCGATGGGGGCAGGAACGCTCTTGGGCGCACTCCTCCTGGGCGCTGACCAGTACCCCACTGCGGAAGAGAACTTTCGGCACGGCTTTTTTCAGATGGCCACCTTCATCAGTACAACCGGATTTGCGAGCACGGACTTCGCTGAGTGGAAAGGCGACTCTCACGCTATTCTACTGCTCTTGATGCCAATCGCCGGTTGTGTGGGGAGTACCTCGGGCGGCCCAAAGGTCTTGCGTTGGATCATCGCGTTTAAGGTGATCGTACGTGAACTCGTGCAGCAGATTCATCCTTCGGCCGTGCGGCCTTTGCGGGTGGGTGAGCGTGTCTTGCACGAAGATGTGGTCAAGGGTGCCATGATCTTCCTCGTGACGTACTTGATTCTCTTCGTGGTGTCGGTCGGAGTCTTGGCCGTGGATTTGCGCATCGCGGGCATCGACTTGCCTATCGAAGATATTGCTTCTGCTGTGACTGCGACGCTTGGCAATATCGGTCCAGGCTATGGCGCGGTCGGGCCGATGGCTGGTTTCGGCTTCTTTCCGGTCTTTTCGAAGATTTGGATGTGTGTGTTGATGATCGCGGGAAGACTTGAGGTTATGACCTTGTTGGTGCTTCTAAGCCCTTGGTATTGGCGCGACTAATTTCTCAAGAACAAAGACCACGAGACTTTGAACATGACACGAACTACGCTCGCTTGCGCATTTCTCCTCTTTGCTGCCTGCTCTAACGACGCGCAGGTTCAACCTGAGATGGATGCTGGGCCTGAACTCGATATGTCCATCGACACGGCCACGGATATGCTCGCGGATATTCCTGCAGACATGTCAGATGAGCTGCGCGTGGACTTCGAACTCACCTACACCACCAACGCTCAAGAGATTCAGGTTCAAGTAAGCCCCGGTGGTTTCCCGCGCGAAGACGTGGACGCGCTTAGATTCGACTTTGGCGACGGCATCGCGGGTTGGGGAGAAACGTTGACCCACGCCTACCGCGAACCCGGCGTTTGGCCCGTCACGCTCGAAGTCAGGCTCGATGGCCATCAGATCCTACGCGCAAAGAAGCTCGCCCGAATCAATCCCGGGCCCGACCACAACCCGCTCTTTCTGACCATCAATCAGATCCCAATCTACATCAACGGGTCAGTCCCGATTCCCCTGGACGACGGCACCACGTACGAGTTTGCCCATCAGGTCCCCAACAACCGGTTCGACGTCGATATTGATGTGCTAGATACCGAGGATAACCCGCTGAACCTGGCCTCTATCAGGCTCGAGGCCGTGCACACCGAGGCTATTGACCTGACGCACCTCGTAGACACAACGCAGCTTGAGAGCGGCATGATTCATGCCGAAATCCGAGACGCTGACGCGCTCCCTCTCGGCGAGATCGCCCTCAGAGTCTCGGCCGAAGACGCCAGCGGCACAACGCACCAACGCGAACTTACGGTTGAGACCGTGGAGCTCACGCCGGACCTCGACCCCTTTGCACGCCCAAGCGACTGGCTTTTCAGAGATGACCAAGACTTTTTCACCACAACACGCGTCCCAGCCTCCGGAAATCGCTACCAGTTCGCTTCTGAAGCCACGCCCAACGGCGAGGCCGACTTTCTGGAAGAAATGCGTCTGATGGGGGCTCTAGGCAGCGACGAGTCCCTCAACGAACTCTTCCTCACTCGAATCCGGCAGGCCATTCGCAAAGAAGTCTGTCGCTATTTTGGGATCGCGCCGGACGGGACTGCCTTCGACGGCATCGACATGAAGATTTTTTGGGTAGGGGAGCCCGGCGCGCCGGACCCCGAAGCCTTTGATGAAGCGGGTACGTTCCACATGATGCGGCTTGGCGGCGTTTTCCAGGGGTTTCTAGGATTCTCAACCTACTCGGCGCACAATCAAGAACGAGCCGATGATTCACTGCCCACGCTTGGCGTGGCGAGCGCCGGAGTGCTTGGCGCCCTGACGAACACGCCGACCATCACCGATGCCTTTCTCCCGGTACATCTGGAGAACGGCCAACCCGTGGGTCAGAACCCTCACGATGCTCTCGTCCTCGCCCCGGATTTTGACCCCGATGCCGAGCATCCCGAAGACGTTCTTCAACGCTACCTTGACCTCCAAAGTGTCGCCCGAAACATCGCGTACGGACTCGCGCCAGTGATTGCCCACGAGATGGGGCACGCCATGGGACTCATGCCAGACGGTCTTCCGCCCGAGGGCTTCTTCGGCAACTCGCCGGAAGTCGCCTTTGTGGGGAATCGTACCAATGTGCACCACGCAGACCTTCCGGGCCTGAACCTCATGCAAGCAGGAGGCGACACGATCGCCCTGATTGGCGAGCTTGAGAGCGTGATCGAACGCGAGAATATTACCTTGATCGAGCTCGCGAAAATTCTTTCGCTTGAGACTCGGCTCTCGCCTCTTTCGCGGGCCTATCTGCAGCGAAAGCTGACCTATACCAACAAAGACTAGTTCAGACGCATTTTCGGTCGAATACCTGCATCGCCTGAGTGAACGGCGTCTGCGGATTCCACACGACTTGGAAGGGAAAAGTCAGTTTGAACGCGGGAAACGGATGTATTTCCAGAGTTCCCGCCGCGAGCTCTGGAGCGAGCACGTAATCAGGAAGAACGGCATATCCCGTGCCAAGCTCGGCGAGCGCCTTGAGCGAGTCTATATGCGAGATCTCGATGGTGTCTTTGCGGTAGAGGCCCTTGGTTCGGGCGTGTTTTTCTACCTGAGAAAAGGAAGGGTCTCGAGCCCCCGCCCAGATCAGGAGACGGTGCTCGGATAAGGTCTTTAGGGTAGGGCGTTTTGCAAATGTTCCGGCCTTGGAAGCCACTACAATTGGGACATCTCTGAGATGCCGTGTTTGAAGCCCGGTGGAGTCGATATCTCCAATAAAATAGACGAGATCCAACCAACCATCTCTGAGTTTTGCCAGCAGGTCATGCTCAAGTCCGACTTCGACTCGAATCTGAACATCAGCATGCTCCGAAACCATCTGGTGGATAGCGTCCACCAAGACGTAGCGAGCCACCGTGGCCAGTGCGCCAATGCGCAGAATGCCGCGCGGTTCGGTGGATTGGGCGTCGATAAGTCTGGGAAAGGCCCGGAGCTTGGCCAAAATCTCCCTCGCGTAGTCCAAGACCGACTCGCCGTCCCGTGTCAGCACCACGCCTCGCCCTTGGGGCCTAAAGAGCGCCACCCCAAGCTCGTCCTCGAGTTGTCGAATCCTCTGAGAAATTGCGGGTTGTGACCGGCCAAGGAGTGACGCCGCCTCGGATACGCTTCCTAGGCGTGCAACCTCTACAAAGGTCTCCAAAAGATGGGTTGAAACCGGGTCTCTATTCATAAGTTTTGCGAATGAGTAAGTGATAAACTATTCATTGGATGGAAGATAAGGCCTTCGTTAAGCTGCGTCAAACTCGATGGAGGTAGATGATGAGAAATTGGTCTTTAGCATTATGTTTGGCGTTGTTGGGAGGATGCGTATCCACGGACCGCGAAGGTTGGGATATCGATGAAGAACCGGGGGTTGAAACCGATCCCGGCAACAACACAGCAGGTATGAACAACTCCGAGCCTGAGCCAGAACCCGATCCCGAACCCGAGCCCGAGCCGCGTAATCCTGACCCCAACGACCTGGCCCAAAATCACCGTTGCGCGGCACCAGCTCTGGTGCAGTCGGGAGCCCGCATTACGCAGTCGTTTGCGGGGCTTGAGCCAAGCGAAAACTGCCTCGGGTTCTCAAGACCTCAGCGGTATTACGAAATCGAAATCCCACCGGGTACACGCGGGTATCCAACTGCTGAGAATGCGGTGGTCTACAACAACGATGGATGCGCGGGTGCTGATCCAAGCGCCACGTGCGGAAGCGACTATCTAAACTTGGGGGACGCCACCACGTATGAATCCATTGCCCTCAGTCTCTTCAACGACGACGAGACTGAAGTTGAATTTCATTACGACGCCGTTCCGATCGCCGAAAACGCCACGTGTACCGGCCGGGTGAGTGTTGGCCCGGGAGATACCTACGAGTGGGATGCCCGCTCCGGCTACGAAGTGTATTCTCCGTGCTTTATTGTCGAGCCCCTGAACGCCTTCTACTTTTCTCTCGAGTTCCCAGATGGAGTTGAGGAGTTGCGGGTCCAGGTCGACTATCCAGGCTCCAACGACATCGGCGTATCGGTGCAAATCGTGGAGGATATGATTGCGCAGTACTATCCGCAGTGCGGTGAGCTGAGTGGGGAAGGTGATCGCCCAGACTACTGCGTCGGCGTCTACGATGCGTACTTCAACGCGAATCAGCCGGCAGACTTAGTGGTCCAGCGACCACAAGACGTCGACCCTTCCGTAACGCCGTCCTATCTGATGATCGTCCATACGGGCGGCAATTCGTATCGTTGGTTTGGGAAAGACCCGCGCGTTCGTCTCAGAGTCACTGAGATGTGAGTATTGGCAAAATCGTGTAGACTCCGTGCACGCATTGTTAAGTTGCACGAGTTTATTGAATGAATTTCAAAACCTACAAGACCTGCTCTTCGCCTGTATTGCTGGCAACAATTCTCATGATGGGGTGTAGCGATTCGGTTCTGGTTCAGAATTTGGACGAGCCGGATCTGGCCATCATGAGCGATATGCCTGAGGACTCTCAGAGTGATCAAGATAGCGTCGTGGAGGTCCCTCAAGAGTGCCCACAAGTTGTCCGATCTGGCGCCCTTTCAATGGACGGTTCTACACAGATAGCTATGGGGAATCGAAGTGAGTTTGGACTCGAGACCTTTACTCTTGAGGCATGGGTACGGCGAAATGGTCGAGGCGGTTTCGCGTCCACAGGTGTCGGAGGCTTGAGGATTGAACCTCTCATCTCCAAGGGCAGGGGTGAGTCTGACGGAAGTAACGTGGATTGCAATTACGCGTTTGGATTCGTGGGTGATGTACTCGGAGCGGATTTCGAAGACATGGAGTCAGGAGCTAATCACCCAGTGCTAGGAAAGACTCCGATTCCGGACGGGACGTGGAATCATGTGGTCGCAACATACGATGGAACCACATGGAAGCTCTATCTCAACGCCAAGCTAGACGCCGAGGTTCAGGTGGATGCCACACCTCGATTCGACTCCATTCAACACTTTGGCCTGGGCGCCATGTGGAACTCTGAAGGGGTGAGCGCCGGTGGGTTCATCGGGGATATGGCTCAGGCCAGAGTGTACTCAAGAGCGCTTTCAGCTGACGAGATAGCAGCCAACATGATGTCTTCAAACCCAATCTCGCAAGATTTAGTGGGGCATTGGGCTTTAGGAGAACCTGATGGAGAGCTCCAAGACGGCACCTATATTGAAGACGGACCGATCTTGGACCAGGGCACTTTACCGAGGTTTAGCCAACTTGACATGACTCGGGATGGGCTCACCATCGCAGTGGATGACGATGACCAAGACCACGTCGAGGTGGACGTCTTTGTACGCAAGATCACGGACGAGGACGACTTCACGGTGGTTGTGATTCCGGATTCCCAATACTACACGCGCGATGCGAACCCACCGTCCAGACCCAATCCGGACAATCCAGAGTTCTTTCGTGCGCAAACTAGGTGGGCGATGGAACATATCGAGTCAGACAATGTGGTGGGGTTGATCCATGTCGGCGACATCGTCAACAATGCGAATCAACCTTCGCAATGGAGCCGAGCTGTCTCCGCGATCGAGATCCTGGAGACTCCGTCCCAGCGCTTTCCTGAAGGATTGCCCTACGGTTTGAGTTACGGAAATCACGACCAATACCCTGCCGGAAGCCCCAATGACACGGCCGAGGCGAACACTCATTTAGGTCTTGAACGCTTTGCAGACTTCACTTGGTTTGGTGGCTCTTATAGCGCCTCCAACGCGGATGAGACCTGGGTCTCCTTTTGGGTCGGTGAGCTTCAGATCATCGCACTCAACATGCAGTTCGCCGAGGAGCCCAATCCACGCGTCCTCGAGTGGGCCCGCAATGTTTTTCTCTCGCATCCGAACGCGCTCGGAATTGTAAACTCTCACTACATCGTTCGTGGAAATGGCGAATTCTCGCCGCAGGGCGCGGCCATCTACGAAGCCCTCAAGGACGTTGATAATGTCCAGCTCATGGCCAGTGGGCACGTCTCACACGCGGCCCGTCGCACCGATGACTATCAGGGGAATCTCATCCACTCCATGCTTCAGGATTATCAGCGCATGGCGATTGACCCCACGGACCCCTCCCGGCCCATCATGATCGATCAGAGCACCACGAACGGTGGCCAAGGATTCATGCGAGTTTGGCGCTTTTCGCCTAAGAATCAGACCCTCAGCGTGCGAACCATTAGTCCGTACCTCAATCACGAGTATACGAACGACGATAATCAATTCGTACTTGACGTGGATATCAAAAGGGCCGGTTCCGATTTCACACAAGTCTCCGGTTTAGTGACGAAAACCTCCGAGGCTCAGTCTATTGCGTTAGACTTGGAGGAGGGCGAGGTTGCTGAGTGGTACGCAGTGACTCGAGACTGTCAGCACGAAGTTAGAACGGACATCTTCAGGATTCAGTAGCCTCCCGATCTTGGTGCTTCCAGATCGGCTAGGGGTGCTAATCTTCGTCAGTTAATGTGGTGGCCTGCTTTGTGCGGATCGATTCGTGGCTTGAGGTGTTTCTAGTTCGAAAAATGTTAAGCTCAAGGCTGGATATTGGTTTTGGGGTTGTGGAGTTCTTACCTTAGGCAATCATTTGACATGCGTTCGTCATTTTTGATAGCTTGACGTACACAACTAGAACGGTGTGATTCACACCCCTTTCGAGAAGGACCAGGGAGGATTTATGAAGAATCTGACAATGTGCGCGACCATTTTCACACTCGTGGGCTGTGCCCCCCCCCCTAGAAGACGAGCTTAATGTGACTCGGCATCAGGAACTTTCGTCGACTCACATCTTCAGTCATGCCCCAGGGCTAAGTGGGTCGGGATTTTGGCAGGCTGAGTCCATTGTGGTGGATTCGTCCGGCAATTCGTATGTGCTCGGCGACTTTTCGGACAATAGCAGTCTCTCGTTTGGATGCACGGGGTCCCTCAGCAATCCTCAGTACTCGCAACGAGATATTTTTCTCGTCAAGTTTGACGATGATGGGGATTGTGTCTGGCAAATTTCACTTGGAGATAACGCGTCCTCTCAGATTACTGAGTCTACCTCTTACACTGCAGCTGACCTCTCCATTACACCGAACGACACAGTTGTTGTGGCACTCAACCAATACTTCATCCCATTCGGCCCAGGCGACTACGCCCGCACGATGGGCTTTTTTGAATATGACGGCTCCGCAAATCTGGTATGGTCAGACGTCTTCACTGCCTTTGCGGACACCAACAAGAATGTGGTGGCGATCGCAAGCGGTGACGATGACGTCTACGTACTGAGATGGGGTCCGCGCTCAGGGTCAAGCAGAACCCAATCGTGGGCTGAATCCTTCGGTGGCCTTGGGTCGAATCAGCCTGCGGACGTCGCTATCGATCAGGACAACGGGGATATTGCGATTGTTGGCAACTACGACGACGAGCACACAGATTTGGACTCCAACGCAGGCAACTCAACGGATACAAACGCCATCTTCATTCAGACGCTCGAGTCCGACGGGACTCCTATTACCTCTCTAACGAGTAACATGGCCTCTGGAGAGTACGGAGTCGCCACCGCGACAGCATTTGATACCGACTCTGAGCTTTATCTCGCAGGCTACTTCGAAGGCGAAATCATACGAAACTCAGGATTGGCTCCGACGTTCTTCACTTCGAGTCTCACTTCCAATGTCCAAGATGGGCTCTTGATTCGTTACGACAGCGCTAGCCTCAGTTCGGTCAGCATTAGCGGCCACTCGAACGATTCAAGCACAAGAGAAGAAATCCTTGGGATCTCCGCACCGTTCAACAACGTTGTAGTTGTTTCTGGTGAAACTTGTTCGGTGGTTGAGTGTGTGCCTTCAGGATTCACACACGAGTTCACCGGAAGCTACACGAAACCGACTAGCTACCTCATTGAGTACTCTAGCGAGAATTATCGGTTCAACGATGTCTTCTCTACGTACGGCTCCAGTTTTCTGATTTACGTTGTCGGTCAAGCTCGAGGAATCAATATTGACCTTGGGGGAGATGTACTAACGGGTGGTCATGATTTGGTGGCGGCTTATGAGATTACACCTGATGATGACTAAGCTATTGTTTCTCACGAGTCGGCTATTGGTCCTTTTGCTCGTTGCGTTGCCAGGGTACGCCTCGGCATGGCTTCCTGTTCCGTTCCAGGTCACAGGCCCTCAATATGAGCCGCGTCTGCCTTTTGGAGATGCCGATGTCAACGATGATGGATATGACGAAATCCTCGTAGGCAGACTCTTGTTCTTTGGTCGCTCCTGGGGAGCCGATACGAGACCTGTTGAAGTAGTATCGGATTCGGACCTGCAGAGCTCGAACTTCGCCGGTGATCTCAACGGCGATGGGTTTGATGATGCCATCTTCGTCCATGGAAACGGAAGTCAGAACGCCGTAGCTACGGTATACTTGGGGTCCCCATCGGGCTTGCATTACCAAGAGTCATTACCTCTCCCAGTCACTCAGGCAACGATTTTCCCGATTGGTGATATCAATGGAGACGGTTTCGACGACATTGCATTTTCCGAGCCTAAACTTGGCTCCTCTCCAAGTTGTGCACTAGCGGACTTCTTGAAGGTGTTCATTTACAGCGGAGGCGCTGAAGGTCTTGAAGATAGTCCAGCCACCGTGTTGGAGGCTGAACGAGCACAAGATTGCTTCGGGACTTGGGTGGAAGGAGGAGACATCAATGGCGATGGGTACTCAGATGTGGTGGTCTTAGCGTCCGGATTTCGTGACAATCTCGACAACCAATTTCAAAGAGGCAAGGTCTACGCCTTTTTCGGGAGCCCAGATGGGATAGAGCTCACAGCGGACTGGGAAGCACGACCTAATGATCAACTGACCGATTTCGTCTTCGGATTTCAGAGGCAGATTTCTATCGCCGATGAAGATGGAGATGGGTTCGACGATCTTCTCTTGGTATTCGGACTTTTCGAGAAGGATGAAGGATCGTGCTTTCACTACATATATCCTGGTACTTCTTCAGGCATTGGATTGCCACGACGGCACCTGAGTAGTTGCGGTTCAAGGATTTCTTGGGCTGGAGACATCGATGGAGACGGATTGCAGGATCGCCTCAACTCCGGCGAGTACTACCCGACGCCACAGACGATCAGCACCCATCTCTATCTAGGGGTCAACCCTTCTGAGTCTGCCTGGAATACAGGATCGAGAGACGATGCGTTTCCGGTTGGCGATGTAAATGGGGATGCCTACGATGACTTCGCGACTTGGAGTTCAAGCCCAGCAGGCTTTGACCTTCGTTTGTACTTTGGACGGCCTAATCCAGTGCCGGTAGCCGACCGGCAATCAGTGTCCCTCCCCCAAAACTCAGACGTCGACATTACGCTGAGCGGAAGCGACCCCTACAACGACTTGCTATCCTTCAGGATCGAGCGCGAGCCTGAGCACGGCAGGTTGGAGGCGTTTTCACCCAGCCTCGGGTTGGTGCGCTACATACCCAACTATGATTACTTCGGGCCCGACTCATTTGAGTTTGCAGTGCTCGACCCCTATGGGGGTGTGGGTACGGCTGAAGTACTCATTGAAGTGGGACGTTTGAATACAGCGCCGGTTTTTGTTCCTCCCACTCCTTCAACGCCGGTCATCGTTCGGGTCGGGGAGGAGTTGAGGTTGGTCGTTCGTGCCGAAGATGCGGAAGAAGATGAGGTGGAGTATTCGGCCACAGGGTTGCCTTGGAATGCCGAGTTTGATGCTGAGACAGGCGTAACTTATTGGACTCCTGACCAGAGCCAACTCGGGCCTGACACGTGGGTGTTTAGTGCGTCAGATGGCACTGATACCGTGACTCGATCAGTAGTTCTGGTGGTAGAGGAGGCGACTCCAGATCCACCGATAGAACAGGATATGGGCTCAGCCGACCAGGGGATCCCCACCTTGCCAGTGGACTCCGGCCAGGGGCCGAACTCCATCGCGGACCAAGGCTGTGGCTGCGCGAGCACGAAAGGCGGACCATGGATGTTGGTCTTTGTGTTTGCGTTTTCTCTTCGTCGTCGCCGATCGCGTTCTCACGATGTATATCGCATGGATGCGTAGTGAAGATGAACTCAACATTCTCAAGGACGCCTGGCTCGCCGAGCAAAGAGAAGAGCGCGAGCGAATCCGCGCCGAACGCCTCAACAAGACTCTAAAACAGCGTGTTGAGGCCGGGGTGGCCCTTTCTAAGCTCGAGGTCTCGGAGACCGGCACGGCGGCGGGAGGGCGCACGCTAGTCTGGGTGGAGCTCAAGTCCGCCGAGTTTCGAGCGTCTCCTGGAACACCCGTACTCCTCTGGTGGGACGAGCCAAAGCCCGAAACATCACTCAATGCCATCCTCGCCAGACGACGCGGCCAAGAGCTCGGGTTGGTGCTCGATGATTTCCCTCCAGAGCGGTTGCTTGGCGGCGAGTTTAATTTGGACTTGGAGGCACCGCAGACCACGTATCAACGGGGAGTCTGGGCCATCAAGGCGTTCGCTGAGGCCAAGAATTCGAGCGATACAGGGCGACTTCGAGAAGCCCTGTTCCTAGGTGAAGGCATTGAAACCTCCCGTCCAAAAACGCTGGAGTTCTTGGATGAAAAGCTCAATGAGTCGCAGCGTAACGCGGTGCAACACGCCCTCTTCACCGAACCGGTTGCATACATTCACGGACCTCCGGGCACCGGTAAAACGCGGACCTTGGTGGAGGTGATTCGGCAGGCCCTTGGTGCGGACCAGCGCATTCTTGTGGCCGCCGCCAGTAATGCGGCTGTGGACCATATCTCTCGTCAACTCTTGGCCGCATCGGTGCCTGTTCTGAGGCTCGGTCATCCGGCACGCGTCATGCCGGACTTGGAGCAGCACACCCTGGACAGCCGACTCGCGGCACTTCCCGACTATGCCATGGCCAAGGCGTGGATGGACCAGGCAAATGCCATTCGACGAAAGATTTCGAACAGGTCGGACCGCGGCACTATGCGTGGCGATGAGCGCCGTGAACTCTACCGACAGGCGCGAGAACTCACACAAGACGCAAAACGCCATCTCGCAAATCTCGAAGACGCCATCGTTTCAACGGCTAGGGTCGTCTCGTGCACTGCTTCGAGTGCGGACTCCAATATTTTGAGGAACCAAGACTTTGACCTCGTGGTGATCGACGAGGGCTCGCAGATTCCCGACCCAATCGCTCTTATTGCGGCCAGGCGCGGCGCCCGTCTTGTGATTGCTGGGGACCCTTGCCAGCTCGCGCCCACCGTTCATTCAACTGGAAGTGTGGGAAAAAGATTGGCGTCCACATTCCTAGAGCGTTTTCAAGACCAGGCGTACCTTCTGGATACTCAGTACCGAATGAACGCTTTGATCATGAACTACCCTTCCGACGCCATGTATGCTGGTCGACTCATCGCTCACCCGAGCGTCGCAAACCACACGATTTGGGATCTCGACGTTGAGCCGGATGCGTGGCTCAAATCGCCCCTGATGTACCTGGATACCGCCGGCAAGGGGTGGGAAGAGCATGTCACGGATGAAGACCCAAGCACGTCGAATCCTCAGCAAGCTGAGCGCACGGTGGCCGAGGCCAGGCGCTTGCTGGAGCTGGGCCTTAAGCCCGAAGACCTCGCCATCATCTCCCCGTACTATGCGCAGGTTCGACTCATCCGTGCCTTGATTCCAGAAGTAGACGTGGACACCGTGGATGCCTTCCAGGGTCAAGAGCGCGAGGCAATCATCGTAGACTTGGTGCGGTCAAACTACGAATCGCGCATCGGATTCTTGAGCGATGTCCGCCGAATGAACGTAGCCATGACGCGCGCCCGGCGATTTCTCTTAGTGATTGGAGATAGCGCTACGATTGCGAATCACGGGTTCTACGAGGAGTTCTTAGAGTACGTCGAGAACTACGGAGCACTTGAGAGTGCCTGGAGCGACTAGCCAACGTCCACCGGTGGCGCAAACCACCGCTTTGCGTCGTCGGCGATGAGGTAGATACACGGCACCAGGCCCAGCACAATGATCGTGGTGAACATGATGCCAAACCCTAGACTCACAGCCATAGGTACAAGGAACCTGGCTTGAGGCGAGGTCTCAAGAATCATCGGCGCGAGCCCGAAGAATGTAGTCAACGACGTCAACAAGACCGGCCTAAAGCGCCGCGTTCCGCCCGCCACCACGGCATCCCAGGCGCTCATTCCTTCCTTGCGAAACGTATTAATCGCGTCCACCAACACGATACTATCGTTCACCACCACTCCAGAAAGGGCGACCATCCCCATCAGGCTAATCACCGAGACATCAAACCCCAGAACCATGTGCCCTATCACGGCGCCTACAATCCCGAAGGGAATGGCGGACATGATGAGCAATGGTTGAAGATACGAGCCAAGCGCAAAGGCCATCAGCGCGAACATCGCCAAAAGTGCGAAGGTGAAGTTTCGCTTCAACGCATCCATCATCTCAGCACGGTCCTGCTCCTGCCCCGAGGCCCCATAACTAAGGCCAGGTATCTCTGCTGCGATCTTGGGCATGACCTCGTTGATGACGGCTTGAGTGACAATCTGGCCCGTCGTCACCTCCTCGTCCACGTCAGCGGTCACGGTTAGCACACGGCGCGCGTCCACACGCTGGATACTCGTATACGACTTGCCCCTCGTCACCTCGGCAGCCTGAGACAAGGGTAACTCGCCGCCCTGAGGGGTTTGGATCATCATCGTTTCAATATCGAACTCGGAGTTTCGCTCACTCATGGGGCGCCGCACAAAGACGCGCAATTCATCGCGCCCACGCTGTTGGCGGGCGACTTCCGAGCCGTAGAAACTCGCGCGTACCTGGCGCGCAAGGTCGGTTTCAGTGAGGCCCAGTGCCCGCGCCTGAGGCTTAAGTTGGAAGTCGAGCTGGTCCTTGCCCGGCGTGTAGCCAGCGTCGGTGTCAAAGACACCTTCGTAGGTAGCCAAGCTCTCGGCCACGCGTGAAGCCGCAAACTCCAGAATCTTTGGGTCGCGATGGCTCAATTCAACCGAAACCGGCTGCCCGCGCGCAGGCCCGATATTGAACTGGAATTGCAAGGTGTCCACGCCCGGGATCTCGCCAACTTTCTGCCGCCATAGATTCGCAAATTGCGCGGTCGTGACCTCTCGGTCTTTGGCTGGCACCAGGAAAATCTGCACGTTGGCCAGATGCGAGCCTACGCCGCCTCCAACACTCGCCCCCATGCCCGACGCAGCACCTGCGCCGATATCCGCATACATGCCGCGGCTAAGCTCGTCTCCGCCGAGCTCTTCCAACGCCTCCAAGCCACCGGCCTGAATCCGCTCAACAACGGCACGAGTGTCCTCAATCGGCGAGCCAAAAGGCAGCTGCAGCGTGGCGGTGACCACATCCCCTTCGACCTTGGGAAAGAACGTGAACTTGAGTCTACCACCGCCCAACATGCCAAAGGTCAGAATCAGCGTTGCCAGACCAAGCGCGACCGTCAGATATCGGTACCTGAACGCAAACTCCGCAGAAGGGCGGTAGACGCGCTCAATAAAGGTCTCCAAAAGAGCGCTAAACCTCGCCTGTTTTGCGTCGATCCACCCGATAAACCCGGTCTCTTTTCGCGAGGTGTGGGCGAGGTGCGCTGGCAAGATGAAGAGCGCATCCACAATGGATAAGAGCAGAATCGGTATGACGATGAGCGGGATATTATTCCAAAACTTGCCCATCGTTCCCGGGATAAAGAGCAAGGGCATGAACGCCACGACAGTTGTTAGAACCGAGAAAACGATCGGAACCCAAACCTCTCCAATT
This sequence comes from Microvenator marinus, assembly GCF_007993755.1. Classification (GTDB taxonomy): domain Bacteria; phylum Myxococcota_A; class Bradymonadia; order Bradymonadales; family Bradymonadaceae; genus Allomicrovenator; species Allomicrovenator marinus. Next base: position 4,606,905 of record NZ_CP042467.1, read on the forward strand.
CCCTCGATGGAGCTCTCCATGAGCCCTTTGCCTTGCTGTCTGTGGTGATAGATGGCTTCGCCGCCAACAATGGCGTCATCCACCACGATTCCAAGCGTAAGGATGAACGCAAACAACGAGATCATATTGATGGAGACATCTAGCGCCGGCATGAAGAGCATCGCTCCTAATACCGAAACCGCAATCCCGGAGGTCACCCAAAACGCGAGCCTGATCTCGAGGAAAATCCCGAGGATAATGAGCACGAGGAAGACCCCGATATAAGCGTTCTTGAGCAGAAGGTTCATGCGATCTTGAAAGATCTCGGACCGGTCATTCCAGACTGCGATTCCATAGCCTTCGGGCAATCTCTCGAGCTTTTCATCGACGTAAGATTTAACGGCATCCGCCACATCTGTGGGTGTTTGTGAGCCGATTCGATAGACGTCTACGCGCACCGCGCGCTTGGAATTAAAAAATGCTTCGCGCTCAGTCTCTTCAAATCCGTCCACCACCTGCGCGAGGTCTTTTACGCGCACCATACTGCCGTCCGGAGAGGCTTTCACGGCAACCTCTTCAAACTCCGAACCCCAGTCGCGGCGCTCCGTGACCCGCATCAACACCTCGCCGGCCGAAGTCTTGACGCCGCCGCCCGGGAGCTCGATGGACGCTCGACCAACCGTCTGCGCGATCTGGTCCAATGTAAGGTCGTGGCGCCGAAGCTCGGCTTGCGGGACTTCGATAGAAATCTCGGGATTCCTCACACCACCGAGCTCGGCGAGCGTCACCCGGGGATCTTGCAGAATCTCTTCGCGAACTTCTTCTCCGAGCGCACGGAGTTCTCGCTCCGTGCCGTCTCCGTAGATCACCAACGAAATCACTTGGTTTCGGTTAGACAGAAGGCTCACCACCGGGCGCTCTGCGTCGCGCGGCAGGCTGGTGATGCGGTCCACCGCACTTTTGATGTCGTTGAGCGCTTCAAAGGCATCCACATCGGTAGAAATCTCGGCACTTACCGTGCCAACACTCTCTAGCGCCGTGGACCGAATCTCTCGCACGCCATCGATGCCCCGAACCGCCTCTTCGACAGCCAGAATAACGCCTTGCTCAACTTCTTCTGGACCAGCGCCGGGGTAGATGACCTGGATCGACACCGTGTCCAGAGTCACCTCTGGAAACACCTCTTGTTTGATATTCGGGGCCAGCATGATGCCGCCCACGATGAAGATGAGCATGAGGAGGTTTGCGGCCACATGGTTCTTGGCCATGAAAGCCATCGCACCCTTGTATTGTGGTGTCGCACTCATTCTTCACCTGCTCGTCTAAGCTTCATGCCGTCCACGGGTGTCGCGATGCGGCTCGTGATGAGCGGCGTCTTGGTTTCTACGCCTGAGATCCACACATCGTCGCGCGTACCGTCCACGATCAAAACCTCGCGGGTGAGCAACTTTCCGTCGTCCCAGACGTAGATCCAGCGGCCGTTATGGACCGCGCTTCGCGGAACCTTTGCCACCTGTGCTTGAGTTGTGCCGTCGATGGTGACTCGCACTTGTGCGCCCAGCAGAATGGGTTGCGCGTCCTGATTCTCAAGGCCGAGCGGATCATCGATTCGGACCATAACGCGGGCCATTTTGCCCAGTGTATCGAGCTCTGGGACCAGGCGGAGCACCGTGCCGCTTCGTTCGATCTCCTTTGTTCCAACCTCTTGAACCACCGTCGCAGCCGTTCCCGAGTGCGCCTCGGCATCCGCGAATTTCAGCCCCTGAAGCGCGTCCACAGGGACTGACACATTCACCCAGAATTCATCCGTACCGATGAGGGTCGCGATTTGAGATTGCGGCGAGACGACTTGCCCAACTTCCACAACACCCGACTGAACAAAAGCGTTGAATGGCGCCTTGATATTGGTTCGTCCGAGGTCGAGTTGCGCCTTTCGAAGCCGCGCCTTGGCCGCCTCCACGTTGACCTCCGCGATGCGGCGCTGCGGTCCGCGCAAGGCTAGCGAAGGGTCGGTCGAGTCTTTGGACGAATCCTTAAAGAGCTCCCACTCTCGCTGGGCCACAACTTGTTGGCCTTGCTCCAGCAGAAGTTGCGCCTCAGCTTGTTCCATCGCGGCCCTGCGCTCTTCCACCTGTACTTGGTAGTCGCGCGAATCCACCTTCAACAACACGTCGCCTTCTTTAACGCGTCCACCCATCACAAGGTTCGGGTTCACCCAAGTCACCACGCCTCCAACCTGCGCTTGAACCACCACACGCCGCGCTGGAATGACGCTTCCGAGACCTTCGATCCCGATGCGTTTTTCCTCGAGCTCAAGCGGCGAGACCTCAACCAACACACCTCGGTCTGGCGGGGTATTTCGCTGGGGTTCGGGCTTGCTCTTGACCAGCATGACCGCGCCTAAAATCGCGATCACTACCACCGCAACGGGCAGCACGAGGCGAGTCAGTATCCACGTTATCTTTTCGTGACTCATTCGTTCGACTCCGGCATTTCCATTGATTGAGTCCACGCCCCGCCCAATGCCCGGCAAGTCTGAACTCGGAATGATAATTGTTGGCGACGCGCATCCAGAAGCGACTGCTCCACAGCTTGCAGTGACCTAAGCGCCGTCAGAACTCGCAAGTAGTCGAGGGCGCCGCTTCGGTACCGCTCACGGGCGAGCTCCAACGTGGTCTCGGCAAGCTCCTCCTGCGCCCGAAGCTCCTCCAAAACACGCACTTGGGCGTCTTCCTGAGCCATCGCACTCTCCACCTCTTGGACTGCGCGATTGACCGCTTGCGCCCATACCCAAAGCCGCTCGCGTGCTGCTGCCGCGAACTGGTCAACTCGCGCCTGCCGTCTCCCACCCTCAAAGATGGGCTGCGTAGCCTGTGCGCCGAGCGACCAGAAGAGATCGTCAAAGAGCTCTCCGAGTTCAGCCGCCTGAAGAAAGAGGTTCGCGCTCAGCCGAATGGTAGGCAGCCGGTCCCTTGCAGCCTGAGCCGTGCGTGCGTCTGCGGCCTTAAGGCGCATGTACGCGGACCGAATGTCTGGGCGTTGCTCCAAGACAGATGCCGGAGTTCCCGCACTTAGCGCAACGCCAATCTCAGGCAGCTCGCCTTGAGAAACAGCGGCCTTTTCGGCCTTGCCCAAAAGAACTCCAAGGCGCCAGAGGCTGAGTTCCTCCGCGAGCTTTGCCTGTTCTCGCCGCGCCTTGAGCCCTCGAATATCGGTCTCCTGTTGGTTCACGTCGAGTGCGCTCGCAAGACCCTGGCTGAGCCTCAGGAGCGTGAGCTCGAGGTAGTTCTCGGCCACCGAAATCTGTTCGTCCAAGAGCCGTATGCGTTCGCGATGAAAAACCACATCTAGCCAGGCCTCCGTGGTCTGCGCGGCAAGGCTCAAGGCCAGCGTCTCCGCGTCTGCGCGCGATGCCTCTACGTCGAGCTCGGCTGCTTCGCGTTGCGCGGCGAGCTTACCAAAGAGGTCGAGCTCGTAGGCCACCGGCATGCTCACCTGGAACTGATTGGCTTCAATACTTCCTGCCGGACCAAAAGGCGCGGCGGTCTTTGAGCGTTGCGCGGAAGCCTGAAGAGATACCGTCGGGTAGAGGGTCGCGCCGTTTTGGGTGGCAATAGCTTCGGCCTGTTGCAGTCTCTCCCAAGCCGCCTTCAACTCAAGATTCTGAGTCAAGGTGGTGCTCAAGGTCTGGTCGAGTTCACTCGAGATTCCGGAGCAGAATGTCACCTGCTCCTCTGGCGCCCCTTGGCTTGGTTTTTCCCAAGCTTCTGGTGTGGGTGCCACTTCTTCGGCCTTCTCGGCGTATTGTGGCCCAGAGCAGCCCATCGAGTAAATGAGTAACAACTCAATAAGTCTACGTCTCTTCAGCACGTATCCCCCTTAAAATCATATCAACAACGCCGCGCACGTAGATCTGGCGTGGCATTGGGTGGATGTCGTTGATCCGAACGTGTTCGCAAAATGCATAATGCCAGGCCGTGCCTACGAGGAGCCGAGAGATAATCTCTGGATCGTGCGGACGAAGGCGCCCAAGTTCTGCTTCTTTGGCAAAATAGTTGCTCAACTCTCGAATCACTCGGGCAGGTGGAGCTTGAGGATTTGCAACGAGCTTTTCCCGGGCACCGCTCGAGACGACAAGCATGATGCAAGGTACTGCGTGTTCGAAAAACGCCAGCATTTCGTGCACCAGTTCTATGAGTTCCTCTTCAATATCTCTGCGTCCGACTCGAGAATGCAATTCGATCAAAAAAGACGGTTGTGTAAGCCCCATGGCCGCGAAGAAAAGGTCTTCTTTGGTCCCAAATCTAGCAAATATTGTCCCCTCAGAAATGCCGGCACGCTTCGCTATATCAGCAGTCGAGACCTGAAGCCCCTCCGCAAAGAACGCGTCCTTGGCACACGTCAGTATATGTTCGTCAGGTATGGATCTCGGTCTTGCCATGCATCTTCCCTATCGAGTAGAGTTATTGAGTGTTTACTCAAGAAGTCTCGAGATGAAAAGTCGAAAATTTTACCTCTTCTTGTTGGCCGTTTCTTTCGTGGCACTGGTCTGCATCGGCTGTGCCCCTGCGCAACGCTGGTTAGACCGGCGTGGAATCGAAGATTACGCCCACGGCGCCGAGCTTGAATTGGACACACGAACCGAGGCCTTGAAGACTCCGTGGCAGTCCGTTGAACTCGATGAAATGACGTCTCCAGTTCCCGGGCGGTGGAAAACGACTGGGCCTCCTCCTTGGTCGTCAAAGAGAGACCATCTGCGCGCCGAGATTTGGTCCTATGAGTCCGCAGGGCCTAGAGACAATCTCGGGGCCACCACGTTTTGGGTCTGGAGGCACGGTGAGTTGGGTGCAAGGCCTGTGATTCTTTGGTTGCCGGGCAACGGCTTTGCGCCCATTGCATTTCCATTTGTCTCAAATATCTATGAGACAATCTTGGATCTCGGCTTCGACCTTGTTGTCTGGGTTCCTCCCAAACATTTTAATCGTTTAAAAACGGGGGAGACTGATTCCCTGATGGGGCCGGATGTACGTGAAAATCAGGAACTTGTGCTCGAATCGGTGCGTGAGATTCGGGCAATGATTCACCTATTAAGGAGCCGCGGAGTTGAACGTATCGGGGGGTGGGGAGGGTCCATGGGGGCTTCTGTTCTGTGGCTGGTCTCCGCCGTGGAAGACCTTGACCACATGGCCTTGATGATTCCCGTGGTGGATTGGCGAACGCTGAGTGTAGAGCCCGCTGAGATGAAGACCCTCGTCCAGAAAATAGAGGCACGAGGCGTGCCGAAGCAAGTGCTTTCGCGGGCCTTCGAAACGATTAGCCCGGTCTCGTGGAAGTCGCGGGTCAGCCCGAATCGCATCTTCATTCAACATGGAGTCTACGACCAACTCACGCCAGACGAGGTGTTACGAGACTTTACACAAAGCCAGGGGATTCGTAGAGTTCAAGGCTACGCGCGAAGTCATGCCACAATTCTACTCACACCCACACTATACGTGGACTATCGGGCATTTCTGGAAGAAATGAAAAAGCCTCCGAGGACGAAATGAAATATCTAGCTCTAATTACAATGCTTAGTTTGCTTGCGTGTTCTGACGAGTCGGTCGATGAGGCCAACAACCCAGATGGAATGTCAAACAACCAGACAGCAAATTCCAACAACGCCTCAAACACCAACAACTCAAACAACGCAGCCTCGAACAACACGAATCAAACCAATCAAACAAATCAGACTAACCAAACTAACCAGACAAACGGCACCAACAACCCGACGAACAACGTGGAGACCCCTTGTGCTCCGCTGGAGATCCCAGCTGCCGCCATTCGTGTGGGCCCCGAAGATGATTGGGTGCAAGCGATTGCAAACGCCGAGAGCGGCGAAACGGTTGTCCTGGAACCCGGCACCTATCCCGTAGATAGCTCAGGCGTCTGGGTTAGGAATTCGGGTGTTACGGTTGTAGGCGGCGGTGATTCTGCCGAAGAAGTGATTCTGGACGGCGATTACCAGCAATCAAGCGGTGGGCTCGTCAATATCCGTGGCGTTCAAGACGTGGTCCTCTCAAACTTCACAATTCGGCGCTCACGATACCATGCAGTTCACGTCACGGGCTCGGACTCTGGGCCCGCAGACGGTGCACGCCTACACCGGCTGCGAGTCTTTGACCCGGGCGAGCAAGCCATCAAGGTCAACGCCAACGGGAACGAGGCCGACTACGGTGAGCTCGCCTGCTCACACGTCGAGCTGACGGCTGAAGGCCGAGAACAGGTCATGAGCTATGCGCCGGCGGGTCTTCGTTGTTACACGGGCGGTATCGATATCCATCGCTCGCAAGGCTGGGAGATTCGGGACAACACCATCACGGGTTTCTGGTGTTCCAACGAGTTCCTCTCCGAGCACGCCATTCACGTCTGGCGCGGCGCACGCGATACCCTGGTGGAGCGGAACATGCTGGTCAACAACGCGCGCGGCATCGGCTTTGGACTCGGTCAGCCTGGTTCCGGCAGAACCTACGCTGACAATCCGTGTGGTGCCGCTGCGGAGCACTATGGAGGCCTGATTCGAAACAACGTGATTATTGGCGATGATGCCGCACTCTTCGCGTCCCCTAGCGGGATGGACCTTGGCATCGGCCTCGAGTCGGCATGCGAGGTAGACGTGGCTCATAACACGGTGGCGAGCTCTCAGGCTCCGTTCTCATCGATCGAGTGGCGATTCGCGATGACCTCCGCGCGCGTGGTCAATAACCTCGTGACGCATAACCTCAGGCCGCGGAATGACGCAACCGCCGAGCTCTTGGGCAACGTGGAGAATGCGGAACTTAGCAGTTTCCAAGACTTTGCTGGACATGACCTCCACTTGAACGATTCAAGTCTGACCGGGGTTGGTCACGAGTTGGGAGCTGAACTGGCACCCACGGATTTTGACGGAAACCCGCGCTCTGATTCACCGAACATTGGCGCCTACTAGGTAAGGCTTAGGGGCAGTTGCCAGACGTCACAGTCACGTTGCCGGGCTTGCCAATATCCACAAACGAAAAGTCCACGGTCTGGCAGAATTGATTGGTCGTTGCACCGTCGCACACACCGATATGCAGGTGGGGCCCCGTAGACCAGCCGGTATTGCCCGACTTCCCGATCTCCTGCCCCACTGACACCTGAGCTCCTTCCGCCACGCTCGCCGAATTCAAATGCTTATAGATGGTCGTCTGACCGTTCGGATGCGCCAACATGATGTAATTTGAAGCGTTGCTACACGCCGAGGTTCCACCGTTATAACAAGGGTCTCCCGGTTGTGTGGCCATCGAAAGCCGACTCACTGTGCCGCCCATCATGGCCCGAATCGAAGTCCCGCTGCCGCACGCAAAATCGTAGGCAAACGCCGCGTTCCCACTATGACTCGTGCCGCCGCCTGGCCCCTGCGTCACGCGATGCTGCGCATTGCAGGCAAAAGGCATGTAGTAGCCAATCGGCATCGTAGTGAGCTCATCCTCGGTACACTCCACAAAATCGTAGTGCACATACCCGTCACCACGAGGCGACTCGATCTGATACCACCGCGTCTCGCCGCCCACATCTTCGCCCTCCACCAGATCTACGGCGGCCACCACAAACCCTCGAGTCAACGAGCCCACGGGCGCCTGCGCAGTAGACGGAGTAGGGCGAATATTGAGAGTCAGGCTTGCCTCCACGGTCACCTTCAGGCGAGCACAGATTTCCGGCGGCATGTCCGGTACCATATCTGGCAGACTTGCGTCCGGCACTCCCACATCCTCAAGAACCTGCATGTCCGGTGTGCTGTTCTGGTCTGAACCGGCATCCATCTCAATGGAGGTATCCGGGCCAATGTCTTGCTCGTCCTCAAGAGACGTTAAGCGGCCTTCGCCGCAGCCGATAAGTGTGAGGGAGATAAGTATCGAGGTCACTTGTGTTTTCATGGCGCGAGTATATTGAGGTTTTCGGAATATGTACAATGCCCGTCCACTGAGGTAGTCTTTGGGCATGAGGCTTCTGATTCTCCTCAAATTTGCACTCGCAGCGCTTCTCCTCCTCTGGGGAACCACAGCATTTTCAGTGCCAGAAGTGGCCGAGGAAAGCTGTCCGTGTCACGCCGAAGTGTCTCACGCGGACACCACGCCCACGGACTCCCCATGCGACGAGGGCTGCTCCCCCGAGTGTCAGAATTGCAGGTGTTGCGGAGCCCATGTGGCTAGTGCCGTTTCGCGGCCAGCCCAAATTTCAGAAGTCCACCTTGGCCGCGCCTTCCAAAAAACTTGGGAGCCACTCAGAGCGCCGCCCGAAGGGTTTCTGAGCCGTATTTTTGTTCCGCCACGGCACGTCTAATTCGTTCGAATTATTGAACTTACAGGGGCAAATGAGCACTGCTTTACGCATCGTATTGCCCTGCAATTAGACAGAATCCTAAAGGAACAAAATATGAAGAAGTTTATCATTTTGGCGGCACTCGTCGCTTTTAATACCGCGTGTGATAAGGCCGAGACTCAAGCTCCGGTAGCGGAAGAACCCAACGCCAACGCACCTGCCGAAGCACCCAAAGAGGCACCCTCAGAGGGCCACGCCCCCGCAGGTTACGAGCCTGGTTCACACGAGGACTGGTGCGGCTCACACGCCGTCCCAGAATCCCAATGCACTCGATGTAACTCCAGTCTGATTCCGGCCTTCAAGGCCAGCGGAGATTGGTGCGCGGAACACGGACTCCCAGAGTCTCAGTGCCTCATCTGTAACCCAGACCTCAAGATTGAGCGTCCTCCTAAGGAAGAGACATGAGGGCGCTGAAAATCTGGGGTCTCCTCCTTTGTCTGGCCGGCACCGGCTGCCAGACCCAAGGGGAGGGTGCACCCAAAAGACCGGAGGACGCCCCTCAGAAGGCTCAAAAGGCCGCGGAATCTGACCCGAACGCTCAGTGCGAGCACAAGGTTCCCAAAGGCGCGTGCCCCAAATGTAATCCGGCCCTTGCGGCAGTTTATAAAGCGCAAAACAACTGGTGCGCCGAGCACGGCATGCCCGAATCCTTTTGCCCTGTCTGCTACCCAGACCGTGCCGCGCCTTCTCTGGATTCCGAAGGTGAGGAGGTCGCGATCGAGGCCAGAATCGTGCGTTTGAGACGCCCAGAAATGGAGAAGACCGCCGGCATCAAAACCGTCAACGCACGCGAAGCCACGTCCGAATCGGGCGTTCAATGCAACGTGCACCTCGGCTTCAACCAGGACAAAACCGCTGACGTGCGCGCCGTGGTTCCGGGCCTCGTCCGAAATGTCCGTGTCCGGGTCGGTGAGCTGGTGGAGAAGGGCGCGCCCCTCTTTGACCTGGAAAGTGTGCAGGTCAACGATCTGCGCGCCGAGCGAAGTGCTGTGGTTGAGCGCGTGCGCGTGGCAAAGGCCCAGGTCGAACGCATGCGCGAGCTTCGCAAAACAGACGTCGTCTCAACTCGCGCGCTCGAGACCTCCGAAGAGGAGCTCGCCAAGGCTCAGTCAGCCCTTGCGTCCATCGACGGCACGCTTCGTACCACCGGGGCCAATGCCTCGGGCCGCATGATTCTTCGTGCGCCAATCGCCGGCGAGATTGTGGAGCGAAACGCTATACAGGGCATGCTCGCAAACCAAGAAGATTCCCTCGCCAAGATTGTGGACACAAGCACCCTTTGGGCGTTTTGCGACGTCTCGGAGTCCGACGCACGTGGGCTCGCCGTGGGCCAGCCTGTCCAGATTCGGCTTGACCAACAAGAGCCGATCGAAGGCAAACTCGACTGGATTTCCCCGCAGATCGACCCTCGCTCAAGGACCGTGCCTACACGCGCCATCGTCCCGAACGACGGGAACCTGCGCGCAAATCAGTTCGGGCGCGCGACCATCTACGCCGACCAATCAGAGGGCGGCGTGGAAGTACCTCGCGAGGCCTTGCAACGCGTGGAAGAAGAGTTCGTGGTCTTTGTCCGCGACTCACCCGGAATCTTCTCACCACGCATCGTTGAGCGGTTAGCCGAAGGGGATTGGGTACGCGTCAAAGGGCGCGTCAAACCTGGCGACGAGGTCGTCACCACCGGTGCCGTCTTCCTTCGTACCGAAGTGATGCCAGGCAGTATTGGTGCGGGTTGCTGCGAAATCGTGCCCGGAGGTGAATGATGTTGACCAAACTCATCGACCTCTGCCTCGAGAACCGCTGGGCCGTGATTTTGCTCACGGTGGTCATGGCGTGGGTGGGCGTCCACAGCTTTACCGAGCTCGAGATGGACGCCTTCCCGGACACCACGCCGATTCAGGTCCAGGTCAATACGGTGGCTCCGGCGCTTGGTCCGCTCGAGGTCGAACGACAGGTTACCTTTCCCATCGAACAAACGCTCTCGGGGCTTCCTGGGCTCGTAGAAATGCGCTCGGTCTCAAGGTTCGGGTTCTCCCAAATCGTGGTGATTTTCGAGCGTGATATGGACATCTTCACCGCGCGCCAGGTGACCTCAGAAAAGCTCGCTGACGTCATGCTTCCCGGCGGAAGCTACCAGCCTACTCTGGGTCCGCTAGCCACAGGCCTCGGTGAGGTCTTTCAGTACATTGTAAAGAGCGACACGCTTACCCCGATGGAGCTCAGGACGCTTCATCACTGGGTGATCCGCCCGCAGATGCTCCAAGTCCCCGGCGTGGCTGAAATCAACACCTGGGGCGGGTTTGAGAAAGAGTACCACGTCGTGATCGACCCGAACCGCCTCTACAAATACCAACTCTCGTTGGACGATGTGGCGCGCGTAGTGGAGCGCGCGAGTCGAAACGTGGGCGGCGCCAGCATCGACAATGCCGGCGAGTCCGTTCTTGTAGCCGGGCTGGGGCTCGCCACAACTATCGAGGATTTGGAGAGTACCGTGGTGGCTATGGAGCACGGCACGCCCGTGCTCCTCAGAGATGTGGCCGAGGTCAAGATTGGCCACCAGATCCGCCGTGGTGCCGCCACTGCAGACGGCGAAGGTGAGGCGATCCTCGGCCTCGGATTTATGCTCATGGGAGAGAATAGCCGAGAGGTGGCTCAGGCGCTTGAAACAAGGCTCCGAGAGGTCCAAAAGACCATCCCCGACACCGTCGAGCTCAAGCCCGTCTACAACCGCACCGACCTCGTAGACACCGTGCTCGAGACCGTGAGGAACAACCTGCTCGCGGGTGCGCTCCTCGTGGTCGCCATTCTCTTCATGTTCCTCGGCAATATACGCGCGGGGCTCATCGTGGCGCTCGCCATCCCGCTGAGCCTGCTCTTTGCGGCCCACGCGATGCTCAAATTCGGCATCGCCGGAAGCCTGATGAGCCTTGGTGCAATCGACTTTGGGCTCGTGGTGGATAGTTCGGTCATCATGGTTGAGAACTCCGAGCGGCGCCTCGCTGAAGGCGACTCAAGAAGCGTTACCCAAATTGTACGCGACGCCTCGATTGAGGTCCGAAAACCTACGCTCTTCGGAGAACTCATCATCACGGTGGTCTACCTTCCGATCCTCTTTCTCGAGGGCGTCGAAGGCGAGCTCTTTAGGCCTATGGCGCTGACGGTCATATTTGCGCTGGTGGGGTCCATGATTCTTTCGGTCACGCTCGTTCCTGTGCTCGCAAGCCTGCTTCTCAAGAAGCGTCAGCACCTCAAGGAACCGTGGCTGATTCGTGGTCTTAAACGGCTCTACAGACCGGCCCTGGCGTTTGCCATCGATTACAGAAATCGCGTGATTCTACTGGCCTTTGCCTGTGTGTTTAGCGCCGGTGCGATCGGCCTAAATCTCGGCACGGAGTTCGTGCCCCAGCTTCGCGAACAGGCGCTCGTCATCAATACGGTGCGCATCGCGGGGGTTTCGCTGGAAGAGTCGGTCAACTACGGCACCGAGATAGAAAAGCTACTGCTGCGGGAGTTTCCCGACGAGATCGCCCATATCTGGACCCGGACCGGCACCGCAGAAGTGGCAACGGACCCGATGGGGCTTGAGGTTTCGGACGTGTTCATCACCCTTCATCCGCGCGAAAATTGGACCAAAGCCAAGACCCAGGACGAGCTCACGGCCGCGATGAACGGCGTGATGGAAGGCCTTCCAGGTATGCGTTCCATCTTCTCGCAACCCATCGAGCTTCGCGTGGCGGAGATGATGGCCGGCATCCGAACCGACGTCGGCGTGAAGGTCTTCGGTGATGACCTCGAGCAGCTCGCCACGAGCGCCGAAGACGTCGTCGCGATCCTGGAGTCCATACCCGGTGCGGCGGATGTCTCCATGGAGCAGCTTACCGGGCAATCCGTGCTGGCCATCAAGGTGGACCGAGTGGCGGCAGGCAGACTAGGCGTACAGACGAGCGAGGTGCTGGACTTTATCCAGACCCTGGGCGGCATCAAAGCCGCCGAGCTGGTAGAAGGCGAGCAGGTTTTTGACGTGGTGATTCGCCTTGATACCGAACTCGTTCCTTCCGCCGATCAGGTGGCAAAACTACTTGTGCCCACGGCTTCGGGGGCGCGCGTTCCGCTGAGCGCTCTCGCTGAAATCACCATGGAAGAGGGGCCATCGGCCATCAATCGCGAATGGGCCGAGCGACGAGTCATCGTACAAGCCAACGTGCGCGGAAGAGATCTCGGGGGCTTTGTAAACGAACTGGACTCGAGGCTCCAAGAACTTGAGCTTCCGCCCGGGTATTACACGCGGATCGATGGCGAATATCGCAATCTAGAGCGCGCCCAGAAGCGTCTCTTCTTTGTGATTCCAGTAGCATTCCTACTGGTGTTCATGCTCCTCTTTATCACCTACGGCCGGCTCGCTGACACGCTCCGCGTCTTTACGGGCGTGCCTTTCGCGGCCGTTGGAGGCGTGCTCGCGCTCTGGCTGCGCGATCTGCCGTTTTCCATCTCGGCCGCGGTCGGATTCATCGCGCTCTCGGGAGTTGCGGTTTTGGGCGATATGGTGCTCGTCTCCAGAATTCGCGACGAGCTCGCGCACGGAAAAGAGCTCCTAGATGCCGTCAAATCGGCCGCGGAAACACGGCTGAGGCCGGTTCTGATGACCGCTCTGGTAGCCGCACTTGGCTTCCTACCTATGGCGCTCAATACAGGCATCGGCGCGGAGGTGCAGAGGCCACTAGCCACCGTTCTTGTGGGCGGCATGTTGACGTCTACGGTGGCCACATTGTTGGTGCTTCCCTTACTCTACATCGGGATGTACCGAGGGCCTCAGAGTTAGCCACATCTGTTGGGAACTCCACCGCCGCCACAGGTCAGTGGAGCGCCGCACGAGCCACAATCTTCTGGGTAGTTGCAGCCGTTGTCGATCGGCCCACACTCGAGTCCAAAACACGTTTTGGTCTGTACACAGACACCGCACTGCCAGGGCACTTCAGATCCGCAGGACGAGAATGCCGGGCACCCACCACAGTTCAGTGTTCCGCCACATCCATCGTCCGGCTCTCCGCAGGTTGCGTTCAGATCTTCGCAGGTCAGCGGCACGCAGACGCACTGATTCGCCTCGCAATCTCCAAACTCACATTCTCCGCACTCAAGTGTACCGCCACACCCATCGGAGATCGAGCCGCAGGCGGCCCCGGCCTCTTCGCACGTGGTCGGAACACAATCGCATTGGTTGGCTTCCACGGCGCCGCAGGTCTCGGGGGACGCGCAATCTCCACAGAGAAGGAGCGTGCCACAGCCGTCATCGAGAGCCCCACACTCTGCTCCAAGTTCGTCGCACGATTGCGGCACGCAAGGTGCCGGGCACTCGTCGCCCTCACACGGCTCGCCACAGTCCTCGCCCACGCAAGGCACGATGCACTCATCACCCACGCATGGTTGCTCTTCGCCACACGCGTCTCCAGCTTCGTTGCACCCATGTTCACAGACCTGAGCGTCTTCTACCTTGCCGCAGGAGTCGAATGTGCGCAGCACCAGGCCCTCACAACGTACCTCAGCTGCTGATGTACATGCAGTCTGTGGAGCGGCTGAGTCCTCCCCACAGCTCAACAAAAGTCCAAAGGAGATCAGGGCGATCCCGTAAGAAAAACGCAATTTCGATTTCATTGTTCCCTCTAAGTTGTGGGTTGAGTCCCCTATGAACTATTTCCCACGTTGGTGTTGAAGTGCCCTGAACTTAGCCTCTGATGCGGCTCAAACGCAAGAATCTTCCGTCTTCTAATCGGCCGTGTGGTTATGTATTAGACAAAAAATGAAGAATTTTGAAAAAAATGTGTTGACGAGAGCGATGCTTGGTTGCAGACTTGAATCTCCACCGAGGGACGGCCAATCATGCGTTCCCCCCAGGTCGTTAGGCAGGTGCATATTCTATGCCTACATAGCCCTTCGGTGGAACTTAAAAAAGCAGCTCATCCGAGCTGCTTTTTTATTTTCTTGTCCCATCTCAATAGACAAAAAAAAGTCCGCACCAAGCATGACTCAGTGCGGACCTGATTAATCCTGAGGGCTAATCCTAGAGCTTATCTCGCGCGAACGCGTCGACGTCGACCCAAGAGGAAGAGGCCGAACGCAAGCAACCAGAAGCTGCCCTCGGTGCTATTGCTGGCTGCAGCACATCCCTCGCAGCCGCCCTCAAGGATTCGGGCATCAACGGTCTCTACAACCTCCTCAGGGACGCTGAGCTCCACCGTAGTGGTGTTTCCAGCTTCGTCCGTCGCGGTGACTCGGAGATCGCCCCCGGCTGCTGCGTCGAAGTCCTCAGGAAGCTCCAGAGCCCAATCGCCATTCTCGTCCGCAGTGGTCTCACCTACGAGGGTATCGTCCACGAAGACTTCAACGGTGGCGCCTGGTTCAGCCTGACCCGTGATGACACCGTCCTCAGGGAACGACTCGCCAGCTAGAGGTGAAGTCACCTCAAGCGACGGTGCAGTCGTATCCACAGTGATCGTTCGGCTCGCCGTCTCCGGCTCACCGATCTCGTTTTCGGACGTGAATTCAGCACTGAACTCACCGTCTTCCAGCTCAGGTGATTCCCACTCCCATGCGCCGTTCTCATCCGCGGTGACTTGACCCACCTCGGCACCGTCCACCGTTACCGTGACCGTAGAGTCGGCGAGGGCCGTTCCGCGGAAGGTGACTGTGTTCTGGTTCACGAGTGCGCCTTCAGCCGGCTCGTCGATCACGAGTCCCGTTCGGGTCGTATCCACCGTGAAGCTCACGCTATCGGTCGAGTCACCGGCACCTTCTGCACGAAGTTCAAACTCACCATCGGCCAGATCGGAGTCCGGTGTGTAGGTCCAGTTTCCGTCATCGTCAGCTGTGACCGTCGCCACAGGCGTGTCGTTGAGGAAGAGCTGCACATCGGTATTCGGCGTGCTCACACCCGAGAAGCTCGGGCGAGCGATGCGGATGAGTTGGCCGTCCTCAGGAGTCGCAATTCGGACGCCATCCACGATCGAGAAGTCGGACTCGGTCTCACCGATATTATCCGCTTCGTCCCGCGAAGTGACGCGAATCCTGTAATCCCCGATATCGAGAGGGTCGATCTCGAGCTCCCATACGCCGTTTTCATCCGCGGTTGCCGTGCCGGCGAACTCGCTGTTGATGTAGACGTTGATCTCGTTTCCTGGCTCCGACTCCCCGGTGATGCGATCTGGCGTGACGCTGAGAAGTTCACCGTTAGCAGGGCTGGTCACCGTGACCTGAGGCGCTGTGGTATCCACCACGACGTTGACCTCGGAAGTGGTCTGGTTGCCGATTCCGTCTGTGAAGACCGCTTCGATAACCCGCGCACCGTCGTCCAGATCGTCTTCTGGCGTATAGGTCCAGTCACCGTTGCTATCGGCGACAGGTGAGGCCACAAGCACTCCGTCCACGAAGATCTCAATCGTGGTGCCGGCTTCAGACGTTCCGGAAATGGTCGGAGTCGCTGTACTCAGGAGCTCGTCTTCTGCAGGCGAGGTGATTTCGCCAAGTGAGTCGATGGTGACCACACAAACGCCAGCTGAGCAGAGGTTTGTGGAGCAGTCACCTGCGACCGAACACGCCGAACCATCGCCGCACGCACCACAGGTTCCACCGCCGCAATCCACGTCGGTTTCACCTGCGTTCTGGACACCGTCGGTACAGGTTGGGATGGCGCATTGTCCGCTATCGCAAACGCCGCTTGAGCAGTCGCCAGCCGACGCACAGCTTCCGCCGTCAGCACATGGTCCACAGCTTCCGCCACAATCCACGTCCGACTCGGTGCCGTTCTGAACGCCATCGTTACACTGCGCGGTTTCACAGGTGCCGTTATCACATACACCACTGGTGCAATCGCCAGGCACCGAGCAGCTTCCGCCGTCCGCGCAAGGTCCACAGCTTCCGCCACAGTCAACATCGGTTTCGTCGCCGTTTTGCGTGTTGTCGGTGCAGGTTGGCACGGCACATTGTCCGCTATCACACACACCGCTCGTGCAGTCGCTCGGCGCGCCACAGCTTCCGCCGTCCGCACAAGGACCACAACTTCCACCGCAGTCTACGTCGGTCTCATCGCCGTTTTCTACGCCGTCTGAGCATGTAGGTGCCTGGCAGAGATTGCCGGTACATACGCCACTCGCGCATTCCGAAGGCTGATTACAAGCACCACCGTCTGCGCATGGCCCGCATGTCGCGCCACCGCAGTCTACGTCGGTTTCGTCTTGGTTGAGGGTGTTGTCGGAACACGTCGGTACCTGGCAAACTCCGGCGTCACAGACACCCGAAGTACAATCAGAGTTACCTGAACAACCACCGCCGTCTGCACATGGTCCGCATGTTGCGCCACCACAATCTACGCCGGTTTCGTCTTGGTTTTGGGTGTTGTCGGTGCAGGTAGGTACCTGGCAAACTCCAGCGTCACAGACGCCAGACGTACAGTCACCATCTGCCAAACAACCACCGTTGTCTGCACAAGGACCACAGCTTCCGCCGCAATCCATATCGGTCTCGTCGCCATTCATCACGCCGTCAGTGCAGGTAGGTACCTGACAAACATTGGCAGTACACACGCCGCTTGAGCATTCAGTAGGTTGGTTACAAGCGCCGCCATCTGCGCACGGGCCACATGTGGCGCCGCCGCAGTCTACGTCGGTTTCGTCTTGGTTGAGGGTGCCGTCGGTACAGGTAGGTACCTGACAAACGTTGCCGTCACATACGCCTGAGGTACAGTCGCCGCCGTCCGAACAACCACCGCCGTCTGCGCAAGGACCACATGTTGCACCGCCGCAGTCTGCGCCAGTTTCGTCTTGATTCTGGGTCCCGTCAGTGCAGGTAGGTACCTGACAAACGTTGCCGTTACATACGCCTGAAGAGCAGTCTGTGTCGTCCGAGCAACCACCGCCGTCGGCACACGGTCCACATGTTGCGCCGCCACAGTCTACCCCGGTCTCATCTTGGTTCTGGGTGTTGTCGGAGCACGAAGGTGCCTGACAGACATTGCCAGTACACACGCCTGAGCTACAGTCGTTATTGCCAAGACATCCTTCGCCACTGCCGCAAGGTCCGCATGTTGCGCCGCCGCAGTCCACGCCGGTCTCGTCTTGGTTCTGAGTGTTGTCCGAACACGTTGCTGCCTGACACACGCCGCCCGAGCACACGCCCGTGGTACAATCCGTGCCGTCATTGCAGCCACCGTTGACGCCACACGCACCACAGCTTCCGCCGCAGTCTGTTCCCGTCTCGTCGCCATTCAAGATATTGTCTGAACACGTAGGGGCCTGACATACGCCGCTTTGACAATTCAGGCTCTCACAATCGTTAGGGCCATTGCAGCTTACGCCGGTGCCACAGCCTGCGCAGCTTCCGCCGCAGTCCGTTCCCGTCTCGGTGCCGTTCTGAACGCTGTCAGTACACGTAGGTGCCTGACACACGCCGCCATCACACACGCCTGACGTACAATCGGAGTCGTCCGCGCAATTGTCCAGATCCCCGCAGGGTCCGCAGACATCACCACAATCAACGTCCGTCTCGACGCCATTGAACGTGCCGTCAAAACACGTCAGCACGTCAAGCTCGCGCGTCGCCACAATATCGAGCGACGGGTCCGAAGGCATGCCTCCGTATTCCACCACGTAGCCCGCGATCGCGTTATTATCGAAGCGATAATCGTTCCACTGCCCATTGATCAAGAAGTGTGCGTGGTCTTCACCACCTGCATCGTTGGGCTCTCCGGATGCCCAGTTATGGTACTCGCCGTTGACGGCACTTCCTCCGTTTCCGACTTGCGTGAAGAAATGGCGTCCTTGTCCACTGCTTTCGAGCCCCTCAGGGCCTGTGACCCATCGCCAGATCGATTCAGAAGCTTGGTCGCTCGCGCCCATCCAGCCTTGGCCTGAGAGTTTTCCGGAGACAAAGCTGTTTTCCGCAGCACTCGTCACGGTAACCAGATAACCTTGGAGGCCAAAGTAACTCCTTGCCGCCGCCGCATTTCGCGCGTCAGCCCAGTCGATACCTGGAGCGCTCACAAACTCATAGAAGTGCCCATTCGGCTCGAAGAAGATCGAGGCACCCAACGAATACTGGATTGTTCGTGCCCCCGGAGGAGGGTTGCCAGTGGTCACGCTCTCGTATCGAACCGTCCTCAAGACATCCTGATACTGCGTCGGTGTGGCCGTGCCACTCAGGGTCAAAATACCGGTGGTATTGTCGTACGCACCGGTGATCCCGTGCTGTGACGTGAACGAGAGGCGGTCACCCAACGCATCAAATCCGGTGGTGATGGCCACCCGGGCCCCATCCAGATTCAACGTGCCTGTGATCACGAGCCCATCGTCCACAAATACGGGTGCTTCAGTCTGATCGTAGACTGCTGCTCCCGCACTGGTGTCGATATCAAAAGTCTGTGCCTGTGCGCTTGAGCTGGCCGCCGCCAATCCCAAGAACGCCAAAAGGCTCAACGTTTTGCGCCATGCAGAAAAACCGGCGCCTTCACTCCCTGTGCATCCCATCTCGCACCTCCTATTGTGTTGCTTTGTAGGCTGTTCACAGTATGAAGGTACTTGTCGGTTCATGCAAGAAAAGACTTAGTACAAGCGGTATCCGTCCGATTGCGGCCCATGATGCGAGTTGCGGATTGTCGACATTTTTTTGACGCCCTGCGTCACCTTTCAAGGACAGCTCGTGATCGGCTGGTTCGCATCAAAGTCGAATCCGGAACTCTCTATATCAGCCACTTGCCCGGAGCTATCAAAACTACGGTAGGTGTTGAGAATGGCGCTCACATTATGCACCTGACGAGTCTTCCATCTGCCTTCTTCATTCACGAGGATTTCAAAGCTCCCCACGGTCGACATACACGCACTCAGAGAATAGGCCGCCAAGATGCCCGACGGAGAGGAAATCAGGGATGCTCGATAGATCACGAGCTCGTTCTCGTAGAAGTTTCCGAAGAGTTGGTCAAAGGTGCAGGTCGCGTCGGCCTCAAACGGCTTGGTAATCACCAGACCGGTGTTCTGCAACCCGAGGGACTGGTCGCGTGTGGTCAAGAGTTCGTACGAATCGACCAAGTACTGATTGGTGTTCAAAGTAGGGGTCCCGAACAAATTAGCTTGGATGTAGCTGGGTGGTGTCGGATCGCTGCAACCGCATGCGCTGTAGGTGCAGGTGCGGGCATTGCTAACTCGGTCGTACCGAACCCCACCCTGGGTCCAACCCACCTCCAGTACCTGCGGGTTGATCTCGAGCTCGAGCACGTTCACCTGACTAGCATTCTTCGCCGAGTTCACCTTCATCTCCGTAATAGTCGCGCCCTCGCCCTTGAAAACCGTGACCGGACCCGAGCTATGATTCATATCGATCTCGAAGCTAAACGGTGAGTTCGAGAAATGAAGGTTGTGTAGCTCAGACAAATTGCTGGAATGCCGAACGCTTACTTTGATGGGCTGAAACTCGTATCCAGATCCTCCTTGAGAGCCCGAACTCATATTGACATTCACCTTCATCGAAAAGTCTATGATGTCCAATTCCATGGGTGTGCCGCTCGTGATCCGAAGTTCGGCGCGCGATGGTGGGCTGGGGAGGCTTTCCGGATCACTCACTCCGGGATCGCCCTTGGGACCTTGAGGCCCAGTCGCGCCAACCGGGCCTTCGGGTCCCATGGGACCTATCGGGCCGGGAATACCCTGCGGACCCGGCATACCCATTGGCCCTTCCGGGCCCATCGGACCAATCGCGCCGCCAGCACCTTGGGGACCCGTGTCTCCTGCCGGACCGGTTTCCCCTGCAGGACCTTGGGGGCCAACCGGCCCAGGTTCACCTTGCGGCCCGGCCGGTCCAGTTTCTCCTGCAGGTCCAGTAGCTCCCGGTGGACCTTCTTCGCCTCTCGGTCCATCCGCTCCCGGTTCCCCTCCGCTACAGGCCATTGCCAAAGAAACGATCACCAAAAATAAACCGCGCATAATATCCCTCACAAACTTGCTCGTCGCCCTCAAGTTTGGGGGCTACGCCTCGCCCAAGTCAAGGGACTCCGGGCCAGGTAGACTTTTAACAACGGACACATTAACATTTTCGGCGGGTCATATCATGTTGGAGTCATAGATGTTTCACCCCCCCTGGTAATTTCGAACCGGTCTTCCTCCGCCTGAAACTTTGGCAATCGTAGAAGTTTTTCTGTTTTGACGAATTTTCAGATCGGAGTTCAAAATGAAGACATTCACACGGTCCTTCGGACTCGTGGCCATATTTTTGTGTGTTGAATTCGTTGATGAGTTGGTCGACGGCACATCGCCGAAGATGAGCCCACCCCCACGCTCGCCGAAGCCCTTCGCGCGATTCGACAAGCCTTGAGGTCCTGGCGAGTGATGCGTTGGCTCGTACTCCTCAGCGGAATTGACCTTGTCTTGGAAACCCTCATCGCATTTGTGGCGCTCTATCTAGTTGCTCAGGGTGCGTCGCCATCCTTTGCAGCCATCGCAATATCCGTTTGGACATTATGCGCGTTGTCCGGCGAGTTCGGCGTAGGGCTTCTACTAAAGCACCAAACCCTAGAGAATTCCGAGCGCAACCATGCCCTTTGAGGCCCGCATCGTGGAGCGCACGGCACAAAGCGTGCCGCCACAATATCAGCGGCATAGCTTGACTGGTTGGGTAGAGTCCGAACACCTGGTGTGGACTTACGGCTTGACGAGCAGATTCCAATTTGTTCAAATTCAACATGCATCGCATTTGCAATGCAAGCTAGTCGGAGGAACAAAGATGAAGAGCGCAAGCCTACCTGCCTTGAGAGTGACGCCGGAATTTAGGGCCGAAGCCGAAAGCGTCCTCGAGGAAGGTGAGACTCTTTCGAGTCTGCTCGAAGAAGCAGTTCTCGCCGAAATTCAACTACGACGCTCAAGAAGGGAATTCATAGAGCGGGGACTTTCCTCTCGGGATCGTGCGCGAGAGACGGGCGTCTACTATTCGGCTGAAGATGTCCTTGAACGCTTGGACGAGCGACTGAAGTTGCACGAAGATCGCGCATGAACTTTCAGATTCGCTTCACACCAGAGGCGTTGGAGGACCTCTTGCGACTTTTCGATTTTCACGCCGAGCATGACATCGAGCTCGCGAGACGCTCCAGTGTTGCTCTTCGGCAAGCAATCACCGTGCTGGAAGAGTTTCCGTTTAGCGGCCGAAAAATTGACTCGCAGCGGCCATTCCTGCGCGAACTACTCGTCCCTTTTGGTCGGTCGGGCTACGTGGCGCTCTTCGAGATCGAGGAGAACAGTGTGACGGTTTTGGCTCTACGCCATCAGCGAGAATCCGACTACTTCTGAACAGGACCCTCTCCACGTTAGTGGTTGCGTCGCTCTCAGTCTTAGTTCTGGTTCCACTTCGCCAAAAAGGGTAAACTCACTTCGAATTTGCTGAGGTGGGAACATGAAGAATCTGGGGAACGCGTTAATGCTTCTGGTGGCCTTGCTCCTACTAAGTTGTGCAGAAGAGGCGCCGCCGGCACCAAATCCGCTGCTCGAGAGAATTCCGAGCGCGACCTTGCCCTTCGAGGCCCGCATCGTGGATCGTACGGCACAAAGCGTGCCGCCACAATATCAGCGGCATAGCTTGACCGGCTGGGTGGAGTCCGAACATCTGGTGTGGGTGCTCTTTGGCCCCATGGACGAAGAAGGACTCGCGCTGGCAAGCGCCGGCATCGACAACCCGTGGGCGCGAATCGATCTGGTTCAAGACGTCGAAAAGTTTGGCGCCTACGCCATGAACTCAGACGGGCAGGGCGGTGTCTGGGTAGCACTCCGCGAGCTTGAAGGAACTCGGCCCGCCATCCACATCTACCACGTCACACGAGACGGCGTTCAGACACAGATAGACGTCCCGCGTGAGGACGAGCGCCCTCAAAACCTGGACATCTTTAGACCTCCCGGGACCTTCCAAGATTTGGCGATTGCACACGTTCCCGGACAAGGTGAAGGGCTTGCTCCGGTAGATATCGTGTGGCGGAACGACTGGTCCGTAGATGAAACGGACCTCGGTACTGAGGTCCGGCGCGCCCGCTATTTCCCTGAAGACGGCCGGTGGGAGACGGATGTGGTTCTTAGGCACGACGGCCAAACTACAGGAAACGCGGTTCTCTCTGACGGACGTTTCGAAGTAGGTCATCACACCCAGATCCTACACAATCCAGACGGCCATCTCGCCGTTTTTACAACCCAAACCTATTCAAATGCTGAAAACGACTACGTGGAGTGGGGCGGATCGTGGGCTTATAGTCCCGCGGTGGGTGAATCAGAGGTCCTGTACTTCGGGTTTCCAATCGAATGGCCTAGAGCACCGTTGGTCGAGCCATTTTCATGGCTTCTCTTTGACTCCAACGCACGCGGCGAAGTCTGGTTCGTGCCTACAAAACTTGCTCGCCAAGCCGATCCCGACGATCCGAGCTGGGACGCTTACGTTGGCCTGAAGCCGTCTCGAATCAAGCATCTGCACAAAGGCTGGCTTTCTTTAGATGGCCCGGTTTCTGACCTGGGCTGCGGCCAAGTTCCGCTCAGGGCATTCCAAGGCGAAGACCTACTTGAGCAGGTGCAGGATGCGTACTCAGCTTGCCCGGCACGGCGGCCCCTACCGCTCCAAAGGACCGATGTCGACCCACTCGCACCCGTGTTTTCGCATCATTCTGGCCGGACCATCGACTTCTACAACCGAGTCTACGACACCCAAGATACCTCGGCACAAGACGTGCCGGTGATGGTGGATTCCACACCAGTGGCAGGCGATCTAGAAGTCTCGCAGGATCTGAACACGATTGAGGTCGAGCTGGCTCCGAGCTCCTTCGTTTCAGGTCAAGGGAGCAATCCGCGCACAAATTTCAGCCCGATCACCATGTGTGTGCATAGCCTGGATGGGCCAGACGGATATTGCGAAAAACCAGAATGGGACGGGACGCGAGCCAGTTTGAAGCTTCGTGGGTGGCAGCTCCGCTGGGGTGAGAGATATCGCGTCTCCATACAACTTCAAAAACCAGACGGTCAGGCGCTGAGCGATTCTGAGCTGTGGCGCTGGCTCGACCACACCTATCCGAGTTTCGAGTTTCGAGTGAAGGGCGGGCGCGACCGCCAGCGAGCACTGACCTGTCGGGCAACACTTGTTGGACCGGGTGCAGAGAGAGCCGACTTTTGGGTGGAGACGCCGGATTGGCCCGAGCTTGAACTCAAGCGCACTGATACCCGTTCAGATGGTACGTTCATGATTGAGATAGACGGCCTTGTTTCTTCTGATGAGCTCGTCCTGCGGCTTGATCATAGGGCTGGCCTAATCAAGGAAGTTAAAGACCTTAGCGAAGAGTCCCAAGATTGTGATCTTGGAGAATACTTCGTGTTGGACCAATACCACTTTGATACCTTCCTCGTCGGACGAGCAGAGGAAAACCTTATCTCGAATAAAATCCACCTGGGAAAATTCCAACCTACCTCTCAGGGCTTCAATCTAATTCTGCCAGAACTGGCGTCGACTCAGGTCGTTGTATTCCACATCGCAAGGGCGCCTGAAGTTTCCAAACTAGAAGTAGAAAATCTCGAGTTTTTGAGCCTTCCTCCCCATGTCGTGGCGTTTTCTACTGACGACGATAGCGAAAATGCGATTTTTGAGATTGAGCGGTCCAGGGTTACCGAGCATTCGCCTGCTTTTCGAGGCCGCCCGCAACTTACGAATTCTCGGCGTCTGCTCGGCGAGTCTGAGCGCGGGGCGCTGGCCTTGAGCAATATTTTTGGCACCGTTCGGGTTGAGGAGTTCCTTGAGGAAATACCCATAGCGAACCCCACTGAAAATGGCTTCCTCACTATGAATGCAGATTCTCAAGTCATCTTGCGTTCGGCTGATGGATTTTTTCAAGAACTTCAGTTTCCCGGAACTCCCTTTGACGCCGAGAAAGAGACTCTATTGAGAAAAAACTCGCCGATCATTGGACCTCTAGATGACAATCCCTGCGACGAGCCTTGTCGAATTGTCCTTTTTTGGGATGCTGACGAAGAAGGTACGGAAATCCCGGTGCGTGGGGTGGCTTCAACGCGTACGGACATACTCATACTCACAGACGAAGGGTTTCGGACGATAAGTGAGTTTGTTCGACGAGCCCTAGCGCCCGCAGAAGTAAGTGAAGAAGCCCTCGCTAGGATTGACGAGCCATGGAAAAACGGCGGCGACCATTTCTACCAAATCAAGCCCGATGAACTCGTGATTATGACGGTGAACGGCAGCATAACAACCCTTCCTGGCGCGTTCGAAAGGACCGAAAATGGCCATAAGGATTGCACGAGTTCCCCCTGTCGATTTGTAGAAATCAGGCAAGATCCGCCTAATGCCGGTCATGTATTGCAGCACTATGGAACTAGATTTGGCAGCCGTAAGGCGAATTTTCTCAAACACTACGACCCGACTTTGGGCCTTGTGGTGATTGCTGATGAGGAAACCGGCGAAGAGGTTGAGAGGGTCGTGGCACCGGGATTGAAGGTTGTCATTCCAACTCCAAAGTTTGATGAAATAATCCATCGATGTCTGATCGCGACTTACGATATCAACACCACCCACAAGGGGTTAATGTGTCTTGGCTCCAGGGACTACAGCGTCGAGAATTGACGCGCGGCAAACGTGGTTTATAAATGTTTGCGCCAATCGTTTGACGGCTTAAATACAGGACTTGCGCGGAATCGACTCCAAAAAACTCGTTGTCGGAAACATATAATTCGTCCATACTTTAGGGGTGAACAAAGACTTCAAAATTCCACCACCGTCTCTCCCGAGACCGGTCGGCCCGGCAGCGCCTCGCCTGCCGCAGGCCGGCGACGAAATCGACGGTCGATACCGCCTGGTCAAGAAGATCGGAGTGGGTACCTCGGGTGCGGTGTACGAAGGCGTTCAGCTCTCGGTGGACCGCCGAGTGGCGATCAAGATTCTGAAACCTGGCCACTATCACGACGAGAACTATCGAGAGCGTTTCTCGCGCGAAGCCAAGGCGATTGCCCGTCTTTCGCACACAAACTGCATCGCGCTCCACGATTTCGGATTCTCGGACGATATCCACTCGCTCTACATGGTGATGGAGTACGTGGACGGAGTGGAACTCTTCGAGCTCATGCAGAGTGGAGAGCTCGGGTTTGTGCGCTCGTTACGCATCGCGATTCAGATCGCCGAGGCCCTCTCACACGCTCACCGCCTCGGGATTTTGCACCGCGACCTCAAGCCCGAGAACGTGGTGGTCGGCAAAGAAGACGTCATCAAGGTGCTCGACTTTGGCCTCGCGCGTATGCTCGATCTCTTTGGCGACGATTCCGGCCGGCGCCTGACAGCCGACGGCACGATTTACGGCACGCCCGCCTACATGAGCCCCGAACAATGCGGTGGAGAGGTAGACGTCACGGTGCATTCAGACATCTATTCGCTCGGGATTATCCTCTACCAGCTCTTCGAAGGGCGGCTGCCCTTTGACTCCCGTGAGATCGTGGCCATCCTGATTAAGCATAAGACTGAGCCGCCGCCGCCCATGCAGACGCCGGTGCCGGAGAGGCTCAAGGCGTTGATTTTCCGTATGCTGGAAAAGGACAAAAACAAGCGTCCGAAAACCGCGTACGAAGTAGCCGATATCCTTCGAGCGATATTGCTCAATCACGCGATGCGCGACGACAAGATGTCGCCAGACGTCTCGCAGGAGATTCAGCTCTCGTTCCTGAAGTCCGAGATCGACGAGTCGCGCGAGTTCTTTCCAGACACCTATGAAAGCCAGCGCAGCAATGAATACGGTCTGCAGGTTCGCAATTCCGGTAAGCACCGCGCCATCCGTGCGATTATGACCGGGCGAGGCAAGACCGAGCACTTGCCTGGGCAGCTATTGAACAATCGTTACAAGATTATCGCCGAGCTCGGCTCAGGCATCATGAGCACCGTCTTTGTGGCAGAGGATGTGGAAGCTAAGAAGACCGTGGCCGTCAAGGTTCTAAGCGCCGATCTGCCTCCGGAATTCAGGGCGTCGGAGCGTTTTGGGCGAGAAATCGAGATGCTCGATGCCCTGGAACATCCGAATATCATTCGGCTCCTCGGACACGGGTTTGACCTATCGCTAGACCGCCATTTCCTCGTCATGGAGCTGGCCTCGGGCGATACTTTGGACACGCTCTGTGAAGAGCACCGAACATCGCTGGACTTGGCCATGCATGTGGCTTACGCGGTGACAGACGCTCTGGCCTACGCTCACAGAAGCGGCGTAGTGCATCGCGATATCAAGCCCTCGAACGTGATGCTTGTGCCGTGTGATGACGGCACGGTTTCCATCCGGGTCTTGGATTTTGGGCTCGCGCTCATGCACGCCGAACAAAGTCGACTCACCGAGCACGGGACTGTTCCGGGAACCGTTGCCTACTTTGCGCCTGAGCGGCTCAAGGGGCAGGACGCCACCACCGCCGCGGATGTGTATTCTCTCGGAGTGGTCCTCTACACCTGCCTCTGCGGCCATCCTCCCTACGAGGACAAAGATAGCGTCCGGCTCGCCGCGCGGATTCTCAAGGGTGGTGCGGCGCCGCTCAAGAGCTTTGTGCACGAGGTGCCTTCTGAGCTCTCAGACCTCATCATGCAGATGATGGACCCCGTTCCTACGAATCGTCCGCAGGCCAATCAAGTCAAAGAGCGCCTCGAATCCATCTGGCATCATCACCATATTGCGGCTGTGCGCGTGCAGCACAAAGGGCCCGCGGCAGACCCGGTGAGCGCGTGGAAACTCAGGCGCAGAGTCGAGCCTCCGAATGAACGCGCGCCTCAGCCTACAAACCCTGAGGTGCCGGTGGTGAGCCGCGCAGACGCTAGCGACTCACAGCAGTTTCGGCGCCACGAGACGATTATCGCCCAGCCGCCGCCCGAGCCCTGGCGGCCTACGCCCGCCATGATTCTGATCGCGGTGCTCGTCGTTGTGGTCCTGATCCTCGCCTTCAGCACCCTCTCCACGTGAGAAGAGCCCAAGGACTGCCTTCTACTTCAGGGCTTTCATAGCCGCCGCGAGCTCGCGATGCCCAAAATGCTCGGCGATTTCGATGGCCGTTGAACCCTTCGGGATTTCACCATTATCTTTGCGGGTCTTCGCCTTCGGGCCAGTGCCATAGAGGTCCACAGCCTTGGCCATGGATGGAGGGCCACCCGCCTTGGCCAAGTAGTGAATGGCAGCCCACCCGTTCTTATCCACTTTGTCGGTCACGCCCTTTGGACATCGCTTAACAACTTCATCCACCATATCGGGCCTGCAACTCATGGCCGCATAATGGGTGGCGTACGCCCCGCCAGGACACTTTGACGCCCACCCAGACGCGCGTTTGCCCAAAATACCTACTAGGCGCGCCTCGCCGGCCTCGGCGAGCACATGGGCCAAATGGCGGCCGTCTTCGTGGATGAGGGCGTCGGTGTCCAGCTCTTTACCCAGGGCCAGGACTCCGTTGCATGCCTCCAGATACTCCGTCAAACCCGGTGGCGCCCAATCCAGCTTCGCAATTTGCTTCAATTCGCCGGGTTTCAAGTAGTAATCGCGGCTCGAGTCCTTGTAATGAATGCGGCCGAACACCGCACGATATGTCGCGGTATCGCCCTCCATATCACCCACAGCTTCCCAGCCGTTGACCTTAAACTTCAAGGTTTTGACGCGTTCGAGTGCTTCCCAAATCATCTTCACCTCCGTCTCAAGTCGAGTTCAAGAGGGTAATCCTCTTGCGGAAAAGCGCAACCGACGGGCATCAGTTGACACCAAACTCTTCGAAGAGGGTCTGCAGATTATAACCTGCCAAGTCGGTTAGGAACCAAGAAGTTAGCAATCGGACTATTCGCAACCTTGGGTTTCTGCCGCGAATCCAGGGTCGCCGTCTTGACCGGCGGAAACGCCGCCCTCGCCGCGTGCGCCGGTGGAGAGGATTGATTCAGCGCCCGGCGTGATTTGGGAGTTTTCGCAGTAGATGGCAACGGTGATGCCGCCAGCGCCACCTCCGCCGTGACCTCCAGATGAACCTGCGGTGCTGTTGCCACCGCTTCCACCGTTTCCTGAGCCGTTTGTACCCGGTCCTAGTGCACCTCCTGTGGCGCTCGCTCCTCCACTTCCACCAGTACCGCCACGCCCACCGTTTCCGCCACGTCCAGACTCAATAACGGTGTTGTTGATTTGAATGCCCGATGAGTTGATGGCAAAGATTCCGAAGCTTCCTCCACCCGCAAGCCCGCGAGTACCTGCCGAGCCGGCGCAGCCGCCAGAAGCACCTCCTCCTCCTCCTCCGCCGTTTCTGATCCCAGTAA
The DNA here is from genome assembly GCF_007993755.1 of Microvenator marinus. Lineage (GTDB taxonomy): Bacteria > Myxococcota_A > Bradymonadia > Bradymonadales > Bradymonadaceae > Allomicrovenator > Allomicrovenator marinus. The sequence goes on from NZ_CP042467.1 coordinate 4,635,564, forward strand.
CACTGAAACCACTTCCTCCACCTCCGCCCCCGCCGCCTCCACGGCCGTTCAAGCCGTTGTCTCCGTTGGCTCCATCCCCATCATTGTACCAGAAGCCGTTGGTCACAGAGTAGGTGGCGACGCCTCCAGCACCGTTCGAACCAGGTAAGTTAAAGATCAGCTGGGATTGCCCATTCTGGCCGTTCTGGCCAGGACTACCGCCATTTCCTCCAGATGCACCAGCCGCCGCATTCGACCCTCTTGTGCCCGGAACGCCTATCCCGAAACCTCCTCGGCCTCCGAGTCCACCATTCGCCGTGGGACAATCTGGGTTCACACCGGGGGCACCACCATTGAAGACGTCATTATTTGTGCCTATAAATCCTGGCGCGCCAGGGCTGCCATTTCTCCCGTTCGCACCATTGGTCCCACCCGTACCCACGGCGCCATTGCCCGCCCGCACCTGACTCTGCTCAAGCACAAGGCCGGCTGCGTTCATCGCGTGGATGCCGTAGGACGAAGCTCCGCTCTCAGTGGCGTTCGCGGACTGCACTCGGACTCGGAATAAGACGGTACGGTCCGTGATATCGTGGGCCTGCACGGCTACGATATTACCCTGGCCAACCGGTGCGCTGACGTTCACGTTCAACACGCCTGCAGGGGTCAGCTTCCAGTCCGGTGCGCCCGTAAATCCGCCGTAGAGGGAGATTCCGTTCTTCACCACGAGTCGGTCGGTGATGGTGAGGCCATCGCGGATGATGATGCCCTTGGCACCGCGGTTTTCCGCAGCCGTCATAGCGGCCGCCAGCGTGGCGAATGGCTGTGCACGTGAACCCGCGCCCTGAGCATCCGCGCCACTGACGTGGTCCACGTAGATGAACGTCGACTGAGCCGAGTTATCATTGCAGTTGATCTGCGCCGCATCATCCAATGGGGAAGGGATGTCGAAGCAGGTCGGTGTAAGCTCGTCGAGCTGGCAGTCCCAGTAGCCGAGGTTGCAGATACCGCAATCGGCCTCTTCACACGTGCTGCCCGAGCATGCGCCTTGTACGCAGAGGTTCGTGAAGTCACAGATGGCGCCGTCGGGCTCCACGCATACGTTCGCATAGACCGTGTTGCCGTCGTTGTCGGTAGACGGCGAGGGGTCGCAATGGAAGGCGGGGCAGGTGAGTGCGCCCGCGTCGCGGCAGTCTCTCAAGCTCGTGTCGTCACAGTTATCATCAGGGCAATCACAGGCTTGACCACCGCACTCTGTGGGCGCGTACACACATTCCGCGTTCTCGTCGCAACCCGTAGCTACCGCGCACGGCATCGAAGGACAGAAGGTCTCGAAGTTCGTGTCCGTACACGTACAAGCCCCACAATCCACCATGCCACCACAGCCGTCGTCCACCATGCCGCATTCGTCGGTGCCGCAAGTGTCGGGCGTCTTTGGGGTACAGCAGGCATCCTCAAAACACACCTCGTCGTCGGTGCACGTCTCGCACGGGTCTGGCGCCACATCGGGCTCCATATCGGCCTCGTTATTGGGCGTGGACATATCCACGGTGCCCGTGTCCTCGGCCATATCCTCCTCATTATTCTCATTATTGGGTGGTGCCTGAACCACCGGGTTGTCTTCGACATTGCAGCCGACCGCAAAAAGCATGGCCAAGAGAAGGTAACGCATCATCCGAACTCCGAATCAGAACAAGGGGGACAAGGTCCGCTTAGTATGAACAACTGTGAATCTACAGGGTTCGCGAATTGTATCAACATTTCTGGTGCAAGTACACGCGGACCACTTCTACTTGTTGATCCGCAAATGCGCGATAAGGTCCGTGGTGCCAAAGTCTTGGCCCATTTGGGCGAGCAGGGTGGCAAGCTGGCCGCGATGGTGGGTTTGGTGATTGAAGAGATGTGTCACGGCCCACCAGAGGGGATGCGAAAACGTCTTCCCACTCATGTTGGCGTACCCCACGTCTCGCCCAGCGGCACCGGGCTCCAACCCCTTCACCCACTCGGAAATCTGCTCGTCCAACGTCACTCGACGCGCCCACATCTTGCTAAAATCCTCGTAGAGAACGGTGTCTAAGCCGGGGTTACTCACCAACTCGCCGGCATCGTTCTCAAATCGGTAGACGTCGTGGTCCCCCGTGAGCCGGCGCATCCAAATTAGGTCCGTCAAAAGCAGGTGGGCCAGAGTATTGTGTACCGAGCCGAAAAACGCGCCTTGGTCAGCCTTGCGGTCTTCGTCACTCAACGCCGAGCACAGCTCATAAAGTCTAGAATTCATCCACGCATTGTACGCCGCCTGCTTCTCCCAAATTTCGTTCATCTCCATTCTTCCGTCCTCTATTCATCTTTCAACGCTTCGCGCAAGGTTTCTGAAGCTTGGAACACCCGCTGTAGCGCATCACCAAGCAACCTTCCTCCAAGTCGTCTTCCTTGCGCCCTGTGGTCAACTGCAAGTCTCCCGATCAGGGCCGCGGGCATGGGATATCTAGGCAATTGCTTGCCAAGCACGGATGCTGCATCCTTCGACAACACAGAAGCCATACTCAAAGTATAAAATCCAAGGACGGGAGGCAGTCCAGACTCAATCTCGGAAGTCGAAGCCTCCATCACATAGGCTCTGCCGACGTCAGCTTCGTGATTGGTATGGGCGTGTTTCAAGAAGTAGTCGTCTAGTGCCTTCACTCCACAGTGAAATCCGGAGTCTTTGTCATCCGGCTTGATGGCTCGAATTCGTGAGGCTTGGCTACTCATCGTCCTTCTTTAGTGCCTTTCGAAGTCGGTCTCCTGGAAGAGGTGGACTTTCCCGAAGTTCAGAAATCTTCTTCATGGCTTCGTCTGAGAGTTCAATTTGCGAACTTCTCAAGGCCCATTCAAGTGTGGTGAGAGTAGGTGTTGTAAGTTCGCAGAGCGGCCCAAGACTCGACGGGTCTTGAGTCACAAGTTTTCTGCCTTGCCGGATCTCAATCACGGCCTTCAAAAAGAGTGAAAGTGCTTCATCGATGATTTGGCTACGACTGAGCCCAAGTTGGTCTGCCAACTCTTGAATGGCTGTTCCACGACTTTCCGGTATGGTTGCTTCAACTCTCATAAATTCTCCTTCCCTCAATTTTGAGGGTATAGTGAGGTATAGCGGGTTTTGATTTCTAGTTCAAATTTCCTTCACCTAAAGGAGTCCTTATGCCTACCCCGTATCTGACTTTCGATGGCCACGCCCAAGCGGCGTTTGAGTTCTACGCCAAGGTTTTTGGCGGCACCATTCACTACTCACAGACCTTCGGTGAGTCACCGATGGCTGCTGAGATCCCATCGGAATATCACAACCGAGTCATGCACATCACCATGGACCTACCAGACGGCCCACTCATGGCATCCGATTGCGGGCCGTGGGCGCCATTCGAGGGGCCCATGCGCAGCTGCAGCCTCTCCGTGCAGGCGAAAACCGTAGAAGAAGGAAAGGTTGTTTTTGACGCTCTGGCAGAAGGTGGCGTCGTCAAGATGCCCTTTGAGGCCACCTTCTGGTCCCCTGGCTACGGCATTCTAACCGACAAGTTTGGCGTGGAATGGATGGTCAACGTTGAGCATTGACGGCTCCTAGAATTCCGGCATTGCACAACCGATATCATCCGCTGCTTCTTGAAATTTCTTGTCGATATAGGGCTGGAGATGGACCCCGATGTAGGCGAGGGACGCGAAGGATATTGAGAGCAGGAAGACAAGACTCATGGCCACCATCTTCACGCGGGGTTTTTCAGGGGAGATAGTCCCTAAGAGGGCTATTGCAACGGGTAGTAGACCAAAAGCTCCGAGCTTCAGATCGTGGTTTCCGGTGACCCATACGCCGAGTCCGAATCCTGCCAACAAACATCCGAAATAGATGGCGGACTGAAGCAAAGGCCCAATCTCAGCTTCCCAACGGCTCGGAAATCGGAAAACCATCGCAGCAGCAACACCAAACGTCACAAAATCAAAGGGCGCCACCCGTTGTGCGGGGAAGAAGGCAAAGGATGCGGCGCTAATCAGGACAGCGACTATGATGGCGATACGTGTGTACATGGAAACTCCGAGAGAACCCAAGACTAAGCGAGGGCTATGAAAAGAGTGTACACCGGATGTGAAATCTATGTGAATGAATTGCTCCCATTACCAGCCCGATTCTGATAGGGTCCGTAGCCCTTTAGCTCGATCGGAAGTTTATGAAGTACCTGTTTATCCTCCTCTTGTGTTTCAGTGTGTCGTGCGCGGACGACACAAAAAAGAAGTCTTTCACCGAAGCTCCCGACCAGGGAATGGACGTTGAAGACTTCGAGATGCCCGACCAGTCAACAAGTCAGCCAGATCAGTCAACCAGTCTGCCAGATCTCGAGGAGCTCCCCGACCAGAGCCCAGAACCTGACCAACCCGTTGAGTCGGGCCCCATCAAAATAACGTCTTGGAATGTTCTGTGTTTACGCGAGGATCCGACCGAGGAAACATTCTGCAACACTGAACTCGGCGAGTCGTATGTGCGCTCGCCGGAGCAGTTGGAGGCGATTCGCCAACACATACTGGCGCAGGAGACCGACCTCCTCTTCCTGCAAGAGGTGGAGAATATCGCTGCCGTGGAGAATCTCCTCCCCGGTTGGGAAGTCGACGTCATCGGCGAGGGTAGCCTAAAGCTCGCGCTCGCTCGTCCGCAGGGCTCCACCGCCGAAGTCCTCAACGTAAGTGCACTCACCGAATTGGACCTCGGAACAACTGCCTTAAGGCAGGGTTTGGTGGCTCAAGTCGAGCACGCGGGAACGACCGTCCACATCATGTCTGTGCATCTCAAATCCGGCTGCCAGATTGCCCCGTTTGACTCGCCCTCCAACAGCTGTGTGGAGCTTCGGCAACAGCTCGAGGTCCTCAAGACCTGGGTTCAGGAGCGGGAATCGCTGAGTCAGCCCTACATGTTGGTCGGCGACTTCAACCGAACCATGGAGAATTTCGACCCTTTCATCGTTGAGCTTGAGGGAGCTGCAGGAAGACCACTCTTGCGCCTCACCACAGGCCAGCGACCAAGCTGCTGGGACCACCTGCCGGAAGCACCGAGCTATCCATCGTTCATTGACCACCAGATCGTGTCACCGTCACTCGTAGACGCATGGGGAACACCCACGCTGGATATCTACCAATTTAACGAGACCTATCCATATGCCTGGCTCTACATCAGTGACCATTGTCCAATCTCGTCGAGCTTCGAATGAACGTCCGCCTCCTGATTGCACTCGTCTTTTTCTCGTCCGTGGCGGCTGCCCAGCCTGCAGACGATCAAATTGGAAACGCCGAATACCTCACGCTCTTCCCGGAGCTGAGGCAAGCCGCTGCGCCTGAGATGGTGACTCCCGGCCTGCGCATCTCCTACGGCGCGATTTCGGGCGGGCAGGGCACCGGCGGAGGCGGCGTCATCCAGTACGACGTGGTGGCCAGGGACGGGCAGACCGTGGTGTTGAATCAGGTGAACTATGGCGACCTCGGAGCCGGCGTAGTGCCTCTGGGGCAGACCTTAGCACTTGGCATTCCAGGGCTTGGGCCGGCATGGATTGCCCCGGCCGCACTGGTCAATGCCGAGGCGGTGGCCGGTCAAAACCTGAGCGTCACGCGGGTCAACAAAGAGGTGGCCGGCGCACCCCGCGAGGTGGTCCGGTTTGAAACCACCACGTCCAACGGCAGCCGAATCGTAGACGAGTTTAGCGCCCAGAGTGGCCTCACGGTGTTCAGCAGCGAGGGCACGAACGAAGCCGGCTCTCAACTGAATCTCCTTTCGGCCACGCAAACTACCTTCCCGTGGGAGCCAGATACGGCCCCCAATTGGGCGCGGCAGGGCGTGAATCTGGTGTACACCGGCACCAAGACCACCACCATCCCCGGCGCAAATCCGGTGGCACAAGAGGTGGCTGTGAACGTGGAGATTGCACTTGCGACCTTGCGATGGTCTACCTTCGTGCAAACCACCACCATCGGGGGCATCGCCGCCGGGACAGGTACAAGCGTCACGGGCGTTGCGCAGCTCTCAGGAGCCTTCTGGTTGCCGAAATCCGCGCTTTCCGCCGAGATCCCAGCCGAGGCTACAATCATCCATCAGGACGCCGATACGGGCGCCACCACGCTTCTGGTAGGCGACGCCGAAACCATCTCACTGGAACAACGCCTCAGCGGTGCAACCATCACCACCACGTACAGCCGAGACCTGGGCGTTCTGGTTGCGCAACGCATTCAGCAGGCCGGCGTATCGGCTGTGGAAGACACCTTCATCCAGTTGACGGGAGGTAGCGATTTGGTGGCTCTGAATCAGGAACCCGCCCTGCCCGAGAACAACGCACCGGGCCCAGGTACCAACCCTGACCCGAACCCGGCGGGTGGCGGTGGCTCCAAAGGTAGCTCGGGTGGATGCAACACGCCTTCTGGCGCGCTCAGTTTCTGGGCCATTCTCGCCTTGTTCTTTGTGTCCTTGAGTCGAAGGATGACCCTTTCCCAAAAGGCCTAGAAATCGAGGCCACATCCCCGAAACTCGACGAATCGTTCTGGACTGTGGTCGGCACTTAGAATGAAAAGTGAGAGTAGCCCCGACACGATGATGAGAGGCCCGAGTACCGAGGCTCGGAAAACGAGCCGTTTGGGATAGAGCGCACCCACGACGGCCAAGACGGCAGGAATCAGCTTGAAGTAGCCTGTGTCGAAATTGAATCGCCCAATGATGAGAGCGCCAAGCACAAACGACGCCACCATAAACCCGATATAGATGGCGGATTCTACAGCACGCGTGCGCCGGCTCTCGGGGCCAAAAAGTCGAAAAGCCGCAGCGGCAGCAATACCGAGGACTACGAAGTCGAAGGGCGTTGCAACCGGGAGCTCCCAGCGTGATGCTAGGTGCGTCCAAGTGGGCTCATGGGTGCAGCGCGACACATCCTCGCCCAAAACCATAAAGACCACGAGAATGGTGGCCGAAACGAGCACGGGTAAGAGAACGAATTGGCGCAACGCCACGAGCTTCGGCGAGAGCGAGCCGAGGGTGGCCAAAACAATTCCGAGAATTCCGAAATAGCCGTTTTGCAGAGTCGACTCTTGAGCAACCATCGCGCCCACGCCAAAACTTGCGACCAGCAAGCTCAAGTAGACGGCGGAATGAAAATCCTCACTGGCCTCGAAGCGTTGCTGCAGAAAGAGGCGATAGAAGAGACCCGCCGAAACACCGAAAACAAGGTAGTCGACCGGATTTGCTACAGGCGTTGAAGTACAGGCCCACGCCATTGCGGGGGCGGACAAGACCAAGAGTGTGATTGTGATTCGTGTCAACATTTCGAACTCCGCGATTCATTGCGTCGAATCAACCTAGAAGACCTCCTTGAAGTGGGTTTGCACACGGTATGAAAATCGTGTGAAATGTGCTGCATGAATGCTTCAGAAGTCCTCCAACTCATCAAGTATGGCGAGAATTCACGCGTGTCGCTTAAGCGGGACAACCTCCGCCCTGACATGCTTGCCCGCGATATTGTGGGCATGTCGAACTCATTCGGCGGTCATATCATCATGGGCGTTCAGGACGATGGAAGCATCAGTGGGGTGGAGCTCCCCGGCCTCAAAGAATGGCTAGTGAACACGGTCTTTGCCAACTATGTGTATCCTCCAGTTCCTTTGATGCTCGAGGAGGTTGAAGTTCTGGCCGGCAAATATGTGGCTATCATCACGGTCTCCGAAGGCCTCGCAAAGCCTTACGTGGTTCGAAACACCGGCCTTGAAGACATCTATGTGCGAACCGGTAGCGTCTCTAAGTTGGCAACCCGGGAGGAGAGTGCCCTGCTTTTTGCCGGTGGAGGCCTCGTACGCTCAGAACTACTTCCGGCATTGGGAACCAATCTGGATGATTTGGATCTGGTACGTCTCGAGGATTATCTCCACAACCTCGTGGGTGACACGGTGTTACCGGAAGGTTCCGAGGCCTGGGTGGAACGGTTATGTGGACTCGGTTTCATGGTCGAACAAGGAGAGGTGTGTTGCACCATCGCGGGACTTCTGCTCTTTGGGCACGCGCCTCGCCAAAGTCTTCCTCAGGCCGGTATTCGATGGAAGGGTTTTGACGAAGACGCGCTATTGCACGGTCCGCTGCTGCCTTTGGGAGCCGCGAGCCCAGGTGGTGCGCGGCGCATCAAGGAGCTGGGCTTGCTCGATGACGTGTTTGCTAGAATTCGGTCCTTCTGCGCCGACTACCCGCACGAGGCCATCCTGGAAGCCGTGCTGAACGCCGTATTGCATCGCGACTGGACCCGTGGCTCCGAGGTGGAGATTCTAAAGGATGCCGACAGAATCGAAATCACGAGCCCTGGTGCCCTCCCGAACTTCATGACTCTCGAAAAGGTCCTCGCCGGTCAGCGTTTTCAACGAAACTCCATCATCTCGGACGTGCTCCGAGACTATGGTTATGCGGAAAGGCCAGGCATGGGCGTTCGGCGGAAGATTGTTCGGCTTACCCGCGAGCTTACTGGTAAAGACGCCGTCTTCGAGTCTACTGACGACTATTTCAAGGTCATCATTCCGGCAAAGACCTAAGGATTGTAACGCCAGCAGGTTGTTTAGAACTCATGGGATTCGGATAGTTCTGAGTGGAGACTGGCATCTTGGGAGCCTTCGTAGGCCAGCAAGACCACCAATGAGCCGATTGCAGAAAGCACGACAACAGGGAGGAGCAATACGATGCGAAAGAAGAGGCGTTTGGGGTAAATTGCGCCCACGAAAGCAAGGAAAACCGCAGGCAATGTGAAGATCCCAGGCCAGATTCTAAACTCGTCCGTCACGAAGACCCCAACTCCGAAACTCGCGAGCAAGAGGCTCATATAGACCGCCGAGTTCGTGTCTTCGCTCCAGTCTAGGGCCCATTGCACGAAGAGCCGGTAGCTGACGGCCACTGTCACGCCAAAGAAGAGGAAGTCCAACGGCTGCACCGCGAGAAGACCAGGGCACGCCCATGCGAGCGAAGGGGTGATGAATGCGGCGATCGCCAGGAAGAGTCGGGAATTCATTGGGAGCCTCCATGAAGCTAGTGCTACTCAAAATACGATCTCAGTGGTGACCGGATTTGCGTCGAAGTTACATTTGTGAAGGTCCTGCGCCGCGAAGGAGAACAAGGCGAGCAACGCGGAGATGCAGAAGACTGGCACCAAAACAATCGCGTTCATCATCAGACTCTTTGTGCGCAGGGACCCAAATGCGGCGAGCGCACCCAGGACCGCATGAAACATATTCGGCTCCAAACTCAACTCGCCGGATACAATCACGCCCGCCCCGAAACTCGCGATCAAAAAGCTCAGGTAGATGGCCGAATGAAACTCATCACTTCCGTCCACCAAACGCTCCAAAAAGAGGCGGTAGAACGCGCCGGCCGCGACCCCGAACGCGAGGAAATCGAGAGGATTGTAGCTTACCGGCGCTGGGCCCGAGCACGCGAGCGCAAGGGCAGGGGCCAGAAAGAGCGAGGTGAGTGTGATGGCAAATGGCTTGTACATGGCGAACCTCCGAGTCGAGTTTCCCGAACTCTAGAGCCCACCCGTGGAATGCCTGTGCACGCGATGTGAAACGTGTGTGAATCGGCCAGCTACTTCTTTGCGTCGATTATTGAAATGAAGGAACCGTTTGCCTCAACACATCCAACAAGCCATTGATTCGATTATTTCGGAGCGGTGTTACTAATGTTGTGTCGCGTGCGATTCACAATTCGGCTTCACAGTATGATTCACAAAATGATTATTGACATTCTCCGTCCGATGTCTATACTCAAGAAACTAAAGAACCCATCGTTGGAGCGATGGGTTCTTTGAAACAATCTAGACACCCTCAAACGAAGGCCTCCAAACTGCCGTGCAGACCCAGCAGTTTACCGCGATTCCGCGGATTGGCAAGCGTGAAGGTGTCGCCGTGCCCTATGAGGCAGGAGGTATCTGATGTTGTTGCCGAAAGTGTTGGAGAAGTCGAGCGGTGTAGATGGTCAAACTCAAGGGGGCTCCATTGAAGAACAGTTTGATCGACAAATAGTGTCTGAGTCGACATCGCTTCCGCGCCCTTCGGGGCGCGGCCCCAATCATGATGTATCACTCTATCTAGCCAAAGAAGGGGTTGACTTAGAAGCCGTTTTTGAAGGGAAAGGGGCGGAAGAATTGGAGTTTGACCAAGAGGGGGTTGTCGGCAGGTTTAAGTGCAGTCGGAGAAAGCAACCTGGCTGGGTCGGTTTCTTTCGGAAACATCTGGTGAGTGAGATCGACCTTAGCGTTGAAAGCGTTTCAGTTGCCATTGCATTCAGGGTTTCCGAACGCGTCTTTGTTGTCACTTTTGGTGGCGGAAGACATTTGTTGGACGCCGCAAAGCTTGAGCCGCAGTTTGGTCTTGTAGTCGCGTCTCATCTCATACCTATCGATGAAATGCATCAATTGACCAGCTCCACTCTTTCCAAATTTCCGCAAGAGTCTCGCTGTACTAGTCTCAACAAAAAGCCAGCGGAGTTTTTTGGAATAGATTTGGAACTAGAAGATGTACGCAAGGTGGTCGGCGCAAGTAGTGACATTGTAAACCGAGTCGCAGGCTCGAACCACTTGAAGATGCACTCGTTTCATGGAGAGTTGTCTGAACTTATGGAGGTTTGCCCACGATTCTTGGAGTGTTTTGCAAAGGGGATAGAGCCTAGTTACGAATTCCTCAAAAACCTTACGAGGGTTGAAAAGAAGGATCCGAGATATCAGCAACTTGAAGCGATTTTGGAGGCTGAAGTGGCTAAAACTCCGACTTCTTTCGATCTCAACGTTGAAGGCGAATCCTGGGAAAGAACCAAGAACGTGCGTGTGTACTATGGGAAATCTTCCGAGGATTGCGACTTCGATACGTTTATTGAGGCGGCATTGCGGATCGCAAAGAAGGCGGGAGTTCCCCTTGGGAAAGTCAAACTTGAGTTAAGTGATGAACAGGACGAGGCCCTTTATGGAGGCGCTGTGTTAGCATCACTCAGCGGAGAAGTTGAGCATAGCGAACGCCTCTATCTTATCATGGCTGGGCGGTGGTTCGAAATTGGAGAGAGTTATGTAGAAAGTCTGGATGATAGGATCGCCGCGCTGGAGCAGGACTGGAAACTTCCAGCATGGAAAGGCTCTGAGGACGACTACAACAAGTCCGTCGCAGAAAAGTTTGGTTGGATCAATCTTGATAAGAATCTCATCCAAATGGGCAGGTCAAAGGGCGCATTTGAAGCTGCCGACCTTGCTGGGGAAGATGTCTTGTTTCACGTCAAATCTGGGACGTCATCTGCTGCGCTAAATCACCTGTACGGACAGATTCATACTGCTGCTGTTCTCTTAGGCAAAAGCCGCGCGGCTCGAGAGAAATTGACCGAGAAGTCAAGAACTGGTCGTCCGATCGGATTTGTAGCAGGTATCGGAAGAGAGAAATCTGACGGTCCACTACTTGGAAGGATGATTGTTGCGAAAGTCGGACTCCTGCAGTGTGCTGCCAATGTTCGGAAATTGGGTTTCGAGTTCAGCGTCGCTCGCATCAAAATCGCGAAAAGTTAGTGGAGGCACGGTGCGTGCCGATAACTCATTTACTATCCTGAATTGACCAAGTTCGTGTTGACCCCCTTTGGGTTCTATGTTGCCATCGTGCGCAAGAAACAACATGACCGGGTGAACTTTTTTTGAGGAGTTCGTGTGAACTATTCTGCTTTTTTTGAAGCAGCTACTCGCTTTCCGCCATATCCTTATCAGGAGAAACTGGCGGAGGGCCCGTGGCCGGATCGATTAAAAATTCCTACTGGGCTTGGTAAGACTGGAGCGGTCGCATTGGCATGGGCCTACCGGCATCTGGAAGGCTCTCCCGATGCACATACGCGCCTAGTTTGGTGCTTACCAATGAAAGTCTTAGTCGAGCAAACCGCGGATGTAATCGAGGGTTGGCTGGCTAGTTTGGAGCCAACGTTTTCATCTGCAGGCAAGACCTTGCCTCGAGTTCAGAGATTGCTTGGGGGGCATGTTGACGCCGATTGGACCAACACCCCAGAGGTTCCTACTGTGATCGTCGGCACTCAAGACATGTTGCTCTCGCGTGCGTTGATGCGCGGATACGGTATGAAGCGTTACGCTTGGCCTATGCATTACGCCTGGCTTCATAACGATGCGCTCTGGGTGTTCGATGAGACACAGCTTATGGGAGTCGGTGTTGAGACCAGTGCCCAGCTAGCTGGACTCCGCAAGAAGCTTGGGAGTTTTCGGCCGACCCATTCATTGTGGATGAGTGCTACTTTGGGGGATCAGCAACTCGACACGGTCGATCACCCGTTGGAGAAGTTAGGGCCTCCGCTATCCTTGGGGGAGAAGGACTTTCAGCATGACGCAGTGGTAAAGAGAACCCGGTCCAAGAAGTCAGCTACCAAAGCAGAAGCCACCGTAGCCAAAGACGTGGATATCAGCGAACTCGTCTCGAACGTCCTCAAGGAGCATCAAGAGGGAAGTCTTTCTCTCGTGATTCTAAATCGGGTTTCTCGTGCGCAAGAGGTTTTTGAGGGGCTTCTGAACGCTGGAAGAACGCTAGAAAATACCGCTCTCTTGCATTCGCGGTTTAGACGAGGTGATCGCGCCAAACACATGGAAATGTTGAAGGCGGAAGGGGATCGAATCATTGTGTCGACCCAAGTGATCGAAGCTGGAGTAGATATCAGCTCAAAGACCATGTTTACGGAGTTGGCGCCCTGGTCCTCGCTAGTTCAGCGATTCGGCCGTTGCAGCCGTGGCGGCGAGTTCCACGATGCGCGGGTCTTTTGGGTAAACATTGAACCCAAGGATGAAAAGGATGACTTATGTCTGCCCTATACCCTGAAGGAGCTTGATGAGTCGCGAGCGATCCTGAGTTCACTTGGCGATGTGGGGCCTGAATCACTTTCAAGCGTAAACTGGCAGCCGACCCCTGTTGTGCGTCCAGTGCTCAGGCGTAGAGACCTTCTAGAACTTTTTGACACCTCGGCGGATCTCTCCGGAGACGATCTGGACGTCTCTCGTTATGTCCGTGACAGCAGCTCGCCGGACGTATTTGTATACTGGCGTAGTTGGGAAGGTGAGAAGCCGTCTGAAAAAGACAAGGAGCTTCAGTCTCCACATGAGGAGGAGTTGTGCCGCATTTCTATTTCGCAGGCGGTCAAGTTTCTCAAGGACACAGCTTATAGCTTTAACCATCTTACCGAACGTTGGGAGCTTTGCGGAAAGTCGGTGGTTCCCGGCAAAACCTATCTTGTTCCAGCAAGTGCTGGCGGTTACACACCGGAACTTGGCTTTACTGGAAAGAAGCTTAAGAAAGGCGAGGAAGTCGAGGTCTTCAAAACGAGTGAAGTAGAGCCTGAATCAATGGATTCGGATCCACGCTCGTTCAAGAAGTCTTGGATTTCACTCGCGGACCACACTGAGCATGTTGTCACTGAATGCAAAGCGCTCCTAGTCAGCCTGGGGATCGATGGCCAGACCAGTGAGTTGATGTTGCGCGCCGCTCGCTGGCATGACGCAGGCAAGGCTCACGAAGTTTTCCAGCATGTTCTGGCCGCTGATAAAGCGCCAAATCCTGGTACATGGGCAAAATCTGCTCTCGAGGGGAATAAGCCAACCAGGAAGTTCTTCAGGCACGAGCTAGCCTCGATGCTTATCTACAAACAATACTTCCCCGAAGACGACTTGGGGGCCTTCATCATTCTGGCTCACCACGGGAAGGTAAGGTTGAGCCTGCGTGCCCTACCCGATGAAAATCGACCAGGCGCGGCTGACACAGTATTCGCGCGAGGCGTATGGCATGGTGACGTGGTCAGAGCTGCGGAACTTGGTGGAGGAACACGCTTTGATGACACCGATTTGGACCTTTCGTTTGTCCGCCTAGGACCGAACTCGTGGGCAGAACGCATGCTTCGATTGCGAGACTCGCCTGATATGGGGCCATTTCGAATGGGCTACTTGGAGGCGATCTTACGAAGTGCCGACCAACGTGCGAGCGCCAAGGAGGCCGGAAATGTTTGAACTTGAACTCAAAGGCTGTCGTACTCGGCCGCTGGCCCACTACCTGAAATCCATAGCTGTCTTACGACTGGTTTCTCAACAGGTGGACCCGGAAGCCCGCGGCTTCTGGCGATCCGACCACTTCGTGCTTCAATCCAGCCTCGACCGCGAAGAGTTGTTGAGCTTCTTTGCCCACGGTTATGAGCCGTCGCCGATCATTGCGCCCTGGAACGGTGGGAGCGGGTTTTATCCCAAGGATAACTCCACCGCGCTCGAGACCATTCTTGGAAGCACTGCGCCGAGATTTTCTCGGTATCAGGAGTCGATTCGCGCTGCACAAAGAGTCGTTGAAGAGTTTGGTTTGGATGGAAAGCCCGACTCGGATACCAAGGGTGAACTCATCAACCAAATGCGCAACCGTCTTCCGGATGATGCGGTGGAATGGATTGATGCTGCTCTTGTGATGACCACGGAGTTGTCGTCCGGCGACTTCAAGGACGTTCCCAAGTTTCCGCCCGTCCTGGGGACCGGCGGCAACGATGGACGTTTGGAATTCACAAATAACTTCATGCAGCGACTTCTGGATGCTTTGAGCCCAAACGGGGAACCTCTCGAAGGTTCTTTGGGATGGCTTGCTTCAGCGCTATTCGAGGACCTAACTCAAATCGCTGGTTCGGGGGCAATTGGCCAGTTTTACCCGTCGGCCGCAGGCGGGGCCAACTCCACAACCGGATTCGAAGGAAACTCTGCGTTCAACGTCTGGGATTTCATCCTCATGATGGAAGGCGCAATCGCGTTCTCTTCTGCAGCAGTGAAGCGCCTTGAAGCAGACCCAAATGGAGCATTAAGTGCACCATTTGTGGTGCGACAAACGACATCGGGATACGCGTCCTCGTCTGACCAAGACAAGTCACGGGCGGAAATGTGGCTTCCACTTTGGGAAGAGCCAGCCTCTTTTCCAAGCATTCAGGCTTTGCTTGGTGAAGGACGTGCCAGAGTAGGTCGGCGCAACGCAAGCAACGGGCTTGATTTTGCACGTGCGGTGGCATTGCTTGGAATCGATCGCGGTATCACAGCTTTTGAAAGGTATGGCTTTCAGGAGCGCAATGGGCTCTCAACGTTCGCCATTCCCCTTTCACGCTTCGAGGTGCGGCCGAATCCTGATGTTGAGCTTTTGAGGAGTATTGATGCTTGGTTGAGCATCTTCCTTTCCCGTGCTGGGGGTGAACACGCTCCAGGCTCAGTCAGACGCGTGGGTCGACAGCTCGAAGACGCGGTTATGAAAATGACCCAGCGGCCGGGACACTCATCTACGCAAGATGTGTTGGTAGCTCTGGGTCGGGCACAAGCAGCCCTATCGAACAGCCACAAATGGGCGCAGGAAAATGTACGCCCGATGCCAGAACTGAAAGAAAACTGGCTTGAAAGAGCGAGCGACAACTCTTCGGAGTGGCGACTCGCCTCCGCATTGGCTTCAATACAAGTCAATGGTCACGGCAAGCTGCGTACGGCGATCGAACCGGTCACGGACAAGGGCGACTGGGTGAAAGAATACACGCCAGATCACGTCCGTGAGGGTAACGTCGAGGATCTCTTGCACGGACTCTTACATCGTTGGCTACTTGAACTCGAGAACAA
Organism: Microvenator marinus; assembly: GCF_007993755.1. Taxonomy (GTDB): domain Bacteria; phylum Myxococcota_A; class Bradymonadia; order Bradymonadales; family Bradymonadaceae; genus Allomicrovenator; species Allomicrovenator marinus. Next base: position 4,651,202 of record NZ_CP042467.1, read on the forward strand.
GCCTAGTCGCGAGCCACAGTCGGCCAATCCAAACCCGAATTGGTTTGTCGAGGCGAGCCGCTTTGCCAGACTTGAAGACATCAATCACTTCCTAAACCATCAGGTTGATGAGGCGAGGCTCTATGATCTCATTCGCGCACTGATGTTGGTGAAGCCCGTTGAGGACACCAAACAGGCTGAGAGTGACGTTATCGTTCCATTGGATTACGGGATCGTTCGACTTGCTCATTCCCCCTGGTTGGTCCGCGAGGTGGGACCAAGCCGTGACCCAGCAATCTTGAGGCAGCTGGTTGCGGGGAAAAATGGGGTAATCTCGGCCGGGCGTAGGCTTAAGGTAAGCGGTCTGGCCCCGGCAGTGAACACAAAAGACATTGATGTCTCGCAGACCCGCGCAAAACGGATCGCTGCGGTGATTGCATTTCCGATTTCACTACAATCAATCAATAAGATTGCAGACTACATACTCAAACCAAAACAAGACTGAGGAGAACCACATATGAATTTTGAAGCACTGAAGAACGAATCGCGCGTATTGCTGGAAGTTCCGTTGAAGCCCCTTCAAGGAACTCGATTTCAACCCACCGGATTTCCCGATTTGGGACCTGCCACTTACACGTTAAATGATGGCACCGCCATGGTTTTAGTGGAGTCGGCGCAATCAATGGCAAATCGCCTCGAGGAAGTCTGCTGGGACGATGCGAAAGGAGACTGGGTTGAACCTTTGAAAGGGCTCCCATTGGTGGATGTTGAGGACGATAAGGGTGCTCGCATTACTAACACGCTCATTGAGTCCCATAGAATCAATTCCCCGTACATCCTTGAGAGTAAGGACAAGTCATTCTTCGACACGTTCAAGAGCGAAATCGGCCTTGAAGACAAGGGCCGTGTCGACATCAGCAAACTCGCCGAAGTCTTGCTCAAGTACGATGTGAACGCACTCTTGCATGGTGTGTTCATTGCGAAGAAAGAGCTTGCGGGCGGTCGTTTGCGCTTACCACGCGCGGTGTCCGCGTTCATTGAAGCGTCCAACATTACCGTCGCCGCATCAGGAGGCGTCAAGATGGACAACTTCGATCCAAAAGGTCCTGCCAAAGACGGATTCGGACACGTTCCATTCCATCGGGAAGAATTCACTGGGAACATCGTTGCGTACTTCAATTTGGATCTTGCCCAGATCCGTGGTTATCGCCTGGGTGAAGACGTGGAAAATCTGCTGATCGCCTTGGCGTTCTTCAAGATTCAGCGCTTCTTGCGCGACGGGCTGAGGTTGCGCACCGCGTGTGACTTGGAGCCTGCCGGTGATTTGGTTGTGAAACGACCAGTAGGCTTTGTTCCACCGTCCCTAGAATCCTTAGAGAAAGAGCTCCCGAATCTAGTTCAAAAGGCAAAGGACAAATTCGCTAATCCTGCACGCACCGTCGTCAAATACGTGAGCTGATCCATGATTCAAATGGACATCAAATTCTTGGCTGGAAAGGTACACGCGACGCCATGGGATCACCATGTGAACGAGGGCGTCGTAGAATGGCCGCTCTCGCCCTGGCGTATTCTGCGCGCATTGATTGCTACGTGGCACATAAAAGCTCAGGAGATACCGCGTGAGGCGGTGCAAGAGTTGATTGAGGCGATGTGTGGTGTGGACCCTCAGTTTGCGATGCCAAAGCAGATTGGCTCTGGCCATACGCGTCACTATATGCCGACTCGAACGTCCACTACCAAGGTGTTCGACACGTTCTTGATCGTTTCGGCCGAGGATCGTTTAGGGGTGCGTTGGCCAGTGGACCTGAGTCCCGAGCTTCACGATGTGCTGGAAACACTAGTTGCCCGCATTGGCTATCTAGGGCGTGCTGAGGCTTGGGCGAGTGTCGAGCTTAGTAAGCGCGAATGGGACGAGTCCGAAGCCATCTGTTCAACCAAACGAACCGAAGAAGGGGAGCTGGTGCGTCTGCTCAACGCCTATCCACCAAGTCAATACGAGGCTTGGAGGGAAGGCATGATGCAGGGTTGGTCACACCACGCGTTGGTGGCCGCTGCCGAGAAGAAGGGAAAACCTCTCGACGAAGTTAAACTCTCGGCCAAAGAGAAAGCCAAGATTGAAGAGCGGCTGCCCGAATCCCTCTTTGATGCTCTGCAACTTGATACTGCTGACATCCAAAAGGATGGTTGGAGTTTGCCACCAGGAGCCCGGTGGGTGGAGTACTACCGACCACATGCGGAACCACCGGATCTGACGAGAATCTCCTATGATACCGGAGGTCAACTTCCTCAGGTTGCCACCTTCGCCCTCTATTCCAATGTGTTGCCGCTCTTTACGGACGCGTTTCACGTCGCTTCTATTATGCATCGCGCACTTGTATCCAGGGATCCTTCAAACCCGTTATTCTCGGGTCGCGGTGCGGACGGTGAGCCATTGAAAGGGCATGAGCACGTATTTATCTTTCCAGAACACGAAAGTGGAAAGAAGCACATCTCCAAGATCTCGCTCTATCTCGAGAGTGGATTTGACAACGATGCTGTGAAAGCTCTGCTCACCTTGACCAAGCTCTATAGCCAGGAAGGCGAATTCCAAGAACAGAAACTCGTTCTCCTTGAGTTAAGTGAAGCAAAGAGCGCCCAATGCAAAGCGGTGGGCAGTAGCAAAGTTTGGGAATCGTACACCCCGTTTGTAGCTACTAGGCACCCCAAGATTCGGCGAAATGGTACTGCAAAGTACGAGAACGGCCTCGTCGTTGGAAGTTCGGAGCATGACTTACGTCGCCTGCTTGCAGAAGGCGGCTATCCTGGTCCGATTAACGTCACAGTGGTTGACTCGACGACGCTGGCTAAGGAAGAGCGGTGGTTGAAGTTTCGGACACACCGGAAAAGCAGACGGGGTGCGCGTGGGCCACATTTACCCACAGGCTACCGAATCGAGTTTGCTGAAGTCCAAGCTGGGCCGATCGCCCTTGGATACGGTGCCCACTTCGGATTGGGGATGTTCGTGCCAGTAGAAATCTCTGGAATAAGTTAAGAGTGGTACTATAATTAGTACTAGGTGGGGTTATGGAAGAAGACATCTTGTATCTCCAACAAAGCAAGACTGTTCGTTTTGCTAGGCTGGTTCGGATTTGCACCAAGTGGTTTGGAGAACCGAGAGTCACGGGTAGCCATCATGTGTTCAAGACTCCATGGAAGGGCGATCCGAGAGTTAATCTTCAAAGGGCCGGCAAGGATGCAAAGCCTTATCAGGTTAAACAAGTTATCGCGGCGCTCGAAAGGCTGTCTGGAGGAAATGAAGATGAACTTTGAAGAATTGGCGAGCAGGTATAGCTACAACGTGTCGTGGTCGCCGGAAGACGAGGTTTATATCGGGCGAGTTGTGGAATGGCAGAGTCTGGCTGCGCACGCCGATTCCCCAGAACAGGCGCTAGCGGAAATCCTCAACGTTGTGGCAATTGCCATAGAGGATTGCGAAGAAGACGGAGACGAATACCCGATGCCGATAAACCAACGGGGATTTAGTGGCCGTTTCAATGTCAGGTTGCCCCAACACCTGCACAGGGACTTGGTCCTATTCGCAGAACGCAACAACGTTTCGTTGAATCAGGCAGTAACCGAACTACTCTCCGGTGCAGTAGCGAAGCACCTCTAACGAATGGCGGGGCACGTTCTAATGGGGTCGCATCCATACGGATGCGGAGGGCTGGCCTTTATGGGCGGTTGGAATCGGAGGTGTTCCTGCTTCAATGGGGCCGCATCCATGCGGATGCGGAGGGCGCGGTGGAGAGGAAGGGTCTCGCCGGTGCGGTCGGCGTTGCTTCAATGGGGCCGCATCCATGCGGATGCGGAGGGTTGTACGTCTTTGAACCGGTTTGGGGTGGCTTGCCTGGGCTTCAATGGGGCCGCATCCATGCGGATGCGGAGGGCTACGGCGAGCACATCGAGGAAGCGGCGCAACTCTTGCTTCAATGGGGCCGCATCCATGCGGATGCGGAGGGTTTGATGTTTCTGTCTGGCTCATTGATTCCTCTGTATTTGCTTCAATGGGGCCGCATCCATGCGGATGCGGAGGGTTCGATCAAGCAAGGGGCAAACACGCCCCGCCCGGGCTTCAATGGGGCCGCATCCATGCGGATGCGGAGGGGGCCCCGATAGCGCCCACGATGACGAGCGCGGCCGAGTGCTTCAATGGGGCCGCATCCATGCGGATGCGGAGGGTACCAGCAGGCTGCGGTTGATGCCGTGCTTCAATGGGTGCGCTTCAATGGGGCCGCATCCATGCGGATGCGGAGGGGGCAAGGGCGCGCTTGGTGTCAGCGTCCGAAATGACCTCGCTTCAATGGGGCCGCATCCATGCGGATGCGGAGGGGAGGTCTTGGTCAGAAGACCAAGCTCTGAGTCCGAGACGCTTCAATGGGGCCGCATCCATGCGGATGCGGAGGGGACGTGTGGTCGACCAAGGTCGGCGTGGACACACCACGGCTTCAATGGGGCCGCATCCATGCGGATGCGGAGGGGCGCTACACAGACTGGGGTGTGCCGTGTGAGTGCAAGCTTCAATGGGGCCGCATCCATGCGGATGCGGAGGGGTGGCGGTTTTCAAGGATGCGCTGCACCGGTCCACTGTGCTTCAATGGGGCCGCATCCATGCGGATGCGGAGGGCACTCGCCCCTACCAGAGCCAAATCGATATCGGTGCTCAGCTTCAATGGGGCCGCATCCATGCGGATGCGGAGGGGCCGAAATGGTGAAGCTACTGGACCCGAGCACCAGCATTGCTTCAATGGGGCCGCATCCATGCGGATGCGGAGGGGGTGAGTGCGGGATGAGCTTCATGCCGCGTGTGGTGAGGCTTCAATGGGGCCGCATCCATGCGGATGCGGAGGGAGTGGCCCAAGCCTCCGCTGACGATTGTGGAGGATGAGCTTCAATGGGGCCGCATCCATGCGGATGCGGAGGGGCGTGTGGCGAAGGCAATCAGCCGTAAGGAGGACAAGTGCTTCAATGGGGCCGCATCCATGCGGATGCGGAGGGTGATGGCGTTCATACCGGTGAACCCTAACGAGCGTCGCTTCAATGGGGCCGCATCCATGCGGATGCGGAGGGGCGTGTGGCGAAGGCAATCAGCCGTAAGGAGGACAAGTGCTTCAATGGGGCCGCATCCATGCGGATGCGGAGGGTGATGGCGTTCATACCGGTGAACCCTAACGAGCGTCGCTTCAATGGGGCCGCATCCATGCGGATGCGGAGGGCTCAGCGCTAGGCGCAGGCGCTGGGTTCGGATATCGGCTTCAATGGGGCCGCATCCATGCGGATGCGGAGGGGGGAGGCCCTTCATTGTTTCGGCGAAGCTTTGCGAGCGGCTTCAATGGGGCCGCATCCATGCGGATGCGGAGGGAACATATGAAGGGCGCACCGTTGCATGAAGTTGTGCAGCTTCAATGGGGCCGCATCCATGCGGATGCGGAGGGGCGCGGGACGGCCCTTTAGACCGCGAGCCTTGGTGGGCTGGCTTCAATGGGGCCGCATCCATGCGGATGCGGAGGGACTGCAATATGGAGCGATTCTCAGACGAGGAATACGAGCTTCAATGGGGCCGCATCCATGCGGATGCGGAGGGCGTAGATCCCTCAAGCCCGCATTGCGGAGTATGAGGCCGGCTTCAATGGGGCCGCATCCATGCGGATGCGGAGGGGGCGCTCTTCCCAGCGGTAGGAGTCTGGATTTCTGGAGCTTCAATGGGGCCGCATCCATGCGGATGCGGAGGGGTTCTTGAAAACACTTTCCATCCTGTAATTTTAGCGACGCTTCAATGGGGCCGCATCCATGCGGATGCGGAGGGATCTTTATCTCGACTCAGGAAAGTTTAGCTAGCTTAAGCTTCAATGGGGCCGCATCCATGCGGATGCGGAGGGCGGCCCGTTTGAAATCAAGGCAGGTGTGTGATGGGATGGCTTCAATGGGGCCGCATCCATGCGGATGCGGAGGGGGCGCTCTTCCCAGCGGTAGGAGTCTGGATTTCTGGAGCTTCAATGGGGCCGCATCCATGCGGATGCGGAGGGGTTCTTGAAAACACTTTCCATCCTGTAATTTTAGCGACGCTTCAATGGGGCCGCATCCATGCGGATGCGGAGGGATCTTTATCTCGACTCAGGAAAGTTTAGCTAGCTTAAGCTTCAATGGGGCCGCATCCATGCGGATGCGGAGGGCGGCCCGTTTGAAATCAAGGCAGGTGTGTGATGGGATGGCTTCAATGGGGCCGCATCCATGCGGATGCGGAGGGTATGTCTGGCCGGCCGCGAATCTGCGCAACAGGAACCTGCTTCAATGGGGCCGCATCCATGCGGATGCGGAGGGGTGCCAGACGCCGTGCTCAATAACTGGCTGCATAAGATGCTTCAATGGGGCCGCATCCATGCGGATGCGGAGGGAGGGCATGATTATGAGCGCACCGATGCCGAATAAGGTGCTTCAATGGGGCCGCATCCATGCGGATGCGGAGGGTGAGCTCGGTGACCTGGTAGGACACGATTTTGAGTCGCTTCAATGGGGCCGCATCCATGCGGATGCGGAGGGGTAGCCCGCGCCACCCTCAAGGTAGAGCAGGAACGCCCGCTTCAATGGGGCCGCATCCATGCGGATGCGGAGGGCGGCGTAATATGACCCAAGGTCTTTTTTGGAGAATGAGGCTTCAATGGGGCCGCATCCATGCGGATGCGGAGGGGATTGATGTTCCGCAGCGGGTGGCAGCGCCGTCGTGCTTCAATGGGGCCGCATCCATGCGGATGCGGAGGGAACCAGTACGCCATCAGATGACTGGAAGACGATATCTGCTTCAATGGGGCCGCATCCATGCGGATGCGGAGGGCCGCGTAAATGCGTCGCTGGTACTTCAGGTACACGGCCTGCTTCAATGGGGCCGCATCCATGCGGATGCGGAGGGCAGTGTAGTTGTTTGGAACTGCGCGCCGACGAGCTCAGCTTCAATGGGGCCGCATCCATGCGGATGCGGAGGGCATGGGATCTGACTCTGGGGTCTGATTGCGAGCTCGTGCTTCAATGGGGCCGCATCCATGCGGATGCGGAGGGCCAGGCTCTTTGCAGAACTTGACGAAGGCTTTGCAGAACTCGCTTCAATGGGGCCGCATCCATGCGGATGCGGAGGGTCCGACAGCAACGGCAAGGACGAGCCTACGGAGGCCTGCTTCAATGGGGCCGCATCCATGCGGATGCGGAGGGGGAAAAGAACACGAAGCCAAATGGTCTGAGCTTTCCTCAGCTTCAATGGGGCCGCATCCATGCGGATGCGGAGGGTTCCCACGTGCTCGATTGGTCCCTGATATAGCCCTCGTTGCTTCAATGGGGCCGCATCCATGCGGATGCGGAGGGGGTACAGCCGTTTCCTTTGCGTTCGCTTCTGCCTTCGCTCGCTTCAATGGGGCCGCATCCATGCGGATGCGGAGGGGTCTGGGTATATTCAACGCAAGGGGGCGCGTGGGTTAGCTTCAATGGGGCCGCATCCATGCGGATGCGGAGGGCCTTGGACATCTCCATCGATACCTGGCCAGCAGCAAAGAGCTTCAATGGGGCCGCATCCATGCGGATGCGGAGGGTTTCGACGGCTGAGGATCGCTCCGCCGCCTGGCTCGCTTCAATGGGGCCGCATCCATGCGGATGCGGAGGGAAAAGACGCGGTTTCGTCACCAATGCGCCGCATACAGCTTCAATGGGGCCGCATCCATGCGGATGCGGAGGGCATTGTCACTAATACGGTGTCAATTGTCACTTACACAAGCTTCAATGGGGCCGCATCCATGCGGATGCGGAGGGCGCAACCGTCTGGCCCGATCAGTGGACAAAGTGGGTGGCTTCAATGGGGCCGCATCCATGCGGATGCGGAGGGGGGGGCGGTCTTCGTCAAAAACTTGGCCCTCTTTCATCTGGCTTCAATGGGGCCGCATCCATGCGGATGCGGAGGGACGCGAGGGTAGCCTTCGACGGTTGCCGGCGTCTTGCTTCAATGGGGCCGCATCCATGCGGATGCGGAGGGTGCCGAGGCGGTCGCTCTTTCGAGCGGCGTGGAAAAGGCTTCAATGGGGCCGCATCCATGCGGATGCGGAGGGACGCTCTGATGCGTCACAAGTGGATTGAGGCGCTCGTAGCTTCAATGGGGCCGCATCCATGCGGATGCGGAGGGACCCCGGTAAACAGGGGTAACCTGCGGTAGATTGCGAGCTTCAATGGGGCCGCATCCATGCGGATGCGGAGGGGGCCTTAATTCAAAAACCCAGACTGATATCGAAGATGAGCTTCAATGGGGCCGCATCCATGCGGATGCGGAGGGGTCTTTGTCATAGTCCTCAAGCCACTTTGAGCCCTTGGGCTTCAATGGGGCCGCATCCATGCGGATGCGGAGGGGACTTCCAGTTTGCCGTCTCAGCGCAAGCTCCGATGCTTCAATGGGGCCGCATCCATGCGGATGCGGAGGGGCGCCCACTCAATATCCACCGGCACTAAAGTCGCACCGCTTCAATGGGGCCGCATCCATGCGGATGCGGAGGGGGGCCATCGTAAAATTCGGGTGGCCCGCCTCGATCTGGCTTCAATGGGGCCGCATCCATGCGGATGCGGAGGGGTGAGGGCGTGATCCGGCGTGTCCGCAACGTTAAAGACATGCTTCAATGGGGCCGCATCCATGCGGATGCGGAGGGACGATAGGAACTCGACGCCGTGGTGTGCGCATGCCCGCTTCAATGGGGCCGCATCCATGCGGATGCGGAGGGCCTAGTTGAGTGCTACCAGCAGCGCGCCATAGGTACGGTTGGCTTCAATGGGGCCGCATCCATGCGGATGCGGAGGGTAGGGCCCCGATTTATGACGGGCGACAATACACACGCGCTTCAATGGGGCCGCATCCATGCGGATGCGGAGGGAAGCTAAACGATGTCCTGAAGAAACAGGACGAAGCTAAGCTTCAATGGGGCCGCATCCATGCGGATGCGGAGGGGCTTGGCGCGTACCTTCGCAAGCTTGGTGAAGACGTTGCTTCAATGGGGCCGCATCCATGCGGATGCGGAGGGCTATTGAGAAAGGTAGAAGAAAAGAAAAAACAAATTGCTTCAATGGGGCCGCATCCATGCGGATGCGGAGGGGCTAGAAATCCGTCAGATGAACGAGGGGTTTGAGGCTGCTTCAATGGGGCCGCATCCATGCGGATGCGGAGGGGCTGTTCACCTGCGTGAACGTGGTCGACGTCGTGGTGCTTCAATGGGGCCGCATCCATGCGGATGCGGAGGGACTGGGATATCGGGGCGGAGTGCTGGGATCTCCCGGTCGCTTCAATGGGGCCGCATCCATGCGGATGCGGAGGGCAAAGTGACGCAATACGCGCCAGAATCGAAGAGCTTTTGCTTCAATGGGGCCGCATCCATGCGGATGCGGAGGGTACACCACCCAACATCATCGAATCGGATTGTTCTGTCAGCTTCAATGGGGCCGCATCCATGCGGATGCGGAGGGGTTGTAGACCGGGCCCTTAAAGCGTTCCTCCTGCGTGATGCTTCAATGGGGCCGCATCCATGCGGATGCGGAGGGCTGCGGCCAGGTCGGTAATCGGCCGGCCGACGTTGTGCTTCAATGGGGCCGCATCCATGCGGATGCGGAGGGGGGGGCCTGTCGGGACTCATCACAGGTAAAAACATGAAGCTTCAATGGGGCCGCATCCATGCGGATGCGGAGGGGTGCTCACGGAGTCCCCCATTTTGATTGGCTGTACGACTGCTTCAATGGGGCCGCATCCATGCGGATGCGGAGGGCACTGTGGACGGCGTTAAGTGCGCAACCTTCGTCCGGCTTCAATGGGGCCGCATCCATGCGGATGCGGAGGGATTTCTGGAGAAGCTGCCCTTGATCGGTACCGACTCGAGCTTCAATGGGGCCGCATCCATGCGGATGCGGAGGGCATCATGATGTCAGGGGTACGCCCTGCCTAAAAACGGCTTCAATGGGGCCGCATCCATGCGGATGCGGAGGGTCCGCGAATCTCAGCTTCCAGCTCGGCAGGAGTTGCCCGCTTCAATGGGGCCGCATCCATGCGGATGCGGAGGGGTGTTGAACCATTCCAATCATCGGGAACTGTAACAAAGAGCTTCAATGGGGCCGCATCCATGCGGATGCGGAGGGTTGCAACAAAGAAACCCCATATGAGGACGTAACAACAGCTTCAATGGGGCCGCATCCATGCGGATGCGGAGGGTGCGAATCGAGGGCTCATCGAATCAAGGAGCTTGAGGGCGCTTCAATGGGGCCGCATCCATGCGGATGCGGAGGGTTCGGCGGCTGTACAAGCTAATCAGGGCGAATCTTGCTTCAATGGGGCCGCATCCATGCGGATGCGGAGGGGCTCGCTACCTTGGCTACTACGGCAACGGGGTCGTGCATGCTTCAATGGGGCCGCATCCATGCGGATGCGGAGGGCGAACGCCATACTTGCCGCAACGCCGCGTGATTGTGATGCTTCAATGGGGCCGCATCCATGCGGATGCGGAGGGGATTTCATTGAGTGGCATGAGTGCTGTGGCAGACCAAAAGCTTCAATGGGGCCGCATCCATGCGGATGCGGAGGGCTTAATGAACCCGTCAGTGTGTCCTTTCATCAAGCCATTGCTTCAATGGGGCCGCATCCATGCGGATGCGGAGGGGGGTCTTATTTCTTCTGCGGGTACTTCAACTGTAACTGCTTCAATGGGGCCGCATCCATGCGGATGCGGAGGGGCTGCCGCATCGGGCGACCTCGTGTGTGGTTACGCGCTTGCTTCAATGGGGCCGCATCCATGCGGATGCGGAGGGATCACGTCACCACCTAAAGAGATCTCAGTGTTCTATAATGCTTCAATGGGGCCGCATCCATGCGGATGCGGAGGGACTGGGACATCGGCGCGGAGTGCTGGGGCCTGCCAGTCGCTTCAATGGGGCCGCATCCATGCGGATGCGGAGGGAAAAGGAGACACCATGCAAGACCTCATCAAGAAAATTGCTTCAATGGGGCCGCATCCATGCGGATGCGGAGGGGCGGATAATTCGTACGCCTGTTGGTTCAGCGGTCTGCTTCAATGGGGCCGCATCCATGCGGATGCGGAGGGACTATAAATGTAAGTGAAGAAGGTCGAATAAAAACAGCTTCAATGGGGCCGCATCCATGCGGATGCGGAGGGTTGTAACTCCACTCGGGAGAAACCCGAAACAACGGAGACGCTTCAATGGGGCCGCATCCATGCGGATGCGGAGGGTCGGGGAGGGGTATGCTGCAACCGCCGAAGAGATTGCTTCAATGGGGCCGCATCCATGCGGATGCGGAGGGACAGAATCAGCCAGATTGAGAACGGTCGAAAGTATTTGCTTCAATGGGGCCGCATCCATGCGGATGCGGAGGGTATCCAAAAATGTCGGGCGCGATGGTGGACGAAACCACGAGCTTCAATGGGGCCGCATCCATGCGGATGCGGAGGGCAACCAGCGGCCAATCAGGCGCCCCCGGCGTTGAATGCTTCAATGGGGCCGCATCCATGCGGATGCGGAGGGCGCGCGCACGCGAAACAACCCAGCAATCTAGTAATAGGCTTCAATGGGGCCGCATCCATGCGGATGCGGAGGGGTCGACAACCGACCTGTGTTCCGAGTTGATTCACAGCTTCAATGGGGCCGCATCCATGCGGATGCGGAGGGGGCGGGTCGACCTTCATCAGTCGGTAGGCGATCTTTTGGCTTCAATGGGGCCGCATCCATGCGGATGCGGAGGGGGCGATGCTCGCAACACCGCACTCTAACAATGGATGCGGGGTGTGTCCACGAGGACCTAGGGAATTCTGAGCAGAGTTTGGAATTCGAAACGACAAAATGGCTCCATGTTTGGAAGGAAAACGAGCAATAACCTAAAAATCACGAATTGCGAGTGCGACCGGGTGTTTGAGCGCCACTTCGACGCTCGCATCATAGCACAAAAGCACGTCGTGTTCCTGCTTTGAAAGGCTTACCAATAGCCGTAACAGCGTTTGAGCCGCGCCCCTGAACTGGGCCCAAGTCAAAGAAGAGGACCTGGTCTTCGTCATGTTGAATCAACTCGGCCAGCTTGGCTTGGAGTCTAGTCATGGAGATTTCATTCAACTCCACGCAAAACACGGAATACTGAATGTGCTCGCCGAAGCCTTTAAGGCACTCAAAGATATCCGTTCGCCTAGAGTCGTCGCAGATATCATACGTGATGATGATTCGGTTGATTCCAATTCTCATCATCTGGTCCTGAATGCAGGGAGTGTCGGAATCTCCCCCGTTAGGAATCGTGAGAGAAGTCTGGCCTGAACTGCCAAGACCCGCCGGTAGTCGATTCGATATTCGAAAACCGGATGCGTTATGGCGTCTGCCATTCTTCGCTCGTAGGCACCGATGAATGTCTTCCGCGCCCGGTCTTTGAGCATCACCCCTTGTCCAGTGCGAACCACATCGTCCGCCTGAATCTCCCGTCTCTTGATGACCTGCAGCACCGTAGAATCCACAATCAGTGGTCGGAATGGCTCCATCAGGTCTAGTGAGAGGCTGGGCCTTCCGTGATGCGTCGTGTGGTACATTCCCAAGTAGGGGTCTAGACCCACGTTGAGGAGTGCCCGTGTACAGTCCTTTGTCAGCAACGCATAACCAAGCGAAAGCAACGCATTGGTCGCGTCTTTAGGTGGACGGCGGTTCCGGCCTTTCATCTCAAACGCGTCATCAACCTCGGCAACCATGTCCGAGAAGTCACTCCAATATCGCCGCGCGGCATCACCTTCGTACCCCAAAAGACTCCCCTTAGAATCTGCCTTTTCGGCCTCCCGTCTCAGCATCTTCAAACGTTTCAGAGTGTCAGACTCGTTGGTCGCGTTTCGGCGCAGCAGCACTCGACAATTATGAACTTTGTCGGAAATCAGCTGTTGCGCAACTCTTAGGGAAAGCTCTTTGTCGTGATGCTCGTATTGAGAAATTCTAACCCCAACGTTTCTGCTCATGGTTGAGAACGTAGACCCGTAGTACCAACCACCAGTGGTGAAGAATGAGACCGGAATGTCTCTGCCGAGGCAGTACTGGAGTGTCTGTGTTGTAAACTGTACTCCGCCAAGCAGGTTCAACTCGCTGACCATATCCAGGCCAACCTTTCGAATGTCCTCTTCAGCGTCGCGTGGTGTGATGATCAACGTATTCTTCGAGACTCCCACTCGCGTCCCGCCGCCTACAACGTAGAGAGGAAGAGAGTCCGTCTGGGGCGCCAAAACGCGCTTGATTTTCGTGTCCTCCCCCAAAGTTAGGGCGTTGACCTCGTCCGGCAAACAAATCTGATTTAGTGAGCAACCACGGCATTGCGGCGAGTCTTCGAGAGGAGGTGGAGGCTCCATCTCGAAGACTTTTCGTGCGTCCGCCAATGCGTCCAAGGCTTCCGAAATCATCTCAGTGGTAAGTTCCACAACGACTCGCCTACGGACTGCATTGTAGTAGGCCGCGACCTTTTCAACACGCATCCCTTGGGCGCGCATGAGCAGTGCTTGAAGTACGAGCTGGACTCGATCGGCAGGCCAAAGTTCAGACTTGTCCTTCGGGCTTCCCTTCTTGGTGTCCACTGGAAAACACGACCCGTCTTCCTCTGCGTCCACCAGATCAATCTTGCCCGTGATTCCGAGGTCGTCGTCGGAGAGCCAGAGTGAGCGCGTGTGCCACGGCTCGTCCTCTTCATTGGGTGCATTGAGCTTACCACCTGGTTTATCCACCCTCCGGTGCACAAAATGGCCCTCCAGCGTATGTTCATTGTCCACGAAGTCCCCACCAACGTGCTCCAACCAAAGAAGTCTTGGGCAGAAAACGAAGGTGTTCACATTGCGCACCGGAATGAGCTCCATTGAAGCCTCCTTATCCTATTCACTTGTCAAAGAAATGCGCCGTTGCCGACGCTTGAGAGTGTACAAGACCATTGGCGTGATGACTATGTCATCAAGTACTTCGACGTGGGTTTTATGCACACGAATTCTGAATTCACGAGCTGTTAGCCCAGGAATGTGTTGGACTACCAACACCTCGGAGGTCCTCTTGACCTGCAAGAGCTTTGGTTCCCGAAACTTTAATCTTAAGACGGCATGCGCCCTTATCGTAATGACCGTAGGACTGCTAGGGCGCCAGGCCGGCAGGCAATGTCGCAAGGGTATGTAAAGGGAGTACCACACGTCCTTCATTGAAACAGAAGGATTGGCATCTAGCGTGCCGCACGTGCATTTTCTTGTAAATCAGGTGCGATTCTTGACGTCTACTGCAGCGGTAAACACTGGCCCGGCTCAGTCTGGGAGTCCGTAGAACACGCCGTGACCTCGCCGTTCGGGTCGATCGAGACGCGCACGTCGTAAGATGAAGCTATGAGTGAGGCTGGGGTGGACCACGTGACGGTGAAGGACTCGGTGCCGCCTGGTTGTAGGGCCGCGCTTGTGCGTACCGTCTCGATGGGGATGACCGTGGCGCCACGCAGCGCCTCCACCACGATAGGCAGGTCTTGAGGGACCGGCATCGCGCCGTCGTTCTGGATGGCGAAAGTGATGGTCACTGTGCCAATTGAGCAGGTGACGTCGTCCACGTCGAGGTTCGTGATTTTGAGGTCGTCGAAGGTCAGGCCGCCTGCGCTGGTGGCGCCTGAGCCGCTGTTATTCGCGTCGTCGCACTCGTTGATGGTGCCGTCGGGGTCTACTACGCCGTCGATGGTGAAGTCGGCGGCATCCCAGCCTGCGGGTACGGTCCACGTGATGAGGATGGTCTCGGATTGCGACGGAAGTAGGGCCGCTGAGGTGGTCACGTCGGCTACGTCTACGGACTCGCCCTGGCCGTTAGTGGCCGTGACGGAGACGGGGGTTCCGGCGCCCACGCCCAACGAGCCTGCGTTTGTCACTGTCACCGCAATCTCCACCGTGACCGACTCGCCGCACGTCGGGTTTCGGATTTCTACGCCCGAGATGGTCAGGTCTGGTGCGTTGAACACGCCGTCAGGTTGGACGTTCAGGCGGAAGGAGTTCGTGACAGGGTTTTGGTAGTGGAGGATGGGTGCGGCAGGCACCGTGCCGTTGTCCTGGATATTTGTGATGTGGAATGGGTGCTGGTTCCAGACGCGGCGAGTGGAGACCCAGTTGTCATTGGCGTCACCGAAGACGAAGACGCCGGCGGTTCCGCCCACGGGATAGTTCGGGAAGTTGGTCTCGCAGTTATCGCGCGCGATCTGGTCATTATTGCCCACCACCACGATCTCGGCATTGAAGTCCGCGTCTACGTCCACCACGATGGGCATCTCGGCGCCTGTGCGCGTGCTGTTCGCCGTCTCAAAGAGGACGGCGCCTGTGATGCCGTCAAACACGCGCAGGAAGCATTCGTCGTTGTAGACCACCTCGGCCCTGCCATCGCCGTCAAAGTCGAACACAGACGAGCCTGTGCGGGAGCTCGAGATGTCCTGAACCGTCACTGTCCACAGGATGCCTTCGCCTTGCCCACCGCCTGGGCACAAGGTTGGGTCCGGGGTGTCGCCCGTACACGCGGGGTCAAACACGGTATACTGGCCGCGGCCGGCCGCTGAGATCTCGCGCTGCCCGTCGCCATCAAAATCCGCGATGGTCGGTGGTCCGCCTTGTCCTCCGCCCGGCAGGTCGATCGGACCGAACACTAGCGTGCCGTCATGGCTGAACACGCGCAACGAGCCCTGGCCCACCGCCGCAATCTCCGGGAGGCCGTCGCCATCAAGGTCTGCCACGGCTGGGTAGCCGTCTCCAAAATTCGCGGATTGGTCCCAGAGCATGGTGCCGTCGAGCTTCATCACTCGGTTTCCGGCCACGATCTCAGGGTGGAAATTACCCTGGTCGTCGGCCACGCGGTCAATGTCTACGGCCACAGTCATGCCGCTTCCAGAGTTCTGCGCGCCGGCTGGGCCACCGTTCAACCCGTTCCAAATCGCGCCGTTTGCGTCTAGCACGGAGAAGCCCGCGATGATTTCAGGCACGCCGTCGCCGTCCAGGTCCGCAAGGGTAGGGGCGCCCTCGTAGTCGAAGTTTCCGAGCGCACCTTCGTTATTATGCCAGATTCGCGTGATGGTCTGATCGGCAGGATTGACGCGGTAGAGCGCGATTCCGCCTTCCACGGCCGTCCCCACAATCTCAAGCTCGGGTGTGCTCGTGTCTACGTTACCCACGGCGAGCCCTGAGGTATTGGGGATGAGCTCCTCCACGGCTCCCGCGGCCACTAGCGAGAAGTCCTCACCGTTCAAGACCACCAACATAGCGCCCGAGAGACTTCCGCGATACAGTTGAACCACAACCTCCGGCATGCCGTCGCCATCCACATCGGCCACAGTCGGAGCGGTCAATGAGCCGCTATAGAAGTTGCCATTTCGCTCGATGCCGGGGAAATGTTGCTCGGGCGAAGGTGTGAACACGCCGACCGGTGGCCGGTATTCGCAGACCACATTGATGGCGTCTTTTGGGATGCAGGCCGCCAGAGTCGGCTCGCAATACTCGCCATCTGGGCACTCGAATGAGGACTGGCACTCTTGTCCGGGCGCAAGGCACGCGTCAAAAATACAGACGTCGGCACCCTCGCAGCAGAGCTCGTCGGAGGCGCCGCAACGGGTGCCTTCGCAGATGGGCAAACAGGCGTCTTGCACGCACTCTTCGGTGGCTTCACAGCAATCACTGCCGCACGCGGATTCACAGGTCTCGGCGTCTGGTTCTGCGTCCGCTCCCATATCTGTCTGGTCTGAGTCAGGTTGGTCTTGGTCCGTACCAGAGTCGGGAACCGGAAGGTCCGTGGGCATATCTTGCCCAGCATCCATTCCGAAGTCCGAACCATCCGGCGTGGTGCCGGTCTGGTCTTCACAACCGCTGCAGGCCTGAGAAAAAATGGCGAGACAGAGAAGAAATCTGAAGCCGTGACGAGTCATCTGGTTTTCCACGTAAAGGTAGGATTCGCGCTACGTGGAAGTATAGCCAGAATCGCCTAGTAGAACAACAAAGAGCCCCAGACTTCGCGATTCACCCTCAGAAGCCAATCGGCGCGCTCGAGGTCCGTCGAAGACAAGAGAATCCACATATCGTCTCCGTGTTTGACGTAGAAGGCGACGGCGGAGCGCACATCACCGTCCGGCGTCGGCATTCTCCAGCGTTGGTAGAGGGCGCTTCGGCCGTCGGCAAGCTCCAAGGCTTGCTGCTGGATCATGGTGCCTCCCTGGGCCCCCATCGAATCGTTCATCACGTTCACATTGGCCACGAACTTGTCCGCACCGTAGCGCATCACGTGCATGTTGATTTTGGAGTCCGAGTTCGCGTCGTAGAATTCGGCGGTGGTGGTCAGCGACTCCTCCCAATAATCAGCGGGCACCGAGCTGTGCAAGTACCAGCCGGGCGGCAGAACCAGCGAGACGCCCTTTCCCGAGTCGTGGCGCGCGTCGTCTTGCTCGGTCACAAGTGGGTTTCCGCGCATGAGCTCTGAGATTCCTGGATCGGCTTCGCGTGCGCCCCGCGTGAGAACGAGCTGTGGTTTTCCCGCGAGCGTGGGCGTTTGAGTGCGGCCCGGTACGTGCCGGAGCTGGTCACGGGTCCAGGCGATGGCTTCGTTTGCGCTCAGCGCGCCGTCACCGTCATCCGCCCAGCCGCGCATGGCCCCGAGCAGAAGATAGCTAAACGCAGGGCGCTCAGCGTTGGGCAGGGCGCCCGCAAATTCAGTCGCTTGTGCGGCGGAGAGTACCGTCACGTTCGCAGCAACGCTGGCTGCTACCACCGGCACCACGGGTTGTGTGCCTTTGGCGAGCTGTGCGCCGCTTGAGTCGCGACCACTAAAACACGCGTCGAGCACCATCACAACCTCTGCGTTGGAGGCGGCGAGCGCGGCGGTAATCTCGTTTTGTGGGGCACTTCGTGTGTTTAAGGAGTCCGGCGTTTGTTGGGCGTCCATGCCCACCAAGAGGCCCTCGCCGGCTGCCGAAGGTGCGCCGTGTCCTACGAACACGAACCATACGCGCGAGCCCGGCCCTGCTTGTTGAGCGGCCCTTTGCGCGAACTTGAGGACTTCCTCGCGTGAGGCGTCCTGATTGTAGAGCGTGTAGATTTGGTTGATGCCGAGGTTCGACTTGAGAAAGGTCTTCCAGTCTTCGGCGTTCTGCACAGCGCCCGGGACATCTGGCAAGAAGGTGTAGTCCTCGATGGCCACCAGCACCGCGACATCCCGCGAGCTCTCCTCAAGACTCGCTCCGGCCGCAACATCCGGCCATTGTAGCGTGCCAGTGCGCGTCTCCAAGGTCGTGCCACGCTGTGGATTTGTGCCGCAGGCCGCCAGGAGCAGAAGTGTGCCTAAGATTGGGGTTTTGAATTGAGTTGGGTTCATGGAATTCGCCTCGGTATATTCAGTCACACACGCGTACTTCAAAATGGCAGAGAATATTCAGATTTTTTTCGTTTTTTTCAGAGGAAATTGTTTTTGAGTTGCTGTAGGAAGGCGCCACAAATGGAGGAAAAGATGAAAATTATTGGATTGTTGGCGCTCTCGCTTTTGATTGTTGGATGTGGACCTAAGAACGACACTACGCCGGACCCTGAGCCGGAGCCGTCGGACGCAGAGACCTTGTGTTGGGACACGTCGGGTGCGTGGGTAGATGGCGCGTGTGATTGTGTTCAAGACGGTCAGTCGTGGAACCACGTCTTTGACCCCGAGACCGGATGTGGTGCCCCAACCTCGGCCGAAGAATTGTGCTGGAACACGGGCGGGGCGTGGGAATCTGGCGTGTGTGAATGCGCTCAAGATGGCGCAACGCTCTACCACGTCTTTGATCCCGTGGATGGTTGCGTTCAGGGCGACATGACGGCCATCGAGAATCTCTGCTGGAATACCGGTGGTGCGTGGGTCAACGGCGCGTGTGAGTGCGCTCAGGATGGCGCCACCTTGAATCATGTCTTCGATTTGAGTGTAGGTTGCAGGGCCCTTGCACCGAACTAGTCGGGCCGCAAGAAAAAGAAGGGGCGTCGCCAGTGGCGACGCCCGCATTCCACCTCCCCTAAGTCGTGCAAACTTGGCCCTCATGGGGCGGCATCGAAGTGGGTCAGCGGACTCATAACTCTCCTTGACATAAGCGGTAAACACAAGTCCCCTAGTAGGGTAGTATTTGACTTTGCGGCGTTTTCTCAATGTCCCTCTCTATTCGCAGCACAGACCCAAGAGACCTGGTTGAAATGGTCAAACTGGTTCCGCCCTTTGTTTTTGCGGAGGTGGACCGCACGTCTGTGGTCGAGCTTTGGAGGCGCTGGCTAGACGAAGAAATCGCCTCATCGCGCGTGATTACGCGGCGCGACGCGGGCGGGGAGTTTCTCGAGGGCTTCGGGATGACTGTGTTCTTGAAACACGACTTCGTCGAATCGTATCTGGAGGCGCCGCAGGCCTTCTTGGCGGCTCAGATTTATGAGCGAGAGCTGGCGGGAAATTCCGTGGTGATGAGTCGCCAAGAGATTGCAGCCGCCAACTGGGATGCAGGTCTTTATCTCTTTGTGCTCCATTACGCCCAACGCGCGGCAGCCCCGGAATCTTCGGACTTCGAAGAAGTGCTGACCGTTGCTCATACTGGGTTCCGCGAAAGCACCGAGGGCTACGATCTGCTTGCACTCTGGCAGGAGGCGTTCCTTGACGAAGAGGCCGCATTCTTGGGCTCTGGAGGCATGCGGGTATGTTTTGATTTTGGGGAGTTTGAGCGAGCCGGCGTGAATTTGCACGGGCGCTTGATGGGGCTAACACGCGCGCAGGCGCTCTCTGAGCCGCCGGGCTCCACGGTCTCGTTCGCGTTTCGAACACCTCCACCTGAGATTGGATTTACGCCAGGACAGCAGCGAGTGCTGGAGATAGCGTTACGCGGCGAGTCAGATATCGAAATTGCCTCGGAACTTTCGGTTTCGCGAGACGCGATCAAACAAATGTGGCGCGCAATCTACGAACGCGTGGAAAAAAGCGGAGCCAAGGGCCTACTCGCCGAGGACTACACAAACCATCGTCGTCGCCGAGCCTTGCTCGAATACTTGAGGAATCATCCAGAGGAGCTTCGGCCCTTGAAGCGCTAGATTTTCCCAGCCCATTTTACGAGGACGGAGACATCGTCCACGGCGGACAACTTCCAGTCCCCGATGCGCTCAAATCCAGCATCAACGATTTCGCCGAGGCTTTTGCCTTCTTCAGTTGGGATCTCCAATGAGTAGAACGTCTTGAGAGCCTCAACGCGAACATGGCGCCCAAATACAATGGGCAAATCCGCTGGTAAGATTGCGTCTTCCGCGCTCGCCCCCGCAAAGAGGCGGTCCATATAAGGCCTGACGCCTCGGTCCTGCACCACAAACGCATAGTCGCCCACCTCCAAGACTGAGCTTCCCTTTGGCGCAATCGCGTGTTTTTCCCGCGCAATCAGGGCCACGAGGCATTCCTGTGGCAGAGCCAACTCGGATAGTTTTCGGCCCGCAGCCGGCGAATCCTTGCTGATGAAGTACTCTACGATCTCGGCGTTGACGTGTTGTAGCGCGCTGATCTCCAGGGTGGCATGAGGTTCTGGACGCATGGATTCGTTCAGCCCCAGAGCCTTGGCCACCGAAGGCAAAGACCAACCCTGAGTCATGGCTGAGACGAGCACCACGAAGAAGACTAGATTGAAGATCTCGCGGCCGTGTTCGACCTCGAACATGAGTGGGAAGGTGGCTAGCATAATGGGGACGGCGCCCTTGAGCCCCGTCCAAGAAAGAAGGACCAACTCCCGGAACTTGAAGCCGAAGAACCCCAGAGTGGCAAAGACCGAAATCGGCCTGGCTACGAGGATCAAGACAGCCGCGATCGCTAAGCCTGGCGCCGTCATCCCCAACATGGTGGACGGGAAAACCAGCAACCCTAGCAAGGTGAACATCACGATTTGGCCGGTCCACGCCACGCCATCATGGAAGAGATAGATACCTCGCCGGAAGACCACGTCTTTGTTGCCCACCACGATTCCCGTCAGATAGATGGCGAGGAATCCGCTACCGCCCAGATTTGCGGCGAGTCCGAACGAGAGCAAGCCTATCGCGCCGGCGAGCACTGGGTAGAGCCCTGCTGCGTCGAGGTTGACGCGGTTGATGAAACGCGCGCCTGCCTTGCCCATGCCTACCCCTACGAGCGCGCCTACACCCATCTGAGACACGAAGAGAAGGGCGAGTGAACCCCAGTCTGGCGCGCCCGCTCGGATGATTTCGATGCAGCCAATCGTGAGGAAGATGGCCATCGGGTCGTTGGAGCCGCTCTCGAGCTCAAGCGTGGACCCAAGTCGCGGTCTGAGCCGCAATCCTTGGCCTTTTAGAATGCCAAAAACAGCGGCAGCATCGGTGGAGGAAATGATGCTGCCGAGCAGGAGTCCGTAGAGGATGGGCCAGTCCATGAGCCAGGCGGCAAAGGCGCCTGTGATACCGGCGGTGCCTAGCACGCCAGCGGTCGCGAGCATTCCTGCGGGTTTCCAGGCGAGTTTGACGGAGTCGAGTCCTGTTCTCAGACCGCCGTCAAAGAGGATGACGGCTAGTGCCACCGTGCCAACGGCGTGGGCCATCTTGAAGTCGTCGAACTTGATGCCGCCGATGCCGTCTGAGCCAGCCAACATGCCGATGAGCAGGAAAAGCACGAGGCCCGGCACGCCGACTTTGGTGGAAATCTTCGAGGACCAAATTCCGAAAAAAAGCAGGACCCCAACCAGGAGGAGCACAAAGTCTATGATGAACAAGGATGACTCTCTCTAGACGCGAAGGCACTTGTACTACGTGCTAGGGCTCAACGCACTGAGGGTCTGCCTTTACACATTGATTGATCGACTCGTTGCAGACTCTCGCGCAGAAGACGCCCTGGATGTCGCAACTTCTTGGCGATCCCGTGCACGACCCGTTAGTACATGAGTCGTTCACCGTACAGAACTGACCGTCGCTACAAGGCGTGCCGTTGTCGTCATTGCTCGTTACACATGCACCGGTGCTCGGATTGCACGCCGCCGACCTACACTGGCCGGGATCCGAACATAGGACCGGATTTGCTCCTACACACGAACCACTCTGGCAAGTATCCGACTGTGTACAGGCGTTTCCGTCATTACACGGCGAGCCGTTCGGGTCGTTCTGTACGCCGCACTGCCCCGTAGAGGTATTGCAAACTCCGGTCTGACATTGGTCACCCTGAGGGCAAACGCGCGGCGCGCCGGAAACACAGGAGCCGCTGCTGTTGCAGGTGTCATTCAACGTGCATGGGTTTCCGTCCGAACAGGAGGTGCCGCTCTGTTCATTGCTGGTCACACAAGCCCCAGTGCTCGGGTTACATGCGGCAGTGCGGCATTCGCCAGGGTCCGAGCACGTAACCGGGTTTGCGCCAACACACGTGCCCGATTGACATGTGTCCGCCTGAGTACATGCGTTTCCATCGTTACACGAACTTCCGTTGGAGCGATTGGACTCAACGCACGCGCCCGTAGAGGGATTACACGACGACGTACGGCACTGATTAGAGCTCGTGCACGTCTTCGCGTCACCACCGCACACTCCCGCGCTACACGTATCGTTTTCGGTGCAGAGGTTACCGTCATCGCACGAGGTTCCACTTACGCGATTGCTCCAGCTTGTGGTGGATAAGCCAGGTCGGCAGGCCTGACATTCGTTGGCAGGATTGACGGCACCATCGGCATAGCACGTGCCGCCGATATTGCATGGGCATCCGCATACGTTGGCAGTGCTCTGGCCACAAACTTCGCCACCTGAGCACGAACCACAATTCGACACGACACGCGCATTGCCACAATTATCTGTGCCGCTGTACGTGCCACAATCTTTGCCGTTACGTGCGCAGAATTCTGCGTTCGTCTCGGGTGTACAGCCGCACACATTGGCTATGCCCGGATCGCCGCCGCCGCATGTTTCCCCGTTCGCGCACACACCGCAATCAATTGGACGCGTCTCCCCGCAATTATCAGTGATGTCTAAAGTCCCACAATTCAGTCCACGCATTTCGCAGATGTCCTGAGGCGCATCCGGAACACACGGCATATCCGCTTCCATATCTGGCGTGGCCATATCGTTGTTCATGTCCTCGCCAGAGTCCGGCACGTCCATATCGTTGAAGTCCGGTGTGCTCATGTCCACCACAGGCATGTCTGGAGTGCTCATATCCGGCGTACTCATGTCGGGGTCGGGCGTCTCCATATCCCCGGACATATCCGTTGGCCCCATGTCTTCGCCCGAGACCGTGCCGTCAATATCGGCGCAGATCTTACCGCCGAAAAGCACTCCGCCGGACTCTACACAAGTCTGGTTTGGTCCACATTCCTTCGCGGTCGCGCATTCGTCTTCCACACACGATGACGCCAGCAGAATGGTCCAAAGCGCGGTGATATAAATAATGTTTTTCATAACGAGATTCTCGCAAAATCAGGAAGGAGATTCAATTCATTCCACGCCGACGATACGCGCTCCACTCAGGTCTAGCAGGAGTCCGAACGAGAAATGAGCTTCCTGTCCATCGACGAGTTGGTCAATATCAGGCTTGAAGACCGTGTTGAAGAGGGGACATGGTGGAAGATTATTGCAAGAGGAGTCCGTGTCACAGGAGTTGGTTTCGGACCCTTCACATACGTAGATCGAGGATTGTTGGTTCCATGTCACCCACGGGCCTTCGAGCCCCAGACATGCGCAATCGGTGGCCACGTACTCAGAAAACGCCTCGGCGACGCTCTCGGCGGAGACCAAGCCGCCGATCTTCAACTTCGCGTCCACACCCGACTCAAGTTCACCCGGATTGAGCAGTTCGCCGTCAAGCCTGGCGCTCTCGGCGCGCAACTTGAGCTCTACCTCATCCAGCAAAAGTACTAGGTCGAACGCGCCGTCCTCAGCCGTCAATTGGTTCCCGTTCACGTGCACAATCGGAAAGTAAGAGAGGGGATGAGTCCCTTCGTCCAACGCAGCTTGAGCGATCTCAATATTCGGAAGCCGCATGGCTTCATTTCGGGCGAGGCGCGATTGCCAGACATTGAGTCTGTAAGCCGTAGCATCTGTCACCAACCCATCGTGTTCAAACCCCATCACCCACGTGCCTCGGTCTATCGCGGCGTTGATGGATTCATTGACCCCGAACGCTATCTCTTGGAAGCCATTGTCGAGATTGGAATCACCGTCAAAGTCGAAACAACACGAGTTATCGTCGATGAGTTCAAAGTGTGTCACGTAGGATGCAGAACCCCACTCAAAAGTCTGGGCATCCTCAGTACATCGTGCCGGTTGCGGATTGTCTGTACAGGTCAGAAAGTCCGACGGGTCAATGGGTTCCGCCACTGGCATGTCGGCGTCAATCTCCATATCTTGGAGGTCTGCCATATCAGGGGCCATGTCCACGATTTCGGGCGGCATATCAGGTAGAGATTGGTCAGGCGCTGCATCCGTCTCGGCCGCCATATCGGGTTCCGGAGTAACCTTGACGCTCAAGTTCACGCACGATTTGCCACCAAAGAGCAGTCCCCCGGAATCCACACAGGCCTCGCCGAATTCGGCGCAGTCTTCCGAGGTCGTACACTCGTCGCCGGCACACGAACTTGCGCCTCCCAAAACCAGAATCAGTCCCATTAGCATTGCGATTTTCATTCGTTGAGTATGTCCGAACAATCGCGCGCATTCAAGCAGATCTACGTATCCCGATGGGTACATCAGACCCCGGTCAACTCTACCCGTGGGGTTCTTGGTCACCGGTCCAGTTTCGCGCGAGAAGGTTGATGTAGGTGTGTGTAAGTCATTGTGTTCCGGTGTGTTGCGCGCCGATTGGTCCACATTCGCCGGCTTGGCACGCAATCTGCTCTAAGTAGAACCGACGCCAGCATAGGAGCCGACATGAACCGCCAAACCTACTTAGCACTCATCTTCATCGCCACAACCTTCGGACTAGGAAATGATTGTAAGGCTCCAGCGCTCATGACTCCAGCCAATGCCGGCGAGTTCGACCCGAACCAGCATGGCGGCCCCGCTGATAATTTTGGGCAGCCTGGGCAAAACGGAACGCAGCAGCCTGGAAACGGCGGCACCCAAGGTGGCACGCAGGACGGCACCACGTCGGCGGCTCCGGCAGGCACAGCCTGCCAACACATGGGCGAATGCGGCGGCGGAATGGCGTGTGTCTCTGGCGTTTGTGAGACGGAGTCTGTGCTCGTCGTGTCCATGACCTGGGAGGCGAACACTGACCTCGACCTCCACCTGATTCAGCCAAACGGCGAAGAAGTCTACTACCGCAACCGAGAAACCCGTGACGGCGCAAGGTTCGCTCAGGATGCATGCATCGCTGACCGTTGCGAGCCAGGCACCGAGCGCCGCGAAATCATCCGCTACAACGCATTTGCACCGGGCGGAGAATACCGCGTCTTCGCAGTGAACTACGACGGCCAAGAAGCCGCGACCGCCACCGTAGAAGTCATTTACGAAGGCCAGACCGAGACCTTCACCTTGAACCTTGGCGCACAAGCTGGCGAGGAATCTCAGGAAATCACCTTCGACGTCGCCATGATGGACGCCCCGTGCACCGTCAACGTTGCAGGCTACGGCGAAGTGGACCTTGAGAACGACTACATCCCGAACGTCATCGCCTGCGAGAACGGCAACGCACCCCCAGAAGCCTTGAAAGCTGCCGCAATCATGGCGCGCGGATTCGCCTACTACAAGACGAAGATCGAGGGCAAAACCGTGCTTCAAAACTCCGAAGCAGACCAGGTCTACCGATGTTCATACCGCCCGAATGGCGCAGGCCCCGAGCACTACGCCGCGGCACGCGCAACCACCGGCCAGCACCCTCGATGGCGCGGACATATCATCGCCCCGTTCTACGTGGCTGGTAACGTGCCACCGAGCCCGAACGCCGCGGATCCCGTCAACTCGTGCAAAGGAACCGGCGGCTCCAATGGCGTAGGGACCGAGGGTCTCGTCACCTACAACTACGGCAAGTTCGACTGTGATATCGAGATGTCAGACCAGGGCTGGGTCACAAACCCATGCACCCGCAACCCGCACAACCGCGGCACCGCCTCACAAAACGGCCAAGCATGTCTTGCAAACTTCGGTTGGGCAGCGCCAGAGCTTCTCGAGTACTACTACGGCGCTGATGTCGAGATGAGCACCGCCGACTTCTGCGCGAACTAAAGTCCCCGCCGTAGACAATTCCTGACTTTCCGGCGTATCTTTCAGCGGTGTTAAACCGCCCCATCACACAGCTCGGCCTTCTCCTCCTGGCGATTGTCCTCATCTACCTGCCCACGCTTGGGTATGGCCACCTTCCAACCTGGGACGACACGAACTTCGTGGTCTGGCGGCCCGAGATTCTGGACTGGTGGGGGAGTACGTGGACGGAACGCCTCTTAAACCCCAATATCGGCTACCCGATCCCCATCCCAACTGCACTCTACGCGGCGTTGCGCGCTATCTTTGGTGAGCACGGCTACTATGGGATTTTGCACGGGCTGCACGTTGGCTTTCATCTCATCAACACCGCTTTGGTCTTCGCGCTCGTCCGCGCGCTACGCTCCGCGCTCAGTCGCGAGGAGGCAGACCTCAGGCCTGCACTACCCATACTCATCGCGGCCGTGTGGGCGCTCCATCCGGTGCTCGTCGAGAGTGTGGCCTGGCTCACAAACACCAAAAATCTCCTCTCCAATATGGCTATTTTGGCGGCGCTGAACCTTCAGTTTCGGCTCCCAAAATTCGGACTGCTCAAAGCCTTGCCGTTCCTAGTACTCCTCTACGTCTTAGCTATCGGCTCAAGGCCCGATGGCGCGATTCTGCCTTTCATTCTGGGGTTTGCGGCGCTTCTAACTCAGCCTCAGATTACTTCCACACTTAAGAAGTGGTTCGCGGCGCTCTGCGCACTTGGCGCGGTCTCTCTGCCCTACGTCTACTGGGCCAGCTCCACGCACGCGGGCGTGGCGGAACGCAAAGCTCCAATGATGGGAGGCGTGTCCGAAGTCCTCTTTAGAATCGGGCGTGCACTTGAATTCTCGGCGCTGAACATCGCGTTCCCCGTGGAATTGCACCCGAGCTACTTCTACCACGGCGACGAGACGCTCGTTCGTGGGCTTCCAGGCCTTTTTATCGGCGTACTTTTGGTGGGCGGCTTTGCACTTCTCTGGCGCAAGAATCAGGCGTGGAGCAGGTTTGCCGCCTTTGGCCTGGGGCTAGGATTGGCATCTTATGTGCCGTATTCGAATCTGGTTTTCTTGCCGCGTTTGGCTGCCGATACCTACCTCTACATGCCCACGTTAGGCGTGATGATTTTCCTCGGTGGTGCGCTCTCGATGCCGCGTATTGGCAGGCGCCTGGTGCCGATTATGGCGGGACTGGTGCTGGTCTACACGCTCTTGAGCGCAAATCAGGTGCGCCGCTGGGAGAATGCGGTCACGCTCTGGGAGCCTGTGATCGAGTTTGAGCCTACGCTGGACAGGTCCTATCGGCATATCGCGTTTCATCATCTGGGCAATCAGGACTGGAAAGCCGCGCTCGACGTGGTGGAGCGGGGCTTGCCACATTTTCGGCGAGAAAGAGATATCCCTTGGTACGTGCTGGTGATTTACCGGGAGACCAAAGGGCCTTTGGCTGCGGCTGAAATCGGGATGGAGGCTCGGCTTGAAAATGATGTGGTGGCTGCGGAGCTACATAAGGCTTTTGTGGAAACGCTGCTCATTGGCAAGATTCCGCCGCCTCCAGACCCTGCCCTCAAGGCCGTGATTCGCGAGAGTATGGAGTTCTATCTCACCCGTGAAGACTGGCTGCAGAATCCGTCGGCTCGACCTGCCGTCGAGGCGTATCTCCCGTCAACCCAGCCCTGAGCGACAAAAAATCTACCCAAAATCATCGGTCGTCCGTAGAACCTTTTGCGGGACGTCTGTGATACGGATACCGAATGGAGATTAAGGACAACCCGCAACTTCTGAAGCGCTTTAAAGAAGGCGACAAGGAAGTCCTGACCGAGCTCTACCGCGCACATGTCGCGGCGGTCTCGGAGCTTCTGCGACGAGGGTTCTCGTTTCGCAGCGGCACAGAGTTTGTGAGGTTTTCCGGGTTCTCGGCACCTCACCAACTCCAGGAGATGGTGCAAGATACGTTCATTCGAGCTTTCCGCCAGCAATCGCGCGAAGCCTATGACGGAAAGCGGCCCTTCAGGCCCTTCTTGATCACCATCTCCAAGAACCTCGTGATCGACGGATTTCGGCGCGAGGTCGTAGAAAAGCGGCTCTTCGTCCCTATGGGGCGACTGGTCGGAGAGGGCGAAAGCCCAGAAGATGCGGCGTCCAGAATGCACGGCAACGAGCCGGCACTGACGCCCGAGGAAGAAACGATTCGTACGCAGCTCAGAGAGGTTCTGGCTGCGTTTTTGGAGACGCTTGATGGAGTTGAACGCCAAATTGTGGACGAGCACCTGCTCGGAGAACTCTCGCAGCGCGACATGGCCGAGGCACTCGGCGTGGACCGCAACGAGCTCCGGCGCCGTCTCAAAGGCATTCGCGAAAGACTCCTCAGACATCTCAAAGCGAGCGGATTTATCTCGGACATGGACCCGAGCGAACTCCTGCAATCCCTCATGGTGTTCTCGTGGCTGAAATGAGCGACCGCCAATGGCTCGAGGCCACCTTTACGGACCCGGAAGAAGCGGGGCAGGGCAGGCGTGCGCTTGGCCAAGATTCCAAGGCATATTACGACTCCCTCGCGCTCGCCGCGCGCCTTGGTAAACATGACGTCTCGGAGTTCGAGGAAGCCGCCACCGAAGCCCTATTCTTAGGTGCGCTGGACGAGATGCTTGCCGAAGAAGCTCCTCCCGCTAAGAAATCCTGGGTCCCACAGCTCGCGCTCGTAGCCGGCGCTCTCATTGCTGGTGGTGCACTGGTCTGGGGTCTAAACTCCGGAGTTTTCCAGGCCGATGACGGCTTCCAAGCTCGTGGGATTCACGTTCCAGCCGAAGAATACGGCCAAACGCGGGTCCTCCCATTTTGCGCCCGAGCCATCGCCGATGAGATCCAGTTCATCACCCCCGACCAGGGCCCGTGTCTGCTCTCAGACGAGCTCAAACTCGCCTACACATCGGACGATGCGCGTCTGAAGTACGGGCATTTCTTAGGGGTACACGAATCCGGCGAGCTCTATTGGTATGGACCAAGTCCAGCGGCACCGGGTTCGTTGAAAGTAGAGCGAGCCCCACAAACGCCTGTTCCGGTCGGCGAATCCATCAAACTCGGTGTGAATCATAAGGCAGGCACCATTTTTGTGATGGGTGTCTTCGCTGAGCGAGAGATGGAAATGGGCGAGCTTGAGTCGTGGGCCAAGGCCCAGCTCGGCGCGTTGCAGCAGGGGCATACCCCAAGATTGGACCGAGCCCGGGTGTCTGTGGCAGAATTGAAAGTGGAGGCCGAATGAGAAAGTTACTTGCCACCTTGGTGGGAGCCGCCGCTTTGACCCTTTGCGTGAATGCCTCGGCTGAGACACGAACCTACGCTCTGATCGTAGCCAATAACGGGAGCGTGGACGAGAACGTGGAGCCGCTCAGGTACGCCGACGACGACGGCGCACGATTTTTCGAAATCTTTAGTGATTATGCGGATGAGGCGCACCTTCTGACTACGCTCGACGCGGAGTCTCAGCGCACCTTTCCAAAGGTCGTGGCGCATACCACGCCGCCCACGTTGAAGAACGTCAAAGCTCAAGTAAAGAGCCTGGCTGAAAAGATCGCCGCCGATAAAGAGGCAGGTATTCGCTCTGAGGTCTATCTGGTCTTCACGGGCCACGGCAACGTGGACTCCAATGGCGAGGGCTATCTGTCCATGGCGGACGGAAAGCTCGAGCGCTCGGAGCTCATGAGGGATGTGATCCGCCCGCTGGACGCGAGCTTTACGCACGTGATCATCGACGCCTGCCACGCCTACTTTATGGTGAAATCTCGCGGAGGTTGGGAAGACGATCGGTCTGGGCGAACGCTCGATTCCGAGCTTCAGGCGTTTTTGCGCGACGGAAAGGCCACCTCCAATATGCCGACTGTGGGCCTGATCTTGAGCACGGCAGGAGCACAGGAAGTCCATGAATGGAGCGAGTTTGGAGCTGGTGTATTCAGTCACCAACTGCGATCTGGGCTCCTCGGAGCCGCAGATGCGGACGGTGACTCGCGCGTGACCTATCAGGAGTTGGAGGCTTATTTGGTGGCTGCGAACGCTGCGGTG
This sequence comes from Microvenator marinus, assembly GCF_007993755.1. Taxonomy (GTDB): domain Bacteria; phylum Myxococcota_A; class Bradymonadia; order Bradymonadales; family Bradymonadaceae; genus Allomicrovenator; species Allomicrovenator marinus. The sequence continues at coordinate 4,681,476 of NZ_CP042467.1, forward strand.
ACCAATCCGAAAGCCAAGATCAAAGTCTTTGTGGAGGCGCCTAAGCAGGACCGCAATACAGCGTTGGCAAATCTGGATAAATTCAGCGGTGGCCGCCTGGCCTTGGATGCGCCGGGCGAACGCCTCTGGATCGAGGATTCTCGCGGGGTTCGATACGCCGACGTCAACCCGGGCCCTGGGCTTGCAGGCGAGCTTCGGCTCTTGAGTCCCGGAACGTATTACGCGCGAACTCGCACCAAATTGGCGCGACTCAACACTTCTGAGAGTACAACGCTCGCCCAGCTCACATGGGAAGTCGCCCCAAATCAGGCGCGCTCGGCGGTGGGCGAAGCGTTTAGAGAGCAGCTCTTTGCCACGCCGTTTGGGCCGGCATTTGTGGCTGGTTTTAGCGCGGGACGCGAGGCCTCGACCTCTAGTAGCGTTCAGCTCCGGTCCGAGTCGGCTTGGAATACCGAGTTGAACGTGCACTATGCCCTCGGTTCGGCCATCCTCGATGCGCCAGGCTTTGAGCACCAACTCAGCCTGAGTGTTGGCGGCACACATGAGGCAGGCTGGCGTCTGGCGGGTTTCACCGAGTACGGGCTCTCCACAGACGGGTCCAATTTTGGGCATCGCGCGGCGCTCGGATTCGAGGGCGGTTGGCGAGCCATGTTCGGGGATTTCTCGCTCGGACTTGCCGGCCGGATCGGCCCTCAGTTTGTGGTGCGCGATCAGCCCGAACTGAGTTCGGACCCCCTTGGGCTCCGAGTGGCTGGTCATCTGAACCTCGGCTGGAGAGTTTCTGAGTCCTTTGCGCCGTTTGCTCTTCTCGGCTACGGGCTAAACGTTGTGACCACAACTAGCCGAGACGAAACCACCGAGAATCTAGATGCATCTCTATTCGCTGGCCTCGGCATTCGCTGGTAGCGCTGTCTAATTTCGCTTGTATACGCTTAGTATTGGTGTTAAAGGCACGCGCGAATTGCGGCCACATGGGCACGGTTCGCTAACGCATTGGGCATCGTAATTTCATAAGATGCCTCTAAGAAGAGGAATAACAGGTAACCATCATGGCGAAAGACCTAAATCTACTGCGAAATATTGGAATTTCAGCGCATATCGACTCCGGTAAAACGACGCTCACCGAGCGCATTCTCTTTTACACGGGCCGCATCAACGCGATTCACGAAGTGCGCGGTAAAGACGGTGTCGGCGCCAAGATGGACTCGATGGATCTTGAGCGCGAAAAAGGTATTACGATTCAGTCCGCGGCGACCTACGCGACCTGGGGCAAGTACAACCTGAACGTCATCGACACTCCGGGCCACGTAGACTTCACCATCGAGGTGGAACGTGCGCTGCGCGTGCTCGACGGCGCTATCCTCGTGCTCTGCTCGGTGGCTGGGGTTCAGTCGCAGTCCATCACGGTGGACCGTCAGATGAAGCGCTACAACGTGCCTTGTATCGCGTTCGTGAATAAATGTGACCGCGCAGGTGCGGATCCGTTGCGCGTGTGCGAGCAGCTTCGCACCGACCTCGGCCATAACTCGGTCATGATCCAGCACCCGATCGGTCTTGAGGACCGTCACGCGGGTCACGTGGACCTTCTGAACATGCGCGCTTACTACTTCGACGGCGACAACGGTGAGATCATCCGTGAAGAAGATATCCCTGCGGATCTCGTTGAAGTCTGTGAAGCACAGCGTGAAAAGCTTCTGGAAGCGCTCGCTGACCACAATGACGAGCTCGCGATGCTCTTCCTTGAGGGCGAAGAAGTCCCTTACGACCTAGCTCTCGCGACCCTTCGAAAAGCAGCGATCGCACGTAAAATTACGCCAGTCTGCTGCGGTTCTGCATATAAGAACAAAGGCATTCAGCGACTTCTCGACAAAGTCTGTGAACTCCTTCCGAGCCCGCTCGAGATTGGGTACCATGCACTTGACCAGGACAACGATGAGCAAGAGGTGCAACTCGAGCCAGTGCCTGAGAAGCCACTCGTCATGCTTGCGTTCAAACTTGAAGATGGCCGCTACGGCCAGCTCACCTATTGCCGTGTTTACCAGGGTAAACTCGACAAAGGCGACACCATCTTCAACTGTGTGAACAACAAGAAGCACAAGGCTGGTCGTCTGGTTCAGATGCACGCCGACGAGATGCACGATGTGGAATCGGCTCAAGCCGGCGATATCGTGGCGCTCTTCGGTATCGACTGCGCCTCCGGTGATACCTTCACCGACGGCACCGTCAACTACACCATGACCTCGATGTTCGTTCCTGAGCCTGTGGTGACGCTCGCTGTGGAGCCGAAGAAGAAGGACGGCCTTGCCAACTTCTCCAAAGCCATCAACCGCTTCTCGAAAGAAGACCCAACCTTCCGCGTCCACCGCGACGAGGAGTCAGGGCAGACCATCATCGGCGGTATGGGTGAGCTTCACCTTGAAGTCTACATCGAGCGTATCCGTCGTGAGTACGGTGTGGAAGTTGAAGTGGGTCAGCCACAGGTTGCCTACCGCGAGGCGATTTCGTCGCGTGCAGACTTCAACTACACCCACAAGAAGCAGACCGGTGGTTCGGGTCAGTTCGCTCGCGTGGCTGGCTACCTCGAGCCAACTACTGAGGAAGGCGTCAACTACGAGTTCGTCAACAATATCGTTGGTGGTGTGATTCCGAAGGAATACCAACCATCCTGCGACAAGGGCTTCCAGCAGGCCATGCAAGAAGGCGCGCTCATCGGATTCCCCGTGGTCAATATCCGTGCGTGCATCAATGACGGTCAGTTCCACCCCGTTGACTCGAGTGATATGGCGTTCCAGATCGCGTCACGCGCTGCGTTCCGCGAAGCCTACATGAAGGCTAACCCAATCATCCTCGAGCCGATCATGAAGGTTGTGGCTGACACCCCTGAGGAGTTCGCAGGAACCGTGCTCGGAACGCTCAACAAGCGTCGTGGTGTCATCGTGGGCAATACGTCCAAGCACGGCATCAGCTCGATCGAAGCTGAAGTTCCATTGAGCGAGATGTTCGGTTACTCCAACGAACTTCGTTCGGGTACACAAGGAAAGGCTGAATTCTCCATGGAATTCAAAAAGTACGGACCGGTTCCACGCCAGATCCAAGAGGAGTTGGTCAAGGAATACCAGGCTAAGCGCGCTGCTGGCCGCTGAGCTTAGACCTACTTTCGAGATTACTAAAAATGACGAGGTGGAAACACCTCGTCATTTTTTTGTTCATGATCGAAGCACTAACGTCAAAATATTGATGTTTTTTGAAGGTTTGCCGTATTCTAAAGTGTAGAAACTGAATACGAAAACTTTAGACGAAACTTGTAAAAGTCCCGGGGGACGCGCATTATTTTGGTCAAGAGAATAAGAAATCCAGGACCAAGGATACCCATGCGGTATTTACGCGCGATGCAATTCTTTGTTGCATTGGCTCTCACGTTCGTGGGCGCTGATGTTGCATTTGCAATATGTGGTGATGGGACGCGTCAAGCGAGCGAGAACTGCGACGATGGCAATACCGTGAGCTTTGATGGGTGCGATTCGCTCTGTCAATTGGAGTACTGCGGCGACGGCATCCGGAACAACACCCCGCTTGAGACCTGCGATGACGGCAACCAGATGTCCGGTGATGGGTGCGACCATAATTGCGAAGTCGAGATTGAGTACTCGTGTACCGGCGCACAAGGCGAGCTCTCCTCGTGTGTCAGAACATCGATTTGCGGCAACGGCACCGTGGATCCGGGCGAGGAGTGCGATGACTCGAACCTCGTCAACAATGATGGGTGTAGCGATACGTGCAAGGTTGAGTCGTGTGGCGACGGAATCGTTCAGCCAACTGAGGCCTGCGATATGTTCCAGCTCACAGGTACTCACCCGGGGTGCCTTGCTGATTGTACCGTTGGACCCGGCTATAGCTGCGCTAACGAAGTCGGTCTGCCATCGGTGTGTACCGAGGTCTGTGGTGATGGAATCCAGACCCCACGTGAAGGCTGTGATGACGGGAATCTCGTAGACGGAGATGGATGTAGCGCGATGTGCGCTGCTGAGGTGTGCGGCAATGGGTTCATCGATGCCGGCGAAGCGTGTGACGACGGAAATACGGTAGCCGGGGACGGTTGTGCTGCCGATTGTCTGACGGTTGAGCCAGGTTTTGAATGCGGCGCGTTTTGTATGCCAACTACGAGCTGCACCCCCGGAAACTTGGTCAAGTATATTGGCACGTCGGGTGTCTCTAACAGCACCTATATTGGCAGCGATGCTGCAAACCCGTATCGAATTTTCGCGTACTACAATATCGCAGCATTCAGTTTGGCTGGGGGAGAGATTCTTTCGTTCGACAGCATTTCTGCGGAGACGGCTCCTTTGCGCGCCAGAATTTGGATGGCTAGTTCCGATTCTTTAAGTAACCGAACGAGCCCATGGACGCTCGTGGTGGACGATTACACGATGCCTCATAACGGGGATACAAAGCTTCGAAACTTCGACCTCCGGTTTCCTGTGACGGGTGCATACTCGCACGCGGGTGGATACCTCTTGATGAGATGGGAAATCATTCAAGGTGGCCACACGGTAAGGCCGGGATTGAACTCCTACTTCGAGGGGAGTTGGAAAGACGCTGACGGTGTTGAGGATGCGGCGCTCACTGCCCCTGGCTGGGATTCTCTGATGTCATCGAGTTACGCCCTGGAGTTCGTCATCCGAACCGGGCCAACGCCGTGTTTTGACTACGAGGCAGTTGGGGGTTGTGGTGGCAATCAAAAGGCTACGTGCGATGCCGCGACCTTGAGCTGCAAGCCCCCGTCGGCCGAACTTTGTTCCGACGCGACGCGAAACTGTGGTTGCGGTTCCGGTACATGCTCGGATTGTGAGTCGCAGACGCGCTGGAATCTATTTAACTATTTCGACTGCGTCGATGGAGTCTATTTCACATACCAGCGACTCGCCTACTACGAGTACAGTTGCTACGAGTCGACCACCAGCAGGTTCTGTTCCACGAACACAACAAGTGGAGGCTCATTTACCTCGTACACCCTCCCAAGCTTCGATTTTGTGGGATGCCGCGACGGTGATATCTGTACTCAGGATACTTGCACGAGTACGTCATGTGTGAACTCAGAGGTTCCCGCGGTGGCATGTTATGACGGCACTTCGGGCACCCAGGGCGTTGGGGCATGCGCCGACGGTTTGGAATACTGCCGCGATCCCGGTGTTTGTGCCGGTCAGGTTTTGCCCGCCGCAGAGGTCTGTGACGGCATCGACAACGATTGTAACGCCGTCACCGACGACGACCCCGACGCCTCGTTGACCTGTGACGATGGAAACGCAGCCACCGCAGATTCATGCGCGACCGGAACCTGCCAAAACGTACTCGTCTGCACCCAGACGGATACAGATTGTGGGACCACGACCTCATGCGAGAACTGTAATCTGCAGGACGGTTGGTACAACGTTGGAACACCTTACGCGTGCTGCTCAGGCGGTGGGCAATCGTGCGACTGCCAGGATGAGGAATACCGAGACTACTACTGTAACGCCGGAACCTGCTTTGCCGTTGTGACGGCTACCAACGTTCAACAAACGGGGTGCACCACGTGCGATGACGCGAACCTCTGCACGGACGACTTCTGCAACGCCGGCACGGGAGCCTGCGATGCGACCAACAACACGTTCTCGCAAGCGTGTTACACAGGCCCTGCAGGCACCGAGGGTGTTGGTCCGTGTGTGGCCGGCACCGAAACCTGCAGCGGTGGTGTGATGGGCGCGTGTACCGATGTCACGCCTTCGGTAGAATCCTGCGATGGCTTTGATAACGACTGCAACAACTTGATCGACGATGGGCTCGCCGACAACGACTGCCCGCTTGGTCAGGCGTGCCACGCCGGCGCGTGTTTCGACCAGTGTGTAGATACACCGGATTGCCCCGCTCAAACGTGTTTCGACGACTCGTTCGTCTGTCTGGACAACGAACCATGCAACTCCGTGACATGTCCTGGCGCCAATATCTGTTACGAGGGCGCATGCTACCCGGGATGTAACTCGGATATCGACTGTACCCAGGCCGATACGCGCTGCTACCAATCACAACGCTGTCTGCAGGCCGGCCAAAAGTGCCGAAACGTCCAGTGTCCTGTGGGCGAAACCTGCCGTGAAGGTGGCTGCTACGAGCCCTGCGCGGTCACCGCGGACTGCTCAGACATGAACGCCGAGTGTTATGACGGCTACTGCATGACCACGCCATGCGGCGGAATCGATTGCCTCATGGACGAGGTATGCTGGCAGGCAAACTGCTTTGAGAGCTGCCTCGTCGACGACGATTGCTCCGACCCATCCCACGCATGTTGGGACGCCACACGCTGCGCGCCTGCCGCTGATCCGTGCTCCAACGTCATCTGCCCCGAAGGCGAGTTCTGCTATGGCGGCTCATGCTTTGTGGATTGTACCCAGAACGTGGACTGCACGGACCCCGGCCACGCCTGCTACGACGCCGCTCGCTGCGCAACAGACGCCTGTGACGGCGTTCAATGCCCAACCGGCACCGGATGCTTTGGCGGAAACTGCTTCGACCTCTGCGCCTCCGACGTAGACTGCACCGACCCCGGTGATATCTGTTTCGAGAACTTCTGTATGACTGACGCCTGCGAGAGCGTTCAATGCCCCGAAGGCATGAGCTGCTATCTTGGCGGCTGCTTTGACCCATGCGCCTCAAACGCCGACTGCACCGACCCCACCCACGAGTGCTATAACGGACTCTGCGCCTCCGACCCGTGCACCGGAACCCTTTGTCCTGTGGGCGAATCCTGTTGGGGCGGCTATTGCTTTGTAGACTGTGACTTGAACCCAGATTGCTCCACGGTGAGCATGACCGCCTTGTGTTGGAACGAAGACCGCTGCTCAGACGACGTCTGTGCAAACGTCGCGTGCCCCGTGGACGATATCTGTTACGGCGGCGCGTGCTTTGAGACCTGTGGCGAAACCGCCGATTGTTCAGACCCTACCCACGCCTGCTACGACGGCCGATGTACCTCAGAGGCCTGCGCGGGAGTTCAATGCCCGCAGGGCGATATCTGCTACGCCGGAACCTGCTTTGAGTCCTGTGCTGGCGGCGCTGTGTGCTCGGACCCGACCCATAGCTGTTTTGATGATCGATGCGCGGCAGACGATTGTGCCGGCGTTCAATGCCCAACGGACAACGTCTGCTACGGCGGCGCCTGTTTTGAGTCTTGTGGGTCCACCATCGACTGCTCCGATCCAAGCCATATTTGCTTCGACTCGCGCTGCCAGGACCCTTGCGCCGGTACCACATGCGGCGGCGGTGAGACCTGCTACGCCGGAACTTGCTACGAGACCTGCAACGTAGACGCTGACTGCTCCGACCGAGACTCTATCTGCTTTGACGAGCGATGCGTGAGCCCTGAAGATCCTGCATGTGATGGCGTAAACTGCCCAACCGGCGAGGCCTGTTACGGCGGAACCTGCTACGAGAGCTGCGGAACCGATGCCGATTGCTCCGATCCAAACTCGATTTGCTACGGCGATGTCTGCCTCGCCACCGATTGCGGAAGCACTCGATGCCGCGCGGGCGAGGTCTGCTTTGGTGGGGCGTGTTTCGCGGAATGTGGTGATGATGCCGACTGCTCCGACCCATCACACGCATGCTACGACGGCCGCTGCGCGAACAGTGCGTGTGAGGCCATCGCGACCGACCTGATTACGGATTATAACGCGAACCACCCGTTCAAGAACCTCGGCCACCGTCTCAATGCCTCGCAGCTCTCCTCACCCGCTGTTTGGCCACGGCCTTACACCCAACCGGGAACGAGTTTTGACGATTGGGTGCAACTTCCAGATGCTACCGCCGTTTCGGCCGCTCGAGACGTGCTCCAAAAGTCTAAAGCACGCGTGATCTTCTTCCTCGATGAGGGCAACAAGAAGTACTACATCTGGCTCGCTCACGGTGACGACGACCCCGCCCAAGGCTACGCCGAGGTCACCTACTCAATTCGTTTCCTCAACGAGGACCCAAGCGTGGTCTTGATGGATGACCGAGACCGTGAAGGCTACACCATCGCGCCAAAACACGGGAACGAAACTCAAGTGCAGGTCTTCATCAACTCCGTGGCTGGCACTACCGGAGGTATCGCGTTTGAGATGCCAGCGGATAAGCCATGGCAGGCTGAAATCAACTCGCAATTCTCCGGCGATATCGTCGCCTGGGAAGTCATGAACGGCGAGCGCAACAAGCCTATCAAAGTGGCGCGGCGCGACGAGACATTGACCATTGGCGTGGTCCCGCTGGAGTACAACTCCTTCGATCCGGCCTCCGGATTTGAATGCGATACGTACCGTCCCGGAATCTGTGGACGTGGCTCATTGCATCAGTGTACCAATTGGCAAATGCGCTGCTTCAATTCCGTCAATGCCGCGGCCTTCGAAGTGTGTGATGGCGTGGACAACACCTGTGATGGGCGCGTGGACGCTCTGGACGACCTCCGAGTCCCCATGCTCTACACCCGTCAGTGGGATATACAGCGCTGGCGCGTTTGGCCGACATTCGACTCGAACCAGACCATCAACGATTGGGTGAGGCGTCGCACACGAAGCGGTGATAACCGCCTCGGCTACACCGACGCACGCCAGATTGACGGGTCTTCGTTCCAGCGAGTTCGGCAGGTCAATCTTGCGGCGCATCGCCATCTGCCTACTGGCCAAATCTCAACGCCCGTCTTCATTGGTGCTTACAGCGACGACGACGATGACGAGGATGACTTTGGAGGACGTGATGTCAAGATGGGGGTGAGGGCGCTGGGAACCACGCCTTTGGAACGCTCGTTTGTGGCCTGGTACGACGACCGTCCACCGGCGAGCACAAGCGACAAAGTCTTGAAGCGTTTTGAGTCCTCAAATGGTCGCTACGACGCGGATTTCAAAATCGAGGAGTTCGGTAACGACCGAATCGAGTCCGATACATGGGCGCCACGGCCCTTGTGGAACGCCTATTTCCTCAATCCGATCGAATATCGAATCGTCTACACCGACATGATCTGGCGCTATGCATGGAGGCGTGTACAGCCCGGTCTTCCAAAGTCGGATTTGAACCGTGCTGCTGGTCTTCAGGTCAGAACCGAAAGCGCGCCTATCGACGAAGCCTTCTGTATCAGCGACCAGGTTACCGAAGATGGGTGCCGAATCGGTGTCTATATCTGTACCGCAAACGGGATTCAGTGCTCGGCGCCAGACGCCGCCATTTGTAGCAGAGGCTGCACCGACGGTGATGGCGACGGACACGATGACTTTGACCCGGTCTTCTGTCCCGACGGGACCGACTGCGACGACGACGACCGGTTCACCTACCCGGGCGCACCAGAAATCTGCAACGGCCGCGATAACTCCTGTGACGGAGAACCCGACCAGACGGCGTCGGGTTGCCCGGACGGTCAAGCGTCTTGCGGTCCCGAAGAATGTGGGTTCCGAAATGTCTGTGTGTGCCCAGAGGGTCCAGAACTCCCAGGAGACCCGGTCAGCAAGTGTTTCTGCGGGGAGGGCCTTCAATGAGAATTACGGCTCTACTCACAGCACTTCTGATTTTTGCAGGGTGCGAAGACACCCCCGACGTGTCCCAAAAAGCTCCAGATGAAGTTACTAGGTCTCAGGCGATCACAAACCTGGAGTCGATCTTGACGCTCAATGGCGCTCAGAATACCGACGAGCTCGGGGCGAGCGCGGTAATATTTGGGACTCGGGCGTATATTGGGGCACCCGGGGCAGGCATTGTTGCGGTTTATGAACGCGGGTCAATCGGGACGTGGGCACAAGTTCAGACTATCCAGGCGCCGAATGCATCTGCAAATGCACGCTTCGGACACGCCGTAGCTGCATCGCAAGATTGGCTCGTGGTCGGAGCCCCAGGGGATTCCGAAGGTGGTCTGGACGCTGGCGCCATCTACCTTTTCTCGCGCTCAAATCTAAACTTTGTGAGAAAAACCACGGCATTAGGACCGGGCCAAAAGCTCGGAACCAGCGTGTTTGCGGGGGCAGACGTCTATGGAGGCGGAGCACCCGAGGCGAACGCTCGTGGAAACCTCTACGTCGAGACTCAAGACCCTCAAACCTTCGATTGGGGGCTCGCCGTTTCAACTTCACAGCTCTCACAGACTAACGAGCGCCTTGGCGCCTCGGTGGTCTACGACCCGCTAAGCGACACCATCATTGCCGGAATGCCAGGGCGTGCGTCCTCAAAGGGCGCCTTTGTGGCGTTTGAAAGAGTCATAGTGGAAGACCCGAACGAGCCCGAACCACTACCCGCAGAATGGCCGGCCTTCGCTGAGTTTGAGGCACAATCAAGCGGGGCATCGGACCGAGTTGCCGAAGCTTTGGCCTTGGACGGCCAAGTCTTGGTAGCCGGAGCTCCGGGGGCCTCCAGGGCTCATATTTTCACGTGGTCAAAGCCACAGGCTACCTGGGTCAAAGAACTCAGCGGTGCGGCGAATACCGGGTTCGGAAGCTCCGTTGCCGCACGCGGATCAAGAGTCGCCGTGGGAAGACCGCTCGCGACCCCACGAGGAAACGTGGAGATTTTTGGACGCGATATCGGGGGCGCTAGCAACTGGGGGCTCGAACACTCTCAATCCGAGAACGGCTCCGTGGTCTATGGCGCCGGACTTTTTTACGGCTCCAAACTCGTGGTCGGGGCGCCAGGGCAGGGCGGAAACGTCTATATCTACGATGTGCCTTCGGTTCCGACTGCCCTTGATGATGCCTATACCACAAGCGGGTTTGGCGTTTACTCGATCGGGGCACCCGGAGTGCTCGGCAATGATACCGATCCAGAAGGTGACCCTCTGAGCGCGACGCTCGTGCAGACGGCGTCCAACGGCACGCTTACGCTCAACGCCAACGGGAGCTTTATCTACACACCGAGCCAGGGATTCAGCGGTCAAGACTCCTTCACGTATACGGCCACAGATGGGCAGGGGACCTCAAATGTGGCCACGGTCACCATCACGACGCCCGCACTGAATCAGCCTCCGGTAGCCGTGGACGATAACGCCCAAACTACCCTCAACGCGTCCGTGCTCATCGATGTTCTTGCAAACGACACAGACCCCGAAAACGACCCGCTCACGCTCACGAGCGTCAATGCGGGCCAAAACGGAACCACGCAGATCGAGAACGGTCAGGTCCGCTACATTCCCGGGTTCAATTTCACCGGGCAGGACACGTTCACATACCTTGTCAGTGCGGACGGTGGATTTGACCAGGCCACGGTCACCGTGACCATTGAAACCGGCAACCGAGCTCCCGTAGCTAACGCCGACAATATCAACACGCTTGAGGATACCCCGGTCACGTTCGACCCTCTGGACAACGATACGGACCCTGATCAAGACCAGCTGAATTTGGTCTCGGTGACCGGCGCCACCAAAGGCTCCATCGCCATCCAAAGTGGCAGCGTCGTCTACACTCCAAATCCTAACGTTTCGGGTACAGATACGTTTGAATACCGCGTCTCCGATGGCCAGTTGGAATCCGTGGGACAAATCGTGGTGGCCATCGCCGAGGTCCCTGACCCACCCGTGACCGTGGCAGACGAAATCAACGTCTCTGAAAACACCTCCATTACCATCGATGTTCTAGCGAACGACTCAGACCCGGAAGGCGGTGATCTGGTGGTGTCTCAGGTTACGCAGCCTGCCAATGGAACGGCTCAGATCGTCAACAATACCGTCGAATACGTTCCGAACTCTCACTACTGGGGCACGGATTCCTTCAGCTACACCGCGCAGGACCCAAGTGGACGTTTTGCAAGCGCTACCGTGACCGTCACGGTCTTGCGCGTGAACTCGGTGCCAGTCTGGATTGCACCTACACCCAACAGACCAATCGACCATATCGCAGGACTTCCTCTCAGAATCATCGTGGCTGCTCGAGACGACGACCCCGAAGACACAGTGGTCTATGCGTTGGCGAACAAGCCTGCGGCCGCCACCTTTGATGCGGCCACCGGAGTTTTTGAATGGCAGACGGGTTTGCAAAATACAAACGTACTGATGACCTTCTCCGCCGCTGACAACGACATCACCATCACGCGTGAGGTCCAGGTAAGGCTCAGCTTCGAAGACCGCGATCTCGACGGCCTCCCCGATGAATGGGAGATTCAGGTCGGCCTCGACCCCAACGACTCCGATTCCGACGGCGACGGTATTAGCGACAAAGAAGAGGTAGGACCAGATCTCTCAAACCCGAGAGACACGGACGATGACAGTACCATCGACGCACTCGATCTCGACTCAGATGATGACGGCCTTCTCGATGCCGAAGAAGGCCTGGTCGACACGGATGGCGACGGCATTCCGAACTACCGAGATTTCGACTCGGATGATGACGGCGTGCAAGATGCGGATGATAACTGCCCGCTAGACCAGAACGAAGACCAAGCTGATCTCGATGGCGATGGTGTGGGAGATCTCTGTGATGACGACAGAGACGGCGATGGCATCTCCAATGCTCGAGAACTCGAGTGGAACACCGACCCGGATAACCCAGACACGGATGGCGATTTGATCACCGACGGACAAGAGTGGGGTCTTGGCCAAGCGCCTCGCGACACTGACGGCGACCAGGTTCCGGATGTGCTCGACCTCGACTCCGATGACGATACCGTCCCTGACTCAGAAGAAGCCGGGGATTCTGATCTGGCCACACCGCCGATCGATTCGGATTCGGACGGCATTCCGGACTTCATCGACGCGGATTCGGATAACGACGGCATCACCGATGGTTTCGATAATTGCAGGACCGTCTTCAATCCTGATCAAATCGACGCGGATGAGAACGGCATCGGGGATACGTGTGATCCCGATGTCGCCGACGAAGACGAAGATGGGATCGCCGATCTCGTAGATAACTGTCCTTCAACGCCGAATATGGATCAGACGGACTCGGACGGCGACGACCTCGGCGATGTGTGCGACGATGACCGCGACGGTGATGGCGTGCCTAACGACGCTGATAACTGCCCAGATGCTCCGAATTCAGACCAAGAAGACATGGATCAAGATGGGATCGGTGATGTTTGTGATGATGACAGGGACGGGGACTCCATTCCCAATCAGACTGACAATTGCCCCGGAATTTCTAATCCAAATCAGATAGATACGGATGAGGACGGCCGTGGGGACGCCTGCACAGACGTGACGGTGCCGGGCGGGCCGCTCGAAGAGGAAGAGGAGGCCGGTTGTTCGGGCTGTTCGAGTGGTGCTGCCCCTTATATCTGGCCGATTCTTCTGGGTTTCTGGCTCTGGAAGCCAAGAAGTCGAAAAACTAAGAAAAAAACACTTGCAACTTAAGAGTTCCTTCCATACTATCCGGCGCCCTGCCCACTGCAGGGTCTGTGAAGAGGTGTATGATGCGTGAAAAAATTAGAATGGTATCGTCAGCCGGGACCGGCTTCTTCTACACAACCATGAAGAACAAGCGAAAGACGCCAGACAAACTTCGTCTCAAGAAGTACGATCCCGTCATTCGTCAGCATGTTGAATTTGTAGAAGCCAAGATCAAGTGATCCAATAAGGTTTATATCATGAGCAAGTATCAAAAAATTAACTGGCGTCGGCGCAAAAAAGTCGATCCTTTCGAGCAAAACAAAGCCTGGAAGATCGACTACAAAAACCCCGAGCTCCTCAAGCTTTTCGTGACCTCGACTGGAAAAATTCTTCCTCGTCGCATCACCGGAGTGAACGCGCTCAACCAGCGCAAGCTTCGTCAGGAGATCCTCCGCGCTCGTCAGATCGCGCTCCTGCCTTACACGACGCACCACTCCTAATTTCGTCGCATGTAAACACCTCTCAGGCATCCTGTGATTGCGCGGGATGCCTTTTTGTGTTTCTTTTTGTCCGATCCCCCGACGGTGAAGGGTTATGGAGCTAGAGAAGCTCGCTGAGAGAATCTGGGAAATCGCTTCAGACCCGAAGGTCAAGTCCGAGGGTATCCAGCAAATCGCTCTGGGCATCCAGACGCTCGTCCAAGAGATAAACGAGGGCAAAGTGCCACGTGACTGGGCAAAAGGCGTCTCCGAGGCTCTGGGAGCGTTTGAGGAGCTAGCTGACGCGACTCCTTTGCCGCCTCAGAAGATCAGTGGGCTCGACCGATTCGTCGCCTCCTTCATCCAAGAATCCCAAAAACGCATGGCGGGGCTTTCGCTCTCAATCAACGGGGTCTTTGATTCCGACAATCAAGAGGCCGTTCGGCTCAGCGCGGAACACCTCCACGCTATCCGCGGTGGCGCAGCCATGCTCGAGCTCCGCGATATCGCTCGACTCGCCGGCGCCCTTGAAAAGTGCATTGTTTCCTATGGAAAAGCCAAAGATTTGGCCTCTCCTACAAGGCCGATTCTAAGAGCCTTTGCGGTTCTGAAGTCCACTATTGAGAATCCGGACGAAGCCGTAGACGCGCTGGTGGATGACGTCATCGAAGAACTCGAGCTCGCCATCAAGCAGCTTAAGACCCGCCACGATGAGTTTCGACGAGACCAGACTTCCACGGATACTCGTGTGCTGGAACAACGCATTCTCGTAGTTGATGACGTGAGCACCATCGCCTCGAGTATTGGCTTTATCCTTACAGAACTCGATATCCCCGTGGATGTGGCCAACTCGGGCTCAGAGGCGCTCGAAAAACTCAGGAAAGGCGCTTACTCGTTGGTGATCAGTGATGTGTCTATGCCGGACATGGACGGCTACGAGCTGGTCAAGGCCATGAAGGCCGACGAGATGCTCGAAGATGTTCCGATCATTCTTCTGACCCAACTGGACTCAGAAGAAGATCGCGCGCGAGGCCTAGCTGCTGGCGCGGACGACTTCCTGATCAAAGGTTCCATCGGCGGTGGCGAGCTCGTGGCTCGGGTCAGCGATTTGCTCGTTGATGCGCCCTATGTGCCCACGCGCGCCGAATCCAGACGTTCCGTTCTGATCGTCGAGGACACTGAGACTATCGCCGCTTCAATTGCTTTCGTGCTCTCGGAAGGCCCGTACGATATTGAGATCGCTCACAATGGCCGGGACGCGCTCCGCAAGATTGCACTCCGCGATTTTGACCTGATCATTTCCGATATTGAGATGCCCGCCATGACAGGGCTCGAACTCCTGAAGACGTTGAAAGAGAGCCCACGCACAAAAGACATTCCCTTTGTGGTCTTGACCTCGAGGAGCTCAGGCGCAAACGCTCAAGAGGCGATTCGGCTGGGCGCCACGCGGTTCTTAGTCAAAGGCGAGGTCGGCGCTGAAAAATTGCTCGGCCTTGTGAACGAAGTTCTGGAGGTCTGAATTGCATAAGACTCGCGTACTAGTGGTGGACGATAGCGAACTCATCTGTGAAATGCTCAAGATGGTTTGCGAATCCCTAGGTACCGAAGTCCAGACTTTTGAATCCGCTACCGATGTGCCCGACAAAGATGCCGCGGATTGGATCATCTCGGATGTTAATCTCCCAGGTGTCGTAGACCAAGACCCGGTCAAGACGTATCGCTCCAAAGGTATCGTGGGGCGCGTCATCCTGATTTCAGGACGCGCGCAAGCCGAACTCGATGAGATGGCAGAAAACACTGGCGCCGCCGGTGCGCTCTCAAAAGATCTTGGAATGATGGGAATGAGCGCGAAGCTCGCGGAATTGTTTGAGGTCTAGAGCCCCAACTGCCTCTTGAGTGCATCCAGTTGATACTGAGCAATGCTGACCTTGTCCCCACGAGGATGCCGTCCAAGATAGAGGTCGTAAGCCCGCATAGCGGCCTCCAGATTGCCACGCTGGCGCTCAGCCGACCCAAGTCCGATCAATGCGTCACCGTTGCGCGCATCGAGCTCTAATCCACGCTGGAATTTCACCACGGCCTCGTTGTTGTCGCCTTCCTGAAGGTAGGCCCAACCTAAGCCCACGTAGGCATCGGCGTTGCGTGCATCCTTTTTGAGAACTTCCTCATAGACCGAAATGGCTTTTGCGGTTCGATTGTACTTCAGAGCCTGCTTGGCCTCCTCGAGCTTGTAGTCGACCAGCCCGCCTTCTGCTGCGAGCTCTGCTTCTTCCGTTGCAAGCCCGAGTGCTTGGTCAATCGAGGGCCGCAGAGCCTTCATCACGCCGCTCATCTTCGCCGCGTTCTGCTCCTCTGCCGCGTTCAAAGCTGCGCTCAGGGCCTTATCACCCGCCTCAGAGCCCACTTCAAACCCACTCTTCTCAGCGGGTTTATCCGCCTTCTCCTTCGACGGCGTTTCACTCAAAGCCACAACTTCATTGTTAGCTGGACCGAGCACTGGATCCAACAAGTCTCGCTGAAAGAAATACACACCGGCTGCGGCAATGCCTGCAATCAAGAGAAGTGCAAACACAACCCTACCGGCACCCGACTTTGGAAGCTCGGTCTGAGACGTAAGCTCTTGGTCAAACGTGGTGGATGGCAAATCTCCAAGTTCGGCTCCCAAAGACCACTCGTCCTGAGAGTGTTCAGGCTCCTTTGGCTTGGCAAATGGACCCTCAAGGTGCACGGAGGGTGGGCCAGGTGGCAGCTCTTGCGGGCCAGGTGTTGGGCTCGGTGGCCGTGCGCGTTGGGTCACCTCTTCGCGCTCAATCGGCTCGTTTGCAACTTTTGGAGCGGGAACAGCTGAGGCCATGACCTGTTCCGGAATCCTGGCCGCGATGGCAGAGTCCTCAGGTGAGCCCATCAGATTCGAAATACTATCGATGACCTGGAATATAGGCATGAACTCGCCTATCTCAGATATCACGACCCATTTCTTTCCAGTTCGAGATATCTGGTCACTCTTGCGGACCTTGCCCTGCATGAGCCACTGATGGAGCACATCGAAGCTCGAGACATAGAGAATATCGCCGGTCTTTTTTGAACGAATCATCCAGCGGCGCTGATTCTCTTGAACCACCGAAGACTGACGGGTTTCGATCTTAAAGACGTGCTGACACTGGCTACACTTGAGCGTGATCTCTCTCGACTTAAGTTGAGAGGTCTCCAGCTCGTAGAGTGTCTGGCACTGGGGGCAACGAACATCCATAGCTTCTAGTGCCGTTCCGAGGGGAAAGTGACCTTACTCGCCTTCAGCTTCGGCCCCTGGCTCCTCGGCAGTACCGGGCTCCTCGGGAGCACCCTCGCCAGCGGCCTTCAATTCTTCGGCTCGTGCCTTAGCAGCTTCAGCTTCTTCGGTCTGACCGAGAGCCTCGTAGGCCTCCGCCCGCAATTCGAAGACTTCAGCTCGATTCGGAGCGATAGTCTCAATGGTGTTCAGGCGGTCCAAAGCGCTCTGAAGCTTCTTGCCACGAAGGTCTCGACGCGTCTCTTTGAGCAGGTTTTCAATGTCTGCCTCAGGATTCTCATCGATCACGGCGTCAATAGACTCCACCGGGGCCACGATTGGAGCCACCTGTGTAGGAGTCGGTTTGGACTCCATGCCCAGAATCTCCGCAAAATTCACGATATTGAACGTGTGCAAGCCGAGAACCACGCAGGCGATCACGAGCAAAACGAAAACGGCCCAGAGGATCTTAGAGCCACCCGCATCTCGCGAAGGTGGTCTGTAGGTATTCTGGATAACCTCTTGGTGTTGTTCGTGCGCCTGGCTTGGGCTCGCACCAAGTTGAGAAGGCGGAGTAAAGGCACCCGTGGAGCTTGAGGGAGGCATGGCGGGATATTGTCCGGACCCTCCAGATCCCATGCTCGGATACTGCCCAGAGGTGCCTGCACCCATACTCGGATATTGCCCAGATCCACCGCTGGACGGTGTTGGGAACTGTCCCGATGTGCTTGCCGATGGGTATTGTCCCGAGCCGGATGAGCCCGGCAGATTACCAAGCCCAGACGGTTGTTGAATCCCAAGATGACTCATCCCTGTGGACGGTATCTGGCCTGACACCGAAGGCCGTGATTTAAGTTGGGTGAACTGATTGACCGCAAAGAAATTCTCGCCATCTGCGGATAAGGAGTAACCATCGAGTTCATCACGGCTCGACAACCAGCTTCTGAGGCTCTTATTGTCTGGGAACTCGTAAGTGAGCCCAAAATTGGTCTTCAGCTTCCAAGGGCCACCGTGCTCGAGGTTTGGAGTAGCCGCCGACGGAGGTGCCATCGGCTCGTCGCCGGCAACCTCGTCAATCGCTGCGAGGATATCCTTTGAGGCATCCGAGTTGGAATCCCAGTCTTGACTTCCATAAGCAGGTGGCTGCGGAGCAGAGCCCATCGGAAATCTAGGACCACTATCGGGCTGGCCGTAGCTTGGTGGAGTGGGATGCGCGCCAGAAGGCGGCCTTGCAGTCGGGAACTGCCCAGATGGCGGACGGTTCATCGTCGAAGGCGAAGGACCGCTTGAATAAGGCGAGTCCTGAGATGGCGCGCTCGGAAGTGGCGGCAACGATGGTGGCTTCGGAATCGCAGGCGGTGCCGGGAGCGGCGGCGCACTCGATTTAAGCTCCACCCTCTCTCCCACGGGCTCTCGTGCTGGGACCTTGGCTCCAGGGAAAGGGAGATTGGCCAGGTTCGCGCCGCTCACAACCTCGGTTGGAGCCGCATCATAATCTTCTTCGCCTTCGGAGAGTTCCTCATCTTGACGACGCAATGAATCCTGAGCCTCCTGCCAGATCTTCATCGGGTTCTGCATCTCCAACGTGCCATCATCGGCGTCGCCCATCTTTGCGGCGAGTGCTTGGAGGGCACGAATGCGATTGACCTCGTCTTTATCGAGCTGTTCCGTCCGCTCTTCGGTCGCTACCGCCTTATTGGAGGCCATGCCGCTGACGAGCTGGTTGAGCGCGTTTTGTGATGTGATCGACGTTCGATCATCGTCTTCGTTTGAAGGAGACGATGAAGACTCGGGATACACGACAAAGCTGTGCCCACAAGAGGGGCAACGAATCTTACCGCCAGATGGCGGAATATTCGCTTCACGGATTCGGTACCTGGAATTGCAGGCTGGACATTGAACGATCATTGATGATCTTTGCTCCCATCACTACAGGGACAACGCGACGTCTGATGGCGCGACCACTTGCAAGCTGTGATGTCAGAAACTTTGACACCGGCATTAGAACATATGAGATCCCGATCTTGCAAGCCAACACCTTATTTCGAGACTCTACTTCGAAGCAGCATAGTGGAAGGTCTGCATTTCTCCAAGAAATCTCACCATGCGGGATTGCGCCACGCAAACTCTACCACTTCTGAGACCGGATCATAGAGATGTACAAACCCCGTGGCCCAAAATAGCCACGCATCGGAAGCACCAATCGCCGCATTTTGTGCGAGTTCAAGCTCATCGAACGTCATGGTGCGCGAAAGGCGCGCCACAACCCATTGCCCTGCATGTTCACACGCCCAAAGTTGGGCCGCTCTCAAGAGTGGTGTCACGTCTTCAATCGTAGAACCCCGTGCAATCCTCAGGTCGGTGAGTCTTAGCGTGGGCCCCTCGCCGGATACGATTGACCACCCGTGGTGCGTACGTTCAACGGTTTCGTCGACCCACCGGCCTTGAAGGGTCGAGACGATTCGGTCCTGTTCGAGCGTTAGGGCAATGTCCGAAGGAGCCTCCGAAGCCTCTACTAGCGAAGGTACGTCTAGGGCGTCTCGGTCTACCCCTTGAGTTGGTCGGATTCTGTGGCTCATAACAAAAAAAGCCGATCGCTATTGCGACCGGCTCTAATCAAACCTGAATTCAGTAGGTCTTACTGAGCAAGCATCGTCATGTCGATTCGGTTCACGATAAGAATCGCGATAACGAATGCGTAGATGACGAGTGACTCGATAAGAGCCAGGCCGAGAATCAGAGGGGTGAAGAGCTTCTGTGAAGCGCCTGGGTTACGGGCGATTCCTTCAAGGGCGGCAGCAGCTGCACGACCTTGAGCAAGGGCGCCACCGATAGCGGCAACACCGATTGCGAAACCAGCACCAAGAGCGAACATCGCAAACATCGAGTAGACGTTGTCTGCTGCGGCTGCACCTTGTGCGAAAGCCGAAACGCTAAAGAGGGCGACGAGGCCAAACGAGCTCAAAACTGCAACAAGCTTTTTCATGTGAACGATCTCCTAAATCGAGGTCTCCCAAAAACGCGCGCTTCATAACGCACCCGGGAGGGGTAAACAAGGCTAATTTCGCCAAAAAGGTTAATTAATGATCCGAATGCTCTACTGCCAACGCGATGTACACGGTGGAAAGCAAGCAAAACACTAGTGTTTGAATGGTACAAACCATGGTTCCAAGCGCCAAAAACGGGATTGGAAGCAAGGCAGGTACCGAGAAAATACTGTACGCAAGGTCACCGAATGACCCGAGAACCATGTGGTCACCCGTCATATTACCGGTCAAACGAACGCCAAGACTGATGGGGCGAAAGGCGTGTCCCACGAGCTCGATGACGATCATCAGAGGTGCGATCCAAATCACAGGACCCATGAAGTGTTTGAGGTAGTTGACGATCCCGTGCTCACGGATGCCAGCCACGTTATAAACGATGAATACCATGATGGCTGGTGCCAAGCTGGTGTTCAGGTTCGACGTGGGAGGCGCAAGACCAGGCACAAGTCCCATGAAGTTCGATACGAAGATCCAAACGCAAAGGCTCGCGATCAGCGGAAAGAACTCTTTGGCTTTTTTCTCGCCCATCATATCCGTCATCATCCCGAGCACCGCTCCGAACAAGACTTCTACAAAGTTGCGTAATGAGAATTTGCCTTCGGGGACGAGCGCTGTCTCGCGATTCGTGAATTTACCACGAACGGCGAGGGCCACACCGATAATGATCACAAAGGCAAGGCAACTCCAGACAATATGAGTCAAGCCGATCTGTGAGCTCTTGTTCAAAAGAGGTCCACCGATCTTCATGGACTCTACAAGAGCGGCTTCGCTCTCGTAATAGCCTGGAACCAAATCTAAGAAAGTATAATCAGCCATAGGAACGCCTTAATCCTGCGTTGACGATTCGTCTTTCGAAACAAGTACTTGCCACACAATTGCTGGCAAAAAAGCGCTGAAACCCACAACCACGCCAATAGCGTCGAGTTCCAAGCGGACAATCAGGTAAAAGATTGTGCCAAAAAGTACAAGCATCTTTAGCACTAGAATGATCGACCAAAAGGTCGACTGAGCATGACCGTTCTCTGCGGCCTCCATCATCCGGCGTGTTACGAACTCCACCACCTTGAGGTTGGCTGCCGCGACAAGCCCGCCGAATGCGGTTGAGAGCGCCATCCACCAGCCGACGAACACACCCAGACCCAGAGAAAAAACCGCCCCAACGACGAGGGTCTTTAATACCAGGTTTTTTACAAAGGTGATTTCGAGGCGAGCCATCGTGGGCACTCCGTCAGAGTTGGCGGCTTCCTAACACGTTGGATCGAGGGATTCAAGCGTTTGAGGACCGAGGATTATTCGAGGATAAAACGTTTTGCGATAGCCGCCACATGGACTCCGGCGGCTATCATCGCGAGGAGAAGCGATCCGAGCAGCCCCCAGGGTTCGATATCGAACCTCGCGTCGAGCCACTGACCTAGAAATACACCGATGAGTGTGAAAGCTACGAATTCAAAGCCAAGCGCACTCAGGACGCCAAGCTTTACTAGTCCAGATCGTTTCTCTTCACGCAACGGCTTCTCTCATCTACTCCTCTTCGGAAGAAATATTCTCTTCCGCACCGGGTTCGGCATCTGTTTCTTCTACGGGTTCTTCGGCTTCAATCTCTGGAGGAACTTGACCTTCCGGAACGGCTGTGACCTCGTCCTCGTCATCGATATCCTCTTCTTTGACGCGGGCTACGCTGACGATCTTCTCATCGCCTTCGATATTCATGATCCGAACGCCCTGTGTGTTTCGGCTGTAGACCGAAATCTCGCGTGCGTTTGTACGGATCAATTGCCCGTGGTCCGTGATGACGATAATTTGGTCACCCTCATCGAGAAGGCAAGCGCTAACCACGTCGCCATTGCGCTCCGTGGTCTTGATGGTAATCACGCCTTTGCCGCCGCGCCCTTGGATCGGGTATTCGCCGAGCTCGGTGCGCTTTCCATAACCCTTCTTGGTCACCGTCAGAAGCTTGAGTGAGCCTTCGTCTGGCGTACCTTTGGGGATGATTTCCATAGCGATGAGTTCGTCGTTCTCACGGAAACGCATACCGAAGACGCCGGAGGCTCCGCGGCCCATCGGACGTGTTTCGTCCTCTTGGAATCGGATGGACTGGCCTTCCTTGGACACAAGCACCACGTGGTCGCCTTCGTCCACGAGTCGGCAGGTGATGAGCTCATCACCATCTTTGAGTCCGAGAGCAATGATGCCGCCCGAGTGGACGTTCTTGTACGCCATCAACTCGGTCTTCTTGATGATACCGTTACGCGTGGCGCTGAGGATGAACTTTCCTTCTTCGAAGTCTTCAATCGGCACGATTGCGGTAAGCTTCTCTTCGGCCGTGAGATTCAAGAGCTGAACGATAGGCTTGCCTTTCGTGGTCGGCGACCCGGCAGGAAGCTCCCAAACGGTGCGCTTGTAGACCTTACCGATCGACGTGAACATCAACACATCTGTGTGTGTGGAGGCCACGAAGAGATCCTGAACAAAGTCCTCGTCTTTGGTGGCCATGCCGCGCCGGCCTTTACCGCCGCGCTTTTGCGCCCGGTACTCCGTCACCGCTGTACGCTTGACGTAGCCTTGGTGAGTCACGGTCACGACCATGGCTTCCTCTGCGATGAGGTCGGCCATGCTCAAATCACCCGCCGAAGCGATGATCTGCGTAAGACGTGGGGTCTCGTATTGCGCCAGAACCGATTCGAGCTCCTCTTTGATGACAGCCATAAGCTTGCCTTCATCAGCGAGAATGCCCTTGAGCCGCTCGATCTCGAGCCGGATTTCGGCGAGTTCTTGAAGAATCTTGTCTCGCTCAAGGCCGGTCAGGCGCTGAAGGCGCATATCCAGAATGGCTTGAGCTTGTCGGTCACTGAGGCCGAACGTATCCATAAGGCCAGTCTTTGCGGCCTCACCGTCAGGACTCGCGCGAATCAGGGCAATGACCTCGTCGAGATGGTCGAGCGCGATCTTCAGGCCTTCTAGAATATGAGCGCGGGCCTCAGCCTGTTGAAGCTCATAAATCGTACGCCGAGTCACCACGTCGCGCCGGAAGTCCACGAAGTGGTTGAGGATCTCGGTCACCGGCATAATCTTTGGCTGTCCGTGGACGATCGCCAAATTGATGATACCGAACGAGGACTGCATCGCCGTCATCTTGAAGAGGTTATTTAGCATAACCTCGGGCATCACGTCGCGGCGCAATTCCACCACCATGCGCATACCGTCACGGTCTGACTCATCGCGAAGGTCGGTCACGCCCTCTAGCTTCTTGTCGCGAACAAGTTCCGCGATGCGCTCAAGGAGTTTGGCCTTATTCACCTGATACGGAAGCTCGGTCACGATGATGCTGGACTTGCCAGAACGCTCGTCCTCTTCCACATCGGCTCTCGCCCGCACGCGGATGATGCCGCGCCCGGTCTCGTAAGCTTCTCGGATTCCAGTTGCGCCATAAATGATGCCGCCGGTCGGGAAGTCTGGGCCAGGCATAATCTGCATCAACTCATCCACGCCCATATCTGGGTTTTCAATCAGTGCCAGAGTCGCGCGCACCACCTCACCGAGGTTATGCGGAGGGATGTTCGTAGACATACCCACGGCGATACCGGACGAGCCGTTGACCAGAAGGTTCGGGATTTTGGTGGGCAGGACGAGCGGCTCTTTGAGCGATTCGTCGTAGTTCGGGCCCCATTCGATGGTGTTCTTCTCAATATCGTTGAGGAATTCCTGGGCGGCGCGCGCCATACGGGCTTCGGTATATCGCATGGCAGCGGCCTTATCGCCGTCCACGGAGCCGAAGTTACCCTGCCCATCCACCAACGGAAGGCGCATGTTGAAATCCTGCGCCATACGCACCAGGGCGTCGTACACGGCGCTATCACCGTGCGGGTGGTACTTACCAATCACGTCACCGACCACACGGGCAGACTTCTTATATGAGGCGTTCCAGCGGTTACCCAGCTCGTGCATCGCGAAGAGGATGCGGCGGTGTACCGGCTTGAGCCCGTCTCGGACGTCCGGCAGGGCGCGCCCGATGATCACGCTCATCGCGTAGTCGAGGTACGAGTGACGAATTTCGTCTTCGATATTGATTGGAATAATGTTTGGAGATTCAGTCATACAAAGTACGCCATTAAAGTGGACGCGGGAGTCTACTCGGGACACGCCGAGGGCGCAACGCCCATCTAGTCACACTTTCTGGCTTCAAGCTATTGGGCTTGACCCAAGCCTCAGACTAACCCACATTTTTGGCATCTAAGTTAGCTTTTGAGGCGATATGTACCATCAGGAAGGCAAGAGTTGCCCACGTTGCACCTACCCACTTCTGCACGACCATATGACCGGAGTGGATCATTGCCATCGATGTATGGGATCGCTCATCGGACCCGAACAGATTGCAAGAGCAGTGGGGCAATGGGCCGAACCCAAGTTGTGGATGAAGCAACTCGGCCATCGCACCATCGGCCAGCCGCTGGTTTGCGGCAATTGCAACGGCATGATGTCTGGCTTTCAGGTCCCCTTCGCCGGGCAATCGGTGGTCATCGACCATTGTGACGGCTGTGGCTCGCTCTGGCTCGATGAAGGCGAGGGCGACAAACTCGTGCGGATCGTTGAGCACGCTAACAGGGCAGGTGGGCTTGAGAAGAACTCGCGCGTAAGTCTCTATCACGACCCGGAATCAGGGCCGCGCGCCTCGCGCCAATACATGCGAAACAAGTTGCACGAGGAGCAAGTGCTCGCCTCGCAAGACACCATGGAACCAGGCGGGATTGGCTCCTACCTTTTCCAGATTTTCACTGGTCTCCCCGTGGAGGTCTATAATCCGCCAAGGCAGCCGCCTTTTATGACCTATGTGCTGGTCTTCGTGCTTCTGATCATGTGGGTGGCACAGTTCTACTTCGTGGACTACCTGGAGCTCAGCGACGAAGGCATGTTGGCCTTTTTTAAGCTAGTCGGGCTCGCACCGGATTTAGTGCGCCAAGGTGACCATCTCTGGGGCGTATTCACGCATATGTTCTTCCACGGCAACGTGATTCATCTGCTTGGAAATCTCTACTTTCTCTGGGTCTTTGGCGATAACGTGGAGGACCGTATCGGCCCGCTTGGGATGCTCGCGCTCTTCTTCACGGCGGGAATCGGCGGCGCGCTCTTCCAGGTGGCATTTCAGGCAGACCCTTCAATTCCGGTGGTCGGCGCCTCGGGCGCGATTGCGGGCCTGATGGGGGCGTATCTGCTCTTCTTCCCGCGCGTAAAGATGTGGTTGGTCTTCTTCTTTATCCGCTGGCGAGTCCCGGTCGTCATTTACCTTGGCTTTTGGGTATTACTAAACGCGCTCGGCTGGTGGACCGGAGGCGCGTACGTGGCGTGGATGGCGCATCTTGGCGGGTTCATCGTCGGAGTTCTAAGTGGATTCCTCCTGCACGATACCGAATGGTACAAACACTAAGGCCTCAAGCCTTCACGCAGGCAAACGGCCCTGTGTAGGCAAGCTCAACATGGGTGGCGTCTACAGGAATTTGCCCGGGGGCCTGTCTCACCAAGACTTGAGCGTCTCCCGCCTCAACCTCGAACTCCTCTGAGGACCCTAGATAGCGCCGGCTAAGTATTCGATGTTGGGGCCTCGAAGCTGCAATAGCCTTGAGGTCCTCAGGCCTGATGACTACAAGGCCACCTTCTAGCGCAGCACCGCGAATCTTGACCTCGCCGAGCGCCGTTTGGGCCGTGTCGGCCGCTACGGCAATCACCGGGAGGAATGATGCCTGCCCGCAAAGGCGCGCTACGTGAATCGAGGCCGGCGTCTCGTAGATTTCTTGAGGTGTACCCGTTTGTTCTAGACGCGCATCGTGTAGAACGCTGATGCGGTCCGCGATGGCGAACGCCTCCTCAAAATCGTGAGTGACAAAGATGGCCGTGGCGTTGTTCTCGCGGATCAAATTCAGGGTTTCGAGCCGAACCCGCTTTCTCAGGTGCGCGTCGAGATTTGAAAAAGGCTCGTCGAAAAGCAAGATATCTGTGCCCTGGGCAAGCGCGCGCGCCACGGCAACTCGCTGTTGCTCCCCGCCGCTTAGGTCCGCAGGGCGTTTGTCTCCGTGGGACTGCAGGCGAACACGCGTTAGCCATTCCGACGCCGCGGTTTTCTTCTCAGGTTTGGTCCCGGGCGCGCCGTAAGCGATATTCTCGATCACCGAGAGGTGAGGGAAGAGCGCATAGTCCTGAAACACAAACCCAATCTGCCGTTTTTCCGGCGGAATCCAGCTCGCCCGAGTCGCTGCGTCAACAACTCTAGACTTGACCCGAACCTCCCCCTGGCGAAGTGGCTCAAAGCCGCCAATCGCCCGTAATAGCGTGGTTTTCCCTGAGCCCGAACGCCCGAGCAGAACATGGATTTCGCCTCGAGCGATCTCCAAACTCACCGACTCTACGGCACATACTTTGCCGTAGTTGACTGACGCGTTCCGTGTCTCCACCGCAATTGATTCAGGGTTTTGGGTCATTGTGCCGTGAGCGCTTCAGACTTGTAATCAAGAGTGAGATGCTCAGCCCACCGCGCGTCTTCACCGTTCAGGAGGTCTAGGTGCTCTTGGTCCCCAAAAAGATGGAACCGCGCAAAGGCCATGCTGTAGGCATTGATGATCTCGAACGCGACTTCAATATCAATGAACTCTTCGCCACATCCGTCGCTTTGCACCTCGGGTATGAACGGGAGCACCGTGCACATATTGGAGTAGGTGAAGTGGCCACCAGCTACGAGGTCGAGTCGCATGGACTTCGGACCCATCGCCTCCCAAATAGGGGCGCCCTCTTCCTCATCTGGCAAGGTGTTGTCCATGGCTGCGGTCATCAAAAGGGTAGGGATATCGATCTCAGAGATTCCTTGTTGGAAGAGCAGGAATCCGCCAGGAGTCTGGGGGATCGCCACTTTGATGCGCGAGTCCAGAAACCCCTCCCTCAACTTATTGACCACGTCTTCGGAGCTCAAAATCTGGCATGCGCTAGGTGCGCCAGGGGCCTCACAAACTTCCAGCGCGCCGTCCACATCAAAGCCGGAGCCGGCATTGGCCAGAGTCGTAAAGCCTCCAAACGAATGCCCGGTCATCACGATATCATCGGACATCTTGCTCGCGATGGGATCGTCGTCGAGCCCCTCAAAATGATCGAGCATGGCCGTGATATCTTGCGGACGCCACGCACCGGACTCAAACGAGATACCACCCTGAGTGTCCCTGAACGTGTTGCCCGTGTGGTCAGGCGCGATCACGATCCAACCATGACTCGCGAAATACTCGGACATGAAATAGGACTGCTCCGAAAAGCTTGAATTTCCGTGTGAGAAAACCAACACCGGAGCTTCCTCCAAGAGGTAGGGCTCCGCGTCGAGCATCACTTCTTTGCGAAGCAAGATTCTCGCGTATCGCGGCGCTTCTCCTTCTTTGTCGATGCTCGGATACCAGACCTTGATGGGGATTTCGCGGTCAGTCTGGCCTACGGCATCGTAGACCGTGGTGTAGATCTTGTAGCCAATCCTATAAGGCCCTTGTTCAAAGATCGTCCGCTCTTCAGGCACGAACTCGCCCATCTCCTCGGGCAAATCGGCGCCCATATCCGCGTCAAACCCAAGATCCGGCTCGGCGTCTGGCGCCTGGTCCACAGCCATATCAGCGGTGTCCGGAGGCGTAGTCGTAGAGTCGTCACCGCACGCACCGAGGAAGAGCAGGGCAAGGAAAATTGGGGAGTATCTTACCATAGGTCATCTCTCTGAAGCGGTGAGAGTCCTTTGACCCGTCGCGCAATCTCTTGGGTTTCGTGGATCACGTCCTCGAGCAGCAACGCGTCCCAGTAGCCTACCGCAAAGTCGCCGATGACCGTAGACTTGGTCACTATAACCTCGCCGTCGCCATAATAGCAGTAGTTCGCAATCCGTTGCAGAAGCTCGGGAGGATAGGAGGCGAGCCACGAGTCGGCTTCCTCGCGCTCGAGCAATTCTGGCTCTATCCAGAGTCGTCTAGAATTCGGTAGTACAGGGCCCTCAACGCAGAAATCATTGTCCGAGTCGTACTCGTACTCGTCTTCATCGTATGCCGAAAAGCTCAAGGTCGGCTCTTCGTCGGGAATCTCTGCAAAGTCTGACATCGTGAAGAGTAGCCAGTCGTCTTCAACGGCCAGGCTGAAATGGTGCCCATCTTTGATCCACTGCCAGTCTTCGTCGTCTTCGTGAAAAACTGCGTCGGTATGCACACTCAGGTAGGTTTCCAAGGCGGCTTTGGAGCTTCCAAGCGGCGCATCGTAAGCCCATTTGGCTTCAAAACTCCACGGGAGCACCTTTTCCAAAATCTCAGACGGCGCCATCGCCAACGACTCCGTCTCGTCTTCAAAACTGATTTGGGCGTGAGGATAGCCGAGGTAATCGTCTACTTTCTTTACGCTCGTGATCGTCTTAACCACCAGTTCGTCGGCGTTAGGCACGATGAGCGCAGGGTCGTTGGTTTTGGGCCGATGCTTTCCGTAGAAGTACCAAGCGCCCATCGCCCAAAAGATCCCAATGAATAAGAGGACGGATATCTCCACGGACTACTCCAGGCGCCGGATTCTCACGCAGGCGTCCTCGAGCGTTTTCCAGTCTTTGGCGTAGCAGAAGCGGGTCAGGCCCTTGCCGGTCTTGGACGTGAAGAATGAACTTCCCGGAACCGAAGCCACGCCCACTGTCTCCAAAATATGCATGGCAGCTTCGCGGTCGTCATCAAAGCCGAGGCGAGTGATGTCGGCCAAGACGTAGTAGGCCCCGTCTGGAACGTGTGGCGTAAGGCCGGCGTCTTTGAGCGCGTCGCAGAAGAGGTCTCGTTTCTTCTGATAATCTGCGGCCATCTCCACGTAATAAGAGGCCGGAATCTCAGCCAGTCCCACCGCGACTCCGTACTGAAGTGGCGTAGGCGCACAGACGTAAAAGAGGTCGTTCACTAGGCCGATGGGCTCCGCCAAATGTGCAGGTGCAATCACGTAACCAAGCCGCCACCCGGTGATCGAAAACGTTTTGGAAAACCCTGAAATCGTGAGCGTGCGCTCTTTCATTCCGGGAAGGCTAGCTAGCGAGACGTGTTCGTGACCTTCCGAAACGATATGCTCATAGATCTCGTCCGTGATGGCTAGGAGGTCGTGGTCCTTGCAAAAATCGCCGATAAGCTTGAGCTCATCACGCGTGTAGACCTTGCCAGATGGGTTGGTCGGCGAGCTAAAGATGATGGCGCGGGTCTTGTCCGTGACTACGGCTTCCAGGGCCTCGCGGCTAAGCTCCCATTCTGGCGGCGTGAGCTCCACAAACTTCGGAACCAGTCCACCCACGAGCATCGTGTTCAAGTGGTAGCCGTAATAGGGCTGGAAGATGATGACTTCGTCGCCCGGATTAAAGATGGCTTGAACAATGCAGTTCAAGGCGCCAGTGGCTCCAATCGTGACCACGATCTCCGAGTTCGCGTCCACGTTCGGGATCTTGTTGAACTCAGTGGCCTTCTTCGAGATGGCTTCGCGCAACGGATCGATCCCCTCAAACTTCCCATAGGTGCTCATCTTGTCCGCACGAATGGTCGAGGCAG
Source organism: Microvenator marinus (assembly GCF_007993755.1). Lineage (GTDB taxonomy): Bacteria > Myxococcota_A > Bradymonadia > Bradymonadales > Bradymonadaceae > Allomicrovenator > Allomicrovenator marinus. The sequence goes on from NZ_CP042467.1 coordinate 4,711,136, forward strand.
CGGCCTCCAAGATCTCGGTTGGCGTAGGTAAATCGCATACGCCCTGTCCAAGATTGATGCCGCCCACGCGGTCGCACTCACGCGTCATTTTGCGGATATACGACTGCGCCAGGTTCGAGGTGCGTGAAGATCTCCAGGTGCGCTCGGTCATGGTTTTGTCTCGAGGTACTTGACCAAGAGGTCCGAGGTGGCCTTCAGGTCCTTCTTATGAAGCGTTTCAGTTACCGTGTGGATGTAACGAGTCGGGATGCTCAACGTGATGGCTTTTGAGCCGCCACGTGCGCGTTGAAGTGCTCCAGCATCGGTGCCGCCCATAGGCAAAAGCTCCATCTGATGCGGGATTTTGCTCTTCTCCGCGATCTCGATAAAGGTCTCGACGAGCTCATTATCACTGATCGAATAGGCATCCATCACTTTGATGGCCACACCTTTTCCAAGCTTCGTAATCTGCTCATCTTCGCTCACGCCAGGCGTATCCACGGCGAGCGTCACGTCGATGGCGATGCCGATATCTGGGTCGATGGCGTAGGAGCTCGTGATCGCGCCGCGAACGCCGATCTCCTCTTGAACCGTAAAGACCACGTAAACATCGTCATGGTTCTTCTTGAGGCGTTTGAGGGTATCGATGCCAACCCAACACGCCGCGCGGTTGTCCATGCATTTGCCGGAAACCAGATCGCCGAACTCTACGAAATCTTGAACCAGAGTGACCGGATCGCCAGCGCGCACGCGCTTTTTGACTTCTTCGGGCTCAAGGCCGGTGTCGATGAAGAACTCGTTCGTGGTCGGAATCTTATTGCGCTCTTCCGGCGTAGCCACGTGAATCGGGCGCCCCGAAGGGTTCAGATTCCCAAAGATATCCTCGCCTTTTCTAGGCTGGATCCTCACGCGTCGCGCAAAAAGGTTGCGCGTGTCGAACCCGCCCACATGGTGCACGCGGATGAACCCTTTCTCGTCCACACTCCGAACGTAGAACGCGATCTCGTCCATATGGCAGGCGACCATCACCTTGCGTGGCTTTTTGGCACTTCCACGCTTGAGGCAAATCAAGTTGCCCAGCGCGTCTGTGTGCATTTCGTCCACGTGGGGTGCCACCAATTCCTTGATATAGTCGCGAACGCGTTCTTCGCGACCTGGGGCGCCGGGGAGTTCTGAGAGTGCTTTGAGTATCTTCATTTTGGTACCGCCTAAATAGAAGTGCCGCAGCTTGCGAAACTAAGAGGCTTTCGTCAAGTCAACCGCTTTACACCGCTCTCTTAAATCATGGCAGGGACTCTGGTCAAAAAACCTTTCGTCGGGTAGGAGAGTCAGCACACCCTGATGGACGTTGAAGGAGCCCGGGATGCGCATCGTGATCTTGCTGATTGCCATGTCTTTGATGGCATGTGCTCAGAAAAATGGGTCGACCCCCAAATCCGAAGAAGTGGTGAGCTCGCCGCCAGCTCCGCAGCCGGTCGTGGCAGAAAAGACGCCCGAAGTGATCGAAGAAGTTGCTGAGCCGGAGCCAGAAGCCGTGCCAGAGCCGGAGCCCGCGTGGACTGAAGCGCAGGTGGCTGAGGCTCTGAATCCAGCCGTCCAGCTTCCCGAATCTCTCAAGAATGCCTTTGCCGAGGTTGAGCTCGACCCATTCCCAGAAGCGCTCGTCCTCGACGCCCACTACTGGGTTTCCAACGAAAACCATCACTATCTCTACAAGCCTTTTGTGGATGAGCACCGTGGTATCTATCTTGGCGTCGGCACCGACCAGAACTACCTGATCGCCGCGTGGTCCAAGTCGCCGATTCTCCTGATGTTCGACTTTGACGAGCAGATTCGAAACGTTCACGACATCTACGGGTCGATCTTCAGGCGCGTTGAAAATCCCATAGACTTTCTCAAGACGTGGACCGAGGAAGAGAAGATTGCAGGATGGATTGCCGAGGATTTTCCGGAAGAGCGCGCGAAGGCTCTCCAGAAGTCTCTAAAGATTTCGCGTAAATCCGTGTTGGGCCGGCTGCGCCTTGTGGTCCGCGAATATCGGGAGCGTAAAGTTGATACGTTTTTGACCGACCAAGAGCAGTACGATTTCATCCGAAATCTCTGGCTCAATAATCGTGTTTTCGCCTATCGCGGCGACCTCACGGCCGACAAGACCATGAAGCAAATTGCTAAAGTCTTGAAGGATCACCAACTCTCGCTGGGCCTCGTCTACCTCTCGAATGCCGAGCAGTACTTTGATTTCACGCCGCAGTTTAGGCGCAATATCATTGACCAACCCTTTGACGAGAAAGCGCTGATCCTGAGGACCAGGCCTTGGGAGAAACTCGGGTACCCCGAAGGCGGGCGCTACCATTACAACGTGCAAAACGCCCAGAACTTTGCCGAATGGATGAAAGTTCATCGTGTGAAAAACGCCTCCAGACTTCTCGTGGGTTGGCGCACCAATGACCCAGAAATTCTGGGCGTGTCCGAACTTAAGCGAACGCCTAGACCCTCCAAGACTCCGCCCGAAATCGCTCCGGAGTAGTCGGTGAATTTCAGGACTTTCATCGCCGGGTTGGTTCTGCTCGCAGGCTGCCAAACGCCTGAACCCAGATCCGAGCCGGCCCCAGAAATACAAGTCCAGTTCGAGGACACGACCTCACAAAAAGAACCACCAAAGAAGACCGACGATTGTGCGTCTGAAGTTCCCGTTATCGACCTCGACGGCAGCCTTGCTCGGATTCTTCCAGCGTCGGTGCTCCAAAATCCTGGCAAATTTCGGGTACAAATCCTCGTCTCGTTTCAGACCCCGGAAGGGTGTCTCTCGCAGTGGATCTACCGAGCCGACGAAGAGTATTTTTACCCGGCGAGCGCGATTAAAACCGTGGCGAGCCTCGAGGCTCTGAGGTTGGCCGAAGAACTTGGCGTGGGGCTCGACGAGCCGCTCCGCTTCCAAGATTCAGAACCGGCAGAAACATCGCTCAGGAAGCTCGTCGAGGACACTCAGATCATCTCCAGTAACCTCGCCTTCAACCGGCTCTACGAGTTCGCAGGACCAGACCGAATCCACCAATATTTCTGGAGCCAGGGCTTTTCATCACTTCGCCTGCTCCACCGCATGTTCTCCAAACGAACGCTCGACGAGGAACGAATCGTGCCGGCCATTGAGATTTGTCGCGGTGGGCCATGTGCCTTTGAGCCCCTTTTGCCGCGCCGTGAGGGTAAAGCTCTCACTGTTGAAAAGTCTGTGAATACTTTGATCGGGGAATCCTATTTGGACCCACTGAGCAATGAGTTGAAGGTCGAACCGATGGATTTCAGCGTGAAAAATGCCTTCGATTTGCGAGACCACCAAAAGCTTCACCGAACCCTGATTTTTGGCGAGTTTCCGGGCCTCTCTCTCGCAAGCCGAAACTTCCTTTTGGAGACGATGAGCCGCGCGCCTGAGAGCTCACTGACGCGCTTTAAGCCGCTGACGCCGGGGCTTTCGGAAGCGCGCCTTCGCTATACCAACAAGGCTGGTCGGGCCCTCGGATTTCACGTCGAGAACGCCGCACTCTCCGACCCTCGCCGGCCTCTTGGTCAATGCCCCGTGCTCTTCGTGAGCGCAGCGATCTACGTCAACGAGGACGGCCGGCTCAACGACGACCAGTACGAGTACGACACCATCTCGTTCCCCTTCTTTGAGGCGCTCGGTCGCGAGGTTTCCGCCTATTTAGAACATATTACGTGCACGTAATGTGTTCATCGTCTATGAATGAGGCAGATTATTGAGAGGAGGATTTGATGAAGTTTATTGTGATTTTTATGGCTCTATTGCTTGGTGTGTCTTGCGACAAGTCCAATGAAAGTGCTGAAGACACCGCTAAAACCGCGGCCGAAAAGATGGGCGTTCCTTCAGAGAAGGAAATCAAGCAAGACATCAAAAAGGGTGTGGAAGATGTCCTGAAGAATAAGGGGCCAAAATGGAAGGTGAGCTACAACGGGGATCTGAGTGGCAAGTTAGAGGGGAGTATTCTCACGGCGACGAGTGTCGCTGGGGCCACGACACTGGTAGGCGCCGATATGACTCCTGACAAGAAGGCCAAAGCAGACCATCAAATTCAAGCCACAATTGTCAATCGCGCAGACCCGCCCATGGTCATGATGACTTTGACTTTGGCCGATGGAACCAAGTGCCAAGCGGGTAAAGGCCAGACGAGCAAGGTGAAGTTCCACGACGAAAATGCAAAGACTTTGAAGGCAGACTTAAAGGGTGCGCTTACGTGTGAAGGTGGAAAGAAGATCACGTACGAGGCGAACGTCGACAGGAGCTAGCCTAGGCGTCCGGGTTCTGGAACTCTTTGCGGTGCTCGGCGATCACGTATTCCTGCTCCATCATGGAAGCGCCTGCGTAGAGTAGGGCCGAAAGTCCGATATACACGATGAAAAGAAAGAGGGCGGTGCTACCCCATTCGCCTACGACTTGGGAGTAGTCTAGTGCCACGCCTACTCCCACACCCTGCATAATCGCGAAGAGAATACTGAAGAGGGTCGCGGCCATCGCGGGGTCCATTTGATCTAGCGTGTTGTGGGATTGAACCGCCTGTTTGCGGGCACGTTTTAATGACTCCGCTGACGTCCATTTATCGCGTTTTTGATAGAGGTGAAGGTGACCAAACGCATGGACGAAGGGGCCTCCGAGGTTTCGATTGGTCTTGCCACCCCAGAGCAGCATTGCCCCGGCGCCGATTCCACAAATCGCCGCCGCAATTGCGTACTCAAGTGGTTTGTTTACAAAGATCATCCCAGTCACAAGCACAAAAGCCAAAAACGAGACGGCCAGGTTTGCGATGGCGAGGTAGGTCAGACCACTATGTGCAAAGACGCCAAAGCGGGTGGCGATCTGATTGTTGTAGGACCCAACCAACCCCATCAGGACAAAGTAGAACGCAGGCGCGCAGATGATTCCTAGAAATATCGCGATGATGAGTGTCATGTTTCCCTTTTTCCAAAAAACTCGTCGGCCCTTTGACGACGCTCAGGCCCGATAAATTCACGAGTTTGGCAAGTCGGGCACGTATCGTGCCGATGTCTCGGATTGTAGCATTTTGATCCTGACGGCAGCTCGAGTCAGGGGTATAAGGTGGGGACACCGGAGAGTCAAATGTTCAAATTATATGCGTGGCCTGATGCGGAGGTTCTCGTTCGCGAGTTGGCCTATGAGATTGACGCATCGCGAGTAGACGTCTTTGAAGACGTTCATGTCCTGACTCCAAATCAAACCCTCGGTGGGTTCCTGGAGTTGGGGCTCGCACGCCATTCGCGCTCCCAGATTGCGGCCAATGTTACGTTTTCACGGCTCGAATCCTATTTGACCAAACTTTTGGAGAAAGCCGACGAACGCCTGAGAGTCTTGAACTCAGATATGCTCCAGAGTTTGGTGCTCTCGGTGCTCAATGACCAGGACTTTTTGGAGAGTCCGGAGGCTCGAGACCCTCGCATGTACGTTGAGCCTGCGGAGCTTGATGGCCTAGACATCGCGCGAGAGACGCGAGCGTTCCAACTCTCTTCCAAGGTCGCCGGGCTCTTCACCGACTACGCGTGGTCTCGCCCGGAGTTATTAGAGGCCTGGTCCGAGGGGCGATTGCTCTACGACGATGAAACCGAGAGGTGGCAGCGCGCCATCTGGCGTCGGATTTTCGACCATGAGCAGGCGATCGAGGCCCACTCAAAGCGATACGTCTTTCTCTTCAATGGCCTCGCTTTGCTCTCCGATGATGCCCTTAGGAAGGTGCTTCCAAAGAGGCTCTATTTCTTTGGGTTTCCGCACCTGAGCGCCTCGTATCACGCGTTCTTAGAGCGTTTGAAACGGCTATCTGATGTCCACTACTTCTGTCTTTTGCCTGACCCCGAATCAGGCTCGGACGACAAGGCACTCCACTACTGGGGCCCGAAGGTCGCTGTGACCATGAGTGCTCTTCATAAACTCGCGGATACCATGGCTCCGTTTGAAGGGTCTCCGCCGATTGAATCGGATAGTTTGAGTGCCCTGCAGGCGTTGATCCGTGGAGAGGAGTTCTACGCGTCGAGCCTCGCGCCTGAAGGTGTGATATTGGCCAAGACTACCGGGATTAAGCGTGAAGTCGAGGTGGTTGCGAACGCGATTTGGACACGCTTGAGCAAGGACCAAAGTCTCTTTCTCTCAGACTTTGCAGTGGTGATCGCGGGTCAAAAAAGTGCCGAGTACCTGGCTCAGATTGAGACCGTTTTCCGCTCCTTTCACGACCTTAGATTCAGCGTCGCCGGGCGCCGAACCCACGAACAAAGCCGGATTTTCGGCGCCATTCAAGCACTCTTTGAGCTCCCGCTCGGGGAGTTTTCACGCTCGCAGGTTCTTGGGTGTTTGTTGCACCCAAACATCCAGATTCAGTGCCCGGATGCTAATGCCGAAGCATGGCTGACCTGGTGCGAGAAGACGGGGATATTCCACGGTCATTCACATGAGGCGCACGCTGGGACCTATATTCAGAAGGATATCTACAACTGGGACCAGGGGCTGAGGCGCCTTGCGCTCGGAAGCTTCTTGCGCGCGACCACTGATGAACTCTTCGAGGCCGATCGCGGCGACTATTTGCCCGAAGAAGTGGACCAGTCTGGAATCGGTGCAGCATCTGCGTTTAATCTCTTTGCGCGCTCACTCATTAACGACGCGCTTTGGCTCAGCGAGAAGAAACTCTCGCTTAAGCAGTGGAGCCAACTTCTGCTGGAGTTTGTAGAGATTTACGTCGGCGCGGACCGTGCCGATATGGACACCTACCAGTCCGAGCGCGGCGAGCTCACGCTTGTGGGTATGGTGCTCGCGAGGCTCGGTGAACAAGACGTCAATGAGTCCAAGATTGGCTATCGTAGCGCTACGTTGATGGCGCTGGCAGCCCTGGAGCGCGTACAAACTCGCGCAGGAAGACTCGCGCTCGATGCCGTGTGCGTCGCGGAGCCATCCACCATTCAAGGGATCAGCTTCCAGCATATCTTCGTGCTGGGGCTCGGCGAGGGAGAGTTTCCTTCCTCGTTTTTGCCGGAGCCGCTCGACCTTCGCGAGCGTGAACCGAAGCCTCATGACGTGACTCCGAATCTGAGAGACAGGCTCGCATTTCTGCACCTGATACTAGCCGCGCGAAAGTCCTTGACCCTCTCCTGGGTTTCCAAGGACGCCACAACCGGTGATGAGCTCGAGCCCGCGTCAGTGGTCTCTGAACTCGAGCATATCATGCGCACCAATCGTTTTGATGTGGTGGTCGAGGACCATCCGCTGCGCAGATTTAACGTGGAATGCGGCTATTTTTCCGGCAACAAAAGTTTGGGTCAGAACCATCATCCAGAGGCCTATCGTGAGGCCGTGCTCGCGAGGCTCCACGCCGATTTGCACGCGCATTTTGTGTCGAAGGCGCAAGTGATGCCGCCCGTGTGGCAGCTCACGCGAGCCCTCGGTGACGGAGAAATCAACACGCTCTTCTGGTTGAATCGTAAGATCGGTCTGCACACCTCACGCGCCCAGATTGCGCACGAGGAGCCACGTCGAAAGGTCAAACGTGTCCGCGTGTCACTCTCGCGAATTAAGGCGTTTTTGCTCTCACCGCTGCAAGGAATTGCCAAGCACCATCTAGGCTTTATCGACGACGATGACCCGGTGCTCCAGGATCGTGAGTCCTTTGGTAATGCCGTTTGGGGATATACCGTTTTGATGCGTGATTTCTTTATCCAAGAGATGGTGGCGGGCCGAGTAGGGCAGGGTGGGGTGGCTCAGCGTTTTGCTCAAGTCAAGGACTTCAAGGCAGAGGTTTTGGGCGAGCTTCCTACTGGGGTATTTCGAGACATGGACCTGCCGAGAATTCAGAGTGTGCTCGAGGGCTGGGAGTCTGGAGTTGGGCCAATGCAGCCACCGGTAATCTACAGCATCAACGAGGAGGTTTCTGACGGACAGACGCGGATTGAGTTCCCGCCTATTCCACTGCAAAAAGATCTGGAAATTGAGATTTTTGGAGTGCTTCCGCCTTTGGATGGCGCCCGATTCTTGCAGTTTGCGACCGCCTCAAGTTCTAAGATCAAGTACGCGATGGACGCCTATGTGGCCCATGTAGTTCTCTCTGCGATGCCGGAGTTTTGCGGTACACACCGTACCGCATTCGTGCAGCTCGCGGAGAAAAACCAAACCTATCAGTTTACGCCGCTAAGCAGTTCCGAGGCGATGGAGATACTCCTGAACATCCTTCGCGACCTTGTCGAGCCGGAAGAAGGCTACATGATGCCGCTTGAGGTCGTTGAAAAATGGGCCGATCAAAAGCGAAATCCAAAGCCGTTTTCTAAGCTCTTGGAAGACGATAAGAACGACATCTACTCGCGCAACACTTACACTTACGGCCCCATCAAGGACTACCGTCCCTACGGTCCGCCTTCGGATTTACACGGCCGAGCGCAGCGCTATTTTGCTGCCCTGAATCATCTGAATGAGGCTTTATCGAGAAGGCAGGGTGACCAATGAGATATTATCGCAAACCCGAAATTCTAGTGCCGGGCCCCCGAAGCGTTTCGCTCGATGAACACACAGTGATCGAGGCCTCCGCAGGGACCGGGAAGACCTATACGCTTGAGCATCTCTACGTCAGCTTGATCCTTGAGCGCGGCGCCAAGGTTGAAGAAATCCTGGTGGTGACTTTCACGAGGCGCGCTGCCGCTGACATGAAGAAGCGCATCCGGGAACTCCTCTTAAAGCTCGTGGACCCGACCACTAGCCAGACGCGTGTGCGTGGCCAAGAGGAGCACTATTGGGAGATCGGAACCCAAGAGGTGCACCGGATGCAAGAGGCCTTGCACGCCTTTGACCGCGCTCAGATTTCCACCATTCACACCTTCGCTCAGAACTGGCTTCGCCGATACGCGTTTGAGACCAGACAGCTCTTCAACGGTGTGCTCGTCGATGCTGAAGAGGTCTTTGAGCGCGCCTATGGCGAATTGATGCGAGAGCATTTTTCCGTCGAGCCGTCGAACCGAGTTTGGCTTGAGGCCTGGTACAAGGCGTGTCCCGCCCATACAAGTCCTGACGAAGAGCTCATGAGCACGTTGAAACAAGTGCATGAGTCGAACGCGCCGGTAGCTCCGCGTTTTGATGAGGCTGGTCTACAAGGGCTTCTGAGGCGTTTGGAGTCCGGAGATTCGGATTCCGAGTTCCTCAACCTCGTCAAAACGGCCGTGGTTCAGGTCTTTTCGCCGGTCGTCAAAGACGTCATCAAACGCATCAAGGCATCGCAAGGGCTCTACACGTATGACGATATGTTGAGCGTGCTCGATGAGGTGGTTCGCCGCCCGAGCCCGAATCCGCTCAAAGACGCCATGCAAAACGCCTATCGCTACGCGCTCATCGATGAATTCCAGGACACGGACCCCGTGCAATGGCGGATTTTCCGGACCGTTTTCGCCGGAACTGGGCGGCACGTTGTGTACCTGATTGGGGACCCCAAACAGTCGATCTACGGGTTTCGAGGGGCCGACGTTCAAATCTACCGGAAGGCCTGCGAGGAGCTGCTCGGTGAGAGAAAACCCGTCCGTCTGAGCCAGAACTACAGGTCCACAAAGGAGATGATCGACGCGTACAACAAGATCTTCGAGGGCTATTTTTCGGACCCGAGTACCTATCCCGAACCCGTGAGTTGTGCGCGACCAAGGCTCACCGTCACCAATTCGGCTGGAAGAGAGCCCGCCATCACGCTTCTTCAGAGCCCCAAGAGCGCCCTAGATCCGAAGCAGGCTATGCGCGAGTCGTTCGCGGCCGAGATCGCGCGGATTCTCGGTCCTGAGGGGCTTGTGGTGAGTGACGGCGAAAAGACCAGAAGGCTCAAGCCGTCGGATATCTACGTTCTGGCGCGACGAGGCAAAGACGGTGTGGCGATCGCTGAGTCGCTTCGAGCACGCGGCGTGCCATTCGCGTTCTACCGGCAAGAGGGCCTTTTTCAGACCCACGAGGCGCGAGATATCGCGTCCTTGCTCGCCGCCATTGCTGACCCGAGGTCTAGGTCTCTACGCCGTCACGCGCTCATTACTCCGTTTTTTGGCGTGGCGTTGCACAAGGTGCAATCGGTGGATTCTGTGGAAGGCGGATGGCATCAGGCGCTTTTGGACCAGTGGCAAATCTTGGCGCGAAAACGCCTCTACACCATCCTCTTCGACCAGATTCTGAGGACCAGCGGACTGATTCGTAGGCTCGTGCTTTTGGACTCTTCTGAGCGCAGCCTGACCAATTACGAACACCTCTTTGAGCTCATCGCTCAAGAGGCAGGACGGCGCGAATACGAGATTTCCGACCTCGCCACCTGGATGAAAAGACGCGTTGAAGGGAATATGGAGGACCCCGATCAGGACGTGAATCTACAACGGCTTGAGACCGATCAAAGCGCCGTGCAAATCATGACGATTCACGCGAGCAAGGGCCTGCAGGCGCACGTGGTCTTTGTTTACGACGAAGGCAGCGGTGGTGGGCATACCGGCTGGAAGCGCTTTAAGCGCGAAGACGGAGAGACGGGCATGTTCCTGGCCAAGAACTCGGCCTTTGATCGAGACAAAGAAGCCTATGACCAAGACGAAAACGAGCGGCTATATTACGTGGCGCTGACCCGTGCAATTTCCAAACTCTACCTTCCCGATATCGCCAAGAAAGGCGCGTTTTATAAGCAGGTTGTCGAACACGTACTTCGCCAAACTCCCGACGCGATTTGCTTTGAGTTCAGGCCAGCAGATGCTGAGGAGGTGGCCATTCCTAAGGCGGCAGACTTCGTCAAAACACTGCAGTCCTGGGAGCCCCCACATACCTCCACGCTCGCCACTGCGGGCATGAGCGATAATGACGTCTTGGAACTTAAAAAACGGGTTCTGCAGATGGCCTCTTACTCGAAGCTGAAGGCGAATCATACGGCCGACACGTCCGAGCTCAAGGTGGTGGATGAGTCGGAGGAGATCGAAGAAGAAGAAGTCCAAGACCCGGATGCATGGGGATTTATTGAGCCCAACCACCTGCCGGGTGGAACCAAGGCTGGCTCTATGATTCACGAGGTCCTGGAGTTTGTAGATTTTAGGTTCGCGGCCTCGTGCAGCACGGCTGAGCAATGGTCTGAAGACGCAAAAGTAAAGGCACTCGTCGAGACTACCATGCAGAAATACAGGTTTGATGTTGAGGCCTACTGGGATGATGTGATTGCGATGCTCTGGGGCACGCTACATGCCAACGTTGCCGATGGTTTTGACGGCTGGATTTCGCCTCTCTCTAGCTTGGATACCTCAAGGGTAAAGCGCGAAGTCAGGTTTGTGTTTCCCATCCCTGAAAAAGGAAGAGCGTCGAGGCGCCAAACCAAAGGCTTCGCCGAGGGATTCGTAGACCTCTTGTTTGAGCATCAGGGGCGAATGTACTTCGCTGACTGGAAGACCGATGTACTTGAACACGGTGATTATTCGCGCCGAAAACTCGCGAGGCGAGTGCGTGAGAGCTACCCGGCGCAGGCTACCATCTACACGCTCGCGATTACTCGGATGTTGGGGATTAACAATGCCGAGGACTTTGAGCGAAAGTTCGGTGGGTTCTACTATTTCTTTGTGCGCGGTATGAAACGTGCCGACGAAGGGGTCTACTACGAGCGTCCAACCTGGGAGATGGTGAGCACAATGGACGCTGAACTCGCCGGCTCCGATAGACATTCGTGGGCGGAACTCTTGGCAGGAGGTTGGAGATGATGCATCCCGGAGGCACCCTTAGAGCGCGCCACGACGCGCGAATCCAAGAGACACCGTCGATCCTTGAGGCCCTTGGAATCGCCGTTCAAGCATGGCAGCTCGAACCAGCTCACGTCTACATGGCTGACCACGCCGTGGAGACGCTGGAGTTTCGCGCGCACGGTTTGCACGAGGACGCGGTGCTACTCCTTACGCTTCTTCTCATTTCTCGGTCGCAGGGAAGCACGTGTTTGGAGATTGGTGGGTCTATCGCGCTCTCTATTCTGGAGAATCTGGTAGCGGCGGGGGTTGGTCTGGTCGATGGCGCAAATGGGACGCGGCGCCGCCTTGAGCTCCGTCTGAAATCGGGTGGTTTTGGTAATCTGGTTTCGGCTCCCGGGGGATTCTCGCCAGTCATCGAGTCGGGCGGAAAGCTCTACCTTGAGCAGACGTGGCAAGGGGAATCGCGTCTTGTGAGCAGTATCGTCCAGAGGCTGAAGAGCGTTCGAAACGATGTGGACCCGGGCGCTTTTGAGCGCGCCTTCGACGAGGTCAAGGAGGCCCTACCGTTCCGCCTCAACGACGAACAGGTGCTCGCGATCAAGACCTGTGTGATGTCGAATTTCTCCGTGGTTTCTGGAGGACCGGGCACCGGGAAGACTACGGGTGTGGTGCTCTCGGCGCTACGTGTGCTGGTACGGCTTGGGTTTGATGCATCGAGCATCGCAATCGCAGCACCTACCGGTAAGGCTGCAAACCGAATGATGGAGGCGATTCGTGCGGGTATGCCTGATATCCACTTGAGCGAGTCTCTAGCCGACAGGCGCTTGGTTTCGGAGCTTCAGGAGGCGAGCACGATTCATAGGCTTTTGGGGTCCAAACCTTATTCGGGCGGATTTAGGTTTAACGCGCGCAATCGGCTCAAGGCGCGGGTGGTCATCATTGACGAAGCATCGATGATCGACCTCGACCTCATGAATGCTCTCTTTGACGCCATTGAGCCCGAAGCGCGCCTGATCCTCATCGGAGACCCCTTCCAACTACCCTCGGTCAATACCGGTGCGGTGTTTCGGGACCTTGTGAGTCTGAAAGAGATGGGCCTTCCTGCGGCCAGACTAGAGACGAGTCAACGCGCCAAAGACTCGGACGTGGGCGGTCGTGAAATCCTCAAGTTGGCTGCTGGGATCAACCAATCTGAGGTACTCGAGGCCCCAAAACAGATGGAAACGCTCGACGTGGTTTTCCAGGGCGTGCGCCATTTCTGCCCGAGCCCACAACCCGATTCCCCGGTCTATCAGCGCCAAGACCTCTATGCGTTTTTAGACCGCTGGTACGATGAGCATATCGATCTGAGTAAACGCCGAGCGCAATTACACAGGGACAGAACCACCTTTCAGGAGACCGATGAAGGTTTTACCCAGATCGTAGAACTTTTTGTGCACGACCTCTTCGAGCATTATGCAAAGTCCCGAATTCTCTGCCTCACTCAGGTTTACTCATCGGGCGCCAAAGCCATAAATAAGTTTATGCATCAGGCTTACGGACGTGCGCACAACCTCACTCAAGACCTCTGGAAACAGCCGACGATTTGGGAAGGTGAGCCGGTAATGATGTTGCAGAATGACTATACGCTCGGGCTCTTTAATGGTGACCAGGGTATTGTTCTTTACACGCTCCGACCGGGGGAGTCTCACGCCAAGAAGCGCGTGGTGTTCATGAATTCGAGCGGCACATACCGAACCGTGGATATTGGATTGATCCGCCACAATATCGAGCTCTCTTATGCCATGACCATCCATAAATCTCAGGGCTCGGAGTATCAGAAGATCGCCGTGATCTTGCCTCCCGCGGACATCCCTTTGCTAACTCGTGAGATTCTCTACACGGGCGTGACCCGCGCAAAATCATCGGTCGCGCTTTTTGGCCCCTGGCCTTTGGTAGAGCTCGCTGCATCACGCCCAAATGCGCGTGTGTCCGGAATTCATGAACGAGTTGAGCGAAGTCTTGGTTGAATTTTTCGCAGGGCACGTTCGTATACATCGCGTAGCTAAACTCCGCGGTGACCCATGAATTTACTTAGATTGCTAGCTCTATCTCTCCTATTGGCGCCGCTGAGCGCCAACGCGTGGCCCGAACTTCCCCCACCCGAGGCCCTTGAAAAAACGGGGGCAAATGACGTGGCTCTCTTGATCGGGGTTGAAGACTACGCCTACCTACCGGATATCCCCGGCGCAAAACGAAATGTAGATGATTGGGAAAAGTACCTAACCAAGAGTCTCGGAGTGCCTCATGTGGTGACTCTGCGAGACGCCGATGTCACTCGAGAAGAGATCCTTGCGCAGGCCAAGAGGCTTACGGAACAAGAGGGGGTGGGCACGCTGTGGATCGTCTTCGTGGGCCATGGCGCAACGGATACCAAAGGTGATGGAGCACTCCTCGGTGTGGACGCCCAGAACAATGTCAGGAGCGTCGACGCCCGCTCCGTAAAACGAAGCGAAGTGCTAAGTGTTTTGGCTCAAGGAAAACAGGCCAAGACGGTGGCCGTACTAGACACTTGCTTTAGCGGTCTTTCGCCTCAGGGCGAGCATCTGGTGCCGGGAACGCAGCCCGTGGTGCCATTGAGACCTTTGGAGGTTCCGGCCAATACGCTCGTGTTCACCGCGGCGGCGTCTGATCAGGTGGCCGGGCCATTGCCTGGTGCTGAGCGCCCCGCCTATTCCTATCTACTCTTGGGAGCGCTCCACGGTTGGGCCGACCAGGGCGACGGGCAGCTAACGGCAATGGAGGCTCATGAGTTCACCACACGTCAACTCTCCAAGGCCGTGGGACGAACTCAAACTCCAGGGTTTTGGGGAGACGGACAAAGTGTGTTGGTCAAAGGTGAGCTGGTCGCGTATCAGCCAGAGTCGTCGCTATGGTCAAACTCGCCAAGTTCAGTGGCTCAGGCGGCCTCGGAGCAAAAATCGGAGCCCTTGGCAACCACGCAAGACGCGAGCGTAAAACGCGAAGTTCAGACTGACCAGCCGAAGCCCGATTCGTGGGATAGTGCGTACTATTTCGGTGCCTTCGGAGGCATTGGCTTTGAGGTTAAGAACGAAGTGACGGTGCCGTGGGTGGGCGCGAGGCTCGGTGCAAAGACGGCTGATTTTGGGCCATTCTCGTTGAGGAGCGGCGTGGAGGTCGCCTGGACGCAGGCGCGAAATCCCAGGTGGTCAGACCTACAAGGCGGGCTGGATCAACTCTCGGCCGAAACCGATACGCCGACGTGGCGCGTCAATGACGGCGATAAATACCACCGGATTAGCATCGCCGCAGGGCCCGGTCTTTCTTGGAGAAACAAAACCGGCCCGGGAGATTTTCATGATTTTGTGGTGGGAATCGATGCCGTAGGAGGCGTGCAGTTCTCGCCCGCTGGGCGCTGCGTGAAGTGGTCGGCGAATTCGGAGACTTTTGAGGCCGACTGCGAGCGGAACGAGGATGTGCCCGCGCTCGTCACAGCCGGTCTCAGAGGGAGCGTTCATTGGAATTATCTGAGTTTGGGAATGGCACTAGATGCCGTGCCGGCTACGGGCGAGCTCTTTCTAGGAGCAACGCTTGGGTTCTCGCTAGACCCTTGAGATCAGGTCGCGACGTTATCGATAGAGTAGAGCGCGCCGGTCTTGATGATCACCTCTTCGTGGTTCTCGAACTCCACCGTAATCTGCATGGTTCCCGAGTTGCGGAACGCACCAGACTCGTCTTCGAGGAATTCATAAGGATTTGCTGGACCTTGGAACTGAATCCTAAGCGTGCGTGATTCTTCGGCCTGAAGCGACTCGGGAGCTGGCTCGCTGTTTTCAGCATCTACTACGCTTTCCAATGGTAGGTCGGCCAGGAATTCACCATCCGAGTTGTAGATGGAGAGTTTGCTCACGGTCATTCCCAGCGCCTCAGCGGTACCGAGGTTGTCCAACTTGATAGTGAGCTGTGCAGGCTCACACATCGAGATTCCACAGTTTGGAGAGTCTTCGGCGCAATCTCCGGCCCAAAGACCTGCGCCATCTTCCCCTGATGGCTCTGGCGCGCCTGAGCGAGCTCCAGAATCGGGCGTGTATCCCTCGTCCTCGCAACCCGTGTAGTTTCCGAGGTGTCCGCTCACGAACATCCCTGTGACGTCTACATTCGGGTCAACCTGAACGTTATTGTTGTTCTGGTTGTTTTGGTTGTTCTGATTATTCTGATTATTTTGGTTCTCAATCAGTTCCCAGTTCTCTTTCTCGTCGGCTCCCAAACATGCCATGGACATGGTTGCTGCTAAAAGAATGGTAAATAATGGTAAATGACGCATGATGTGCTCCTTATTCTAACGTTAACATTAACTACAAAGTGTTGAGGAATTTAATAAGTTCCTCGCGTTCTCTCTCTTTAAGGACTTGGCCGCTCGGGTGCCCACCCAAGAGTGCCTCGTCCAAGTTCGTCGCGCTTCCATCGCTGAAAAGCCGCTCTGAATCCGATACCCCAATGAGTGACGGAATCTTGAAAAACCCAGTTCCACGCGAGCCAGACTCTGTGGCCATCGGGTTGGCGTTGAGCCCTTGTGCGTCGATCAGGCCGCCGGAATACCCGCGGTCCGGCACATGGCAAGACGCACAATTCGCCATAAACACCGCTTTGCCCTGCGCTTCTGAATCCGCCTTCGGTTCGTGTTCGAGCGAGTAGACGTACATCGCGAGCGCCCAGGTCAGAGTGCGCGATGGCCGCGCCATCATCGCGTGTCCTTCGATGTATTGGGTCTCAAATCGAATGGCGAGGGCGGTCGGCGAGCTGAGCTCGATAGCGCCGGATTTATTGATGTGCGTTTGCTTGTCCAGACCCCAGAGGTGCGGAATTGTAAGCGGATCGTCCACAAAATCGTCGGTGACGTCCACGGCTCCAGGTCCCCAGCCGAGTCCTTCGCTGAAGTCTCGTCCAACCCACTGACCGAAGTCGTGGCGCGCTTTTCCGAGGTCGATCTTATGATTGGCCTGTCCTGCCGTCCCGTTAGCTCCGTGACAGGCGCCACACGTAATACCCATGCGCTCATTGCCGGTCACGTCCACAAATCTGACCACGCCTCGCATATTACCTTCAGCGTCCGCCTCAATACCGTAACTCTCCCAAGTCTCCGGTCTTTCAGCCAACCACTCGAGGTAGGTGTCGCGGCGCATCGGCATGTCCCAGAACACGCGCTCTCCGAGCTCCAACCACTCATCTTGCGTTGTCGGCTTGGCCTCTTCGAAGCTGATGGTCCGTGGATTTTCGCCCACTCGCTCGACCTCAAAGCTCATCTCAGGGAGGAAGTCCCAACCCATGTTCGGGAGCGCGTAGGCCTCAAGGCGTTTTCTGGCGTAGGGGAGCTCGGGCATCCAGAGCGAATCCTCGAGTGCGGCACGTCTAAATGACTGGTCCTCAAGGTAGGAGTCGGCATGTTGCGCCATCCACTCCACCGGTTCTTGCGGGGACTTTGGCTCTTCGGTAGCTGCGCCACAGGCGCTTAAGAAGAGGGATATGGCGAGTAGTCGAATCATGTGACTAGTGTAGAGCATGATCGGTGCCAGAGTCTCTAAAGTCTGTGCACATTGGCTAAAGCCTAGGTGTTGCGAGGGTCTTAGGCGCTTCTGGTCTCACAAAATTGTGGTGGTAATCTTCAAGGACTCAGATTTTTGAGAGGTGCATCTGACTGATACACAGATTTTTGGACTCGAAAAAATCGAACGCTCAGTGTAGCTTGCACCCATAACTCGCAAATAGAGGGGATCTCTATGTACACACTCAGGGCCGAACTAGAACGTGGCCAATATGTTCCCGGGGAATTGATTCGGGGCAGAATCAAGATCATTGCTGAAGAAGATATCGAGCACATGACCGTCAAGGTGGGGCCCGAATGGAAAGTTCAGGGCTTTTACACGGATGAAGTCTGGGTGAATAAGCACACCGTGTGGGACGGACCGGTCTCCAAAGGTGAACATATCGTTCCGTTTTCTGGCACCACCCCCAACGGTCCATTCTCGACGAAAGGAACGAATATCGAAATCAAGTCATTCATCGTCGTGGATGCAGATGCCGGTGGCATTCGGTTCTTGGGCCAGCCGGGAAAGCGTCGCCTTCAGGTTCTTTTTGACCTTGAGCCGGGACCGATTACGGAGATGCCGGGGCATTACAGAGTCGCCCTAAATATGGTTGAGAAGGCCACCATTTTCGAGTCCATGCTCCTCATGTTCCGAAGGACGATGGACTACAAGTTTGAGATTGAGCCCTCGAACTTTCCACCTAACGAGGTGACGCCGTTTGAAGTGCGCTTTACGCCTTCGAAGAACTTCGAGGCAAAGAACATGAGGTTCCATATTATCGGAACGGAGTGGTTTAAGGTGCCGAGACACAATGATCGTGGTCTTCAACGAAATTACTGGAGAAAGGCGACTGGCCTCGTCATCGCCGTGGACCTCAACTTCGGCACCAATAATTTTGAGGCCGGTCGTACCTACGTGGGGCGTGGCGAGTTCTTGGCACCGGGTGTCTGCTCAGCGTCGTTTAGCAGTAATAGGTTTGAATGGGTGGCACGCCTTCAATTCGTTGGCGACTATACCATCGACCATTCAGAAATCATTTCGGTGAATCCGCCTCTCTCTCCGTTTTCGCTCTGAGTCCACACAGTACTCAGTCTTGACGTCCAGTCTGGCTTAACATTAGATTCCGCGCTCCTTGGCCCCGACCGGAGCACCTATGAACGTTCAAGAAATCGAAGCCTATCTCAATGCGCTCAAAGACAATGGTCTAAAGTCGCTTGGCGTAGACGCCGAAACAGCGGAGTCCATCAAGCTTGCACCCTCTCCGAACCTCGAGATGGGCGATGTGGGCTTCCCGTGTTTTGCGCTCGCGAAGAGCTTACGCAAAGGACCACCACAAATCGCGGCCGAGCTTGCGGCCACGATTCAAGCGTCGCTCCAAGATGAGCTCGTGGCTGAAGCTCTGGCGGTCGGGCCCTATGTGAACTTCAGGTACAATCCGGCTAAATTGGCGGCCATCGTCGTGGGCGAGGCGCTTGCGAAGGGTGCGGATTACGGGCGCGATGTGGCGAAGAATCCGTCACACTTCATGGTGGAATACTCTGCCCCCAACACCAACAAACCTCAGCACTTGGGGCACGTGCGTAACAACTTGCTCGGTGCCGCAGTCTCCAAGATTTTGGGGTTTGCAGGAAATCGTGTCACTCGCGTCAACCTCATCAACGACCGTGGTATCCATATCTGCAAATCCATGCTCGCCTACAAGCTTTTTGGCGAAGGCGAAACGCCGGAATCCTCGGGAATCAAAGGGGACCATCTCGTCGGTAAGTACTACGTGCGTTTTGAAAACGCGTTCCAAGACGAGTACAGCGCGTGGTTGGAAACTGGTGTTGCGGCCGATCGATTCGAGACGTGGAAAGCGGCTCAGCCTGCTAAAGAAATCGCCGGTCTAGAAGATTCTGACCTTCAGAAACGTTTCAGGAAAGACTTCAAAGATACCTACTTCAACACCGAGAGCAGCCTCGGCGCCCAGGCGCGCGAGATGTTGTTGGCGTGGGAAGCCGGGGACACCGCGGTGGTGGAACTCTGGAAGACCATGAATAGCTGGGTCTTCAAAGGGTTCGATCAAACCTATGAGCGCCTCGGCGTTGGGTTCGACAAAGTTTATTACGAGTCCCAGACCTATCTCTTGGGCAAGGACCTGGTGCTCAAAGGGCTTCAAGACCAGAAGTTCAAGCAGCTCGATGATGGCGCCATCGTTTGCGATATGGAGCCTCTTGGACTTCAGGGTCAGAAGGTCTTGCTACGCCGCGATGGAACCTCCGTGTACATGACTCAGGACCTCGGAACGGCGATGGCTCGTTTTGATGAGCACGCGATCGACAATATGGTCTACGTGGTCGGAGACGAGCAGGACTATCATTTCCAAGTCCTATTCAAGATTTTGGAAGTCTTGAGGCCTGAGTTGGCGGGCAAGTTGGAACACCTCTCGTACGGCATGGTCTTGTTGCCGGAAGGCAAGATGAAGAGCCGCGAGGGCAAGGTGGTCGATGCGGATGACCTCATGGACTATATGACCGAGATTGCCGCGGAAGCTATTCAGGAGCGTCACGAAGTCTCGGCTGAAGAGGTTGAGAAACGTGCGCCTGTCATCGGGTTTGCGGCGCTCAAGTACTTCATTCTGGACTACCATCCGCGCTCATCGATCCAGTACGACCCGGCAAAATCCATCGAGTTTGAGGGCCGAACAGGGCCCTATTGCCTCTACTCCTACGCGCGCATTCAGTCCATCAAGCGCAAGAGCGGAGGTTGGCCAGAGCTGAGCGCAGACCAAGAGCTTGCCGCACTCTCGGCGCTCGGAACGGAGCTGGAAATGGCCGTGGTGCGTGAGCTCAAGGAGTGGCCTTCGATCGTAGAACTGGCTGCGCGCCAGCTTGACCCGAGCAAGGTAACCGAACACGCTCACAAGCTCGCAAAGACCTTCAGCACGCTCTACAACGACGCAGGCCATAAGGTCCTCGAGGCTGAAGAGACTCGCCGAAACGGCCTTCTTCTCTTAGCTAAGGCTGTGGCCGAATGTATCAAGACAAGTCTCGAACTCGTGGGCATTCAGACTCTGGACGAGATGTAGGATTAGCGGCCGGTGGCGGCGCCCAGATACTCCCAACACGCACGCTGAACATTGATGAAGCCATGGGCATCCGGAACGATGCTCAGGATTCCGTCCCACCCAGTTCTGGTGCGGAAATCAGCCGGTAAGGGGTGGAGTTTGACGTCTTGATCTTTGGCGAGTTTCATGGCTCGGCGCATATGCCATGCAGATGTTACAAGGCCTACGCGCGTCCAGCCTTTCTCCTTCATCAGTTCTTTGATGCCGGCGATTTCCTCGCGCGTATTCTTGGGCTCCGGCATACGAACAATCGCGCTCTCGGGCACGGCCAGTTCTGTCCAGATGGCGGTTGTGGCCTCCGAGACGTCTACGTACGAACCGAGCCCTGGAATGCTGGATCCGCTGGTAACGAGCACAGGTGTGAGGCCTCGATGATAGAGCCTTGCTCCGAGCACCACGCGGTCCCCGGCATCATTGACCTGCGCGTACTCAGCATCTCCGGTGGCGCCGCCACCCAGCACCAACACAGCTTCAAAGGGCTCGTGTTTTTGGGCCACCACGTCCATCCACTCGGCCTCGAGCGTCCCGGTCAAAACCCCGCCCAGCCACACATTTCCGGCGAGCGTGTAGGCCACAAGAATTCCCGAGAAAACAAAGACTGCTTTGCGCTGGTTCTCCCAAAAAGCCTTGAAGATCAGTGCCCAGAGCAAAAGCCAGACAAGCCCCGTTGGCATGGCGAGGCGGCCAAGGAGTTTTCCCAAGAGATATAGGTTTTCCAATGAAAAGAGTCCGCCCAGAACGAGCAGCACGCTCGCTCCCAGTCGCAACGCCAGGTTGCTTTTACTCAACGCATGGCGGTCCCGTAGGCTAATCAGGGCCAGCAGAACCGCCGCGACTGAGAGCGTAAGGAGAATCATGGGGCAGGGTGCTTGGCCACGATGACGTATTGTCGCTCAAGCTCGGTTGGCACGACCTCGGCAACAAGACCGCCGGCCTCGAGCTCCGAAATCACAACCTCCGGCGCGAGCCGCATTTCAGGGGGCGGTCCGCTCGGAGCGTCTTTGGTAAAGTCCACTACCACGAGCATTCCGTCCGGCTTCAAGACTGACTTGAGGTGCGCTGAGTAAGCAACGCGGTCTGAGAAGTGGTGCCACGTATTGACGGTAAGGATGCGGTCCAAAGAGCCAGGCTCTTGCGCTGTAGAATCATAGGGAATCTTCTGTGCCTCTACGTTGCCAAGCCCCTGCTCAGCCGCCGCATCCACCACCCACTTCACCATGCTCTCTTCAACGTCCAAGGCGAGCACCTTGCCGCTTGGGCCAACGGATTTTGAGAGGTGAGGCACAAAATATCCGGTGCCTGTGCCCAAGTCCGCCACGCGTGCGCCTGGCTCAATGGCCATCACGCGAATCACCTCGTCGGGGCGCTGCCACGCGTCGCGCTCAGGGCTATTCCAACTCTCGGCGTACTTCGCTGGGTCGTCAAACGCGTGGTGGTGGCCGTCATGCGCGCCGTGGTGCGCCTTGTGGCCTTCGTGCCCATGTTTCTCAGTGTGGTCCATGCCTTGCTCATGCCTCTTGGTTTCAAGTTCAGGCTCGGTTGATTGCGGCGCCGAACAGGCACTCGCCCCAAGCGCGAATGCGATTACTAGGTTCCTCATTGCTTATTACTCCATGCTTCCAAAGTGCGTGAACCTTCTACAACGCAAACGACATTGCAGAAAGACCGTCCGTGTTTTCTTCAGGTGTCAGAGTTGCGTTTAGGTCGAATAATGACTACTCTTCCCTTGAGAACAGTGAGGACTAGTTATGTCAAACTCAGCAGCAGCTTTCGAAGAATCAGTCCGGCGCATGAACCCGGTTTCCGCTCCAAAGGAAGAGCGAGAAAGCGTATCCGCGTTGTTAAAACTCCTCAAGCATGGGGCACTGGAGCAATCGGAGCCAGCTGCCTACAAATTGGTGAGTCCGTCTGGGGAGGTCACGGAGCTTCCCGCGTCGGTCCTTCTTTTGCTCGGTCGCGTAATCGAAGTACTCGCGCGAGGCGATGCGTTAACTGTGGTACCGGTCGGCAAAGAGCTGACCACACAGCAGGCAGCTAACCTACTGAACGTGTCGCGACAGTACTTCGTCCGCCTTTTGGACGATGGACGACTCCCTTTTCGCAAGACTGGTACCCATCGACGAGTAAGAATTGAAGATGTGTTGGCCTATGCGAGGCAGCGTGACCGGGACCGAATGGCGTCATTGGATGACCTCGCTCAACTCAGTCAGGATTATGGGGGCTACCAGGAGATCCCAACGGAGGACTGATGGTTACGGCACCATTTCGCGTCGTGCTAGATGCCAACGTTCTCTTCCCATTCACTCTTCGGGACACATTGCTTCGCGCCGCAGCACGAGGAATGTACCAAGTCTATTGGTCAGAAGAGATATTGGACGAGGCTACACGCAATCTCATCGCCAGTGGGTACATGAATGACGAACAGGCGGCCAACCTCTTAGCTGCGATGCGCAACGCGTTTCCCGAGGCGATGGTTCGTGAGTACGAAAAGCTCATTCCCGCAATGCCGAATGATGAGAAAGACCGACATGTAACCGCGGTTGCGGTAAAGGCAGGAGCTCAGGTTGTTGTGACGAGCAACATGAAGGACTTCCACCCGATGCCGAACGGAGTTGAGGCGCAAAGTCCGGATAGCTTTTTGCTAAATCTACTTGATATCAGTCCATGGGAAATGGTGGAGTTACTCCATCAACAAGCAGCGTCACTAACCAAGCCGAGAGTGACCCTGAACAACGCACTTGCTTCGGAGTTCTCACGATGAAACGTTATCTGCTCCTTTCAGCGCTCCTATTCGCGTGTTCCTCCGGAGACACTCCACCAACCGCTCCAGACCAGGGCGTGGAAGATCAAGCGGATATGCGAGAGACCTATCCAGATCGCTATGAGTTCTGCGAGTGGCGCGAGTTTGCTCCGAGCGGGGAACTTGAGTCTGACTTAGTGGGGGACTGGATCGTGTACGATTTTGATACGGATTTCGGCTCTCATAGCATCATGCGGATAAGAGAAGACGGTACGTATGTGCAATGGCAGCTTTCGCAATGCGAGGAGGAATCAGCGTGTTTCCTTGCCGGCGCAGACCTCTGTGAGATTGACTCTTATGGAGGAACTTGGTCAGTGGACGGCACAAATTTCAGTGTAAATGGCTACGCCTGGCCGATGGACAGTGGCACTCTACATGACTTGACCTTTGGAGGGATTGACAGCGTCTATCTATTCTTGGACGCCGCCACGTGCTCCGACCCGTGCCTTACGGAGTAACGTGTCTAAATGAGCTCATCCATTCGGGGTCAATATTCTCGCCTTCAATGGTCCTTCTGGCCCAATCGGCTTCCTGGGCAATCGTGCCAGAAGTCGGAGGAACAACCACCACCACACGTTCATCCTCCAAGTAGCGTTCTACCAGAGCTTGGACGTCAGTAGCCGATTCATCGCCCGCATAGATGCTTCCGAGCGCATAGAGCGCCCAGAATAGAATCTCCGGCGGCTCGGTCCCGTGCTCCAAGAATTTCATGAGGATTGGAGCGAGCTCTGGACAACCGGCGGATTTCTCTGTGGCTTCGGCTCGAAGTTCCACAGGCACCGCGGGGTTTAGGAGGAGTGCCAACAAATCCACATGGAAAAGGTCGTGAGCCGTGATGGAATCCAAGGCTAGAATCCGTAGGGATATGTCGGCGTCGGCTGAATGTAAGAGCTTTCTTTTGGCCTCAAAATCTTGGTCGTCAGCGCTCAAGCTATCCCCCTCGTGTTCTTCAACGGAAGCCGAAAAGTTGGACCCAGAATTTTTCACCGGAATCACTCACGGCGTAGCCTACGCCCAGTTCGGTATAGTCGCCGGACATCATGTTGGTGCAGTGGCCGTCTGATTCCGTCCAACCATCTACTACTGCGGAAGGTGACCCGTAGCCACGCGCCACGTTCTCGCCCACAAGGCCCGGGTAGTTGGCGCGGTCTGCGCGATCCGAAGGCGAGCTACCGTCGGAGCCTTCGTGAGCCATGAAATCGTTCTCGGCCATGTCGTCCGCGTGAGCCTGCGCCGCGATTCCCAACTCGGTGTTGAGCTGCAATGGGCCCACAGGGTTCTTCATACCGTGAACGCCGCAATCCTGGCGCTCAGCGCGGGTTTCGTTCGTGAACTCGAGCACGCCAAGGACCTCTGCGCGGTCGTTGATAAAAGTACACACACTGTCCACGCAAGACTCAGACGCGGCACACTTGGTGCCGCAGCCGCCACAATGGTCGTGGTCCGTCTCAGTGTCGTAACAGCGTCCCTGGCACATGGTGCCGCCAGCCAGGCACAAGCACTCCCCACTATTGCACGTCGAGGTGCCGATGATGCATCGGTTATTACACTCGCCGCAATGGTCCATGGAGATCTGGCCGTTGACGCAGCGCCCGCCGCAGAAGATATCGCCTTCTTCAGGGCACATCGGCGCGGGCTCCACCGTCATCTCCTCTTCGGCCACATCGGTGCCCATGTCCATTTCAGTGGGTGGAGGCGTCTCTTTGGTGTCCTCACCACACGCAACCAACAACAACGTAAATAGAAATAACCAGCGCATCAGGTCTCCTCGAAATCATCGCTCGCGCGCGACACTCTAACTATCTGAACCACTCGCGTCCAATCGACATTTCCGAAACCGACTGCTATGGGGTACGAAACCGTTTTCATTCGGATTCTTATGGGTCAAATCATCATAAACGATTGCACGCTCCGAGATGGGATGCACGCACTCGCGCATCAGTACACCTTGGAGCAAATGGTCAGTGTGGCCTCCATGCTCGACGCGGCCGGCGTGCAGATTATCGAGGTCAGCCACGGCGACGGCCTCAATGGAAACTCGGTCAACTACGGGTTCTCGCGCCACACGGAGATGGAGTACCTGCGCGCCGTGCGCGAAGTGCTCAAGAGTGCGCGCCTTGCTGCCCTCCTCCTGCCTGGAATCGGAACCATAGAAGATATGGATATGGCCATTGAGGCCGGAATTGACACCATTCGGATTGCCACGCATTGCACCGAGGCCGACGTCTCAAAACAACATATCGAGGCCGCTCGCGAGAGGGGCCTTGATACCGTTGGGTTCCTGATGATGGCGCATATGTTGGAGACTTCGGAGCTGGTTAAACAAGCAAAGCTCATGGAGTCCTACGGCGCGCATTGTGTGTACGTGACGGACTCCGCTGGTGCGCTGCTCATGGATGAAACGCGTGAAAAAGTCCGCGCGCTCAAAGACGCACTTCAATGTCAGGTGGGCTTTCATAACCACCACAACCTTGGGCTCGGTGTGGCCAATACGGTGATCGCGGCAGAGGAAGGGGCCGACCGCCTTGATGGGTCTATCGCAGGCATGGGTGCAGGAGCCGGAAACTGCCCGCTCGAGGTTCTGGTGGCGGTCCTTAATCGCATGGGAATTGAGTCAGGCGTGGAGCTCTACCCCTTGCTTGAATGCGCCGAAAACGTGGTCCGCCCCTTGATGACTCGCCCCGTCCAGACCGATTCCAGCGCGATTATGTTGGGATATGCCGGGGTGTACTCGTCATTCCTGCTGCATACAGAGCGCGCCTCGAAGCGCTTCGGTGTGGATTCGCGCGATATCCTCGTCGAGCTCGGTAAACGCCGCATGGTAGGCGGGCAAGAGGATATGATCGTAGATGTGGCGCTCGAGATTTTGGAAAAACAAAAAGGATAAGAAATGATGGATCAAGAAACCGTCGAAAAACTCGCTAGGGTCGTGGACGATGCGGCCATGGAATCTACGCCCATCACCATGCTCACTGCGGAACATGACGGGCTGACCATAGAGGACGCCTATCGAATTCAGCGCGCCTCCATGCGCCGAAGGTTCGGCCGCGGCGAGACGTTGGTGGGGATGAAGATGGGTCTGACGTCACGGGCGAAGATGGAGCAGATGGGCGTTCACAACCCCATTTACGGCCACCTGACCAGCTCTATGAAGCTCACCTCCGGCGGCTCCTTCAAAAAGGAGAGCTATTGCCACCCGCGCGTGGAGCCCGAGATTGCGTTTATCATGGGCCGGGACATCAGCGGTCAGGTCACAAGCCAGGAAGCCCTGAGCGCCGTCTCAGGCGTGTGTGCGGCGCTTGAAATCATCGACTCCAGATACAAAGACTTCAAGTTCACGCTCAACGACGTGGTGGCCGATAACGCATCGTCCACTCTCTTTGTGCTGGGCGAGAAAATCGCGACTCCGGATTTGGACGTGTCCAACTTGGGGATGGTGATGTCGGTGAATGGTGAGGTGCGTGAGACCGGCAGCAGTGCTGCAATTCTGGAGCATCCTTTGCGCTCCCTTGCCGCCCTTATCTGCATGCTGGATTCCGTCTCCGAGGGCCTACACGCCGGGCAGATCGTGCTCGCTGGCGGGGCAACACAGGCCATCGCTTGCACGCCGGGTTCGCACGTAAGTTTGGAGGTTGAATCACTCGGATCGGTCGAGTTTTTTGTGGAGTAGAGGATGCTCGAACTCGACCCGGGACAGGTCCTTGAAGGACTTAAACACACGTATCTGATCGAAGCGGAGCAGGGGCGAGGCGGCTTCGGAATCACGTGGAAGGCTTCCGATGAAGACGGGAAGCTCGTGGTCGTCAAGCAGCTTCGCCTGGACAAAGTGGACTCGTGGAAGACGCTCGAGCTCTTCCACCGCGAGGCCGAGGTGCTCGAGTCGCTCAATCACCCACAGATCCCGGATTACGTGGAGTTCTTTGCACTGGCTGATGGCAAGGCTATTCCGATCGAACCAGGGGCTGAGAATTCGGGCGCACTCTTTCTGGTGCAGCGCTTCATCGAAGGGAAAACACTCGCCCAATTGCGCGCTGAGAAAACCCACCTTGAACCGGCTGAGATACGCTCCATCCTGCGTCAAAGTTTGGAAGTTCTGGCCTACCTGCACGAGCTCTCGCCGCCCGTGATTCACCGCGATATCCACCCTAAGAACCTCATCTTAGGACCCGACTCCAAAGTCTATCTCATCGACTTTGGCGCCATGCAGGATCGCCTCAGATTCGGCGACGAGATGGGCTCCACCACGGTAGGCACTTTTGGGTTTATCCCGCTCGAGCAGAGTATGGGCCGCGCCCAGCCCGTCTCAGACCTCTACGCGCTCGCTATGACAATCCTGAACCTCGTTTCAGGTCGCGCACCACACGAGCTTCCCGTGGACGAAATGACGGGCAAGGTAAAGGTTGCCGAAGTGGTCTCAGACTCGGCGCTACGCGGCGTCTTGGACGCGATGGCGGAGCCCATTGTTGGGCAGCGCATCAAGAGTGCTCGCGCGGCCCTCGAGGCTTTGGACAACCCCACCGCGCTCGTCAAAGCGCCGGTCGGCGCGCTTGTGCGACCAGAACCCACAGCCAGTATAACCGCGCGGCGCATCTACCGAGTCCTCGCCGGAAGCTCGATTTCAGGCGCCGTGCTGACATACGCCATCTTCTTCAATGACCTTAGCGAAACCCAGCTCGTAGCCTTTGCCCCATTCTGGGTTTACCCTATGGTGATTGGACTTAGCGGCATCATCTCCGAGAGACGACCAAAACCTTATCAATCTTTGGTGGTCTACTCTGTGGTAGCCATCGCGGCGTTTAGCTTCTTTTTGTACGGTATTTTCCCGGGTCTTTGATGTTTACCTTCCTCCAACTCCTGGTTTCTGGACTGGCTATTGGCTCGGTCTATGCCCTCGTGGCGCTGGGGTTCGTGGTGGTTTACAGGGCCTCGCAGGTTTTTAACTTTGCGCACGGGGAACTCCTGACGTTTGGCGCGTTCATCATGGTCACGTTCACGGGCCTCGGTCTCTGGTGGCCGCTCGCGCTCGTGGCCTCTATGGTGGCCACAGGCCTCGTCTCCGTACTCATGGAGCGAGTCTTCTTAAGGCCGATGGTGGGGCGCCCGGTCTTCGTGACCATCATCCTCACGATTTTCCTCGGCCTAATCTTACGCATTGCCATCATGGCCACATGGGGAACCGACGTCCGCGGTATGCCCACACCATGGGACACTTCGGCCGCGCTCCGCCTGGGTGAGGCGAGCATCCTCTACAACTCGGTTGCCGCGATCGTGGCGAGCGGTGTGGTGCTCGCGCTCTTCTTCGCCATGATTAAGTACACCCGTCTTGGAATCGCGATGCGTGCAACCGCTTCAGACCAAGAGGTGGCGCTGGCTTTGGGGATTCCAGTGGGTAAGATTTTTGGTGTGACGTGGTTCAGCGCCGGTGCGATGGCCGCCCTAGGTGGCATCTTCCTCGGAATGTTCCCCAGACAAGTAGAACCGACGCTCGGATACATTGCCTTGAGGGCCTTTCCTGCCGTGATTGTCGGCGGTCTTGAGTCGCCCGGCGGGGCTGTGATTGCGGGCCTACTACTGGGCGTGCTTGAGGTCCTCTCACAAGCCTATATCAACCCCCATTTGGGCGCCTTCGGGCACAATTTCCACGCCGTGTTTCCCTACGTGGTCATGATCGTTTTCCTCATCGTCAGGCCGCATGGCATGTTCGGTCAAAAAGACGTGGAGCGTGTCTGATGCCAACTCGAGCCCTTATCACGGGATACGAAGACGACCTCAAGCTTTGGCCAGATTTTTGGCATAAAGTCGCCTGGTTTTTTGGCCTCTTAGTCTTCGCAGCGTTTCCGCTTATGGGTGCATGGTGGACCACCATCGCGACTCTTGGTTTCATCCATATCGTGGGCGCTCTGGCGCTCATGATTCTCACGGGATTTGCCGGCCAGATAAGCCTTGGACACGCAGCATTTCTGGCAATTGGGGCGTACACAGCAGCTGTGCTTGGCAATGAATTCGAGCTCCCCTTTTGGCTCCTGATCCCGATTTCGGGCGCCATGGCCGCGTTAGTGGGGCTCGCGCTTGGCCCCTTTGCGCTGCGTTTGCGCGGCCTCTATCTGGCCATCGTGACGATCGGCCTGCTATTCCTCGTGAACCACACCCTGCACACAATCCCCCAAACCGGCGGAGTGGGTGGTACCTCGGTCCCCATGTACTACTGGTTTGGTGCCGAGTACGACGTGCAGGCCCTCAAGGTCGGAGGCTCGTTCGAGCTCAAACTCTATGCGCTCTTCGGCCTCATGGCCTTCTTCTGCGCCATGGCTTGCGTGAACATCCGCCGCTCAAACATCGGGCGCGCCATGTTCGCTATCCGTGACCACGACTTGGCCGCGGCCGTGCTGGGCGTAAAGCCGCTCAAGACGAAACTCATGGCCTTCGGAATCTCCTCATTCTTTGCGGGAGTAGCCGGCGCCATGTTCGCGTTTCAACAGCAGTACATCACCATCGAGCCGCCCTTCGATATGAACATGAGCGTTCAATACATCGCGATGATCGTTCTGGGCGGAATCGGCACGGTGTTTGGTGCGGTTGCGGGCGCTCTGGTCTTCACATTCTTGACCCCGCTGGCCGAGCTTGTCGGCCCGTTCATACCTCTTGTGTCCGAGCTTTCATCCGCTCAGCAGAGCACCCTGATTTTCTCGTTGGTGGTGTGCGGATTTTTGATCTTTGAGCCGATGGGCGTGCTCGGAATCTGGCTCAGAATCAAACGATACTTCCAGACCTGGCCATTTTCGTACTAGCCGCGATTCAGAGTGCACACCTGCACACAGCTGGTTCGTCTCCGGTATAGGCTTCCTCCAAGACCGGACAAGATTCCCAGCCATCCAACGTGTAGGTGGCTCCGAACAAAACGGCAGAAGGAGATTCTAATTGTTCACGATAAAGCACCACGCTGACGGCACTTCCGTCTTGAATCTCCCCACAAAACTCAACTTGAGGCCCATCACAGGTGGGCTCTTCGGCCGTCCGGTCAGCACTTAAATCTATACCATCCAAGACCGCGCATCTTTCGGGACACGAATCTGCAGCAAAGGACGCACACGGCACCAACTCTTCCTCAGATGACCCACAAGAAGCCAAGAAACCTGAAGCAAATGCTCCGATCACAATAAGTTTGAAAAAGCCCATTCTTTGCACGTGAACCCCTAGTAGTTGTCCCGGATACAGACTAGTTCACCTCAATTTGCCGATCAAACTTAATCCAACTCCTCGATCCGAGCACCATCTTCGATGACTGCATCGGTACGGTCCCGCTTCATCACCGAATCCAGGGCATCAAGAATACGATACACACGAACGGTTACCGGGGCGCCTTGATGTTTAGGGTACTTGCCCTTCTCCATCTTCTCCACGAGGCATTCTTTGACCTCGTCCGAAACTTCCACCGACGTCTCAAACTTGGAGATTTCTACGCTGGGCTTCTTGCTCTCAAAACGGAGCCTGAGCTCTACATGGCCGCTACGAGGCTCCTTGGAGCTAGTCCAAAACTTCTTATGGCAGGATTGCAACGACGTCTTAAAACGTTTTGAGACTGCGTTCGTCAGATTGGTGCGTGCCTTTTCCTGCGCGGCCTTTTCACGTTTCGTCATCCCGTACTGATGGTCCTCGCCGATACCCCATGCAACAGGAGAGTAGGGCACATAATCAAGCTCTGTGGTGCCTGAGCAGATGGAAGGACGAATGGTCTTCTTATCCGGATTTGCATAGATCATGTACGACTTACCGGCACCGAGCTCCAAATCGCACATACTCTCGGAAGCACCGACTTTGAACTTCCGACCTTTCTTCGTGCCCTTCCAACTCTTGACCACCTTAACTTCGAGCTCGCCATCCTTGCCCTCCGAGACCTCGCCGTAGAACACGAGTTTGTGGCCATCCACCTGAGCACCACGAGACTGAGGCTTACACGAGCAGGCGTGAGAGTCTCGCGCCACGCCGATGACCACGAAGAGAGTGAGTAGGGCGGAGGCAATGACTTTCATAGTTTTGCTCCGAAGGACATTCCTACGGCATGACACGCCTTGATGAGCGGCGAATCAAGGGGCACCGTCTTGACCATATTCGCCACCTCGGAGAGTGGGACGCTCGTAAGTTTTCCGTCTTGACGCGCCACCATCCGGCCGAACTCGCCCCTCCGAATGAGCTCCGATGCATGTGCCCCATATTGGGTGGCCAGAATGCGGTCGGCTGGGGTCGGCGTGCCTCCTCGCTGAACATGGCCAAGAATCGTGGTCCTGACTTCAGAGTCAATGCGTCCCTTGAGTTGTGCCTGAATCACATTGCCTACACCGCCAAGGCGAATAGGGTCTGGCGAATCATCAATCGTTTCTCGCACGGTCATCTTACCCGACTGCGGCTTCGCACCTTCGGCAACCACAATAATGGTGAAACTCTGCCGGTCTTCGCGCTCATCACAAACCCGAACAATTTCGTCAATATCGTACGGAATCTCGGGAATGAGCACGATATCCCCGCCGCCCGCTAGCGCGCTCTCCAGTGCAATCCAGCCCGCGTAGCGGCCCATGGTCTCAAGGATCATGACTCTGCGGTGGCTCTGTCCGGTTGTCTGAAGTCTGTCCACTGCCTCAGTCGCAATCGAAACCGCGGTATCAAACCCAAACGTGCGGTCGGTCGCCATCAAGTCGTTGTCGATGGTCTTGGGCACGCCCACAATCCTCATGCCCTTTTTCTCCATTTCATGAGAGATCGACATGGTGCCGTCGCCGCCAATGACTACGAGCCCGTCCAACCCGAGCTCGTTGTAGTACGCCACAACTTCATCGGAGACGTCCGCTCCGTCACGCCCAAAATAGCTTAGGGGGTTCGCCCTATTGTGGGTGCCAAGAATGGTACCGCCCTGCGCCAGAATACCGCTCACATCTTTGTACGATAGCGAAACCGCGTTTCTCTCAATGAGTCCGAGAAAGCCTTCCCTGAATCCAATCACCTCGGCGTCGCAATGAAGCATCAAGCTCTTTGCCACGGCGCGGATCACAGCATTCAATCCTGGGCAGTCTCCACCACCTGTCAAAACCCCAATCTTCATAAAACACCTCAATTTCTGAATGACTGGTTGCAGCTTAGTTTTTGGTGGTATCTTTGTAAACGCTGTGCACGCAGGGCTCTTTGCCCGTTCCCTATGATAGGTCCGAAAATGTTTAGATATCTGCTACTCGCTTTTTCACTCCTCGCCGCCTCATGCGCCACCGATGAAGTTCCACCGCCAGATTTGGGGACGGACTTGGATGTTCCGGACTTCAATCAGCCCGAGCAAGACCAGGGCACCACTGAGCCCGAT
This sequence comes from Microvenator marinus, assembly GCF_007993755.1. Taxonomy (GTDB): domain Bacteria; phylum Myxococcota_A; class Bradymonadia; order Bradymonadales; family Bradymonadaceae; genus Allomicrovenator; species Allomicrovenator marinus. The sequence goes on from NZ_CP042467.1 coordinate 4,743,673, forward strand.
CAGGCTGAAGACATGCCGGTTTCGGAAGACATGCCCGTGGAAGATATGCCCGCTGAAGAGGACATGCCAGCTGAGGAGGACATGCCTGCCGAAGATATGTCGACGGATGCTGAGCCCGATGCCGAACCAGATTCGCCGCCAGACTTGCCGGAAGGAGACACGTGCCAAGACGCAATCGATGTCACCGCTGGAGCCGCTTTGAGCGGCCAGACCACCGTTGGCGCGACCGATGATTACGAGGCTTCCTTTTCCGGAGACAATTGCCCGAACGCTAGATTCAGCGGGCCGGATCGAGCCTATGTAGTCCAACCTGCGACCCAAACGACGTACACCGTGCAGGTGCTTCCTGAGGCAGGATTTGACCCGTCGCTCTACGTTAAGGTGGACTGCTCTCAAGACGCGTGTGTCACCGGTACGGTTCTGAACGGCGAAGGCGTCCAGGAGTCCGTCACGTTTGACGCCCCTGCTGGAATCCCAACCTACATCATCGTGGACGGCGAACAATTCAGCGAAGGCATGTTCGACCTGAATGTCACCATCAACTAGCTCAGCTAAATTTTGTTTGTAACTCTTTGAGGGTTAAGGCAACTAAAGCTAAAGAGCTCTAGTGAGATACGTATGATCGAAGTTGATTTCCGCGCGGTAGACCGAAAAGACCTGCCCCCGCCCACTCTGGATTTCCTCCACCTGGATACACTCTGGTTGCAGGTCACGGGTACACTATGCAACCTCGCGTGCACCCATTGTTTCATCTCGTGTGGGCCGAAGAACGACTCCCATCCCTTCATGAGCCTCGACGATGTGCGGGGCGCCGTGGAGTCCGCGGCCGCGATGGGCGTACAGGAGATATATTTCACGGGCGGCGAGCCGTTCATGCACCCGGATATCAAGGAGATGATCGAGCTCTGTCTGGAGGTAGCGCCGCTCAACATCCTGACCAACGGCATTCTCATCACTCCGGAGATGGCCGACTGGCTCGCGCACAAGTTCAAAACTGCCAAATACAGCCTCGATTTGCGCGTGTCCCTGGACGGAACTACTCCCAAAGAAAACGACGCCATTCGCGGCCGAAAGACGTTTGACAAAATCATCGCGTCCGTCGAGCTCCTCTGGAACGCCGGCATCAATCCAGTCATCACCGTGACCACCTGCCATGCCGACCTTTCGGCTGTGGAAGGGCGCATGAAGTTCATCGAACTCCTCGCGGAACACGGCATCACACAACCTCGCATGAAGTTTCTCTCGCCGTTCAAAATCGGGCGCGAGGAGCGCCGCGATCAAGGCTATGCCGACTATCAGCGGCTCGTAGAGGGCGACCTCCTTGAGGGCGAGGAGCACGATCTTCAGTGTTCGAGCTGTAGAATGGTGACGGCCAAAGGTGTTTGGCCGTGTCCAATCCTCATCGAAGTGCCTGAAGCCCGCATGGGGATTAGTCTTGACGATGCTGCTATTCCAATCAAGCTCGACCACCCCGCGTGTTATACATGCCATGTTGAGGGGGTTTCATGTCGGACATGAAAGTCCTGATTTTTGGTGGGATTTACAACAACTATTTGGCGCTTGAAGCCCTGCTTGAAGCTGCCGAAAAAGAAGGCGTAGATCAGATTTACTTTCTCGGAGATGTCGGAGGTTTTGGCCCTCATCCCGACAAGGTATTTCCATACTTAAGAGATACCAAGAACATTTTCCTTATGCAGGGAAATTACGATCATAGTATCGGGAACAGACTAGAAGACTGTGCATGCGGATACACCGACCCGAGAGATAATTATTTTGCACAGATTTCTTATGATTATACTCTGGAGAATACATCTGATGAGAACAAGGATTTCCTAAAGTCCTTCGCGCCAGAATTTCGTCGCGATTGGGCTGGAAAACGCATACTCATGGCCCACGGTTCACCTCGTCGGGTCAATGAGTTCTTATGGGAGTCCACAAGTCCAGTAGGCTTCTTGGATTATATCTTAAAAGCGTCAGATTCTGACGTTCTTTTTGTGACGCATACGGGCATCCCCTGGATGCGTGAGTTTCGAGACGGAAGGAAGGTGGTCAATGTGGGCGCCATCGGAAGGCCTGCCAATAACGGGAAGACCACCGTGGATTACGTCATCGTGAATACCAACACGCTTGATATCACTCTTCACGAACTCGCTTATGACCATGTCCGGCTTGCGTCTGAGATGGCGGCTGAGGGGTTACCAGAGCCCTTTGTTCAGACCATCTTGACCGGATGGTGGACCACATGTCTCGAAGTCCTCCCTGCACGAGAGCGCGCGAGAGGAATTCACTAATCAGTTGAAAGTTGGTGACTCGAGTGTCATACTTTTACCTACATCATCTGTAGGTAGAGAATATGAACAGTCGCTACGCTCTTATTTTCGCACCACTCCTTGCGCTCAGCGCTTGTGTAGACGGTCCGGATGCCGGTCAAACCGAGGCTGAAGTTACGTCTTTGCCGGGTTACCGCACTCAATTTTTTGCGCTCGAAGCCCCTGCAACGATCAACGTAGAAGGTGTTGGGCAGGTTAATATCGAGGAAGATTATATTCCCGGCGTGGTCGCGTGTGAAAACGGCGGTGCCCCGCTTGAGGCGCTCAAGGCGCAAGCAGTTCAGGCGCGCTCGTTCCTCTACTACAAGATTTTTGTGGCGGGCCAGACCACCATCCGAAACAGCACTGCGGATCAGGTCTATTCGTGTTCTTACAGGCCGAACGGACCCGACGAGATTCACCGACGTGCCGCGCGTGAGACCAAGGGGCAGTACCTTGAGTGGAACGGAAATATCGTGGCTGCATTCTACGTGGCCGGCGCAATACCTCCGAATCCAGACCCTGCAAACGCAATCGAGTCATGCAAGCCAAACGGTGGAAATGACCCCACATCAACTCAAAGATGGGTGACGTACAATTGGGGCAAATCGGGCTGTGGTATCGAAATGACGCCACTCGGTTGGGTGCCGGCAGATTGCAATAGAAACCCTCATAACCGCGGCTGTGCTTCGCAGAACGGCGAGGCATGCCTTGCGAGGGTGGGGTGGAAGTACCAGGACATGCTCGACTACTATTACGGTAGCGATATTGTTCTTACCAACGCCACGGGAACTCATGGTGGGCCTCCACCACGCGAGCTTACCGATTACGATCGATTCTGCGGTCTAAAGGCGGACGGCTCCTACTGTTTTGACGCGAACGTGCGTGTGGACTGTGCCGAGGAGTTTGGAGCCGGCTCAGAGGTATGCGGCGGTGGTTGCCAAGAAGGTGCCTGTGTGGCCGTTGAGGAGCCCGGAGACGAGACGTGTGGGGACCTTGCCGATGGCGCCCATTGCGCTGACGCAGCAACCCGCATTGAATGCGTAGAGGGCACGCTATCATTGAGTGAAAACTGTCCGGGTGGATGTGAGACTGGAACGTGTCTTGAGCCAGGCAACAACACTCCAGAGATACCGTCCAATAACCAGAATCCAGAAAATCCAGAGAATCCGGAAGTGCCTAACAACCCGGATCCGACAACACCTGCTGAGTTCCCGTCGCTCGTCTCTACGTCAAATGGCAACGTCCAGTCATGTGCGACGGGTGGAGGGCCAGCGTCCTTGATCTTGACCCTCCTAGGTGTGTTGATGGTTCGAGTGAGACGCAGGGCCTAAGCCCGCGTCCACTACTTCATCAGGTGGCATTCCACGCCTTCGCGCGGACCGGACTGCTCAAACGAACTAAGTGCCCAATCGCCCCAACGTCGCTCGCCTGAAGGCCGCTGGCGCTCAAGCTTGTACGTGTAAAGACCGCACTGCCGTGGACGGCCCTCAAACTGGGCGTCAGCAGGACGCACGCCGCAAAGGAAGCCCTCGAACGATTCGTACTCGAAGCCTTCGCGCTCTTCCACCTGACCTGGCGCCAAGACGCGCGGCTTAGTTCCGGCAACCTCAGCAATTTTGCCTTTCAGCACCTTTTGCGCCGTTCGAAGCTCGGAACTCGCACGTGCGCCGTCAGGACAAGGCTTACCCACGGAATAGACCGCGTACTCCATATAGAGTTGACGCTCCTTGAGCTCAGCCACACGCATGCCAAGTTCCTTGAACTGACCGTTCAGCTCAGCAACGTCAGCGCCATACGTGTTCTCCATGGCGGTCAAGATAGTCTCAGACTTTGAAGCCAGGTCCTTGATACGGCTCCAGTCCTCAGCCAGCGTGGCCCCACGCCGATACTCACCTTCAATCGCGTTGAGGGCGTCCGTAAACTTCAAGAAGTCGCTCGGATCCATCTCGGCGTGAAACTCATGAGCCTCCGTGATCTTCTTCTCGATACGCGTGGCTTCGCGCTCAGCATCACCAATCGCAGGTGCGAGTGAGTTCTGACGAAGCTTTTGGTCCTCAATCCAGGGGGCGAGACGCGCCATGAAGGCGTTGGCGATTTCCTGGCGTTGACCGTCATCATCCTTTGCACACGCATCGAGCCGGCGGTACTCAAGCTCTCCTCGAGCCCCGGGGAAACACGCCTTGGGCTCTTCGTATCGGAGAAGTTCGTCGCGAATCGCCTTTGACTTAGCCGAATGCTGTCCGAAGAAGCGCGCGAGCTCGTCGATCTCGTAGTTCCCTGGTCCTTCAACGCGGTCAAGGTATGACTCGCAGTAGGTTCGCCAATCTTCCTCAAGGAATCGCGGGAAGGCGCCTTGTTCGCAGTATTTGGGGGTGCCACAGCTCGAAGCCAGCAGCCCCGTGATCATACAACCCGCCAACAGCGCCCGAGTCATCGGGTCCAACTTGGTGTCCATCTCAACTCCTCTTGTGGAATGATTCCGCCCGCTACAAGCCTTTGTGCGGACATCTGTAAAGTCGTAACGCCATCTTCTTGCGCTACCATTCTGAGCGCGTCAATGCCATTACCCTTTGAAATTTCGGATCGTAGCCGTGGCGAAACTTCCAGGAACTCTGTGACAGCGATGCGCCCGCGGGTTCCGCGGCCTTCGCAAACTTCGCACCCTTTGGACTTGAAGGCTTTGCCGTCTTCCCAGTTCATGGCCTCAGAGAGCTCGTCGCTTAGTGACGTCTCGGTCTTGCACGCAGGACAAAGTCGTTTTGCCAGACGCTGTCCAACCACCGCGATCAGCTCGCTCGCCACGGTGTCGGATGGGACGCCAAATTCAGTCAGGGCACGCACACCGTCGATGGTGTCTCGGCCAGTGATGACGCCAATGACGAGGTGTCCGGCACGGGACGCTTTGACCGCCGTGTGCGCAAGCTCAGCGTTGTCGATATCTCCAATCAATATTGCGTCAGCATCATCTCCCATCACTGAGGTTAAGGCTGCTGCAACGCCGAATCCGGCACGAGGGTCGACCTTGATCTGATAGACGTTGGCCAACGAATACGTCACAGGGTTTTCGACCGAAATCACCTTTCGCGTCACGTTCTCTGCGACATGGCCGATCGTGGCGTACATCGAGGTCGAACGCCCTGAACCAGACGGCCCGACCACCAAGATCAGGCCCGAGCGTCGGTCACAAAGGTGGCGAAGCCGCTCCGCAGAACCTTCCGGGAATCCGAGCTCCTCAAGAGTCTGCACCCTGTGGTCCTGAGGAAGGATTCTAAGGGTCACCGTCTCGCCGAACTGCGTAATCTGTGTTCGAGCGCGGACGTCGTAGATACGGTCGGCCAGGCGCCGCTGAAAGTGGCCTTGCTGAGGTCGGGTACGCTCGGCTTGGTCCATCCGTCCGCTGACCTTCACTAGGTTGACGATGCCACCGAGTCGCTCCGCGTTGAGCTCAAACGATTGCGGATGCAGGTCGCCGTCAATTCTAAACCTCACTCGCACCTCGCCCTCATGACGCTCAAAATGTACGTCACTCGCACGGCGCTCGATGGCTTGGTTGAGCAGGGCCTCGAAGAACGAAATCGTCTCCGCATCAAATTTCGGAGCAGCCTGCTTCGCCGGTGCCGGCGCGCCCAAATCGACTTCAGGCTGAGGCTCTTTGCGGTCGAGCGCGCTCCACACAATCTCATAATCAGTAGGCGAGATAAGCCCGAGGTCGATCGTGACAAGGTTGAGGGCGGCCGCGAGCTCATGCGCCTGTGCATAAGGGTCCGAGGTCACAACCTGCAGCACTCCCTGATGTTTCATCACAGGAATGATCCGGTTATGACTCATGAACGCGCGAGGCATGCTCTGGACGAATTGCTTGTCCATATGCCGCAGCACTTGCTCGGCGGACCAAAGCTTCATGTCGTTTTGCTTGGCGAGCGCCTGATAGATATCACCTTCCTGGACGTAATGGCCTTCGAGCAGAGCTTCACCGAGTTTCTTACCCTTCACATCTGCCTCCATCGCCGCCATTTCCACTTCGTGCCTATCCACCACACCCATTTCGACGAGGATATCGCCCAGCAAAGGCTTCACCGTGAGCTCTCCCAGGTACTCTTCCTTGAAGCTTGAGTCGGTGTAGCGTTTCATGCGCACGAGCTGCACGCCCGAGCCCTGGATCAATGGCGCTACGAGGCTTCCCTGATTCCCAAGTCGTTTGGCCAGTTTTTGAGGCAATTCCTTCATGCTCGCTGAGACCAAGATCCCATCGTACGGGGCGTTCGCTGCGTATTGTTTGAGCGTGTTCCCGTAGAGCACCTGGACGTTCTTAAAACCTAGCTCGGCCAGTCTCTTCGCGGCGAGCTTGGCCTGGTCTTGGTCTTTCTCCACGGAGAAGACCGAAGTTGCAAGGCGCGAAAGAATCGCCGAGATATAGCCAGAACCCGTGCCCACATGAAGGACGGTCCCGGCGTCCTTTAAGCCCATCGCTTGTACCATTTTGGCAGCGATTTCAGGCGCGTGAGCGGTTTCCCCATTATCCAAAAAGTCTGCGTGTTTGACCTCACCCATCGCTTTCAAAACGGCGGGATCGTGGATGCCACGCTTCTTCAACCAATCAATACCAACTTCACTCAAGGCAATCCCCTAATGTGGCGAATGTCGCACGTCTAACAATGTTCATCTAAAGCTATTGCTGATGAACCTTCGTAGTTGGGATTTGGTTTGATGGCAAGGAAAACGCGCGAAAAAGGCGCGCGAGCGACCCTTAGGACTTCGACTTGAGGGCGTCGATAATCTTCGACTTGGCTTCGAGGTGCCGGTCTTCGAGGTCGAGGAGTGGGGCGGGCGTACGAGAAAATGCCTCGATGAGTTCTTTCTCGATCATCGCCAGTTTGAGCCGCGTCTCCGCATCAGCTCCAACCGCGAATTGGAGCTCGTGATCGCCTTCCTCGCTCAGGCCGTGCAGCATACGCATGGCCTTTTCTTCCTCAGGAAGGAGGCCCTCGAATCCTTGCTCAACACGCTCTTGAGTTGTCGTTGAGGGTGCTATACTTCTTCGTTTATCGTTCAAAGCCAATGCCTCCTGACGCGCGTCGGGCGCCAAAATGATGGGTGCTCTTTTTGTATGTGCCCGCGCTTTGGTCCCGCAGCACGCTTTTCTTTATAGGACCTCAGCCATCAGGTGGCAACTTTTTGGCACCTATTTTGGGTCGATTTCCTCTGATGCTGATGAGCGCTTGAGAAGCGTGCTTTTCAGAACGAAGAGGACCAAAATTACCCCGAGAATGATGAGCACCCAGCGCGTGTATTGAGTCACAAACCCCACGAGCTCATCGAGGTGATACCCAAGAACCATGCCCACTCCCACCAACATCGCGTTCCAGAGTGCGGCGCTAATTCCAGCGAGCAAAGCCACCTTTCTCGCCTCTACCCCCGACATGCCGGACGCCAAAAAGATCAGCGCGCGAAACGCGGGAATGAATCGATTCATCAAAAGGTAATATGTGCTCCGTCTGGCGAGGTGGCTCTTGATCTTCGCCAGTTTCGGTGCAACTTTCTCGGACTCGACAAGGCGGCGCGCCCAATGCCCGTCTGGCCGATTGACGAGCCATTGACCTAACCAATAGTTAAACATCGAACCCATGATGCTCCCCGCGATTACGCTCCCCCATACGCCCCACCACGGCCAGCCGGCGGCGCCGACCAACACCGCGCCCACAACCACGACCGTGTCACCGGGGAACGGCGGGAACACGTATTCAATGAGCGCCCCGAGCCCGAGTATTAGAATCCCGACCCACGTCGGGAACTGATTGAGCCATTCAAGGAAGTTTTCAACCCAAGGCATGTTTCACCATGAACGCGAAAATAGAGTCGATCCAGAGCACCATTGATACCCTTCTTACACGCTTCGACGCAAAGGTGGACACGAAGGTGGCCATCGTCCAACCCGGCGCCTTAAAAAACGCTGCCGAGGTTTTGCGCTCGAACTTGCCGCTCGATAGGCCATGGCTTGTAGCCGTGGACCAAAATACCTGGGAGGCGGCCGGCAAAGATTTGGCTGCTGGGCTCGATGCCGCCGGTGTAGCCTGGGAGCGGTGGGATGTGCCTCTGGTTGACGGTGAGACCGAGCCATTCTGCGATGATGAGCGCGTGGAAGCTTGCCAGAAAGAACTCGGAAAAGGATTCGGTGCAGGGGTGGCGGTCGGGTCCGGAACCATCAATGATGTGGTCAAGCTCGCCGCTCATCGCCTGAATTTGCCAATGGCGTGTGTGGCCACCGCTCCGAGCATGAATGGTTTTACCTCGGGCATCGCCGCGGTGCTCTCCGAGGGCGTCAAAACAACAGTGCCGTGTACGGCTCCAAAGGTCGTGATCGCCGATCTGGACGTCTTGGCCGAAGCCCCTCAACGCATGATTCAAAGCGGCCTTGGGGACCTCCTGAGTAAGCCAGTATCCAACGCAGATTGGGCACTCTCAGCCATGCTGATAGGCTCGGTACACTCCAAAGAAGCCCTCGAAGTCATCGAAAAAGGCTCCGACATGCTCAACGATGTCGCGCCTCGACTTCCTCTCAAAGACCGCGAGGCTGTTGCAGGTTTGACGGGCTCCTTGATCCTCTCCGGCATCGCGATGAGTGTGGCGGGATCTTCATCCCCGGCATCCGGAGGCGAGCACCTGATCTCGCATTATATCGACATGACCGGACATGCCTTTGACCTTCCGTGCGATTTTCACGGCTGTCAGGTCGGGGTCGGCACTCTGACGACTGCTTTCCTCTACGAAAAGTTTAGGACGTTGGATCCCGCCGGAATAGACGTAGACGCACTGGTCGCCGCGCATAAACCCTGGGACGAGTTCGAACGATGGTTGGAAGAAGTCTTCGGCCCTTTATTTGAGGCTGTCTCCAAACACGCGAAGGCCGGCTATCCAACCCAAGATGAACTCAGAGCGCGGTTGACCGTTGTCAAAGAGCGCTGGGCGGAGTTGATGGAGGCCATCAAGCCCGGACTAAGGACGTCCGGGTCCATCGAGGCGGAGCTGCGTGAGGCCGGCTGCCCCGTGCGTTATGCAGAACTGAACGTGGATGAAGGCCGCGCGTCAGACGCCATTAAACTCTCCAAAAATATCCGAAACCGCTACACCATCCTTCATCTGGCAGCCGAACTCGGCGTTCTCGATGGCTGGGCGGACGAAGCGATGGAGCGCTTCTACAGATGAAGTCCTATCCTCTCGGTCTGAGGTATATGGTCGAGAGCGCGCTCTTTTTCAGCGTGATGAGCGTTTTGGTCAAGATCGCTGGCCAGAGCGTTCCGGTGTCCCATATCGTGCTCGCTCGAACCAGCGTTGCCTTCGCGATGAGCCTCGCCATTCTTCGGTCTCAGGGGATTTCGCCGTGGGGCGTTCGCAAAGATCTGCTGGCCTTGCGAGGATTCCTCGGTGTGGGTGGGCTCGTGTGTTTCTATTCGGCGTTGACGATCTTGCCCTTGGCCGATGCGACGACCATTCACTACACAAACCCAATCTTGGTGGCTTTGTTGGCCGGGTTTTTCCTGGGTGAGAAAATCACGCGTGGCATTGTTGTGGCGAGCGCATTGTGCGTGGTGGGAGTGGTCTTGGTGGCGCGGCCAGGCTTTCTTTTTGGAGGCGCAGCCTACGACCCGATTGGGATTTGGGCGGCGGTCGGAGGTGCGTTGTTTAGTGCGGCTGCCTACACCACGGTGAGGAAGCTCGGGCAGACTGAGCATCCGGTTGTCACTGTGTTTTGGTTTCCGATGGTGGCGCTGCCTCTGGTGCTTCCATGGGCCATTTGGACGGGAACGGTCCCAACGTTGACAGAGTTCGCCATCTTGTTGGGCGTGGGTATCAGCACGCAACTCGCTCAAGTTCGCATGACTCAGGGCCTGCAGTTGGAGTCGGCAGCGCGTGCTACGTCCATCACCTACCTTCAAGTCGTCTTCGCTTTCGTGTGGGGCGTCCTTCTCTTCGGCGAGATTCCGACTTGGACGGCCGTTGTGGGCGCCGTCCTGATTGTCGCCCTCTCCAAGAGGGCTCTCTCGTCTTAGACATTTGGGACTTTTACAGAACACAGGTATGCTGGGGTGATGTTTGTGATTGGTGACCAATGAAATACGCCCTTTTGATTTTCGTGTTTGCTCTCGGCTGTGCGGAAGGTGAACTCCCTCTAGACTACTCAGACAGCGGCATTCCGCCCGCTCAAGACGTTGGATATGTCCCTCCGAAGAACGATCTCGGAGCCGACGAACCCGACATGGCACCGGACCTGCCAGACCCAGGCTGCAGAGAAGGGCAGCCTGGCTGCGAGTGCACCGACGGAGTCACCGAGCCATGCCCCGGAAACTCGGAAGGTACGTGTGACCCAGGAACCCGCACATGTGTGGAAGGAAGCTGGGGCACGTGCACCGGAGTCGTCAGCGCCTCCACCGAGACCTGCAACAACCTCGATGATGATTGCGACGGCGAAGTCGATGAGGGGCTCCTTGACGCAACCTGCGGCGTGGGCGTCTGTGAAGTCACCGTGGCTACGTGCGTGAACGGTCAGGCTCAGACGTGTGAGCCTGGCGAGCCACAAACCGAGATTTGCAACAACCTTGACGATGATTGTGATGGCGAAGTCGATGAGGGCTGTGAATGCCAGCCATCCGACACACGCGCATGTTATTCCGGAACCTCGGTCACCCGAGAAGTAGGTGAATGCCAAGACGGCGTTCAAACATGCGGGGCAAACGGTCAATGGGGCGCATGCGAAGGCGAAGTGCTTCCGGCCACAGAAATCTGCGACGGACTCGATAACGACTGCAACCCGGCGACCGAAGACGGCTCAGCCGACCCTGCCGCCGGAGCCGCGTGTGACGGTCCCGACTCAGACCTCTGTGAAAACGGCACCACGTCCTGTGTGGCCGGTGAAATCGCCTGTGACGAAGACCCAGACCTCAACCAGACCGAGAGCTGCAACGGAATGGATGATAACTGTGACGGCATCATCGACAACGCGAATCTGGACGACAACCCAGTTTGCTCGTTCGTGGATAACCTCTATCTGGGCTCAGTCAGCGGTGATACCGGCTCCGACACCTTGTCAGATTCCTGGTATGACGAAGAGTTTGTAGAGTTCACCGTGGTCGAAGATTCAAGCTCGAACGTTTATCTCTCGGCCACGATTACTCTTGTGAGCGCCCCGGGCACCGACTTTGACCTCTACGTGCGCTGTGACGGTTGTTCTCAAAGTGTGGTCGGCTCCTCGATCAGCACGAGTCCCACCGACGTGGTGAGGGTTAGGCGCAACGACTCCTTCGCGAGCAGCGATACATTTGACGTGGTTGTCGAAATTCGGCATGCATCGTCTACAGCTTGTGGTGATTGGGAATTGACGATTCAGGGGAATACGTCTGTCGCCACGGCAACCTGCTTCTGATTCGCGCGACACATTGAATGAATTTTGTTAAGAAACACCCTCTCGCGTTTTTCGTGCTGGCCCTCATTGTGCTCCGAATCCCAATGATTTGGTGGTATCCGGCGCCGTTGACCGACGAACTTTTTATTATCGACCAATCCTTCTACGGGCCGGGAAGACGCCTCCCGATGCTGCCATCGCTCATCGATATGGCCACATGGGTCGGCTTTGGAAACTGGATGAGCGGCAAGTTTATTGCCATGGTAACGGGGGTGCTCACCGTCATACCCGTCTTCTACATGACTCGACGTATCGAGCCCGACCCACGCGCAGCATGGCTTGCCGCAGGTCTCACCGCCATCAGTCCGCTTGTCGTGCGTTGGTCCTTGCGCTGCATGACTGATGTACCCTTTACGCTATTTCTTACGGCGAGCATCGCGTCCGCGGTCTACTGGGTCTATGAGCCAAAAACTCGCAATCTAGGCGCCTTCATGGGCTTTGCTGGCCTCGCCATGCTCACTCGCCCCGAAGGACTCTTCATGATTCCGCTGATTCCGGGCGTGATGATTGCGCATATGATTCGCCTCAGGGGTGAGGGGTTAGTATCTGCTCTCAAGTCTACCGCGTTCAGCATTTGGGGGCTCATACCCTGGGGGCTCTGGGTCTACTGGCGCCTCGTGGTCAACGCTAAAGACGCCTACACGGGCACTTTTTCCAAAAACCTAAAACGCATAAGCCTGGACTATCTAGGCGAGATGTCGGCGCATTTTGGCTCGTACACCATCACGGGTTTCTACATCCTCGGACCAGTCATTTGCCTCGGTGTGCTCGCCTACGCTGCGTCACTCGCTGAGAAACCAAATAAAGACCGGTTCTGGGCAGGCATGGGCGTGCTCTACGTCATCCTGGCCACCACCTTCATCAGCTGTGTTCACTGGTTTTTCAGCATCCGCCATATGGTCTTCATGTTTCCGGCGATGATTTCTCTCGCTGTGGTTGGTCTCTGGCATTACCGCGCACGTTTCCCACGCACCGTTAAGGGGCTCTTCGTGGCTCAATTTCTACTCTCGGCGCTGGTCTTATGTGTCGGGCTCTGGGTCACCAAAGACTCATTTCTGGACATCAAAGTTGCGGCTACAGCGGCACGTGCAGACGGATTCAAAGGCACCGTCAGGGCAACAGATTTCAAGCAACGAAAAACCGAGTATTTTTCGGGTGGCAACGCAATTCCCTTCAACGCTAAACATAAGTTTAAGGCAGGAGAACGCATCCTACTCGACTCATTTATGTTGAGCCCCAAAGGAGTTGATCGTCATCTAAGCTCTCTCAAGCGCAGCTATAAGATCCGCGTGATAGCAGATGCCACATCGAGACAAGGCCAGTTTATGGCAGATGATATCGCGGAGTCTGTGCGCGAAAACGGAAACTATCGGATCGTCATGAATCGACTCTTCAAATGGCAAAACTTTCGAACAGTTGTCGTGGAAATCGAAGGCCCCAAATGACCAAGCGAATCAACCTCCTGCTCGCAGCAATCCTCGGGATGAGCTCCTGCGCAACACCACCTCAGAAACCGGAAATAGCGACTACCGCCAACGCCGCGCCTGCCAAAAGCTGGGAGCGTCCAGACCTCGTGCCGGTCAAGAGCGAGACACAGAATATCGTCTTTAGAGGCGCCACGATTCTGACCGCCAACGGCGAGCGATTGGAAGAGGCGGACCTATGGATTCGAGACGGGAAAATCGTCGCTCTCGGAAAGGATATAGAGGCCCCCGAAGCCAAAGAGTTTGACGCGAAAGGCCGTTGGCTCACACCCGGGCTCATCGATACTCACTCTCATTTAGGAGTCTATCCAGTCCCCGGCGTGGAAGGACATGGAGACGGCAACGAGGCGACGTCGCCGAATACCGGGCAGGTTCACGCGTTGCAGAGTGTTTGGCCGCAAGACCCAGGGTTCTACGAGGCGCTCAAAGGTGGCGTCACGGCCCTACAAATCCTGCCCGGCTCGGCAAACCTGGTGGGTGGCCTCAGTGCAACTCTGCAGATGAGACCCGCCGTGTCTGCCCAGGCCATGGTTTTTCCGGGCGCACCGCTCGGTATGAAGATGGCGTGTGGCGAGAACCCGAAGCGCGTCTATGGTCAGAAGGGCGGTCCATCTACTAGGATGGGGACCTACGCCGCATTTCGTCAGATTTTCCTAAAGGTGAAAGACTATCAGCGGGCACAGGCCCGTTTTCAGGCACAACATGAGGCGTGGAAGGCTAAGCCGGGAGCCAAGCCTACCGATGAGCCGCAAGCACCACCGAGGGACGTCGCCATGGAGCATCTTTCGGGTGTTTTCAAAGGGGAGATCCTCGCGCACGTCCACTGTTATAGGGCGGACGAGATGGTCCAGATCCTGGAGCTCGCCCATGAATTTGGCTTCCCCGTGCGGTCTTTTCATCATGCGGTAGAATCCTACAAAATCCGCGATATTTTAGCCGAATGGAATGTTGCGACCTCAACTTGGGCCGATTGGTGGGGCTTTAAGATGGAAGCGTACGATGCGATTCCTCAAAACGCTGGCTTGCTAGCGGATTCAGGGGCAAAAGCCATCATCCACTCGGACGACGCGATAGGCATCCAACGGCTCAATCAAGAGGCCGCCAAAGCCTATTATTCTGCACTGGAAGCCGGGTTAGAGGTTTCCGAAGACGAGGCGCTTCGATGGATTACGGCGAATGCCGCATGGGCGCTCGGCATCGACCACCTCACAGGCACTTTGGAAGAAGGGAAACGCGCGGATATCGTGGTCTGGACCCATCACCCGTTCAGCGTCTATGCGCGCCCGGAACGCGTCTACGTCGAGGGCGTTTTGGAGTTCGACCGCCAGAATCCAAAGGCTTCGTGGAGCGACTTTTTGGTGGAGCAGCAATGAGAACCCTACTTCTAATCATCGTTTTGGTCCTTGTAGCGTCACCGGCTGCAGCTCAAGTGCTCATAAAGAATGCCCGAATCTACGATGAGTCCGGGCAGCTCATCACAACGAATATACTGACCGGCGCGGACGGTAAAATCGCCACGATTGATACTGTGATTCTTGCCCCGCCGGGCGTAAAGACGATTGATTGCGGCGAATGCATCGTGACGCCAGGTCTCGTCGAAGTGGGAACGCCAGCTGGTCTCGTGGAAGTTTGGTCGGTGGCTGGAACCCGAGACCATACCTCGGGTCAAACAGACGCAATTCGGGCGTCCTTTCAAGCCGCAGATGGCATCAACCCGGATTCAGCGGTCCTCCCCGTGATTCGATCTGGCGGCATTACGTCCGTGCTTAGCGTTCCGGCTGGGGGCATCATTTCGGGGCAATCCGCATGGCTTGACCTGGCCGTGCGACCTCTCGTCATCAACCCGAACCTCGCGATGCACGCGAACCTCGGCGAATACGGAAGTCGCGACAAAGCAGCCTCAAGGGCGGACGTAGTCCTGCACCTCAGAGAGGTCTATGAAGACTTGGACTTCTTCCTCGCAAACCAGGCAAATTTCGACCAAAACCGGTCTCGGGAACTGGGTGCGAGCAGGCTCGACCTCCTTGCGCTTCAGAGGACGCGACAAGGAATGCCCGTGGTCATCGAGGCGCATCGTGCGAGCGATATCGAAAAGGCTATCGAACTCGGGAAGGAGTTGGGGATTGAGATTGTGATTTCAGGCGCCACGGAAGCGTGGGTTGTGGCCGAGAAGTTGGCTCAGGCAAAGGTGCCCGTCATCGTAAATCCGATTCGAGATCTTCCGTCCAAGCTCGACCGAATTAGAGCGCGCGAGGATGCCCTTGGTATCCTCGAGAAGGCGGGAGTAGAGATTATCATCTCAAGTTTTGACGTTCACAGAGCCAATACTCTGCGCCAAATCGCCGGAAATGCGGTGGCTTTTGGCATGACACATGCCGGCGCGATTCGTGCCGTGACCACCGTGCCTGCGGCGGTCTTTGGCATGCAGGGATACGGGCAGATTGAGGTGGGCGCCCGTGCGAATCTCGTCGTCTGGAGCGGGGATCCGCTAGAACTGAAGACCTCGGTCAGGCATATTGTTGTCGGTGGGTTCGAGGTCGAAAATCGCTCTCGCCAAACCGACCTGCTTGAAAAATATCGAAACCTCGATAGGCGCGCCGCACCTGCCAAAGCGCCTGCACAATTTGAAACACCTTCTGCGGAACCGACACGAGGAGAAGGTCCGCGCGGAGCGTTTTCGGTAGAATAATTTTATCTAAACCTGGGAGTCGAAATGTCAGCAAAAACTATCGGTCTGAGCGAAGAACTTCACGCCTATCTTGTGAGCGTTGGCTTACGCGAAACAGACGTGCAACGCGAATTGCGCAAGGTTACCGCCGAACACCCGAAGTCGAATATGCAGATTTCGCCGGAACAAGGCGCCTTCATGCAGTCGCTCATTCGTCTCTCTGGCGCGAAACGTTGTTTGGAAATCGGCACGTTCACGGGCTACTCGGCCCTGAGTATGGCACAGGCTCTGCCGGCCGAAGGCCAGGTTGTATGCTGTGATATCTCAGAGGAGTTTGTGGCTGTGGGCCGACCTTTTTGGAAAAAGGCTGGCGTAGATTCGATGATTCACGTCCACATCGGCCCAGCCCTCGACACCCTAAACTCACTAGAAGGGCCTTTCGACCTGGCCTTTATCGATGCGGACAAAGAAAACTACCGCGCCTATTACGAAGCATGTCTGGAGTTGGTCCGGCCAGGTGGGCTCATTCTGATCGATAACACCCTCTGGAGTGGTCAAGTTGCTCATCCCGAGTACGACGATCCGGAAACCACTGCAATTCGTGAACTGAACGCGTTCATCCATTCCGATCCCCGCGTATTTCCTACGCTTGTGCCTATCGGAGATGGTCTGACTTTGGCCGTCAAATCTCCGGGCATCTAAATTTCCTGAACAAAATTCGCAACACTTTTCATTTTTGGCCGAAAACAAGAAGGAGGTTTCTTCTTCGAGGTCATTATGGTTTCAAAAGAACATGCGAAACTAGAATTGTTGGTGGACGCAAACATATCCGTGATCCTGAGGTGGTTAGGCATCGAAGGACGAGCAAGACCCGAAAGGACCTGCGAGTTGGATGAGCGTGAATTTCGAGCAATATTTGTTACACTCTTTGAGGCCTCCACCTTAGAGTGGCGGAGGCGGTGTTTGGAGGTTGATATGCAGAAGTTAGATGTTCTTCAGGAAATGGAAGAACGAGCCAGGCAACGAGGGATGGAGGCGGGACTTGAAGAAGGAATCGAGAAGGGGATTGCCGAAGGAATCGAAGAAGGACTCCGGTCGGCGATTCGAAAGATCTGCGAAAAGCGCGGTTTTCAAATGACCGCCGAACACTCGGACTACTTGGCCAGCTGCCATGACCGTGGCGTCCTAGAAAACCTGCTTGAACGCGCGTTGATCGCGAAGAGCTTCGAAGAGATCTTTTCGGTCTAGCCCAGAATTTCGGAACGGATCCCTGCTAGACGTCTGGATGAGCCTTTGCTAGTTTCCGCCGCAATTTGAAACGCGTGGAGCGAGGCATGTTCAAAAAAGTACTAGTGGCGAATCGCGGTGAGATCGCGGTCCGAATCATGAGAACTCTCCGAGAAATGGGGATTAAGTCGGTGGCCGTTTACTCCGAGCCAGACCGCGAAGCCCTTCATGTCAGATATGCAGACGAGGCCTACTGTGTTGGGCCCGCAGCTAGCGCCGAGAGTTATCTTCGAATCGACAAAATTCTGGAAGTTGCCAAGAAATCTGGGGCTGAGGCCATTCACCCTGGCTACGGCTTTCTCTCGGAGCGTGCGCCATTTGCGCGCGCCTGCGAAGAGGCTGGCGTGGTGTTCATCGGTCCAAAACCTCATGCCATTGAGGCGATGGGCGACAAAACCGAGGCCCGCAAACTGATGCTCAAGGCCGGCGTGCCTTTGGTTCCTGGCACCAAAGACACCATCGAGGACGCGTCAGAAGCCCTTCAGGTAGCGAAGGAAATGCGTTTCCCGGTACTCATCAAGGCCTCAGCGGGCGGCGGCGGAAAAGGTATGCGTCGCGTGGACCGCGAAGAAGACTTCACCGCAGCATTTGAAGGTGCGCGCCGCGAGGCCCTCGCCGCCTTTGGAAATGGTGACGTCTATATTGAAAAATATGTGGTGAACCCAAAACACGTGGAGTTCCAAGTTCTTGCGGACGAACATGGGAACGTGGTTCACGTGTTTGAGCGCGATTGTTCGGTTCAGCGTCGCCACCAAAAGATCATCGAAGAAACACCGTGTGCCACTCTTCTTCCCGAGACGCGCCGTAAGATGGGTGAGGTCGCGGTAGCCGCGGCCAAAGCCGTGGATTACGTCGGCGCTGGAACCATCGAGTTCCTCCTCGACGTGGACCAGAACTTCTACTTCCTCGAGATGAATACCCGTCTTCAGGTCGAGCATCCGATCTCCGAGATGCTGACCGGAATCGACCTGGTGAGATGGCAGGTCAAGATTGCTGCGGGCGAGAAACTCACCCTTGGTCAGGACGATATCAAGCCTCGTGGACACGCGCTCGAGTGCCGTGTTTATGCGGAAGATCCCGAAAATAACTTCATGCCTTCTCCTGGGCATATTCGATACCTTCACGCGCCATCCGGTCCTTGGGTCCGCGTTGATTCAGGCGTTTATTCTAACGCGACCGTCCCCGTCTTCTACGACCCGATGGTCGCCAAACTCGCTGTTTGGGGTGAAGACCGGCAGCACGCCATCGACCGCATGAAACGGGCCCTTGGTGAGTACGTGGTCAGTGGAATCGCAACGAATATCGCGTTCCAAATCGAGGTTCTCGACCACCCAGACTTCAGGGATGGTGGATACGACACGGAATTCGTTCCGAACTATCTCAAGAACCGCGAGCCATCGGAGAATCCTATGTTGGAAATCGCCGAGCTGGCGGCCGTGCTTGAGCGACATCGCCGAGACGAAGAAGTCGCCGAAGGGGCCATGGGTTCAGGCCAAGCGCCTCAGGCCAAGGCGAATCCGTGGAAACAATATGGCCGATTCCAACAACTTCGCGGCGTACGCCTGATTTAAGGAGCCTAAGATGCCTAATTATTTTGTAAGTGGTGGCGAAGAGGACCGAGTTTGGAAGGTCGAGACGCTTCAGGATGGATGTTACGAAGTCACCGCACCGAGCGGAAAGACCTACCAGGTAGATGCGTTTGCACCCGATGCAGGCAGACTTCACCTGATGCTTGGAAACGAGTCGTGGGACCTCGATGTGCGTGAAGACAAGTCGCATACTTACCACGTGCAGTGGCGAGGCCAGACCTTTGAGCATCATGTGCTCAATGAGCGTCAGAAGCGCATGGAGGCGGCAACTGGCGGTAAGCGCGACGTAGGTCCTGAGCTTCTGAGCCCGATGGCCGGCAAAGTCGTGGCTGTTCAGGTAGAGGCTGGACAAGCTGTTACCGAAGGCCAAGTCCTGTTGATCGTCGAAGCCATGAAGATGGAAAATGACCTCAAGGCGCATAAATCTGGAATCATTTCGGAGCTCAAAGCCGTCCAAGGAGAGGCAGTTGAAGTAGGTGACGTCCTGCTCACCATTGCCGACGAATAGTTCTTTTGAAATTGGATCATTGAAGATGCCAAAACACGACGGAGTGCGTTTCCTTCAGCCTCGCTTTACGCGGGCGCTTATCATCGAAAACCCAGACCCGGAGCTCGACGAGCTTCTGCGTGCGCAGGGGATTGAACCGGAGAGATTGCCCGAAACAGCAACGCTCGACCGGCAGTTCATCATCGACCGCCTGCGCGATGGCCAGCACGACCTGCTCTTTAAGCGCAGCCGCTTTGAGGTAGACGCCGAGGTGCTCGCAGCTTCCGAGAACTTGGCCGCCGTGATGCTTTGCTGCATAGGGGATGATTCGGTGGACAAGGTCGCGTGCGCGAATGAGGGCATCATGGTGATGAACGACCCGATTTCCAACGGCCGCTCCGTCGTGGAGTTGGTGTTCGGAGAGCTCATCTGCCTCTCGCGCCGTATCTTCGATGCCGTGGAAAAAACTCGCGACAGCCGTTGGACCAAAGACTCCATCCGGCGCTACGAGCTAAAGGGCAAGACTCTGGGCATCATCGGTCTCGGGAATATCGGTAAGGCTGTGGCGCAGATGGCGCGGGCTCTTGAGATGGACGTGGTCTTCTATGACAACCGTGAGCTCTCCAGAGAAGTCGGCACCACGCTCGGCTGGACCTTTGCCAAGAGCGTCGACGAGGTCTTTCGTCTTTCAGACTTCGTGACGGTCCACGTCTCCGCTGAAGACCACAAGGGGCGCACGAATAAACACCTCTTGAGCTACCAGCAATTTGCGCAGATGGGAGCCGACCGGCCCGAGAATAGCCCCAAGATATTCTTGAACCTCGCCCGTGGATTCCTCTTTGAGCCGGAAGAGCTCAAGCGGGCTGTGCGCGATGGCCATATCCGCTACGCCTCCGTGGATGTTTTCCCAGAAGAGCCTGGCTCAAAGAAGGACGTGTGGGCCAATCCGTACGGGGATATGCCTGAGATCGTCTCAACTCCGCATATTGGTGCCGCCACCGAAGAAGCCCAGCCGCGCATCGCGCAACATATGGCCAACACGGCGCGACTCTTCAATCTCTACGGAACTGTGCGTGACACTGTGTATGCGCCCGGGCAAACCATCGGTGTGGACGGTGCTGAGCCACCTTCCATCCTTTCGGTGGTCCACTCGGACAAGCGGGGTACCAAGAAGGCCGTGGCCGATGCCATTTTCGAGGCTGGATTCTCGAACCTTGAGTCGTCGCACCGCGACTTCCCCAAGTACCAGTTCGCCTACGACCTTAACGCTGTGGACCAGCAGATGAACGAAACGCAGATTAAGGCGATGATTGAAGCTGCGCGCAAGATTTCAGGTGATTCGAACGCTATCAGGTCCGTGAGGGTGATTCCTCAGTAACCCGCGATAACACGAGGTGGACGTGCTCGAAGAATTCAGATCCGAAGGTATCGTCGAGACTAAGGGACATTTTAAGCTCGACGAGTCCGCCGCGCGCGAGAAGCTCCAACAATTCCGCCTCAAGGATCCCCACGCATGGGTGCTCGAGTTCGTAAGGGCCGCGCAGCTAGGCGGTGTGGCCGATATTTTCTTCACTTTCTCACCAAGCCTTTGGCGCTGCGAGATTCCGGGGCTCGAAGTCCCCGTGGAGGTTGCGCGAGACTGGGTTCAGGCGCCCTTTGCGCCGTTGAACACCAAAGAAGCCCGTGTCATGCGCTACCTCTCGATTGGGCTAGGCACCATTCAAGGACTCAAGCCCAAAAAGATCCGATTCGAATCTGGCGGCAGGGAGCACCGGCTGGCTTTGGAGATTTCGGGGCAGTCCGAGACCGAGGTTACTCCAGAATACATGGTCGGAACCCTGATCGAAGTTGAAGGTAGAACGTGGCATGGCGTGAGTCGGTTCTTTGAACAACTCTTCGGCAATTTGGCCGAAGTGACTCACCTAAAAGAATCCTGCAGATTCGCGAAAGTCAGGGTCACGATCGACAAAGAGTCCATCAACAGAGATCCCTTTCCAAATTCCGCATGGCACGTCCCAATCCAGTCACCACGAGAAGACGGGGTGCTCTCCCTAAATGATAGCCACGGTAAACTACTTTACCTTCAACAGTACGGCGTCAAGATCGAGGAAGTCAAAGAGCCGAGCTACCATCCGTGGGACTCATTTGGGGCCGTGGTAGAGAGCCAGTCGGTTAGGACAGACCTCGGCGCTTCCAAGGTGGTTCGTGACCAGCACTTCGAACAGGTGATGTCGCTGGTCGGTATGGCGTGGGCGCGTGCCGTGGTCCATAGGTTGGAAAATACGCCCGAGCACCAATGGGGAGATTTTGTAAAGGTTGCTCTGAAGAGAATTGCATTATCAAAAGAGAAAAATAAGACGATCACCCCGAGCTATGCGCTCCTCTGGGAGAAGATAAAAGATGTTCCGGTTTGGCCCGCGCTCGTTGGACCAGAACAGAAAAAACGCCTGATTTCGACTCAGGAGCTATCCGATGTGCCAGGCAAACGTCTGAACTACGTGACACAGGATTGGCCAATCGGGATGATCAGTGAGAACGAGATTCTCTTGCGGGCAGGGTTTAAGCAAGGCGTGAACTCGAGCGGCCAGCGCTACGACGGTGTCTTTGTGGGAGAAACCGCGATTCAGACCATCGAATTGCTCGTCGATAAGAAGCATTACTCCTACCAGAGTGTGATTCAGGGGCGCGAAGAGTTTCACCTAAACAAGTCCCGATGGAAACAAAGTCCGGTGGAGGATGCTCGACTGACGAGGGTGCAGGTGCAGTCTCGTTTAGAGCTAATATCCAAAGAGAGCGGAAAATGGGTCGTTGAGGTCGGGTTTGGCCATGGTATTGGCGGCACTCAGGCCGTTTGCATCAAAGAAGGCCGTCTGCTCTCCCGTACACGGCATGCGCAAGGGCCCGACGTGGCGATCATGATTCAGGGAAACTTGCCGCCGGATCAGTCCTTTAGGCGCCTCGACCCGAACCACCAAGACGTCCACGCTCTGGTCCAGACTCTTGCGTTCGAGACCGCGAAGCTCGCACAACGGGTGCTTTATACGCCGTTGAGCGGTGGTGTAGAACGGCCCCTACTCAACAAGATTGCCCGAGAAGTCCTCGTCCAGATGTTGGCCGGCGAGTTAACGATTTCGATAGCTAGGGGCCTCGGGGTTTCTGAGTTGATAGGGCGCAAGCTCGACTATGCCCCGCCGGTTTCAATCGGTACGGATAGTAGTCTGACGCCTGAGCAAAAAATCGCGTTGATACGGCCTCAGATCACCTCGGTATTGCTCTTTCGGTTCGGCTCGAGATGGAAGTCGCTAGAGCAGATCTTGCAGTCCGCGGTGCCCCACAAATATATCATCTACACCGAACACCAATCTATCCATCACGTGGTGGAAGATGCGCTCTACCTGACACCGATGGACTTCCGAGCGTTGATCCCGCTGCTCTTGGACAAGTTGGTGGAGCACGTGCCAGAGGGCGCTCAGACTCGTCCAGAGCCTCAGAGTCCGCGGCCGCGCAATGTGCCCAAACCTGCGCCGAAACCCGTGGAAGAGCGTAGCCATCGTGGCGAGGATCCGTACACAGATCGCGTGGTCGCTTGGCTCTTGGGTGTGTGCCAGAGTGTGTTCGGAGAGGCGAATCTTCGAGGGATGCGTACCTTTGAGGGCAATGGGAAGCAGGTCGCGCGGCTGAGGTATGATCGCGTTGAGCTCGACACCAAGCATCCTGTGGTGGCAGCTTCAATGGCCAGGCCAGATGACCAGATACTGATGCAAATGGTCGCGTCCAGCGTCTACACGGTGGTCAATCAAGAGTTGGAGGTTGTGACAGACCAGCACGAGTTCAACTTCGTGTCGACGCTTGTGCATGGCTGCGCAGCGCATCTCCCACCATCATAACAAAGATTATTGGCAGAGAGAGGGTTTGCCCGGCGAACCGATGAATGAGTCAGGACCGGCTACCGGCGTAGATTCAAGGCACCAGTTTTCAGGGTTGTCGTTGGAATCCACGTCCTCAAAACCGGGACGGACTCCTAGGCTGATATCTTCCACGATTTCCAACCCAGGACTCTCCAGTTCTGGGTCGGTCGGTCTCAACTCACTGCTCACCCAACGCACAGAGTCCAAAATCTGGAATCCCTCGGGAGAAAAATACTGGACTTCAATGCGTCTTTCCCCCGAATTGGCGAAGGAGATCAGATTTCCCCATGTGCCAAAATCGAAGTAATTTCCAGCGCCCATGATTTCTAAGAGTGGAAGTTCTGGGATCTCAAAACGCGCGAATACAAAATAGGAACCGGGTTGGATGTCCTGAAGGCCGTTGAAGATGGCGAGCTGTTCGTCCGAGGATGGCTGAGAGATGACGACGGTGCCGCTGCGGCCCATCTCATTGTGCAAGACCAGGGAAATGGCCCTTGGATCGATCGGACCAACCCCAACGTTCTTCACTTCTAGATATTCGCCGATCTCGCCACCGTTTGCCTGTGGGCCCGTATTGATCATGATTTCTGTAATCACGAGCTCTGGTGGCCCACTCGGCAGGTCCGGCTCCATGTCCTCAGGAGGCGCCATATCCTCGATAGGCTCCATATCCTCGACGGGCTCTGAGAGGTCTTCGGGCATGTCCTCGATGGGCATGTCTTCCCGTATATCTGCATCCATATCCACGGCCCCCGCTCCCTCATAAGGGAACGAGTCGATATCGAACACCAGGTTACAGCCGCTGGCGCCGAGCATGAGCAAAATCGTGGCGTAGGTGGTCTTCATGGGTTCATTTATGGGCGTTCTTAAGGCTCTCCACAACCTCCGAGTAGGAGGTGTTCTCCACCACACGCGTCATGATCTCGGTGTACTTCTCCACAAGATCCATGCGGCCGGAGTTTCGATAATGCTCGATGATATCGTGGAGCTTGACGTAGGTCTTCTCGCTGTTGACGAAGTAGGCGGCGGCGCTCAGGGTCGCCTGAATTCCAGCGCGGCTGATCGACGAAGACTTCGCTCGAAACTTGAACTCTTGGCCCTCGCTATTCAAGATTCCCAGCGTGGCTTCCGCCTCGGCCTGCGAACCCTTCGCGGTATCATCGCTAGACAAGATGCCTCGGATATTAAACTCCGAGAATTTGATCGAGTTCAAAGAAGTGAAATCGCGAGCGAATCTAGATTTCAACGCATTAAAAAACGCATCGATCGTTCCGACACCCTCGGATTCGACTTGGAAATCGGATCCATCACCATTTGCTAGGGTGGCAGAAACGCGGCAGGTGCCTTCGTCCAAGCTCTCGAAAGTCTGATATGACCTCACCCTGAGTTCAACGTACTCATCTTGTAGGATCTCGCGCATCAATGCGAGCATTCGTTCTTGTTTGTCCATGTGCTTCCTTGCTTGGAAAGTTCGCGTCGGTTCTGTTACCTTCTTACACTATAACGTGTTCTGAGCCACGAGTCCCGAATGAATGCCGAATATTACGACGATATTTCCGCGCAACCCATAGAGCGTCCAGCGGTGGTGCGCGAGTTATCCACGTACATGACTGACGCGGATTCCGAAAAGGTGTGCCGCCTCTTTGCTGACGGCCTGAAGTCCGGTGTGGGTTATGCCAAGATCTTCGACTTCATGGAGCGTCAGAAGATCGATACCAAGATGACCAATCGACTCCGAGTGGCACTCTTGGAGTACGGCGACAAACTCGGAGAAGCCTTTGCGCGCTTCGGCATTTTGGACGCGCCTTCGCGAAAGCTAATCCTCGTCTCAGAAGAGCAGGGTGAGCTTCCGGAGACATTTAAGACGCTCGCCCGAGCCTATGCAGACCGACTCAAGCGCAAGAAGCGTGTGCTCTTCGGCATGATCGAGCCCGTGATCGTCTTCTGTTTGGGTGTGTTCGTCCTCACGAATCTCGTGTCCAATATCTACGAGATGGCGCTCGGGGACTTCTGGCAAAGTCTCAAGCACGTGGTGGTGCGCTCAACGCTTCAATCCACGATCTTCGTAATTTTGATGGGTGGACTGGCCTACGTATGGATGAACCTGCCCACGGAGTCGAGTTTTAGAGAAGCCGTAGGCCGTATCTACTTCCGAATCCCTTTGATTTCTAAGGCGCGCCGTCTCTCCGCCACCGCAAGCCTTGCTCAGTTCTTCCGTCAATCCGTGCGAAGCGGTATGGACGTCTTCCAAAGCGTCGAGCTCGCCGCTGAAGCCTCAAATAGCCCGTGGTACATGGAGTCAGTGGACAAGGTTCACGCAGCCCTTGAAGCTGGCTACCCGCTCGATATGGCTTTCCGACAGTTCAAAGGACTACCCGAAGAATTTGCAGATTACGTCGGCATCGGTGAAGAAACCGGTCGTCTCGACGAAAATCTTCAGTTTCTTTACGAGCGTTATGACGAGCTCGCGCGCGACTGGTTCGAGCGTTCACTCGAGTTTACCGTCGTCGTGATGCGAATTCTGCTGATCGTGGTCGTCATCATCTTCGCAATTTTCCAAGGATTGCACGACTTTGCAGCCACGAGCGACCTCTCAAATATGATTAAGAGTGGCGTGCGCTAAGTGAGTTGATTTTCCAAAGGGGCGGATGTATGGTCCGCCCGCTTGTGCTCATGGAGCCAAGCCTCACGTAATTGAGAGAGCGGGTTCCGACTTTGGTGTCAGGGACTGAGCAAACGCGGCACGGGCCGCTAACACGTTAAATCGTAAGATTCCGAAGAAACCGGTCGTGAAAGGCTTATTGGGCAAAGAAGTGTTCTTGCCTGGCCTTACACCTCTTGTAACGGCGGAGAACCTTGAGGAAGAGATGAGCGAGGAAACTACCAGTGCAGAGCCTGGTCGGCGTCGGCGACGCCGCAGGCGTAAACGTGGGTCGGGCGGTGGCTCGAACCAGAATCAGTCCAACCGGTCAAACCGACCAAGTCAGAATCAAAACTCCAGAGATCAACGCTCGAATCAGCGGCGGTCAAAGACTCCGAACGAAAAGTTCGGTGGCCGAGATCCCGTGGCGCAGCTCGAGGTGGAAGACAATGTCCTCCCTCTCAACGCGTTTGAGCTCTTCTGCACGTATTATCTGGGGATTACCGCTGATAATGGGTTTAGAAAGCCCAATATGCGTGAGGTTGCACGGCGCTTCGACCGGTCCCCAAAAGAGATCGAGGACGCGCTCAAGGAATGCGGGATGAGTCAGGATATTCTCAAGAAAATCTCTTGGGATATGTCGCTTGCGCAGCTCGATATTTCTGTGGCACCTGAAGGTATCGACAAGAAGGAATTGGCCAAGAATCTCTTCGAAGAGTTCGTGGCTGAGAATCCACATTTTGTCGATTGGTCAGAACCTGAGATGGATGACCAAGACGATGATGATTATGATGACGAAGAAGAATAATCCCGAGGCAGTGTCATGAGCGAAGAGCAAGACGAGCTCAATTTTGGGGAACCTTCTGAGAGAAGTCGGCCCCTGATTCTATTGGCCGATGACGATCCTGAGATTCGGCGCCTTCTCACCACGTTCTTCGAAGATCAGGATTGTGATCTCATCGAAGCATCGGACGGCGCCTTGGCGTTGGAGAATATCATTCTTCACCGCCCAAATCTGGTGATTCTCGACGTGATGATGCCAGAGTTGAACGGCTGGCAAATCTGCAAGTACGTCAAATCCAGGGACGGTTTTGAAAGCGTAGGAATCATCATGTTGACCGCCATTGGGCCGGTCAATAATGAGATGACTTCGCCCCTCTTCGGCGCCGATGATTATATCGACAAGCCATTCGATTTTGAGGAGCTTGAGTTCAAAGTGCGTAAAGTGCTTTCCGAACGAAAAGGCCCTCAGGTCGGCTAAACGCCTCCTAAAGTTCCTTCAACATATTCTGGGCTTTTTGATACGTGGTGTCGGACTTCGGCAACATGGTCATGATGGTGCGGCAATGCGCCGCCGCCTGTGCCGGATTAGATTTTCTCTCGCCCGCCGCCTTGATGTAGAGGTTGCGCGCCTCAACGAGTAGTTTGGCCTGTAAATCGGATGCCTTTGCATTCTTGGAATCTAGCTTTTGTGCCTCGGTTTGAAGCGCAAAGGCCTTGGCAAATTCTTTGCGGCTCAACTGCTCAAGTCCCCGAGCTGCCTTCGCTTCAGCAAGCCCTTTTGAGATCTCGTTGAAGAAGTACCCACGGTTTCCAGAGACGGCGGCATCCGCGCGTCTGGCACTCGTAAAGTCCTTCTCAGCCTGGCTCCACTTCTTAGCTTCAAGAGCAGACTCCGCCGCGCCATAAGCCTTCTCAAAGGTCGAGATATTCTTCGCTGTGCGTCGAGCGCGATCAGCAAGCGCTCCGTCATTTTGCTTGGCCAGATCCTCGAAGAAGGCTTCAGCCGCTTTGAAGTCCTTTGCGCGATAGAGCCTAAACCCTTCTGTAAAGTTCACTGCTTTACCCGAACCCGACGAGCTTGGGGCATCCGTCGCAAACGGGTCGATCGCGCCGGTCTTTTGAGGGGCGCTGCGCGTGGCGGCCGCCACACGGCGCGCTTCTTCCTGCGCCTTTTTCTCCTCTTCCTCAGCCTCCAAAGCGTCGATCTGGCCCCGAAGCTCTAGCGCGCCTGTATGGTCCGGCACGCGGTCGAGAATCTCTTGAACCTTCTCCCGCGCGCTATCGAACGCGAGCTCGGTGGTGTCTCGTTGAGCCTCGGTAAAGAGTTCGTCAATCTCGCGCGTCTTCGGCGACCGAATCAGGCTTTGCGCCTGGGTGTAGTAGACGCTCTGAGATGGAATTTGGGCTACGGCTTCGCGAGCCCGCGTCATATCGCCCTCAGCCACCGAGCGCTCAGCCTCACTGAGTAGTTTCTCAGCGATGCGCTCGCGCTTAATCCGGCTAATCTGTTGTTCAACCTGGAGGTTTGGATCGAGCTCAGCCGCCTCCACAAAGAGTGCCTCCGCGCTTTCCCAATCTCGGATCTTTGTGGCCTCAACCCCAGCAAAATAGCGCTGTCCGGCGAGCTCGCCCGTGGGCGCTTGTGCGTCAGCGGTGGTGTTCTTGGTGGCGAGAATCCAAAAGATCCCGACGACGACGATTAGTGTCAGTACGCCCGCCAAGATAGTGGCTGCGGTGAAGATACGCGTCAGATCTGGACCACCATTCCGGATGACCTGAGCACCGGTCTGATCGGCCGGCGGAGGTGATGTAGTGAGAGCTGCAGGAATCACACGGCGGTTTCTGGATGGGCTTGGCGCGTTGCCTTGAATCAGGAACTGAAATGTGGTTTTGCCGATCTCGATGCGGTCGCCATGAAAGAGGTCAGCCTCACGGATTCGTGTGCCATTGAGAAGGGTGCCATTGATCGATTGAAGATCACGCACGGAATACGAGTCGTCCGTATTCTTTATGATCTCGATATGCTGCCGGCTCGCCGCGAGGTCATGGATGATGATGGCGTTGGTATCGCCTCGGCCCACAGTGGCCCTCAAACCTGTGACAAAGAACTCCTGGCCCGTATTCGGCCCTGCCAAAACAAGGAGCTTGGGGACCGCGGTATCGGACTCAAACGGCGAGTTGATGAGTTCCGTCTTTAAGCCTTCGAGGTCCGAGATGTCTAGCTCTTCCTCCTCGTCTTCGGCCGGCGCCGGCATCTGGCGGTTTATCGGCGACGGTAGCGCGGCAGTCGAAGCAAAAGGCAGCGAGAACTCAGGTCCTTGGGACTCTTCAACCGCGCCGAGCGCTTGGGTTGGCAAATGGCCGATTGCCTCAACGGGTTTTGAGTCGAACTTTGCGAACATCGAAGGATGTTCTTCCACAAGAGGAGCGCCGATCTCGGTACGAGCGCTCTCAAAATCAGACGATTCGGAGAGATCCGCCATCTGAGTCTTTTCGTCCTCAAATTCCTCTGATGCCTCCTCTAGAATGTCACCTGCAGACAATTCGTCCAGGTCCACCGGTAGATTGTCAAAACTATCGTCGTGCCCGACATCCGCGATCGCCGAAAGCGTGGGCTTTGGAGTGGATTCCGTGCCGGGAAGGGCCGGTGGTGGTAGGCGCATTCCAACCCCCAAAAGGGTCTTCTTGGGCCCCCGAGGCTTTCCCTTCTCATCAGACATGTGTTGTTTCGAAGTCTTCGTTGCCTCAGAGTATCGGCAGAGCGTGGGTGCGTCAACGAAACCCACGTTTGCGAGCCAGTTATTCCAGTCTATGATGCCACCCATGCGATCATTGCGCACAAAAATTACCGCGGCGTTCCTTGCACCTACGCTTATCATTGTGCTCCTCTTTGGGCTCTTGACCTACTTCGCATCGAGGCAGGGCCTAGAGGACGAGCTCGGGCGTCGTCTGATTTCCGTGGGGCAAACACTCTCTTCTCAGCTCTCAGACGTAGACGTTGAGCAGATCAGCCGGCTCACAGAAGACAACGGCAGGGTCATCGCGAGGCTCAAGGATCGTCTGACCAAGGCAAAAGACACGACCGGGGTGGAGCGGGTTTTTCTATTCAACAAAGAGTTGAAAAGCCTTGTGGATACTCAGGAGACCGCGTTTGGGCAGGTGCTTCATGCCCAGGCCGCCGATTCAGTGGAGCTCGAACGAGTCTTTGCGCACGCGGAGCCGCGCACGAGCGTGCTCTTCGCCGGCCCTGAGGGAACGCTCTACAAGACGGGATACGCACCGGTGATGCGCGAAGGCGAAGTTGTGGCGGTCATCGGCGTGGAGGCCAGCGCCGAGTTCTTTGTTCTCCTGCGAAACTTCGCGAGCGTCATGACCTTTCTGGGCCTCGTCGGGTTGTTGTTGATGATGCTCGTGTCTGCCGTGGTCTCCCGGCGAATCACAAAGCCAGTTCGGGCCCTTGTGGCGTCCGCAGACAATCTTGGAAAAGGCGATTATATCACTCCGATCCCGAGCCCGGCGGGCCGCTGGCGAGATGAGATCGCGCTCTTGAGTGAGTCCTTCGAGGAGATGCGCAAAGAGGTTCTTTCGCGCGACCGTCAGACTCAGATGATGCTCTCGGGAATCGCCCATGAGGTCAGAAACCCGCTCGGCGGCATGAAGCTCTTTGTTGGCCTTCTCAAGGAGGATCTGAGTGACCGGCCGGATGAATCTGAGAAAGTTCAGAAGATCGAGCGCGAGCTCAACTATTTGGACCGAGTCGTGACCGATTTCTTGGACTTTGCGAGGCATCAAGCCCCAGATATGGAGCGCTTCCGCGCGGCTACACTCCTGGGCGAGATCGACTCCTTGATGAGCGCTGAGTGTGCCGGTGTGGGTGCGCGTATTGAGTTGGCGTGTGAGCCCGAAGAAGTGGAGCTCACGGCGGATAGGCAAAAGCTCCGAAGGGCCATCATCAATTGTGTACGAAACGCCTACCAGGCGTGTGAGACCAGCGATGTCACTATTCGAATCGAGGTTAAAGAGGTCGGTGAAAGGCGCCATATCGAGATCAGCGACAACGGCCCCGGAATTCCCGAAGACACGCTCAAGGAGATTCTCACGCCCTTCTTTACGACTAAGGAGAAAGGGAGCGGGCTCGGACTCTCGCTCACCAATCGAATCATGGAGGAGCACGGGGGCTCGATGTCCATCGAAAGTGAGGTCGGAAGCGGCACCACCGTAAGGTTTGATCTGCCGTTTAACGCCGAGATTGAGGCCGAAGAGATGAACATTCCAGAAGGGTGGTTGGGATGAGCGGCTTTGCTAGATTGCAAGCGCTCCTGCTGCTATAAGCCGTTTCAATTAGAGAGAGAGAAAAGCCATGGCACGGATATTAGTGGTTGAAGACAATGCGACCCTTCGAGAAGGGATTGTCCAAGTCTTAAAGCGAATGGGGCACGAAACCATTGACGCCCCGAACGGCAAGGTGGGCCTTAGCTCATGGGAATCTGAGAAACCCGATATGGTGATCAGCGACCTCAAGATGGACCAGATGGATGGGATGGACCTGCTTAAGGCCATCCTGAATCGGGATCCCGAGGCGGTGATTATGATCGTGACGGCCTTTGGGAGCATCGAGAAGGCTGTTGAAGCCATGCAGGCTGGTGCCTACGATTTCTTGCCCAAGCCATTCCCGCCCGATTTGTTGCGTTCCAAAGTAGAGCGAGCCCTTCAGATGAAGGACCAACGCCAGAAGAACGAACGGCTGGTGCGTGAAAACGAGATGCTGCGCGACGACGCGAAACTCACCGATGCCGTCTCGATTGTGGGTCAGTCGGACATCATGGCGGATGTCTTCCAGAAGATCCGCAAGATCGCGCCCACGGATTCAACCGTGCATATCTACGGGGAATCCGGGACGGGCAAGGAGCTTGTGGCGCGCGCCATTCACGAAAATTCCCAGCGAGCTCACGGCCCGTTCATCAAGGTCAACTGCTCCGCGCTCGCTGAGTCCTTGCTTGAGTCAGAGCTTTTTGGTCATGAGAAGGGCTCCTTTACCGGCGCTGCAAAACAGAAGCTCGGCCGATTCGAGCTCGCCGATGGCGGCACCATCTTCCTCGACGAGATTGGCGATGTCTCACAGACCATCCAGCTCAAGCTCCTGCGCGTGCTCCAAGAGCGGCAGTTTGAGCGCGTAGGCGGTGAAGAGACTGTTCGTGTGGATGTTAGAATCGTGACTGCGACCAACAAAGACCTTAAAGAAGAGGTCAAAGAAGGGCGATTCAGAGAGGACCTTTTCTACCGCTTGGCCATCATCCCGATTGAGCTTCCGTCGCTTCGAGAGCGCGTAGAGGACGTCAATCCATTGGTGGAGCACTTTTTGGAAAAGCTCCGGGTCCGAACCCATAAACGCGTTGACCATATCTCGCCGCAGGCCATGCATATGCTCAAGCAATACCGGTGGCCGGGCAATGTTCGAGAGCTCGAAAATGTGATTGAGCACGCCATGGTTTTTGCCGATGGCAACACCATTGAGATCGACGACCTCCCGCCGGTAATCACCGGAAAGCGCAACGAAGACCACCTGGCAATTCCGGATGGGGACCGCCCACTCCCGGACATTCTTGAGGATCTCGAGCGCCAGCTCATCATGCGAGCCTATCGAAAGGCAAAAGGCGTCAAGACCGAGACGGCGCGCCTGCTTGGGATCAAAGCCAGCGCGCTCTATTACAAGCTCGAGAAGTACGGCATCGACACAGACGGTCCTCCAGATGACTCGGATGACTAGACCAAATAGGGCTTTCCTTGCGCGTTTGTGTGCACGGGTATAGCTTCGCGAATAAAGAGACTTCTAATGGCTGAAATAAGGAGAAGGGCATGAACCGATTTTATGTCGGAATGGTGGTAGCTGCGTTGACAGGCGTTTCAGGAAATGCGCTTGCTCAGTCGTCGACTCGTGTACAGGTGGATCGCTTTGAGCCGCTCGGTGCGCAGGGAAGCACCATCCTCAACGTGGCGACCTCCGACGTCATGCCTCACGGCAATCCGCATTTTGGGCTCTTCGCGCATTATATGGATGACGCCCTCGTCCTGCGAGCTGACGGCGAAGAGACCTCGATCCTCGGGTCCTCTCTGAAGACCGAATTTTCGGCAGGTATCGGCCTCTGGAACTGGTTGGATATCAGCGTGACCTTACCGCTTGTGGCGTGGCAAGACGGCGAGCTCGGACCGCTCGGCGCCCCCGGCGAGTCGTTGGAGTCTCCGGTGCTGGGCGATGTGCGTGTGGTGCCTAGAATCCAGCTCGTCAATCACGAGAACTGGGGCGGCTTTGGGTTCGGTGTTGTCCCGATGGTCTCCGTGCCTACCGGAACGGCACTCAACACTGAGGGAGACTTGCGTTTCGAGCCACGCGCAGTGCTCGACTGGCGCCACGATTCAGGCTTTCAGATCGCAACGAATATTGGCTATTCGTTCAGAGGCCAAGAAGACGTCTACAACCTTTACAAAGACGATGTGGTGCGCTGGTCCGTGGGTACCCGCGCACCGATCGTCGTGGAGGACCTGAACGTGGTGGCGTCCTTCTTCGGCGACGTGCCTCTCGACGATGATATCAACGTGGAACGCCCTCCTGGGCGACTCGACGAGCGCAGTGGCAATCCGTTGGAACTCGCCGGTGGTCTTGAGTACGGGGTCTCGGATTGGGTGATGACGCTCGGTGGTGGCGCCGGTCTGAACGCAGGATTTGGCGCGCCGGATTTCCGCGTTTTCTTAGGGATCGGCTATACGCCGCTCGTTGCGGATATTGACGGTGACGGCATCATCGATAGCAAAGACTCGTGCCCGAACGAGCCTGAGGATGTGGACGGCTACCAGGATACAGATGGATGCCCCGATCTGGACAACGACGGTGATGGCATCAATGACGCCGATGACCAATGTCCAAACGAACCCGAAGATCTGGACGGTTTTGAGGACGAGAACGGCTGCCCAGATCCCGACAATGATGGCGACTCGATCGCCGATGTCCACGACCTCTGCCCGATGGAGGCAGGCGTCATGGAAAATCAAGGTTGTCCAATCGTAGATAAGGATGGTGACGGCATTCTCGACGCGGACGATAAGTGCCCAGAAGAGGCCGAGGACAAAGACGGATTCGAAGACGAAGACGGCTGTCCGGACCCCGACAACGACGCTGACGGAATCCCCGATGCGGAAGATAAATGTCCTGACGAGGCCGAAGATATGGACGGCTTCATGGATGATGACGGTTGCCCAGACTTGGACAACGACGCCGATGGAATTCCTGATACCGAAGACAAATGCCCGAACGATGCGGAAACCATCAACGGCGTGGATGACGAGGATGGCTGCCCTGATAAAGGTGCTTCTAAGGTCAAGATCACCACGACCAAGATCGAGATTTTGGACCGCGTCTACTTCGACACCGGCAAGGCCACCATCAAGAACCGAAGCTACAACCTGCTCAATCAGGTCGCGAGCATCTTGAAGGCTAACCCGCAGGTCACAAAGATTCAGATCGAAGGCCACACGGATAACGTGGGCAATGACGACGCCAACCAGAAGCTCAGCCAAGAACGTGCCGATTCGGTCAAGGTTTACCTGAGCGCTCAGGGCATTGAGGAAGGTCGTCTTGAGGCCATCGGCTACGGCGAGGCGAAGCCAATCGCAGACAACGCCAACGCGGCCGGTCGTGACCAAAACCGACGCGTGGAGTTCACCATCGCTGAGGTCAACGGCAAGCCTGTTTCCGGAGACGGTCCCGTAGTGATCGAGAAGGAAGAAGTCATCGAAGAGGGTGCTGAAGGCGAGGGCGCGAGCGAGGAAGAGAAGAGTGAGTGAGCTCCTGATTCGGAATGAAGAGGCGGTTCGGTGGTTGATCCTCAACCGTCCGGAAGCGAGGAACGCGTTCACGGACGAGATGACCGCCGCGATTATCGAGGCGCTCAAAGATGCTGCTGAAGACTCAAGCGTCCGCGTGGTGGTCGTCGCGGCCAATGGCAGCGCGTTTAGTGCCGGTGGCGACCTCGAAGCCATGGTGAACAGAACGGGCATGTTTGCCGGTGATGCCGCCGAGCTCCGTGACGCCTATATGCGTGGCCTTCAAGCGCAGTCGCGTGCTTTCCAGGCCTTTGAGAAGCCGGTCATTGCTGCCATCAACGGCCCAGCGATTGGCGCCGGCCTTGGGCTCGCCCTGCATGCTGATATTCGGATCGCCAGCGAAAGGGCCAAGCTAGGTGCGACGTTTGCCAAGGTTGGGCTCATTCCCGGAGATGGGAGCGCGTATTTTTTGATTCGGGCGATTGGGTTTCCTCGAGCCTTAGAGCTCGTGTTGACCGGACGTGTGGTGGACGCCAATGCTGCCTTGAGCCTGGGGCTTGTGCACGAAGTGGTTGATGCCGACGAGCTAGAGGCCCGCGCTGGTGCGGTGGCGGCCGAGATCGCTGCCTTGCCTCCAAAAGCTGTAAAGCTCGCGAAGTCTCATATGTACCGCACAGCGCACCTGGACTCCGATACCGCGCTCCATCTGGCTGCCGCATACCAAGGGTTGGTCCAGTCCGGCGATGAGCACGTAGCGGCCGCACAGGCCGTTCTAGATTCTCTGAAGAGGTGAGATGATGATTGGGAGAAGTGCAATTCTGTTTAGCCTGATAGGTCTTATGAGTGCGTGCGGCGCAAGCCAGAGTGCTCAGGTTTCCGACTCTGAGGGTGCTGAGTCGCCCAATAGTGAGGTGCGGGAAGACTCGGCACCGAAGGAGTCGCCGGTGACTACCGTGGCACCAGCCGCTGGGCCGTCCGCCACGATTTCTTATATGGCGTTTGGCGAAGGTGGCCTCCACGTGGGTACAAGGGATGGCTGGCTCGGTACTTTTCAGATCATGAACCGAAGTACAACTGCTCATCAGATGTCCAACTCCGGCGTGAGCGTGGCCGCGGCTTCGGCTGACGGAGGGCTTGCGCTCTTGGCATCAGACCCGCCGCAGGTGGTGAACAAGGAGGGTGCCCTTATCCTCAATTTGAACACAGTCGCTGGAATGGAGTCTGGGATTTTTGCCCGAGATAGTTTCAGCCTCTTTGTTTCTGAGACCAGCGGCCGTGTGCGCGTCTGGGGGCAGGCACATAGCTTCGAGGTGCCCAAAGGCGACGAAAAGCTCGAGAACTATCTCAACAAACAAGCCTCGGACTTCAACGTGACCTTTGCGCCGCTTTCGGGCCCGCTCTATCTGATGCCGGGCGGCTCCATGGTCTTCGGCGATAAAGAGGGCGTAATATCCATTTGGAATCCCGCAAAGCCCTCACAGTCTTCTCGGATTATGAAGCTCAACGGGCCCGTTAAGAGCTTGTCGGGGAGCGGCAACGAGGTTGTGGCCACGTCTGTGGGCGGTCAACTCAAGGCGGGGCGCCTGGACCCACCTAGTTTTTATGGCTGGGCGCGTGATGCCAAAGGGGATTACGCGGCAACAGCGGACCTCCTGCGCGGCAAGTTCGTGGAGTCCTCTGAAGGTGTGATTCGTCTCAGAGTCACCGAGACCGGTGAAACCGAATGGGAAGTTCCTGCCGAAGGAAAACCTTGCGGTGTAGCGGTTTCCCCAGATGGAAATTTTGCAGCCGTGTGTTTGGACCACAAAGTGGCGATCCTCCAAGTTTCAAACGGTGCGTGGGATTCCACGGTTTGGATCGACAAAGGTAAGTTGCACGTCGCCGAAAACTAAGCGTGCTGCGCTAGCTTTTCTACCGCCGGCAGGTCCGCGGGCGCAAACTCCAACTCTTTGAGGGCTGAACGAGATACCCAGCGGATTTCGGCATGTTCTTTGGCATGTGGCGTGCCAGCCTGAAGTTCACACCCATACACGTCGAGCACCACCTTGACCTCGCCCACCAGGTGCTCGCCTCGAGCCACAAACTCTCCGACCTCCACACTGCACTCGAGCTCTTCAAAAATCTCGCGCGCGAGGGCCTCTTGAGGGGTCTCAGAAGCCTCGACTTTTCCGCCAGGAAACTCCCAGAGTAGGGGCAAGGGCATAGTTGCCGACCTTAGCGCAACAAGCACCAAGTCGTCTTTGAATATCGCGGCGCCAACCACGTGAACTTCGCGTTTCACTTCTTGACTCCGAAGGTCACAGTTCGTTGATGGTTAACGATTGGCGCGCCGATCTTCGCCTCTCCAAATGACCAGCTCTGGACCTTGGATTTGATGCACTCGGTCGTCTTGGGTCCAAGTTCGGTGGAGTCGATTTTCACGCCGTCCACGCTGCCATCGGGCAATATTCGGAACGAGAATTTCACGTCGCCGGCAGCCTCTGGATCTTGCCGTTGGTTGTAGCAAGGTAGAAGACCGCGTGATTGTCGGCGCGCGCGGGTTTCTATGGAAGTCGGAGTGCGAAGATCGAGGAGCGCGTTGGTCTTCTGAGCGACCTTGGGTCTCGTGGCGACCCGTACCGGTTCGGGCGTTTGCCCTTTGGGGGTCAGAGCCATGCTGGTTGCAAAAATCGAGGTGTTTCGCGCCAAGATTTCTGCTTCGGCTCCAGCATTCTCCGTATACATTTCTTGCCGGGCGTCTTCGATGGCTTCTGGCACGATTCGTACCGCCTCAAGCAAGGCGCCGATCTGGTTGCCTGGTTCGGGCTTCGCGATGAAAAAATCCTTTCCAACCACCGCCGCACCGGCCGCCAAGACGAGAACCCCGGTGATGGCCCATAGCACGGGCGCGCGGCTCGCGGGTTGTGGCGCAGCGTCTTCCACTGTCTCGGTAGGTTTCGGAAGACTTTCGTACGAGCCCAGATTGATGAGCTGAGAGCTCTGTCGGGTCCGCACCATGGTCATGGCATGAGAGTCCTGACGCCTTAGCTCCTGTGTCTGAGTCACGGAATCCTGGTACGCCTCCTGGGCAGCCGTGTCTTGAACGAGCCTCTCCAGTTCATTCTCAAACGCGCGTTTGGCCGCACTGGCCGAGGAGTAGCGGTCATCGGGATGTTTCTGCAGCAGGGTCCGCAAAACTGTGTGGATGCCGGAAGGCAGGGCCACGTCCGAGTTTCTCAGGTCTGGAACCGGGTCGTTGACCTGTGCGAGCAAGATCTGAATGATGCTCGAAGACTGGAACGGAGGGTGGCCCACAATCAGCTCGTGCAGGATGCAACCCAGCGAGTAGAGGTCTGAGCGCCCGTCGATATCCGTCTGACTCAGGCATTGTTCGGGGCTCATGTAGTCAGGGGTTCCGAAGATCTGCCCGGTCTTGGTCATGTTGGACTTTCCGAGCTCCTTGGCGATACCAAAGTCGAGGACTTTGACCATGATGCCGGGCTGATCCAGCAAGAAGATATTCTCGGGCTTCAAGTCGCGGTGCACGATATTGGCGGCGTGTGCAGCCTCAAGTGCCGAGAGAATCTGGATGCATATCTCCAGTGCCTGAGTCAGTGGGAGGCGACCCTTTGACATCCTCGCGTAGAGATCCTCGCCCTGGAGATACTCCATGGCCAGGTAGAGCACCTGATTCTCTTGGTCCTGACCAAAGTCGTAGATATGGACGAAGTTTGGGTGACTGATGGTGCTCGCGATATTGGCTTCGCGCAGGAAACGATTGACGTACTCCTCGCTTACAGCCATCGCGGGGCGCAGGACTTTGATGGCTACCGGCCGATTCACACTCAGCTGGATCCCAGAGAAAACCTCTCCCATCCCGCCTTCGGCGAGTTTCTTTTCGACCTGGAAACGTCCGTCTAGAATCTTTCCTGTGAGCCGGATGGCTTGGTCGTTGAAGGGCTTGAGAGGCGACTCGTCATCCTCGCAAAACTCAACCTCATCCCCGTATTGGCGCAAACACTTCGAACAAATTTTCATGACTGACCGCGCGACGGGTTTTGCGAACCTTATCACATTGTCGTAGTGATGGTAGCGATGTTTAGGAGACTTAGATGCGACGACTTCTGGTTTTGATGTGTGTGGGTGGGACCTTGGGATGTGAGCAGGCTCCGGCGCCCGTGCAAGCCGACCGACCGACCGTAGCCCTCGGCGTGCGCGTGCTTACCGAGAATATCCCGCCGATTGAAGGTTGGGAGCTTCAGGCCTGGGTCATGACCCTGAGCGCCGTGGAACTGCATCTCTGCGAGGAAGTCGCCTGGAGCTTCGTGCCGTCGGCGTGGGCGCACGTGCCTTCATCCTCCACGCGTCTTGGCACGCCCGTCGTCGAAGATCTAACGCGTGGTTCGGGCGGGGCTCGGATTATCGGCGAGATTTCGCCGCCGCCTGGCAGATACTGTAAGGCTTATGCGGTATTCTCGCCGGCCGACGATGACGTCCTCAATATGACTCCGCTCTCCACATCTATGGTCGAAGGGGCCACAAGCCTCAGGGTATTGAGAAAACCCGACCAGGAGCCTCTCGTGCAGCGCTGGGAAGGGAAAAAGGTGGTCGAAGTACTCCTCAATGGCGAAAACGGGCCTGGTATGAACCTCA
This sequence comes from Microvenator marinus, assembly GCF_007993755.1. GTDB lineage: Bacteria > Myxococcota_A > Bradymonadia > Bradymonadales > Bradymonadaceae > Allomicrovenator > Allomicrovenator marinus. The sequence continues at coordinate 4,782,739 of NZ_CP042467.1, forward strand.
GCTGGGGGCAACACGGGCAAATCGTGTTTGAGATTCCCGTAAATCCTCCTCAGAACAAGGTAGACGAAGCGGCCGAATCCGGTGATAACCCTCCCTCTTTAGAGCCGTGGGTTGAGCACGTGCTGATGCAGGTCAAACTCTTCGAATCATGAATCAAAAAGCCACTCCCGATAGTTTTGTTTTTCTCGTCGCATGTCCGTGGGCCGATGCCGGTCTTGAACTCCTGCGGCAGGCCTTCGCCGAACATTGGTCCGAAGAGCTTTCGGTACATAACGTGCCGGGGTCCATCACCCTGAGCCTCGGTGATGACGAAGCAACACTGGCCTTTGACGAGCCGATTCCTGAGCTGGCCGACCTCGCGCCGACCACTCTGGAGCCGTACGGCCCGGCAGAGGTAGAGCTTTTGCGCGCCCACCAATCGCTCTGGAGACTCACGCTCCAAGGCGGGACCGAGCGCGGGCTCGCCCCCTCTATTTTTGGCGCCAAACTCATGTCCGCACTGATGGTCGCTGGCGGGAGCGGCGTCTTTCTTCCGATGACGATGCGACTGCACTCACCCCGAACCATTCAGCGCCAAACCATGGACCCTGAATTTCCACCTGCTATCACAAATCTCTACGTGAACTGCTGGGACCAGGAAGGCTGGATGCGAACCCGAGGGCTCACGGCGTTTGGCCTGCCAGAGCTTGAAACGCCAGTCACCGACGGCCTAAACGCCGCCTATTTCAGACTGATGGACGTGGCCGCAAACATGATCGCGCAAGGGTTCGCCTTTCCAAACGGAGGGCAGATTCTTGCCGGCCCGCAAATCTATGAAATCAAAGATGGCCCCGCCGGGCCAGCCGATGAGAAAATACCGATGGCAGGACATTTTGGCGTTCAGACGCTTCGTCCCACCCTCCCAACGAGGAAAAACTAATGTGGTATTGGATCGCCCTCGCGGCGCCTTTTGTTCTCTGGGTAGTCCTTCACATGAAGACCTCGCGGCCCGACGGCAAGATTATCAAGGTGCACCCATACCGCCGTATCATGTGGTACATCATGCCCACACGAAACGAGTCGGTGGTCTACTTCGACTCCTATGTCATCGCGGACGAAGTTCTGAGATACGTGGAGGACCTCAACAAAGTGATCCCTTGCACGCTCAATGACGTGCTCGTGGCCGCAGTTGCGCGCGGCCTGATCCAGACGCCTGAGATGGACCGTTTTGTGGCAGGTCACCGGCTCTACCAGCGTTATGAGCCGTCTATTACCTTCAGCATGAAGCGGGAGCGAAAGAACAAGAAATCCAAGATTTCTACGGTGAAGCAGGTGATTCGACCTGACCACACAATTCTCACGATGATCGAAGATATCCGATCCAAGGTGAAGGTGGAGCGCTCGGACAAGAAGACCACTGCAGACACTGAGTTTCAGGTGCTGAACTTGATGCCGCGCCCTATGTTTCGCGGCGCCTTTTCGCTTGTACGGCTGCTCGACTACTTCAATCTTCTGCCGGGGTTTTTCATCAAGACCGACCCGATGCACACGAGTATCTTCATGGCGAATCTCGGCTCGATCAATATGGCCGCTGGATACCACCACCTCTACGAATACGGGACCTGCCCGCTCTTCATCATGATCGGCAAGATCGAGGATCGGCCGATGGTTGTTGATGGCGAGGTAGTCGTCAAACCAGTGATTCACGTGCGGTTTTCATTCGACGAGCGAATCGATGACGGGATGACCGCCGGAAACGGTATCTACGAGTTCACAGGCGCGCTCGAGAATCCGTACGAAATCCTCGGTTGTGTGGGCGAAGATGACGCATACGAATATGGCACCGAGCGACCACGACACTGGAAGAGGACTGACGAGTGAGCCCGATTCTGCGTCTGCGCCAGTGGTGGTGGTCGCGATACGCGAACGAAGCGTTTCCCGACGCATGGCTGGAGATTCTGGAAGATCGCGTGGACTTCTTTGATGCGATTCCTGCCGACGAAAAGAAGGCCTTCCTGAAGCACCTCCAGGTCTTTATCAACGGGCGCAAATGGTTCGGGGCTGCCGGCCTTGAGATCACCGACGAAATGAAGGTGGTGGTCGCTGCTAGCGCGGCCAGAATGTCCAGAAATATGGGGATCGAAACATGGCGAAGTCTCGGCTCCGTCATCATCTACCCAAAAGGCTTTAGACCTCCGGACGGAGGCCATACGCTTGGTCAGGCCACCCGCCTTGGAAGCATCGTTTTGAGCTGGGATTCGGTGGTGCGTGGAATCGAGATTCCCACCGACGGCCACGACGTGACCATCCATGAGCTCGCCCACGTCTTGGACCTAAAGGGCGACCATATCTTTGATGGGGTGCCGGACATTGATGGCCGTGTGGCATACGGCGTCTGGGCGCGCGTTCTTGGCGAGCACTATGACAAGCTCGTGGATGGCAAGACGAAGACCCGTCTTTTGGATGATTACGGCGCGCAAAGTCCCGCCGAATTCTTCGCTGTGGTCTCCGAAGTGTTTTTTGAAAAACCGCGGCAACTCAAGAAGCATAAACCCGATTTGTACCGCGTTTTGAAGAAGTACTACCGAATCGATCCGGCCTAGGCACGTGGGACTTCCTAGTTTGGCTCGTTGTCGCCAATTCCCGTGTAAGTGCAAAACACACTTGCAGAGGCTGACCCTGCGGAAGAGATTGCCATTCGATGAATAGTAACCTCAACACACTGTCCTACAAGACTTGACTGGCCTTCTATTGCGACCATATGTTTTAGGTCGTAAGACGCATCGAACGAGGTTGTAGTTGGGTTTCCAGGGCTTGTACAGCTCCCTCCACTCGAGTCCCTTAGCGTCACTTGTAAGTATTGGTCACTAACGTCTGTCTTGTTGGCCATGTATTCATGTTCTTGCATTACACATTTCAAGTTCTCAGTCCCGGAAGGTAGCGGTTGTGAGAATGGATAGTAGGTGTGTAGTCCGACAGAAGTGGTAGTTGCCGTTCGAATGTGATTGCCCCAAGCGCCAATTCCGGAACCATTCCAGAACGGACGCAATTTCAGTTTTCCTGCTCCGTGGACGTAGTCAAAACCAGTGCTGGATTGAACTGTTCCACGATGTCGGTCACCCATGCTCAACATGACCGTGTGGAGACGGCCTGGTGAATTCACCCACGAACGTCCGGTAGCCAGCAACCAGTGTTTGACCAGAGCAGCAGCACCTGAAACGTGAGGGGCGGCGATAGAAGTTCCACCGGTATTTGTAGTTATGATGGTTCCATCATTGCCACTTTGTGAACCTCGAAACGTGATACGTCCTGGTGCTTGGAGGTCGATCCCTGACATTGCTCTAGACCTCACCAATCCACTCACTGTCACGTCGATACCTCCACGTGCTGAGGCGGACCCATCAATCACACACTGTTGATAGTCTGACTGGCAATTCGAACTTGCGGACGCGAAACCATTAACCGTGAAACTGGTCGGAAGATCCCCGGGCGAGTCAAGATTACACGCTCCGGTCTGAGGGACGGAACCCACATTATCCGGGCCGTTAACAACCAGGACTCCTGTCTGGTATGCGGCTTCGATCGCATCCTCAAACGTGTAACTTGATGTCGGATTACATCGATTTGTCTCTTTGTGAGACGTTGAGAGATTCATGACGTCAGGGATCTTCGAGCTCGCAATTGCGTTCAGTATCGCATTATCAAGAGTGTACTCGGTAGTCGCTGCGGCAAACATTTGAACATTGACGTGTCTTGCAATTCCGGTGCTAGCATTTTCCCAGTCTGCACAGTGGCTTCCACCGCCACTCCAACAGGTGTCCCCCATTGAGGAGCCGTAAGCTTGACCAGACAGAAGATCAGCCGCAATGATACCGCCAACCATCGTAGGGTGTGAGTTTCCTGTCGTTGCATCGTTAAAGTTAACAACATCAGCGCAGTTTTGTGGCGAAGTCACGCATTTGACTCGTCTTGAAATTCTTGAAGAGCCAAGATAATCGTTCCACCAGAGCGCTTCGTCTTCCCAAAAATCTTCAGCTCCTCGCTCCAAGACAGCGACATTGAGTCTAGAGTCGCCGTGGAAGGTAGGATTTGCCATTGCTCCCGAATAACCTTTCCACCAAAACTCATCCACTCCGAGTCGTTCGTTCACGCGGCCTTCGCCTAGACGCCAGGTTCCTGCACCGGCAAGGTTGCAAGTTGGAGAGGTAATACAGGCATTTGGGGTTAGTGAATTCGCTTTTGCTGAAGTTACTCGAACAATATCTGCTCTTTGCAGAAGAGCATCCAATTGACTGGTGGGTATATCCAGCTTTAACCACCCAATAAGAAGTGAAGTGGTATCGAACTTGCCGCCAACAGACTCAGTCCAGCGTCGCAGACCGTTGGATAGCGTTTCAATGTTGTTTGCTCTCTGTCGAATCAATTCTGTCCTTTCCAATTCTGCCTTATCGGCATCTTCTGTAGAGATGTAAGTCCGATCGATTGGGGGCGGAATCTGCCAAACGGGAGTATCTCTGAGTTTGACGTTTAGATAACTGCGTTCACCCTTCTCGTTCAAGACATCCTCGTCCACTTCAAGTGGGCGCGTGTCCAACGATTTAGTGTTTCGACGTGTGTCTACATTAATTGAGTAGAGAGAGTAGATCCGCTCTTCCGCTGTGTCATTTTCAATTGATCTCAGTTCTTCGCTTTCAACAATAACAGAGCCTGTGTCTTCAATGTGCAGCCACGGTGCTTGCGCCCGTTTAACAAGTTCAGCAGTCAGCGTGCCTGTTTCTTTCAAGCTTACAACCTTTCCATCACGCCTAACTTCATGGCGTTGGTAAACAAGGCGCTCCTCATCAACTGGTCCCGTCTTCTCGCCGTCTCGCCCATTGGTGGGCTCAATATTCAAACCCGTCTGTCGAAACTCTTGCGAGTCTTCCTTGTCAAAATCGCTGCATCCGAACGTGCTCGCTAAGCCAAGCGCCAGTAATAACATGTGTCGATTCATACGTTCCCTTTGTGTTGTAGGTGGCCTTTAATGTTATAAGTGTGATTTCTCCTGTCAAGGAAGTATTGTGATTTTGTGTATAATTTTTATCCGTTTGTTTTGGGAGGGCCACAAGCGCTTTTCTATCGAAAGTTGAATGACGATTGAGTCTCGGGCAAGCTCTCCTGCGATCACAAGTTGGAGAGTTGATGAGAGCACGATATTTCCCCTTATTTTTTTTCTTATTTGCTTGCGGGGACGATGAACCAGGGCGCACATACCCTGGTGATGTGGACCCTTGTGCAGTGGACGTGGCGCTGAGTTCTCTGGACGAGCGCCGCGAGGCACCTGAGCACTTCCATCAACCAGGCGAGTTTTTCGCGTGGAATACGGCGCCAAAAGAAGAGTGTCGGGCCAATGTGCGCATTAGTGATGGGCCGCTAATGGACAAAGAAGTTTACGTCACATACCCGACACTTAGCGAACCAACGGTGACTGGTGAAGGCGGTATCGCGGATGGAAAGTTCCCCGTGATTGTGTTTGCACACGCAAACCATGATGGAGTCTGTAGTATTTTCGAGCGCTACTTCTCCCTTCATAACCATTGGGCATCATGGGGAGCGGTGGTTTTCGCGGTCGATGGTACTGATACGAATTGCCAACGTGGTGGCCGCCAGAACCTTCAAGATAGGTCTGACGCGCAGCGCGCCGCGCTAGCTGAAGCTCGCCGACTCAACGCCGACCCAGAGAGTATGTTCTTTGAACGGCTTGACTTGGATCGTGTAATCCTGGCCGGACATAGTCGTGGCGGCGGTGCGAGTCTTGTCTCTGCCGAAGCTGAACCGGGGATAAAGGGCGTTATCAATCTCCAAGGTGTTGATCTCACAGCCTTTGGTTTTGGTAGTGCGACGCTTGGGGATTACCCTGTCTTGGGTATGACTGCTGGAAACGACGTCGACGTTAACTATCCATACTTCGAACCTACAGAAGACCAGCTAGGGGGGGACTATACATGGGTGAACATGAACGGAGCAATTCATGCGTACACCGCTGATACCGTTCCACTAGAGCCGGATGACCCACCTGAAATTTCACGTCAACAACAACACGATCTGACCGAGTACTTTACGACTGCCTTTATGGACCGAGTGATGGGGTTGCCGGTGAAGGCGGCTTCAGCAGAAATGGATGTCATGTCCAGTTTCGAGGGTGCTAGCTTCGTGAAAGAAGAAATCAGTGAAATGGGGGTCACCATCCGATGGAGATGGGAAGAGGAGGCCGTTTGGGTAGATGATTTCAGTGGCGACACACTCGATGAAAACCTCTTGGGAGGTTCAGTGGTTGCCGAGAATCTGAGTGCTGAAGAGATAGCGACGTACCGCCCGGATGAAAATCCCACATCAGGTGCGTATGCCAAGTCCTATTCTTTGCGGCTCAGTGCGGATGACGGAGGCGGTACATATCATACCCGTTTTGATCCCGTGACAGTTTCTCAGGGGGATCAGGTACTTTTTCGGGTTAAGGGGCCAGACTCGGGACCCATCGCAAATCTTGAAGTTGGACTGGAATCAAACGGAAGCGAGGTTGTGCGATTCGATATTGAAGCCCAGGTTGGCCCGGTGGAACTCAACAATCGGTTCACACAGGTCGTGTTTGAGTTTCAAGAGAATACTACTTTCGACTCGGTTTTGTTCTACGCGAATGGCGGGCAAATCTTTGTCGACGATCTTCGGATTATAACCCAGCCTGTCAACTGAGCCCGTCTACAACTTCGCTGGTGATATAGTCGGTGCGAAGGGCGTTCCTCTTGAGCCAACAATCTGGGTATCATCCGCTATCAAGTCTTTAAGCGGAACGTGTAACTAATTCATTGGATCTGGAAACGAGTTTCTTGGATAGTGGACTTTTGGGGCTGGTTGCCTGAGTAACTAAGATGTGGGAGTCGAAATGGGGAAGTTTTTGTTGGTGGTGTTTGCGTGCGCTTTGTCAATGGGCTGTTCTTCGGGAGGAGGTGATAGTTATGTGGCGCCTCCCACGTGCGAAGAACTTGCTTGTCCTGAGACCAGCAGTTGTGTCGTTAAGGAGGGAACCAGGGTTTGCGAGTGCATTCAAGGCTACACAGGGGTCGCATGTAACGAGTGCGCCGAAGGCTATGGCGAGAAGAATGGCGTTTGCTTAGACAGGGGTTCGTGTGCCTACGATGATTTTTGTGGTGCCGGCGGACATGAGTGTGTGGACCTGTCCAATGGCATTAGGGACTGCCAGTGTCCGAGGGGATTCGCTGACGAGGGGGATGCATGCATTTGCTACGGCTCATTAGAAGACGGAAAGTGCTACGTCGGTCGCCCGTGCTTCGAAGTCAACCCATGTGGCGGCAGGGGGGGGTGTATTGATGATGGTGAAATGACGACTTGTGGATGTGAAGAAGACTACACTGGACCGCGATGTGATGAATGTCCAGCAGACCGCGTGTTTCGAGATGGACGTTGCTATCTGATCGAACAAGACGGAGAGGCAATCTGCAGTGATGGTCGTTTTGACTCAAGCATTGAGGCTTGCGACGATGGAAACACCAACCCCGCGGATGGAGTGACTGACTTTTGTTCCGCTAACTGCACCGAACACGTTTGGCCGGAAGGTGGGTGGCCCGGCTTTGCACCTGGGAAAACTGCAACCCAAAACACAAGGGTTCTTGTAGAGTTGAACGAAAGTACAGCTCCATATCTAGTTGTTGACTCTGGTACCGAACTAAGGGTGAAAGTGGTTGGGGAGCATGACTTTGACTATCGACAAAAGGATCAGGATTTGAACATTGGGGTATTCGATAGTTTGGGTAGGAATATAGGGCAGACTTTGTGCCTGCACATGCCTTCTCGTGAGGACTACGGGTACTCACATACAGAATCCGTGCGAGGCGAGCTCGTGTTCACAGCCCCCGCCGAGACAGGTACTTACTACGTACGGTGGTCTCATGGACTGGCGATTCGCCCATGCCAGTTGCAAATGTCCAATTGGGGTCCTGAGTTCAATCTTTTCATAATATATGTCCGGTAGAGGAACCGCGAAGTGGGTGGTGAGGTGGGTTCGTTGCCTTTTACCCAACTCGCTGTCGAGGTCCCGCTGTATCTGGCTCTTGACTATCATGACTTGGTCGCCTCAACGTCCCCAGAAAACTCTTCTACAAGTTCTTCACCAGGTTGTGCGTTTGGAAGTTCTATTCACAGTGGCTTTGTTCGTGCCAAGGAGGTCCGGAAATAGCCTGAGATAGGTCACACATCTGCTTGAAACGAGATATGGCAAACGATAGAGTCCGAGAGTTGGCTTTCCAGAACACTTCGGAATGAGGATTTTTTGATGAAACACCAAATTGGAGTTTTCGTGTTGATGCTCACCACTCTCGTTGGTTCGAGTAACGCTCTTGCTCAGGATTTCGTGACGGACTGCCAGTTCGAGGATGAGGGAGATGTTTGCACTGACGGGGTTTTTGAGGGTCTCTGCAGGGTGGAGTCCTACAATAATTGTATTGAAGATGAAAACGGAGACACGGTGTGTGATTACCCTGATTGTCGACCAAAATATTGCAGACAAGACCAGCAACCGGGGGATCCTTGTAAGTTAGGCGATCTTGATGGAGTCTGCGAATATCGTTGCAGTCGAGTCGAATGTAACTACCAGCCGTCAGGGAGCGGCTGGTGCCTGCTACCCGCAGCGCTCGAAGATGATAGGAGTAACCTTTCCGACGATGGTTGCTCCGCCACGGGCAGTGAGCCTGTAGGCCCTTTACATTTCCCCTTTCTCCTCGGGGTCTTAGGACTACGTCGATACCGCAGAAGTCGCCATTCGCCCTAAAGGGAGTTGAACCGGTTTCCTTTCCCACCTTGCTCGCTGGAAAAGAGATTCACTGCAAATCTAACGGTGGTGCAAACCGCAAATCGTCTACAAACACTTCACCAGCTTCTACATCGAATCTCAAGGCAACAATCTCGGTCTCATGAGGTACCAATTCCTCAAGGGGAACTTGGAGCTGCGTGTACCACTTGGAGAGAGGCATCGGACCGATGAACTCCAGAGCATCCAATTGAATCTCACCCTCCGTGGTCACGATAGTAAGACCGAGTCTTTCTAGTCCTGATTCGTTTCCAAGCTTCACCCGGGCGTCGATGGTCCAATCGCTATCTATCGGTAATGGCTCCGGCATGTGTGTGATGTATCGGCCTTCTAAATCAGTTCGAAGGCGGAGCGCAGAGGCTCTGGAGAAACGGCCGGAGGTGGGGTTCTCGTCAGGTCGATAAGTTTTCACCACCTCGGCATCGAGTCCTTCAAACTCCACCTCGCCGCCGAGTAGGTTGAGCGTAGCGCCTCGTTCTTCAAACGTATCGATCCACACGTGTTCAACATCGCGCCGTCATCTCAATGCTGCGCCATGGGGATAGACTTCGTTCAATACTTTTTCTGCGCCATGTTGAGACATGAGGAATGCTGACGTGAACTCTTTGGGCCAATCCGAGGCGAGTGTGGTGTGGCGGTCAAGAAACGCGGTGGTGAAGAAGTGGGTGGCAGCCTGTTGAGCCTCTCTCTCAATCTTTGGGTCATCCGTCTTTTTGATACGTAGTGAATCACCGGTGTAGGCGTGGATGGCATCAAAAAGTGTGACCCACGTATACTCGCCTCCGAGTTGGTCTTCCATCAAGTCGGGATGCGGATACCAGAGGTCCGTGTCGTCGCTCGCGGAAATGCCCAGAACGGCGTAGTCGCGAAGGGTTTCCGAGCTGAATCCGATGGACCTTAGATCGTTACCCTGAAGGGTGATAACACCACGAGTCAACGGATAGGCTTCTGCAGAAAGGAAGCTAGCGCCTCCTCCACGGCTATGACCCGAGAAAAACACGTAGTCTTCGTCTATCGTCAGGCCTTGAAAGACTGTTTCATCCCAGCTTAGAACTTCTTCAAGTGCGGCAATTTGAGCGTCGGAGCGCAACTGAAGGTTCTCCTTGGATGTGCGCCGGCAATTCGCGTCCGTGCTATCCACGGAGACCACCACAAAACCCCACGATGCCCAGTGATTGTGCAGGTTTTTATAGAGCTCAAATGCCGTGCAGTAGAAGTTGTTGGCGTGCGTGAACACCACAACCGGGAGTTCCCCTGCTGGAATCGTAACCACCCCGGTTTCCAACGGTTCATCCACCACTGGATAGGTGATGTAGAGCTCCTTCCCGCTGAACTCGCCTGAACGAATGGTAGGGTTCGAGGGGCAATCCTCGCTTGGGTTTGAGTTCCAGGGAACAAAGGGGCCGGGTTCGTGATAATCGCCATCGTGCATCTGAAATACGGGCCCAGTAGCGCTAATCTCGCTAGACAATGCACAAGGTGTGTGGACCACAGCTGTTTCCGTGTGGTCTGCGCACCCATAAATAAATGTCGAAAAAACAAAAGCTTGAATCAGAATTCTTCGGCCCACTGCCCGTCCTTATCCCCAAGATTGGCTGACCGTAGAGAAAACCCGATCGTTTTCCAAACAAAATTCAACAGGCATCGAGACATCAATTGACTGATTCATTGGATCTACAATCGGGATTTCTAGATAGTGTGATTTCCAGGGGCTGGTTGCCTGAGTAATTATGATGTGGGAGTTGAAATGGGGAAGTTTTTGTTGGTGATGTTTGCGTGTGTTCTCTCAGTGGGCTGTTCTTCGGGTGGAGGTGATAGCTATGTGCCTCCGCCCATCTGCGATGAGTTAGCATGTCCAGAAACAAGCAGCTGTGTAGTTCAGGAGGGCACACGGGTCTGCGAGTGCAACGAAGGCTACGCTGGCGAGGCGTGCGACGAATGCGCCGAAGGCTTTGCGGAGAAAGACGGTGTTTGCCTGAACAGGTTCTCGTGCGCTTACGAGGCCCTCTGCGAGGAAGGGTTCGTCTGCGTGGATACGGCAGATGGTAAGAGGAGCTGCGTGTGCCCAAGTGGGTTCACTGACTTGGGAGACGAATGCGCGTGTTTCGGCACCGTCGAGGACGGAGAGTGCTTCATAGACCGCCCATGCTTGGAAGTAGACCCGTGCGGGGAAAGAGGAACCTGTGCTGATGATGGCGAAATGACGACTTGCGGATGCGAAGGAGACTACGCCGGACCGCGATGTGATGAATGTGCACCAGACCGAGTATTTCTAGACGGGCGTTGCTCTCCCATTGAGCCCGAAGGTGTTGGTGTTTGTGGTGACGGCCGTTTTGAGCCGAGTGTCGAGGTTTGCGATGATGGCAACAACGATCCCTCGGACGGCGTGACCGACTTTTGTTCCACTGATTGCACCGAACACGTTTGGCCGGGGGGAGAGTGGCCCGGCAATGCGCCTGTGCGAACTGAAACCGACGACACAAGGCTTCTTGTGGAGTTGAACGAAAGCACAGCTCTATATCGAGTTGTTGATTCGGGTACAGAGTTAACGGTGAAAGTGGTTGCCGAGCATGACTTCGATTTCTTAACCCATGATCAGGATGTGAACCTCGGGTTATTCGATAGTTCGGGTGCTAAACTGGGCGAGTCTTTGTGCCTGAACATAGCCCGTTCTTTTGGATTCGAATACGAACCCTCTCACACCGTTTCCGCCCAAGGCGAGCTCATCTTCACAGCTCCGGCGGAGCCAGGTACGTACTACGTGCGGTGGTCTCATGGGGTGGCGATTCGCCCATGCCAGATGCCAATGTCCAATTGGGGTCCAGAGTTCAACTTGTTTGTGATCTACGTCCGATAGCCTAAAGAGTAGCGGCTAGGCGAGTGCCTTGGTCGATGGCGCGTTTAGCGTCCAGCTCAGCGGCTACGTCCGCCCCGCCAATCAGGTGGGCCTCCTTACCTTTTGCCCTGAGCTTGGTGTCCAGATCGCGCAGGGGTATCTGGCCCGCGCAGATGATGATGTGGTCCACCTCAAGCACCCGAGGAACGCCTTTCACGGTAATGTGTAGACCTGCTTCGCTGATGCGATCGTAGGTACACTCGGAGAGCATTTCCACGCCCAGGTTCTTGAGGCTCGTGCGATGAATCCAGCCGGTGGTCTTGCCTAGGCCCGCGCCGGGTTTTCCTTTAGAGCGTTGGCAAAGTGTGATTTGGCGAGCGGGTTTGGGGTGCTTGGCCTCAAGGAGTCCGCCGCGGGTGTCGTGCGCCATGTTCACGCCCCAGGTCTCCATGAAGAGCTCTACGTTGGTGCTTGGGCTTGGGCCTTCGTGCGCGAGGTACTCCGCAATATCAAAGCCAATCCCGCCTGCCCCAATAATCGCCACTCGCTCGCCGACTTTGGCTTTCCCCGCCAAGACGTCCACGTAGGACAGAACCCTCTCGGCGAGCTCGGCACGCTCCATGCCGTCAATATGGATTGACCGCGGAACCACTCCGGTGGCCAGGATTACCTCATCGAACTCCGCCAGATTCTCGGGTGTGGCTTCGGTGTTGAGCTTGAGTTCTACGCCAACCTCCTCAAGCCAATGCTTGAAGTAGCGCAACGTCTCGTTGAACTCCTCCTTGCCTGGGATTTCCTTGGCCATCAGGAATTGTCCTCCAATGGTCTTTCCCTTCTCGAAGAGCGTCACGCTATGTCCTCTCTCGGCGGCCGTACATGCGGCGGCGAGCCCGGCGGGACCTGCGCCAACAACGGCGACCTTCTTTTCCTTTTTGGCCGGAAAGATCTTGAGTTCCGTTTCGTGGCAGGCCTGAGGATTGACGAGGCATGAACAACGTTTGTTCCTGAAAATATGGTCCAAGCAGGCCTGATTGCAGGCGATGCACGTGTTGATTAGATGTTCGCGACCTTGTTCTGCTTTGTTGACCCAGTCGGGGTCGGCCAAGAACGGGCGCGCCATGCTCACCATGTCCGCAGCACCGCTGGCTAGAACCTCTTCGGCCACGTCCGGCATATTGATGCGATTCGACGTCACGAGCGGAATCTGGACTTCGCCCATCAGCCGTTTGGTCACCCACGTGAAACCGGCCCGCGGCACCATGGTGGCAATGGTCGGGACTCGTGCTTCGTGCCAGCCGATGCCAGTGTTGAGGATGGTCGCGCCCGCAGCTTCGATCTCTTTGGCGAGCTCTACGATCTCTTCCCAGGTACTTCCGCCCTCCACAAGGTCGAGCATACTGAGCCTGTAGATGATGATGAAGTCTGGTCCCACTGCGGCGCGGCAGGCCTTGACGATCTCGATAGGAAGGCGGATGCGGTTCTTGTATGCGCCACCCCATTCGTCGGTCCGTTTATTGGTCTTCTGGGCGATGAATTGGTTGATGAGATAGCCCTCCGACCCCATGATTTCTACGCCGTCATAGCCGGCTTTGCGTGCCAGGCGTGTGGCGTTCGCAAAGTCTTCGATGGTCTTGTGGATGCCCTTCTTTGAGAGCGCGAACGGCGTAAAGGGTGTGATCGGCGACTTCAGCCTGCTCGGAGCAACCTGCAACGGACTGTAGGCATAACGTCCGGTGTGAAGAATCTGCATAGCGATTCTACCACCTTCGGCGTGAACCGCATCTGTCACAACCTCGTGTTTGAAGGCTTCGAGCCTGTTGTTCATGGTGGCGGCGAGCGGCTTTGTCCAACCGGCGATGTTCGGTGCGATGCCGCCTGTGACGATCAAACCAACGCCACCGCGTGCGCGTGCCCCAAAGTACGCCGCAAGCTTGTTCAACGGCCCGATTCCTTCCTCGAGCCCTACGTGCATCGAGCCCATGAGCACACGATTCTTGAGCGTGATAAAGCCGAGGTCTAGAGGTTCGAAAAGATGAGGATATTTGGGGTGTGTCATGCCTGCTCCGCGTGCAATCAGCGTCTCAGGTTCCTACACAACGCGGGTCATTCTGTCACTGTGATATGGGGTTTGAGCTTCTCGAGCGTCTTTTTGCCAATGCCTTTGACGCGCCGGAGATCTTGGACTTTCTTGAACGGGCGTTTTTCTCGATAGGCGATGATGCGTTTGGCCGTGGCTGGGCCCACGCCGGGTAGAGTGTCGAGCTCGGCTTCGGTGGCGGTGTTTAGGTCAATCGGGCCGGTGGGCTCTGGAGGTTTTGTTTCGACTGCCTTTTTGGGTACCGCGGCTACGACGGCAGCCGGCTTTGTGTGCTCTGCTTTATCTGCTTTATCAGCGCGCCACTCGTCGATCTCTTGTCGCGTCCACTCACCGCCTTTGACCCAGGGTTGTTCGCACGCCGTGGTGCTCAGAACTAAAAAGAATGATATCCAGTACATGTTGCCTCCTGATTGATTTTAAGTGAGGGCCAAAAGAAGGCCCCTGAGATTGTTATCGGCCACTTTTCAAAAGTGTTGCGAATTTTCTTCGAGAAGGTTTCATGGGAGCTGAGCTCATCAAAGGCACGTTGGGGCGAATTCGATTCGCAAGCGAAGATGGTGAGTGGGCTGTGGCCGAGGTAGAGACGGCCAAAGGCAGCGTCATCGTCGTTGGGAATCTGCTTCAGACGAAGCCCGGCGAGGACGTGGTGGTCACGGGTCAGTGGCAGAACAACGCGAAGTTTGGGCGGCAGTTTGCGATCGAATCGATCAAGACCGTGGCGCCCACTACCATCGAGGGCATTCGAAAATACCTATGCAGCGGGCTCGTCGAAGGAATCGGTCCGGTGCTCGCCGATCGCATCATCGAGAAATTTGGTGAGAATACGATCGATATTATCGATGCCGATCCCAGCAGGATTAGGGAAGTTGAGGGCATTGGTAAGAAGAGGGCCGAGACGATCACTCAGAGTTGGGAAGAGCAGCGTAGCGTTCGAAACGTCATGGTCTTTCTTCAGTCGCACGGCATTACGCCCGCATATGCGACGCGAGTTTGGAAGGCTTACGGGCACGACGCGATACGGGTTATTCAGGAAAATCCGTACAAATTGTCCGAAGATGTTTTTGGGATTGGCTTTGCTACGGCGGACTCCATCGCGAGCCATGCGGGGATCAAGGAGGACCATCCGGCCAGGGTGCGGGCTGCGATCCTTCACGTATTGCGCGAGGCGCAAGGGCAGGGGCATGTCTTCTTACCGCTCGCTGAGTTGAAGACTCGCGCGGCGCAACTCCTTAGTTTACCTGAGGATGCCGTGGTGCAGGGCATTGAGGCGCTGCGTGAGTCCCAGCGAATCATGGTGGATGCGCTTGATTTTGCGGGGGAGCGCGTCGCTGCGGCCTATCGGACGGGAGCCTGGCGTGCCGAGGCCGGGGCGGCCGAGGGCTTGAGGCGTCTTGTAGGCGTGGAGCGGGTCTTTCAGCCTCGGTCGGTAGACCATCACGTGAGAAGCGTGGAGGAGCGATTAGGTGTGCGTCTTGCGACGCAGCAGAAGGAGGCCGTGAGCGCAGCTTTTGAACATAAACTCGTGGTGATTACGGGTGGGCCTGGTACGGGGAAAACCACCATCATTCGCGCGATTTGTGAGATCGCTCAGGGCCAAGAGATGCGCGTGGCGCTCGCCGCACCTACAGGACGCGCGGCAAGGCGAATGTCTCAGGCCACCGAGCGCGATGCGGTCACGGTGCACCGTTTGCTCGAGTACAATCCCAACGAAGGTGGCTTTCAGCATAACTCGGAGCGACCGCTCGACGTTGATATTCTCATCTTGGACGAGTCCTCCATGGTGGATGTCTACTTGCTCTATGCGATTGTGGATGCGCTCTTGCCGCGGGCCGTGCTCGTTTTGGTCGGTGATATCGACCAGCTTCCTAGTGTGGGGCCGGGCACGGTTTTGGCGGATATCATTGAGTCTGGTGCAGCGCGTGTGGTGCGCCTGACCGAGATTTTCAGGCAGGCCGAGAACTCGAATATCGTGGCGAATGCCTACCGAATCAACCGCGGGGAAATGCCACAGGACGCGCCGCGAATCGAAGGAAAACTTTCGGATTTCTATACCGTGAACGCGCGTTCGGCGACCCACGCTCAAGAACTCATTCTGGAGTTGGTTTCGCAACGAATTCCGAGTGCTTTTGGCCTGGATCCCTTTGAAGATATACAAGTGCTCGCGCCCATGCACCGTGGAGAAATCGGATGCGAGACGCTCAATGTTGCACTGCAACAAGCGCTAGTGGTTGAGCGTGGTGAACGGGGTGTGGAGCGCGGCGGAGTTAAGTGGTTGGTGGGGGATAAGGTGATGCAGACCCGCAACAACTATGAGCGGGGTGTGGTCAACGGTGATGTGGGTCGGATCAAGAGTGTTGAGGCGGCGCAGAAGAAGTTGAACGTAGTGTTCGAAGATCGAGAAGTGACCTATGCGTTCAATGAACTCGATGAGCTGACGCATGCATTTGCGATTACGGTCCACAAGAGCCAGGGCTCTGAGTATCCGGTGGTCGTGATGCCGGTCATGACCCAGCATTTTGTAATGTTGAAGCGAAATCTTCTCTATACGGCAGTGACTCGTGCGCGCCAACTCGTGGTGCTGGTTGGCACGTCACGTGCCGTGAGTATTGCCGTGTCTCAGGCGGACACTGGCGTGCGTTTTTCGGGGCTCGCACACCGGCTCCGCAGCTGATTAGGCCCAGATGCCGTCAGCCGTGTAAGGCGAGTTGGGGCCGGCGAAGAAAGTGCCGTCGATATAGCGGTAGGACTTGCCGAAGTTGCTGATCGCGCCCATATCGTCCGCGTCCAACTTGAGCTCGGTGGCTTTGAGATTGGAGCGGATACGAGAGTCTGTGACCGATTTGGGAATCACTGAGGTGCCGCGTCCGAGCGCCCATGCGATGAGCACATCACCCGTTCCGACTCCATGCTTCTCAGCGATTTCCTTGATGGTCGGATGTTCAAGCAAAGAAGGCTCGTCGCTCTTTCGAGTCTGGCGGTCTGGTGAGCCGAGCGGTGAATACGCCGTGAGCTGGATGCCCTTGGACTGGCAGTAGGTCAGAAGCTCGGTTTGAGGCAGATAGGGGTGAGACTCCACCTGATTGACGGCAGGCGTTTCTCCAACGCCTGAGAGCAGGTCGATACGCTCGGGACCCATATTCGAAACACCGATTTGGCGAGTGAGCCCTTTGGCCTTGAGTTCTGCCATGGCCTCCCAGGTCTTTTCCAGAGGTGCCTCTTCCAGCGTGAGGAATTCCTCGCGTGAGCGCGGGAAAGTCACACCGTGCTTAAACGCAACCGGCCAGTGGATGAGGTAAAGGTCTAGGTATTCAAGGCCGAGGTCGGAGAGCGTCTTTTGGAGCGCGCTTTCTACGTGTTGCGCCTCGTGGCTATCGTTCCATAGTTTGGACGTCACCCAGATTTTCTCGCGTGAGGTGTCGCCGGCCTTGATGGCGTCGGCGATGGCTTTTCCCACTTCGTCTTCGTTCTGGTAGATGGCCGCACAGTCGAGGTGGATATACCCGGCTTCTAGTGCGACGCGCACCGCCGTGTAGACTTCGTTCGGCTTGGACTTCCAGGTGCCAAGGCCAAATGCTGGGAATTGAGTTCCGTCGTGTAGTTTCAAATGTGGTTGCATGTGTTCTCCATATGCCGTGTTCACACAGAGAGATGCCTCAGACTCAACTTTGTCTCAAACCAACTTTACAAAGGGGGGATGCTCGTCAAGACTCCCGTAAAGACCTCAGAGGTGTCTAGATGCCAGAAAATGTGTTGAAAATTCCGCGCACCACCCAAAACCGACTCCACTTGAAGCTCCAAGATGGTTTTGTAGGTTTGAGTTGGACCAGAGCCCAAGAGGTCTCGGCGTCGGCCAAACTTCAAGCGGCTCGCGTCTACTCCCTGGCCGTACTCGATGCCGCCATGCGCTCCTTGGTTGAGCGCTGGCCCGGTTCCAAGGAGCTTCAACACAAACCCTCTAAGAACGCCGTGGAAGAGCTTCAATCCACGAATGCATGGGAAGTGGTCTACTGGGCCTTGCATCGCGGGAATCGCGCTTTAGGCGAGCTAGAAGGGCTCTTTGAAACCCAGGTGGACCTTGGATTGGAACAAGCCGAAGTTTTTGCGGATGCTGAAGGCCTAGACGAGGTGGAGGGTGAAAAACTGCTGGAGCTCCTCTCGGAGCCAATCCGCCTGCACGACGACCTCGATGCGCAGATCGCTCATGTGCTCAAAAGATGGGGCAAATACCTCGACCCGTCATTGAAGGAACAACTCCTGAGATCCAGAGACTACCTGCGCGAGGCGTGGGTTGGTCATTTTGGCCCAGCAACTGCGGCGCAAGCCCCGGATTTTTCGAGCCTCTACCAACACCAAGAACGCTTTACGCACGACCGCGACTGGATGCCGAGCGTGGTGCTCATCGCCAAGAATATCTACGTCTGGTTGCACCAACTCTCGGCCACCTATGGCTACAGAATTGAACGGCTCGACGAAGTCCCCGAGGCCGAACTGGCGCGCCTCAGAAGCCAAGGCATCACGGGACTCTGGATGATTGGACTCTGGGAGCGGAGCCCGGCCTCAAGGCGCATCAAAGAACTCTGTGGCCGTCCCGATGCCGTAGCGTCAGCGTATTCGCTCTACGACTACAGGATTGCGGGCGCGCTGGGCGGCGAAGAAGCACTCGAGTCATTGCGCCAAAGGGCGGCATCACACGGCGTTCGGCTGGCCGCGGACATGGTTCCAAACCACATGGGAATCACCTCAGAATGGGTCAAAAACAATCCGGAATGGTTCCTCTCAGTAGACCACCCACCATTCCCTAGCTACTCGTTTCACGGCGAGAATCTAAGCCACGAACCAGAATTCGGGGTTCAGATCGAAGACCATTATTACGACCAGACCGATGCTGCTGTGGTCTTCAAACATATGGACCACCGAACGGGGCAAACGCGCTACATCTACCACGGCAACGACGGCACCTCGTTTCCATGGAATGATACCGCGCAGCTTGATTTCCTGAATCCTGAGGCCCGCGAGGCCGTAATCCGCACTATCATCGACGTGGCGCGAAAGTTTCCCATCATCCGATTTGATGCGGCGATGACGCTTGTCAGAAAGCACGTGCAACGCCTTTGGTATCCACCGCCTGGCCACGGTGGCGCTATCCCCTCACGCTCGCAATTTGGGGTTTCGCAGGAGGAGTTCGACCGTCGGATGCCCATGGAATTCTGGCAAGAAGTCGTAGACCGCATCCAGGCCGAAGCCCCCGATACCCTTTTGCTCGCCGAGGCATTTTGGATGCTCGAGGGGTACTTTGTGAGAACGCTCGGCATGCACCGCGTCTACAATTCGGCGTTTATGCATATGCTTCGCGACGAGGATAACGCCGGTTACCGAAAGCTCATGCGAGACACGCTGGCTTTCGACCCTGAGGTGCTTAAACGTTATGTGAACTTCATGAATAATCCGGACGAAGACACGGCGGTCAATCAGTTCGGCAAGGGCGATAAGTACTTTGGTGTGGCCGTGCTCATGGCCACCATGCCAGGACTTCCGATGCTTGGGCATGGTCAGCTCGAGGGCTTTACCGAAAAGTACGGTATGGACTTTAGGCGCCCGCTTCTCAACGAGCTCCCCGATAAAGGCCTGTTGGCCCACCACGAGCGCGTTTTGATTCCGCTCCTTCACCGACGAAGGCTCTTCGCGGAGGTGGCTCATTTTGCGCTTTATGACGTCTTTAATCCGCAAGGTGGGCTCGAGCAGAACGTCTTTGCCTACTCAAACATGTTGCCCAATGAACACGGGCTAGAGAGGGCGTTGGTGATCTACCATAATCGCTATGCGGAGGTACGGGGCTATGTGGATCGTGGCGTGTCGGAGTCAGGCGGGCGGCTCGTAGACCACCTGCAGCTCCCGGCCTATGGAGTGGTGAGATTCCGCGATCAAATCTCCGGTGAGTGGTTCCTTAGAACTGCGGAGTTGCTACACAGGCACGGGCTCTATGTAGAGCTCGGGGCCTATAAGTGCCATGTGTTCTTGGACTGGGGTTTTGAAGATGGGCAAGAATGGTTTGAGCTAGAGTCACATCTTCAAGGACGCTCTACCCCGAGTCTAGACCATGAGTTCGTACTAATGCGGTACGGAACGTCCCGTACCGCATTGACGTGGCTCCTTGATTCAAACCTCAAAGATTCCGTGGCGCTGAAACGTGAGTTCGAGACTTTGAGTCAAAGCATTTTGAACTACTGGCCCGACGCCGAGCTCACTGAGTTGCCTGCACTCGAGGGCCATTCGCCCGAGGCGAGGCTGGTGGTTTTGGTAGAGTGGCTGGAGGAGTCGGGGGCTAGTGATGTGTGGGAGCGCATGGCACTCGAGGAGTTGACGCCCTTTGGTTCATTGGTCCGTGCCGCGCTCGATATCGACTCCTTAGATGTGTCTTCGTGGCCGTTGCTTGAGTCCGTTCAAGAAGCTTTGAGTGTGCATGAGTTTGAAGGTACCCGTTATTTCGTGGCTCAGAAGGCTGATGGATTCTTAAAGAAGATGCCGGAACTCTTGGGTGTGAAGTCAGCGCTTTGCGGTACGGATCGTAGCGAATTTACCGTTGCGATGGAGGAGTTTGGAAAGGCGCTAGAACAAGCAAGCTACGATTTTGACCAAGTGCGGTTTGATGGTTGAGTCTCGACTAAAACCTACGCGCCGTCAGTTCCTTATTGCGGCTTCGCTCTGCGGCGCTGGCGTGCTCATTACTCGCCGGTTTACGTGTTACGAGGACACCGATTGGACTCCGCTTATGCTCACTACAGCACAAGGGCTTGCGTTGGCCGCGGCGGCCGAGGTGATGGTTCCAGACGGGCCTGGTCCCTCGGGATTGGAAGTGGCAAAGAACGTAGATAGATTCCTGGCGGGCATGCCGCAGAGCACGTTGCGTGAACTCGATGGTCTCTTCCTACTCCTTGAGCACGGCACCCTGATTGGCGGCAGCTTGAGACGGCTCACGGACCTTAGTCCGGAAGATAGACTCGAATTCTTAAATGCCCTTAGTACCCAGACGGGCCTCTTAGGAGATGCGTTTGAGGGGCTGCGCGCCCTGGTCTATTCGGGGTGGTACCAAGACAGAAGAACCTGGGCCGCAATCGGCTACACAGGGCCTTGGATCAACCGCGGGCCTAGGCCGTTGGTGCCCGGCGCTTCGGACGCTGGTGCTTTGGCGAAATGGGTTGCCGGAGAGGGCGCAAGAATGAGGGGGCTTCTGTGATTTTTGATGCCTCAAACCAAAAGCTTCCGCTCAAACTCAAAGTCGGCCTCTGCGTGATTGGGAGCGGGGCAGGGGGAGCTGCGGCGGCCATGGTTGCCGCGGAGGCAGGCATGGATGTGCTGATCATTGAGGCCGGCCCTTTTGTGCCGCCTGGCGTCATGAATCAACGCGAAGAAGATATGATTCCCGCGCTATTAGAGGCGAACGGCGGGCAGACATCTTCAGACCGAAACTGCATGATTGTACAGGGTCGCGCGCTCGGTGGGTCAACGCTTCATAATATCAATCTTTGCAAACGAATCCCTGAGCCGATTCTAAGGGAATGGCAACGTGAACGCGGCATGGAGCACCTGGGGCTTGAGACCTGGACCGCTCTCTATGACGAGGTCGAGTCACTGCTTCAGGTGAGTCAGATTCCAGAGTCGCAGGTGAGCAAGCACAACCAGGTCTTTCGGGAGGGGACTAAAAAGCTCGGCTGGAAGGGCGGGCTCTTGAGCCACAATCGGTCGGGCTGCGTTCAGAGTGGGTTTTGCGCCGTGGGGTGTGCGTACGATGCGAAGAACAACGCGGTCAAAGTCATGCTCCCTCGCATCCTGGCTGCAGGTGCGCAGATTCTTACGCATTGTAAAGCCGTCAAGCTCGTTCAGGAGCGAGGTCGTGTGGTCGGGGTCGATGCTCGCGCGTTGGACCCGCTGACCCGAAAGCCCATCGGAAGAGTCGAGATTCAATGTGAGCAAGTCTGTGTGTCGGGGTCCGCAACCGGCAGTGCGGCGTTGCTGCTCCGCTCCAAGATAAAGGACGACTCGGGCTCCACAGGCAAAGGTTTGACGATTCACCCAGCACTAGTTGCGGCGGGTGAGTTTGACGAGTCTATTGAGGCGTGGAAGGGAATCCCGCAGTCGTGGGAATGCACTCAGTTCTTGGATTTTGAGCGGGCACATGCGGAGGAACCCTCAACTGAGATTGGCATCAGGACTTGGATTATCCCCGCGTTTGCGCATCCCATGAGCACGGCCACCATTCTCCCAGGCTGGGGCGACGCCCACGCTGAACTCATGCAAAAGTACTCACGGCTCGCCGTTCTCACCGGCATGATTCACGACACGTCTAAGGGTGTTGTGACCCCGCGTCAGGAACTAGAGCAACGTATCGACTGGAAGCCCAATAAAGGCGACCGCGCGGAACTCCTCTTTGGTCTGAAGCGATCGGCGGAGATCCTCTTTGCCGCAGGCGCCAAGAGAGTGTTTGTACCTTCTAAAAAACTCCTTGTTTTGGAATCACCTGCAGACCTTGACCAGGTGGACCAAATCCGGCTTGATGCGGGCGAAATGCCGATGACCGCGGTTCATCCAATGAGTACCGTGTCCATGGCGGATGACCCACTCAAAGGGCCCGTGGATAGTCGCGGTAAACACCACCATATTGAAGGCTTGTGGGTTGCCGACGGCTCCCTCTTCCCTGGCTCGATTGGAGTCCCGCCTCAGGTTTCCATCTACGCACTGGGCTTACACGTTGGGCGTGCGATCGCTACCTAATGAAGCCAATACCCGCTTGTACAAGCTTCCACTTCAGGCTCGGATCTACCTTCAAAAACTGAGACCACATGGTGGCCGCAATGTCGCTGACGCCGCTCTGGTCTGAGAGATAGGCCTGCCATTTCTTCGTTGGTAGTTGAAAGAAGGACTCAAAGAACCGGCGCGTTTGCGCAGCATCAAAGCCGAGAAGCACATCGAGCCCGAAGTTTTGAAAGTCCCGGGCCCTTCGCATGTCTTTAGGCCAGACCACCTTACTGAGGTCGTCCACACCGCCGGCGATGGCATCCGCCAACGTTCCCGCACTTCTCAGGGTCCGCGACAAACTGTAGCCCGTGGCAGGATGCACAAACCCCGCCGCCGCACCAAACGCAACCGCCTCACTCCGCGGAATCTCTTCGCCCATTGGTATCACACACCGTTCAACTTCATGGACTTGCATAACCCGTACGCCTCGCCCCTCAAGCCGCAAGTACAAAAGCTCCTCAAGTCTTGAGATACTAAGGGCAGGGCGCGCGGAAAGGACCGTTTCTTCTAGAAACCATAGGTTCGGATTCTCGTGTCCACCAAGACGCATGGCGTACAAAAACGTGGCGGGGTCTTCTTCAACCCCAGGTATAGGGCGATAGTCCATCAAGGCCATATCGTGACCGTCAATTGGCTCGCCATCTACCTCGGCCAGAATGCCGTACGCCGTCTGAAATGCCGGGTCCGGGCTCCGACCGCCAGAAAACACGCGCTGAAAGCCGCTCGCGTCCACCACAATTTTGGCGCGTGAACGGTCCGATTCAATGGCCCTTCGGTCCTCTATCAGTACCTTGGCTTGCTGCTCCGTATTGACCAAAAGCCCCTTCAAAAGCTCGTTATCAAAACGACCATAAGTCGCGTCCAGAACCTGTAGTTCGTTCTGAAAGCCAACCGTTGGACTTGCCCACGTCCATGCCAATGCTGAATGGAATTCAGGCGGCACCTCACTCAGCCACGCGCCGTATGCATTGGGCCACGGCTCGTCAACGTCGGGCGCGATCCACAAGACATCCACCCCTCGTTTGGTCAATTCACCCACGATTGCGTAGCCAGCAGGCCCCGCTCCAACGACCAGCACGTTGTGCATCTTACTCACGAGCGCTCGATGCCTGGTTCGGTTGCCATAGAACTTCGTCCTTGGCAGCCTTTACGGTCACCCAACGGCTCCAGACAAAGAACGCATCACTCAGGCGGTTCAGATACGCGATGGCCAACTCGTCCACGCTTTCGTGCTCCTGAAGGGCTACAGCATGTCTCTCCGCACGCCTGCAGATGGTGCGGCACTGGTGGAGCTCGGCGTTCGCGCGCGTGCCTCCGGGCAACACAAAAGACCTTAGGGCTGGAAGCGACTCGTTATGATGGTCAATACTCTCCTCCAACGCCTTGATATCGCGCTCAGTGACCCTCGGCATATACTCGCCGACGTCCTCCGGAAGAGTGGCCAAAATGGAGCCCAGATTGAAGAGTTCGTGTTGCACGCGCAAAAGAGTCTCGCTCAACGCCTGAAACTCAGGGTCCGAGGCGTACTCCTCCAACGACACACGGACTGCGCCCACAAATGAGTTGAGCTCGTCCACCGTGCCGTAGGTTTCAATTCGCATGGAGCTCTTGGGGACCTTTTGACCACCCACCAATCGCGTTTTGCCGGCATCTCCCGCCCTTGTGTACACACGGTTGATGGCGAGTTGCGGGTCTTTAAATGATTTCTTGTCGCTCACGGATTCTCCCTGGTCTAGTTCTGACTCGGCCGGAATTTTACACGTCCAAGTCGATTTGAAAGGCTCAGTAAGTAGTATGCGTCTACGCCACCTTCTGGTGCGTCAACCACCTGAATCATGTGCGGTCCTTCCAGTAGCGACGACCGCCCAACCTTCACCGGTTCTGCCAATACCTCGTCACATCGCGTATCGACTCGCCAGATTTCATCCGTGTTGAAGGCCGTCACATAGAGCATGCCGTCTGGACCTGCGCTGATATGATGAAGTGTATCCTCTTCCGATTCATAAAGCACGATGGGGTCTTCGGGGCCGCGAACCCAGGTCAAGGTCTCGAGGTCCAGCTTGTAGATCTCTGGCGCGGTCGCCGATGTGAAATAGAGATACTTGGAGCCGGGTGGCTGTGCTGGACGGCTCAGGGCGCCGCTCCGCTGTGGCGAGGGCACCGGGAATTCCACGGTACGCATCGTGCCGTCACTGGCGATGACGTCTACCGCTCCGGACGAGGTGGCCATCGCTTTGCGATCCACAAACTGTACGGCTCCCGTGGATGTGAGCACCAAAACTTCCTCATCACCGAGCTGAAACACATCTGCAAATTGTGTGTTCAAGAACGCCATCTCGATGACTTCTTCTTCGTCGGTCTCAAGGTTGCGCTTGACCACGGTGGATGGCCCAAATCCCTGTGAGGGACTGATATAGTTGACGTCCGTCACCCAGAGATGCCCCGCGAACTCAGCCACTCCAGATGGGTTCCTAAAGGATGGTGCGGCCCACGCGTCAACATTCTCTCCGCCTTGGGTAATCTGCGAGACCGTGCGCCCGATGTAGTTTGTGACCCAGACCACCCCAGAACCCACGAACAAATCATAAGGGTTTTGATCGTTTCCGAGGTCTGCAAACGGCGAGTACTGCTCGAGCTCGATATCCCAGGTAGAAATGGTGTTGTCGCGGCTCTCTACCACATAGAGCCAGCCGTCTTTGTGGTGCAGCGCGTTGGACGCAAGCCCGGTAACGTGAAGTTCCTCTGCCGCCCAATAGCCCAGGTTTTGGGCGCCACACGTTTCTTCGGATTGGGTGAAGGAAGGCGCCCCGGAATCCGAAGAACAACCCGCGATTAAGCTCGCGAACAACACTATATTTAGGCTTCTTTTCATAGTGCCCCCTCGGTGCTGATTTGGGCAGAAACGAAGATCGTCCGGCCGGGAAGGGGCGCCTGTAAAGAATCGGTGAGGTCGCGTCGATCGAAGAGATTTAGACCACGCGCCCTTAGGCTCAGCCAGGCGTTTGGGGACCAAGCAAGGCCAGCGTCCATGGTCGCGAATGCGGGGGCTTTGATGCTGCCAAAGGTGTCAAGGTTGGTCTCTGAGCGCCCGCTCAGGCCCGCGTTCAGACTCGCTTTTTGGGTCCCGGGAATCCATTGGTCGAGCCGCAATCTGGCTCCTACTCGGCCCGAAAAATCAGGCTGATGAGGCACCTGATCGGACGTCTCGGCAAGCTCCGCACGCGTCCATGTTCCGCTGAGCTCCAGGTCAACCGGTTTTGCCAGAGTCCAATCAAGCCGAGCCTCAAGGCCATAGGCGCGGGTGGGGTCGATATTCTGAGCTTCGGTGACCGCGGAGGTGATCGGAAGAAAGAGGATCATGTCCTCGGTGTTGTTTTGGAAGAACGTTAGGCCCGCCTGGATGGTCTCGAAGGCTACCTCGGCACCGATATCCCACACGAGCGCGCGCTCGGGCTCCAAATCTGGGTTTCCGCGAATACTCTCGAGGTTCAGAAAGAGCTCGTCAAAGTCCGGTCTTCGTAAAGTGCGGGCGACATTGCCCACCAAACGAAATCCTTCGGTGGGTATCAAGGCTGCGCCAAAGGCTGGCAAAAATGCGCTGACACCACCGTCCCCTTGGGAGATGTTGGCACGTATCGCGCCGGTAAATTCTAGCCAATGAGTCGGCATGTAGTGTGCCAAGGTTGACGTCTCGGCGAGGCTTCTAGAACGCTCAAGACTAGATCTGATCTCACCTGATTCTTCACCTTGGTACGATTCGTGCCGAAACCTAACGCTCAGGTCAACTTTCCATGGAGACTCAAGATCTGAAGAATAAACGGCGGCATTTAGCGTGCCGCCACTGCTCCAGAAGTCGCTATCGGTCTGAAGGATGCCTCCGCCGGAAAAGGCGTCCGGGTTCAGATACCTGTTTTGCCTTAACTGAACGTCGAGTGATTCCTCTAAATCCAGTGAGAAGTAGGTGTTTTTGATCACGTTGAGTTGTTTGGCATTTAGCGTGCCAAGACCAAACGCGTCTTCGACGCGGGCATCCGAAAAACTCTCTTGGAATTCAGCAGGTCCAGCACTCCCTCGCTCGGTGCCCGAGAACCTGATGGATGCCCCTACGTGTCTGACATTGGAAAACGCATGGCTGGCCGTGAGCGCCGCTCCGAGCGCGCGGTGGTCGTTGTTGATCCGTCGGTGCTCTTGCCCCTGAGCGTCAACGAAGTCGTAATCACCCTCAGATGCCCGTGTTTGAGCCGAAAAGCTGACCTGACTCTTGGTGCCAGCTAGCCATGCGCCGGCTTGTAGACCCATGGTTTGATTCGACCCGCCGAGTGCGCCTACATGGCTTCCCCAGCCTGGCGAATGCCGAGTCTGAGTCCTGAAATCGAGCGTGCCGTTGAGGCCTGTGGCCCCGGCCGAGATGCCTGCTGCACCGCGATAGATATCCGCCGATACTACGCCCGGTAAGAGTAGGGTGCCGAGGTCGGTTCCCACGCCGAAGGGCACATCCAGAGGTACGGAGTCGATGGAAACCGCGACCTGACGCGGGCTAGAGCCGCGCACGAGTACGTAGGCCGGTTGGCCAAGTCCTCCATGGGATCTGATTTCTACGCCGGATTCTCGCTCGAGTTCTTCCTGTGAATCCCCGTCTAAAAAACTATCGCGAAGGTCAACCTTGGACGTCACACCCGTCGGATGTATCGGCGCGCTCGCCCGCGTTTCCACACGATGCTCCTGTGCCGCAAGGAACTTGGGCACAAGCACGGTAGCGGCCACCAAAAGGCCTATATGAGCGGAACGTTTCAAAATGCGACCTCGCTCTCTTCTCGCGAAGAGCGTTGTCAATGTGGTGCGTTCGCTCGGATATCCTGACTTGCGAATAGGGCATTGGGCCTGCGTCCTAGCCGCCTTCCCTCGTTAGAAGTGGCGTCTGGCTAGTACTCATCGCTTACAGTGGCGCGACCGTCCCGGATTTGCACCGGGTTCCCCGCGCGAACGTCTGCAACATGTCATAAGGGGAGGGCAAGTACAAGTACAAGCGGGCTGCTTCAAAAGACATCTGACACGGAGAGAGCCCGCGTCGAGAGTCCCATCTGAGCCGCATATTCCCAATCGACGTCCACACCACGGACCACCAACACGGCACTTGCACCCATTTTTCTGGATGAATCGAAGAAGGTCGCAGGAAAGTAGGACTCGCCGCTACGCCTCGGAACGCGATGGCCGAGCTCAATGCCTCCGGGTCTCTTGG
This sequence comes from Microvenator marinus, assembly GCF_007993755.1. Lineage (GTDB taxonomy): Bacteria > Myxococcota_A > Bradymonadia > Bradymonadales > Bradymonadaceae > Allomicrovenator > Allomicrovenator marinus. Next base: position 4,810,544 of record NZ_CP042467.1, read on the forward strand.
CTTCCAACGTGTAGTAGAATCCATGGCCCATGTCTTCATCGAGCCCAATCAGCTCAACTCCAGCTCCCCGCAACACATCCGTCGTTCGTTCAACTTCAGCAGGTTTCCAGCTTGCTGAGTTCAACACGAGCCCTCGAATTCCAGCGGAAGCAAAGGACGGCAAGATGTACTCGGTTGATGGGGTGATCGGCGTACTCAGCGCTGCGTAACCGACGCCTTTGCGAATACGTTGCACCCACTCCACGCCGATCCAAGGATTGATCGTCTGCTCATCAAACTTCAGCTCGCCTAGGAAATAGTGGGTCAAGGGCATGTATCAAAGGCCTCGTTCTGCGCCCCGGGCGTACCGAGGTCAGACTTGCCGCCGGCTGTGACGTACACAGTACTTCCCTCGCACCAGGCGCTTGCTGAGTCGTTCAAAACCTCATCGATTTGGGAGCGTTTCAGCGCCTTTGTGGCGCCGGCCGTGTTTGACCAACCGTTTGACTCATCGAACGCAACCTGAGCTATTTCATTGCCATTGCAGGTGATGATGATTTCGTCGTCTGAGTTGGCGAGGAGGAAATTGGCGTAGACGTAATCAGGCGTAAAGCCCGGAGACGTTGAACGTGCCAGCGTTTTATACGCGCCGGGCCCAATCACGAGGTCTTCGGAAATGGTATGGGTGTCAATGCCAAGGTCCTCGATCACGCAATTGCTCAAACTCCACGTGGAATTCGTGGGATTATGAATTTCAAACCATTCACCAACCGTGTCTGAGAGTGCGTCCGGGTCGTTCATAAACTCCGTGATCACCACATCGCCTTCTGCGGCAGGCTGAGGCATTCCGGGCGCTTGAGCACTCACGACCAGCGAATCTGGAGCGCTATCTACCGAGCCATCGTTTACGATGAGCTGGATCACGTAAGAACCTTCAAGGTCGGCCGTAAACGTAGGCATGGCCGCACTGGTATTGGAGAGCGCTGCGGCCGATCCTTGGGGCTTGGACCCGATGCTCCACCGGTAGACTAAGGTGTCTTGGTCGGGGTCGGTGCTCAGCGTTCCGTCGAGCTGAACCACGGAGCCGGCGAGCACCGATTGGTCAGAACCTGCTGCAGCGACGGGGGCGCGGTTAGACTGTGTGGCGCTGATAGTGACGGTAGACGGGCTACTCTCCAGAGAACCGTCCGAGACCACCAATTGAACGGAATAGTCGGCTTCCACATCCGGCACAAACCGTGCCGAGGCTGTGGTCTTATCGAAAAGCTCCGATTGGCTCGCCCCGGGCTTACTTACCCAGGACCAGACGTACGTGAGGGTGTCGTCGTTCGCATCAAAAGACGCGCTGCTATCAAGAACCACCTCTTGCCCAAGAGCGACCTGCCGATTTTGACCCGCATCTGCAACGGGCCGAATATTCTCGGTTGATGCCGTGATGATGACCGTATCCGGATTGCTCTCCGACTGACCGTCCTGAACCTTGAGGCTCAGCTCGTAGGTACCGTCTACATCCGCATTAAACGTAGGGTTGACGATATCCGTCTCGCTCAGCGCCGCTGCGGACCCAGCAGGCTTGGAAACCATCTCCCAAACGTAAACGAGCGGGTCTGAATCAGCATCATAGGAAGCGATTCCGCTAAGCTGCACGCGCGACCCCGTCGCCACCTCCTGATCCGCACCGGCGTTGGCGATGGGCGGGGTATTGTCCAAGAACGCCCGAATCTCAACCGTCGCCTGAGTGCTCGTGGCAATACCATCGCGGACTCTGAGCTCTACCGTGTAGGTACCGGCACGGTCCGCCACAAAACTCGGTCGCGGAATGGACGGCGAGTTAAGCTCGGCGGTGCTGCCCGGCGGTCGGGTGACGATACTCCACGCAAAACTAAGTGGGTCGGCATCGGGGTCGGAACTCCGTGTGCCATCGAGCTGAACAATCTGGCCCACCTGCACGTTTTGAGCATTCCCCGCATCGGCCACGGGAGGGCGGTTCGAGCTCGTTGGATCAAGCTCCACCTTGATCAGCACAAAATCAGGTTCAGAATCGATTTTGCCGTCGTGCACAGTCAAGGTAGCTTCGTAAACACCAGCTAGATCAGGCACAAAATTGACGTCCATACTGGCGGTCGCGTTGAGCCGAGCCTGCGAGCCCTCGGGCCCGATCAAACTCCACCTAAATGTCAGCGGGTCCATCTCCCGGTCCCACGAGCCTTCACCGCTCAAGAATACGGTCTGGCCAAGCTCAATGGTTTGATCCGGCCCCGCGTTCGCCAAGGGCTCGCGGTTCGTATCCACCGGAGTCTCAGCCTCCGCACAGCCCACCAAAAATACGAAAACGAGTAAGTATCGCATGGCCGGGGAAGCTAGCTGAGATCGTTAAATTACGCTACCCTTCGCTCGCCCAGACCTCAGGAGTCACGCATGGTAGATATACGTCCGTTTCGAGCACTTCGCCCTAAGAAAGACCTCGCAAAAGCAGTGGCAGCGCCGCCTTACGATGTTTTGGATTCGTCAGAAGCCCGGACTCTCGTGGCCTCAAACCCGCATTCATTTCTTCACGTCACGAAGTCAGAAGTTGATCTACCTGAAGGCACCCATCTCTACTCCGATCAGGTCTACGCTCAGGCTCGCCAGAACCTCGCCAATATGATCGATGAAGGTGTGCTCGCCTTTGACCAGAATGAGACGTTCTACGTCTACCGGCAGCGCATGGATGGTCGCGAACAGACAGGTATTGTGGCCGGGACGAGTGTCGCCGAGTACAACGAAGGCATCATCAAAAAGCACGAGAAGACGCGCCAGGGAAAAGAGGATGATCGCACTCGCCATATCCTCGAAACCGGCGCCAACACTGGGCCTGTCTTTATGACGTATCGCGCGAGTACAGCGATCGATGAGATTGTAGACAACGTCTGTGCCGCTGAGCCCGACGTGGATTTTGTAGCCGACGATCAGATCGCGCACACGATTTGGGTGATCAAAGATGAGTCCAAAGTCAATGCCCTGCAAAGCGCCTTTGAGAAGGTCCCCGCACTCTATATCGCGGACGGACATCATCGAAGCGCTTCCGCGGCTCGCGTAGCGCAAATCAAGCGCGATCAGAATCTGGCGCACACAGGTGATGAGCCCTACAACTACTTTATGTCGGTGATCTTCCCGGACTCTCAACTCCGAATCCTCGACTACAATCGCCTCGTTAAGGATCTCAACGGCCTGAGCCCGGAAGACTTTCTGACCAAGCTCGGTGCCGAGTTCGAGGTGGAGAAGATCCAAAAGGCGCGCCCAGCTGAGAAGTACGAATTCACCATGTTCTTGGGCGACCAGTGGTATCGCCTACGCCTGAAAAACGCCGTGGATACTACGGACCCTGTCGCATCACTCGATGTCTCCATCCTTCAAGATCGCGTGCTCGCTCCCATCCTTGGCATCGGCGACCCACGGCTTGACGAGCGCATGGACTTTGTTGGCGGCATCCGGGGGATGGATGAGCTCGAGCGCCGCGTGAAGGACGGCATGGCCGTCGCGTTCGCCGTCTTCCCTGCCTCCATGGACGAGCTGCTCAACATCGCGGATGCATCCGAAATCATGCCCCCAAAGTCCACCTGGTTTGAACCAAAACTTAGGTCAGGCCTCATCATCCGCACGATTGAGTAGAAGACGATCACAAATTCATTAACTGCGAACGCATTGATTTTCAAAAGGGAGTGAGAACTATGTCTCTGAGCTATTCGAAGTATCTGGTTTCAACGAGCACATCGGGCGGAAAGTACTGGGAAGTTGAGGTCGAGGGGACCGATGTACGTATCCGCTACGGGAAGTTGGGCGCTGAACGTCCTTGGTCCACAAAGTCTTATGAGACCGAGGAGAAGGCGATAAAGGAAGCCGAGAAGACGGCGAATAGCAAACTTCGAAAAGGGTATTCCGAGGCTCCTCGGCCCTCAGAGATCAGCGATGAGTCGGTCGATCTCAGCAAAACTCCTCTGCGCGGGGTATTCTACTTCCGCGCCCTGGACCGCTATCCGGGAGGAAATGCGGATATGTTCACAATCAAGATCACGGTGGACATGTCTCCGGGCGAAGATCCCAAAATCAAAGCGGCCAGGCATAGCAATTGGGACGGCGAGCACTTCACCACCACCGAAACTGAATTTGAGATGCCGGGGCTTAAGGAGAACACGGCCAAACTGATAGGAGCAGCTCAGTCCCTGACTGACGCGGGGCAGCGCGAAGGTGACTTCATCATCGACGAGCCCCGCTACGACGACGAAGAATACGACACCGAATGGAGCTTCCTCGAGTTTACACTCTATAAAAACGAATCCGCTTCCGAGAGCAAAGATCCGGTCTTGTTGAAGGTCGTACAACGAGCCATTCCCAAGGCTCCTAAAGTCAGCCCGCCAGACGAGACCTTCGCGGCATTCATCGAGGCGGTCCACACCCTTTGTGGAATCGGCCGAGTTGAGAACACCTCGGAATCAGGTGATGCTTTTTCTGCGGCCTTCAGCAAGTCCTCTGAAAACATATCTCATGGGTACAAAGACGGCGAGATACCCCTCTATCTCTGAAGAAATTGGAGTCAGTGAGAGCTCCGGAAACTCGAATGAGTTTAAGCGCGTGGGAAGACCTTCTAATGTGTTTGCGGCCAAGAGTTCTCGGATTGCTCGCCATCTTTTGCAACATCCTAGCGACTCATTCCTCCAGGTTGAACTGGCCGACGCGACGGGTCTAGATCCGGGCTACACCAGTAAAATTGTCCATCGCCTCGAAGAACTCAGGCTCATCTCGCGCAATGAAAACGATGAAGTCAAAGTTCGTGACCCGGACTTGTTGCTTGATGCCTGGAGAGAGAAATACGACTTCTCCATGCATCGCATCATCAAGGGCACGGTGGCTGCTAACAATAGTCGCGATCTCGCGCTCGCGCTTCAGGAGCGACTTCGCGAGTATCCGGGGGAATACGCCGCCACAGGGTTGACCGCCTCGTGGTTCATGGACAAATTCGCGACTCACCGAATCGTGACGTTCTTTGTGGAAAAGCCGACGAAGGCCATGTTGTCAGCGCTCAGGTTTCACGAAGGCGAGAAGGGCGCAAATGTGTGGTTGGTCTTGCCTAAGGATGAGGGCGTGTTTCAAGGGAAGAAGATGGTGAATGGTCTGATGTGCGTCCACCCAGTACAAGCCTATTTGGACGTGTTGCAGCATCCCGAAAGAGGACCAGAAGCCGCAGATTCCTTGCGCGAATCTCAACTTAAATGGACATGATATGCCTCATCCTCCATTACACGCAGCCGACTACACGCCAGATGACCTAGAGCTCGTGAGAGCTGGCTGCCTTGAAGTTGCCACGAGCTTGGGCGACCTGATGAAACAGGTGGTGCCACGCTTGGAATTCATCGCCTTTGAACGACCTTTCCAAGATCAAGGCGAGATCGACGAGTTCCAGCAGCTCATCGAACAATCCAACGTTCTCTTCCTCGAATAGCCGAAATTCATTTGAAGCAGGGGCGGATTCTCGCTAATACTCGTGGCGCTCTAAAATTTCGCGAGACCCTTATAAATTGGGCGTTTAACCAAATTTTGGTCTCGTGAGTCGCGATGTATTGAGAGGTTTGAAATGTTGAATAAGAAGCTATTGATTCTTGGAATGTTGGTGTTCTGGAACGCCGGTTGCTCCGGTTGTGATGATACCGCGACGGGCGGCGCCGGTATTGGCGAAGCTTGCGTGTTAGAAGAAGATTGCGCCGAAGGTCTGGTCTGTACGGATGGCCTGTGCGCTGAGCCTAACACCGAACCACGAGACACCGATAGAGACGGTATCCCCGACTCCGAAGACAATTGCCCAGACATTCCAAATCCTCTTCAGGAAGATAGCGACAATAACGGCATCGGCGACGCGTGTGAGCCTCCGAGCGGAGATGACCGCGACGGTGACGGCGTGCGTGACAGCGAGGATAACTGCCCCGATGAGCCGAACCCAAGCCAGTCAGACGTCGATGGTGACGGCATCGGCGACGCCTGCGACCCCGACGCTGACGACGACGGCACCCTCAACGAAGACGATAACTGCCCGCTCGTTCCAAACCCCGGCCAGGAAGACCAAGACGGTGATGGCCAGGGCGACGTGTGTGATGACTCGGATGGCGACGGCGTGCTCGACAACGAAGACAACTGCCCCGATGTCTCCAACCCAAATCAGAGTGACCAAGATGGAGACGGCATCGGCGATGCCTGTGACGATGACCGCGACGGAGACGGCGTCATCAACACCAATGATAATTGTCCGGACGTTGAAAATCCCGAACAAGAGGATACCGACGAAGATGGCGTAGGCGATGCTTGCGACCCCGACACCACACGTCGCGAAGGCCGACCTTTCGACGATACCTGTATCTACGGGGCACCGATCGGTGTCTTTGAGCCAGAGTTGAAATGGTCGCTTGGAATTGGTGCCAATGACCCCTATCCAGACCGCACTCAGGTGATGATGACGCCGGTTGTGGCGAACCTCACAGACGATGACGCAGACGGCGTGATCGGCACGCGGGACACGCCGGACATCATTTACGGAACCTTCTCGACCTTCGTGAAGGCTAGCCACGACGATTTGCGCCGAGGCGTGTTGCGCGCGGCTTCGGGAGACGGCACGGGCCTTCTCTGGAGCGTTGGTGCCGACGAGCTCGGTATCGGTTCGGGTGGCGGCATCAATCCGGGCGGCAACATCGCAGTAGGCGATATCGATAACGATGGGTTCGTCGAGATTATCGCGAGTGTGTGGTCGGATACGGCCGAAACCGGTGGTCTCGTGGCCGTTTCTCATGACGGCCAAGTCCTTTGGATGACCTCGTATTCAAGGAATGGCCTGCTCCAACCTCGGCAGTTCAAGTCGTGGTGGGGTGGACCTTCCATCGCGGACCTGGATGGAGACGGAAATCCCGAAATCATCATGGGCGCGACCGTCTTCACCAACACGGGCGATCTCAAGTGGGATGCGGCGACTTCCGCCACGCTCACCGGACCGATGGGCGAGGGCATCAACTGGCCGAATGGCGACTCCACACGAACCACCTATACAGGACCACTCAGCGTGGTGGCCGATCTGGACGGTGTAACGGACCCAACTCTCAACCGAAAGACCCAGGAAGTTGTGACCGGCCGAACGGCATACAAGCATGACGGCACGGTGCTCTGGGAAGCTGATGCTAATCTTCCTGATGGCTTCCCAGCGATCGGTGACTTTAATGGGGACGGCAATCCTGAGGTGGTTGTGGCTGCAAACGGCGATATCCGCATCCACGATGGTTTGACCGGAGCCGTAGTTTGGGGCCCGGTTGACCTTGAGGCTGGCCGCCTTGGCGCGCCTACCGTGGCCGACCTTACAGGCGATGGGAATCCAGAGATCGGTGTAGCCGGTCAACGTGAATTCTTCGCCCTGACCGTAAACCTCAACACGCCTAACCCTACGCTCAATCAGGCAGTACTCTGGTCGAACGTGACCCAGGACGCCTCGAGCTCCATGACGGGATCATCGGTCTTCGACTTCGAGGGCGATGGCAAGGCCGAGCTGGTCTACAACGATGAGCTCTACCTGCGCGTCTACGACGGCACCACTGGCGACGTGCTCTTTGAGCAGCCAAACACCTCGTACACCGCGGTCGAATACCCGATCATCGTCGACGTCAACAATGACGGCGCCGCGAATATCGTGGTGGGTACGAACGATTTCGAGTGTGATGACGTGCTCCCTTGCCCGAAAGGATTCTCGGGAATCCGAGTCTTCGGAGACGATAATGACAATTGGGTCTCCACTCGCCGCATCTGGAATCAGCACAGCTATCACATCAACAATGTCAACGAGGACGGAAGTATCCCGTCCCAAGAGACATCAAGCTGGGTTGATCACAATACCTACCGCTTGAATCGGCAGACCGAACTCGACCCTCAGGCTGCTCCAGATCTCATTTTGGAAGAACCACAGGGACTCTTTGACGCATGTACGGGCACGCTCACAACATGGGTGACCAACGCGGGTGCGGTACGCGTGGGTGCAGGGCTTCCTGTCAGCTTCTACGGCGATGATGGCTCCGGCCAGCAATACCTCGGACAAGCCTTGACTCAGCTTCCGATGGAGCCCGGCGATTCGGAGCGAGTTCGCCTCAACGTGACTCTGACCAACGCGGGCCCTTGGGCGTTCTTTGCCGTGGCGGATGACCTCATGGGCGCTGGGGCCCCGGGCACTCAGAACGAGTGTAATGAGGACAACAACCAGATTCTGGTGCCTGCCGTCACGGATTGTCAGCCCTAATGCCAGAATTTTCCTGGGTTGAGCGCCATGCTTTCGAGTTCAGGCAAACGGACTCGAAGCCGAACACGTGTTTCGTGCTCTTGCACGGATTTGCGGGTTCGCCGGCTGAGATGCGCCCGCTCGGTGAAGCACTTTTTGCGAAGGGTTACGACGCGGTGGGACCGGCCCTTCTGGGTCACGGAATCAATCCAGAGGCCCTGAACCTCGTGCATTGGCAAGATTGGGTGGAAGCCGCGCGGGATTTCCTGCACGAAGAGCGCGAGCGATATCCTACGGTGGTGTTGATCGGTCTAAGCATGGGAGCCCTCGTCTCGTCTATCATCGTGTCGTCCTCTGAGCCCCAGGAGTTGCCGGATGCTCTGGTTCTTCTGGCTCCAGCGCTAAAAGCCCGCGACGAGCGTCTGAAATGGGCGCGCTGGATGAAGTACGTGCTTCCCTGGTTCCCAGAGACGGTGCGTCCTCAAGCGGGCCTGACCAGCAAAGACGGCTGGAAACGCCTCTGGCATTACGAAAAACGCCCCGTGCATGCCCTGGCCGAGCTCTACTACATTCAGGAATTCGCAAAGACCATTCTCAGCAAGGTCCATAAGCCCGTGCTTGTGGTGCATGGCATGAAAGACCTGACGGTGCCTGAGAGCTCGGCTAGAGACGTTTACGAGGGCCTGGCGTCGCGGCAGAAGGAGATTCTTTGGTTGGAGAAATCCGGTCATTGCCTGACCGCCGATGTGGAGCTCGATCTCCTCGTCTCCGAGATTATCGAGTTTCTCGGGCGAGCACTTCCTTCCATTGAGAAATGACCGTGGGCCAATGATAGGGGCTCAGGTCATAGGTGGGGTAGGGGGCGCCTAAGGCTCTTTCTATCGCTTCTGCAAGAGCCACGGATTCACTGGAGCCGGGAGAGTAGAGATCTTCATCGTGGATGTACTCTGGGTAGGCGAGCCTTGCAGGCGCCACAGGACGCGCTCCTGCTTCAATGGCCTCGAGCATGGCCACACCCTGAAATTCGTGGATTGCGGAACTCACCACAACACCGGCCGTGCGTAGACTTTCCACGTACTCATCACGAGTCGAGTAGCCAAAATGCTTTAGCCGATCACCAAACTTTGCCTGGGCTTCGCTGAAAACATCGGGGCTCGTCCGGAAGGCCTCTCCATGAATGGAGAGGTCGAAGTCAACGCCGCGTTCAGCCAAGACTTCAACGGCCTCAAAGAATACCTCAGGAGCCTTGTCCCACTCCCAACGATGGTTCCAGACGACGCGCCGTTCCCGCTCGGTTTGGGCTTCAGCCAAAGGCTCTATGCCAACCGGAATTACCTCGGAACGCTTGATGGAATCTCGCAGAAGACTCAGGTCCACCGCGTCAGGCTTCTTCTCGAAGAAGCGCTCAACCCCATCCAACAAAGAGTCCCTATTGTAATTCGAGTTAAAGATATTCACGCTCGCCGATGCCAACGTGTAGACTTCCTTCATTAGGATGAAGGCATCCACATCCCGCGGGTAGGCAAACTGATTCTCATGCCAGTACACAATCGTCGGGATTTCGCGCAATTCCGGCACAATCCCTCTTAGTGTCGCGAGGTCGAGCACACTGGTCGTGATCAACACGTCCCATGACTCGGCGAGCAAGTCGGAAAAAGTCGTTTTGATTTGCCAGGGGGCCGTGCCAATGCGCCACGCCCAAGCACGCGGAGGCAGAACGATCTGGTGGAGCTCAATGTCCAGGTACTTCTCGAGTCCGTTTCGCCAAGCTCGGTGGCTTCCGGCGTCGTAGGCTGAGATCAGGAGTGCCTTCATGGGGTTGGAGTCGACTCTTCCTCGGTAGGCTTGTCTTCCACCGGCTTGTCTTCCACTGGCTTGTCTTCCACTGGCTTGTCTTCCACCGGCTTGTCGGCGGGTTCGGCTTCCTCGGATTCCGTACCTTCAGTCTCAGATTCCGGCTTAGTCTCAGGCCCAGGCGCGGGTGGTGTCTCGACTTCCTTTCGACTCGTAGCGTAGATGATCCCGCTATCCTCTGATTCCAAGGCTGCGCGGGTATTCTTGGCCGAACGTTCCGCGAGGCTCTCTCCACTCTCGACTTCTTTTTGAGTGCCTGTGGTGCAACCACCGACAAAGATAAGTAGAAGAATCAGGAATTTCATAGGTCACCAAACACAAAAAAGCGGTGGAGTTATCCACCGCTTTATAAACGAAAAGTCTCTTTATGCGAAGATCAGAGTCGTGGTGAGTAGTACTCGACCACGAGCTGCTCGTCGACTTCCAAAGGCACGTCTTCACGGTCTGGAAGTTGAGTCATTTTGCCAGTAAGGGTCTTCTGGTCGAACTCAAGGTACGAAGGAAGACGAAGAACTGGGTTTGCGACTGACTCAGAAACGATCTGAAGCTGGCGGCTCTTCGGACGAACCGAGATGTTCGAGCCGACCTGAACGCGGTAGCTTGGACGGTCAACTTTCTTGCCGTCGACAAGGATGTGGCGGTGAACCACAAGCTGGCGTGCAGCAGGAATTGAAGGAGCGAGTCCAAGGCGGAAGATCACGTTGTCCAAACGCTGCTCGAGCAAACGAAGGAGAACAAGACCAGCTGGATCTTTAGAGCGTCGAGCATCGGTGAAGATGTTGCGAAGCTGCTTCTCGCTGATACCGTAGTTGAAACGCAGTTTCTGCTTTTCGTAGAGCTGCTTCTTGAACTCGCTGAACTTCTGGCGTCCCTGTCCGTGCTGTCCTGGAGGATAAGCGCGATCTGACATTTTTCGTGTGAGACCAGGAAGGTCAGTGCCAAGGCGGCGAGTGATGCGAAGTCGTGGTCCTCTGTAGCGTGCCATAGATATTCTGCTCGATTCGTGTTGCCGTAAGTTGGGCTTCAGTTCACATTCAATAAAAGCTAGCGCCGCAGCGCCGAGCCCATAGGGGGCGAGAACATAGCAGAAAAAAAACAGGCGGCAACCGCTTTTTTGAGGACTTTGCAAAAATGATCGAGAAAGACCATGAATGAACTCGAAGAGCTCCTTATAATAGGCACCCGTACGCCATTGAGCGAATCTTTCGCACGACTGGCCGTGGCCTACGGTTTAGAGCCGATCTGGGTGTTTGAACGAGCTCCGGTCGAATTTGAGCCATGGCATCATGCGATCACCTGGGAGGGAAATCCATCCAGTTTCGCCAGGAAATCCAACTCTCCTCTCATTGCCGTAGTGTTTGATGATGCTCAAGCCAGTGATTTTAAGGCCGATCGCTGGGTCTTTGTGAGAACTCCGCCTTTTGCCGGAATTTTGCACGCCACTACCGACGAGTCCGAGTTCGGGTTTGTAGAAATTCATACCGGCCTTCTTCACGAAAATGATCCCCTACAAGCCGAGGAAGAGTTGTCTAAACAAGTCTCCGAAGCCACTAACCACGTGGCTATCGCCGCAATGGCAACCCTCAGGTGTGCCCTCGAATATGAGCGTAAGGGTGTGATCACCCCCGAAGACGTATCGGTGATCGGCGATGCCATGATGCTTCAATCCACGGGGAGAAGTTCGTAGGTTTTGAGTTTCTTTAAAAACGGTTTGACAATCCGGGCGAATTTTGCTTTCTTTCTGCACCTTCAAATCCGGTGCCATGTTGGCCCAGATTTTGAATAGTGGTTGATGTTAAGGGTGTCGAGGCAGTGCCAGGGCAAAGTAAGGCTGGAAATCCAGGAGGGGCACGACCTGTCGCGCCACTCCTTGCAGTTTAACGAAAATAAATGATTCAGACAGGGTTGCTCTACCGGGTCACAGGTTGAACCGGGGAGGGGCCCTTCTTGCGTTCTGTTTCTGGTGCCAATTCCCGCCTTTGTGGCTGAGAGCGTGTGCGCGAAAAGATATCGCGACAGTTAAGGAGACATGATGGTTCAAGCGATTAAGTCGAACTTCCGAGCCCGCAAAAACTACGGGACCATCCGAAAAGTGGTGGATATCCCGAATCTGATCGATATTCAGAAGAAGTCCTATGACGACTTTCTTCAGAAGGATATCGAGCCGGACGATCGACAGCTTGTCGGGTTGCAAGCCGTTTTTAAGGACATCTTTCCGATTCATGGGATCCATGAGACGGCTACACTCGATTTCGTAAGCTACGAAATCCAGAAGCCGAAGTACGATATCCGTGAGTGTATCGCTCGCGGCATGACCTACCAGGCGCCAGTACGCGTACTGGTTCGTCTCGTGATCTGGGACATCGACCCAGACACCGGCGCAAAGTCACTTCTCGACCTCAAAGAGAAGGAAGTCTTCTTCGGTGAAATCCCGCTGATGACCGACTCCGGTACCTTTATTATCAATGGTACTGAGCGCGTGATCGTGTCGCAGTTGCACCGCTCACCCGGTACATTCTTCGACCACGACAAAGGAAAGAGCCACTCCTCGGGTAAATTGCTTTACTCGGCGCGTATCATTCCTTACCGCGGCTCATGGCTCGATTTCGAGTTCGACGCGAAAGATATTCTGCACGTCCGAATTGACCGCAAGCGCAAGATGCCTGCGACCATTCTGTTGCGCGCGCTCGGATACTCGACCGAAGAACTCCTTGGTATCTACTACCAAACCGAGACCATCTACATCGACGGTGGCGACTACTTTAAGAGTGTGGATTTCGACATCCTCAACGGTCAGGTCGCCTCGATGGACGTGCTCGACGAAGACGGAAACTTCCTCGTCAAGAAGGGCAAGAAGTTCACGCGTAGCGCCGTCAGGAAGATCCTCAAAGCCGGTCAAGATCGTGTTCCGATCTCCACCGAAGAGCTCTTCGGTAAAGTCGCATCGGAAGACGTCTTCGACATGAACACCGGTGAGGTGATCGTCGAGTCGAACGAAGAGATCACCGAGTCCAAACTCAAAGATCTTGAAACTCGCGGTATCAGCGAGTTCAAAGTGCTCTTCATCGATAACTTGAACTCCGGTCCGTACCTGCGAAACACCTTGACCGCAGATAAGATCGAGAGCCCCGAAGAGGCGATCCTCGAGATTTACCAGCGACTTCGTCCTGGAGATCCACCGATCGCTGATCAGGCGCAAAACCTCTTCGACGGACTCTTCTTCAACCCTGACCGATACGACCTTTCAAAGGTCGGTCGTCTCAAGTTGAACTACAAGTTCCACCACGAAGTCGTAGAGCCGCTTGAAACACGCGAAAAAGAGATCAAGAAAGAGCTCGAGAGCGCCAAAGGTAAGTCACGCGACAACCTTGAGAAGGAGCTCGCTGAAATCGAAGAGAAGCTCGAGCCATGGCGCATTCAGACGCTTCGCGAAGAGGATATCATCGAGACCGTGCGCTACCTGATCGAGCTTCGAAACGGTCGCGGCACCATCGACGATATCGACCACCTCGGAAACCGACGTGTTCGTACCGTGGGTGAGCTCCTCGAGAACCAGTTCCGCATCGGACTCGTTCGCATGGAGCGCAGCATCCGTGAGCGTATGCTCTCGCACGAAATCAACATGGTGACCCCTGACGAGCTTATCAACCACAAGCCTGTCAGCGCCGTGATCAAAGAGTACTTCGGCTCAAGCCAGCTCTCGCAGTTCATGGACCAGACCAACCCATTGTCGGAAGTGACGCACAAGCGTCGTCTTTCGGCGCTTGGACCCGGAGGTCTGACCCGTGATCGCGCTGGCTTCGAAGTTCGCGACGTTCACGTCACTCACTACGGCCGTATCTGTCCTATCGAGACGCCTGAGGGTCCGAACATCGGCCTTATCGCCTCGTTGTCGACCTATGCGCGTATCAACGAGTACGGCTTCATCGAGACCCCTTACCGCGCTGTGGTGGGTGGGAAAGTTACCGATAAGGTGCGCTTCTACTCGGCTCTCGAAGAGCAAACCCACGTGATCGCTCAGGCGAACGCACCGATCGATGATGAAGGTAACTTCCTCAACGAGTTGGTAGCAGCCCGTGAGGCAGGCGACCCGACCATGGCTACGCCTGAGCGCGTAACCCTCATGGACGTTAGCCCGAACCAGCTTGTGTCTGTTGGTGCAGGCCTCATTCCGTTCCTCGAGAACGATGACGCAAACCGCGCGTTGATGGGCTCGAACATGCAGCGTCAGGCTGTTCCTCTCTTGCGCTCCAACTCACCGCTTGTCGGTACCGGCCTTGAGCGCGATGTCGCCCGTGATTCGGGTGTGACCATCGTCGCCAAGCAATCGGGTTGGGTCGAGAGCGTTGACGCTGAGCGTATCGTGGTGCGTCCTGAGCAAGGAACCGACGATCTCTTTGTGAAGCCTGATATCTACAAGCTTACGAAGTTCTCGCGCTCCAACCAGGCAACCTGCATCAACCAGAAGCCAATCATCGATGTTGGCGATTGGGTTGAGAAGGGCGAAATCCTCGCTGATGGTCCTTCGACCGAGCGCGGCGAGCTCGCTCTTGGTCAAAACGTCATCGTGGCCTTCATGCCATGGGGCGGATACAACTTCGAGGACTCGATTCTTTTGAGTGAGCGCCTCGTTCAAGACGATGTTTACACGTCGGTTCACATCGAAGAATTCGAGTGTGTGGCGCGTGAAACCAAGCTTGGCGCCGAAGAGATCACCCGTGATATCCCCAATGTGGGTGAAGAAGGACTCGCGAACCTCGATGAGTCCGGAATCGTTCGCATCGGCGCTGAGGTCAAGTACGACGACATCCTCGTGGGTAAGATTACTCCGAAGGGTGAGACTACGCTTTCGCCAGAAGAGAAGCTCCTCCGAGCGATCTTCGGTGAGAAAGCTGGTGACGTTCGTGACACCTCGCTCAGAATGCCTCCAGGCACGCAGGGCACCGTCATCGGCGCTAAAGTCTTCGCTCGCGAAGATGTGGCCAAAGACGACCGTGCAACTGAGATTGAAAACGCTGAAGAGAAGAAGCTTCTCAAAGACCAGAACGACGAGATCCGAATTCTTCGTGATGCTGCGTATCGAAAGATGCTCGCGTTGCTCGAAGGCAAGAAGGTCAAAGTCAATCTTGTGGACGAGGCAAACAGCGTTCTTCTCAAAGAAGGCACCAAGATCTCCGAGAAAGTTCTCGAAGATGTTCCTCGCCGCTACTGGGCCGATATCGTCGTCGACGACGAGACTTCGGACAAGCTGATGAGCATCCTCGCCGATGTTGAGGACCAGATTCTCATCATCCGTATGAACTACGGCGACAAAATCGAGAAATTGCGCACCGCTGACGACCTCTCACCAGGCGTCATCAAGATGGTTAAGGTTTATGTGGCCATCAAGCGTAAGATTCAGGTCGGCGATAAGATGGCCGGTCGCCACGGTAACAAAGGTGTGATCAGCCGCATCCTTCCAATGGAAGACCTTCCTTACCTTGAGGATGGTACTCCTGTGGATGTGGTTCTCAACCCGCTCGGTGTTCCAAGCCGTATGAACGTGGGTCAGATCCTCGAGACGCACCTTGGTTGGGCGGCTCGAAACCTCGGGCGCCGAATTGGTGAGATGCTCGAAGAAGCTCAGAAGCCTGAAAACCTTCGCAAGTGGCTCCTCGACATCTTCCACAACGACGACCACCAGGCGATCATCAAGTCCTTGGACGACGACGGTTTGCTCGAGTACGCCAAGACCTGCACCAAAGGCGTGCACATGGCGACTCCGGTGTTCGACGGTGCCCCAGAGAAGACCATCCGTGAATTCCTCGCGAAGTCGGGTGTTTCTTCAACGGGTCAAAGTGTGCTCTTCGACGGTAGGACTGGAGAGGCGTTTGATAACGATGTGACCGTCGGAATCATGTACGTGCTCAAGTTGCACCACCTTGTCGACGATAAGATCCACGCTCGTTCGATTGGACCGTACAGCCTCGTCACGCAGCAACCGCTCGGTGGTAAGGCTCAGTTCGGTGGTCAGCGACTCGGTGAGATGGAGGTCTGGGCAATTGAGGCGTACGGCGCAGCCTACACGCTTCAGGAATTCCTGACCGTTAAGTCTGACGACGTTCAAGGTCGTACTCGAATCTATGAGTCGATCGTCAAAGGTGATTTCACCCTTGATCCGGGCTTGCCAGAGAGCTTCAACGTGTTGATCAAAGAGCTTCACTCGTTGTGCTTGAACGTAGAGCTGCTTGAGAATGTCGCCTGAAGCTGATTGAAGAATCGGGCAAGGTAATTTTAGTGAATCGAGCCGGCAGAGCGCCGGCGATATATAGCGAGGGCGAGAGAGACGCCCACCGGAGGTTATTTTGAGTAAGGACATTTTCAGCTTCTTCGAGAAACAGAAAGATCCTCTCAGCTTTTCAGCAATCCGCATCGGTATTGCTAGCCCCGAGAAGATTCGTGAGTGGTCTCACGGCGAGGTAAAGAAGCCAGAGACCATCAACTACAGAACGCATAAGCCTGAGCGAGACGGACTCTTCTGCGCGAAGATCTTCGGACCCGTAAAAGACTACGAGTGCATCTGTGGAAAATATAAGCGCATGAAGCACCGCGGTGTGGTGTGTGAGCGTTGTGGTGTTGAGGTTATTCAGGCGAAGGTTCGCCGCGAGCGCCTCGGCCATATCAACCTTGCGACCCCTGTGGCGCATATCTGGTTCCTGAAGAGCTTGCCTTCACGTATCGGAAACCTTCTCGACATCACGCTCAAAGACCTTGAGAAAGTTCTCTACTGCGTGGCCTATATCGTGACCGACCCAGGCTTGACTCCCTTTGAGAAGGGCGAGGTCATCACTGAGGCTCGTTATATCGAGGCTATGAACGAGTATGGAAACACCTTCGCTGCGGGCATGGGCGCTGAGGCCATCAAAGTCCTTCTGGACGATATGGATATCGACCTGATCGCGACTGAGCTTCGTGCTGAGATGAAGGAAGCCACAAGCGAGGCCAAGCGTAAGAGAATCTCCAAGCGCTTGAAGATCGTTGAGGCGATTCGCGATTCCGGAAATAACCCACAATGGTTGATTCTGGACGTGATCCCAGTTCTTCCTCCAGACCTTCGTCCGTTGGTCTGGTTGGAAGGTGGCCGTTTTGCGACGTCTGACTTGAACGACCTCTACCGTCGTGTGATCAACCGCAACAACCGTCTCAAGAAGTTGCTTGAGCTTCACGCTCCAGAAATCATCATCCGTAACGAGAAGCGTATGCTTCAAGAAGCGGTGGATGCCCTCTTCGACAACGGTCGTCGTGGAAAGTCCATCCAGGGTGCGAACCGTCGTCCGCTCAAGTCCCTCTCGGACATGATCAAGGGTAAGCAAGGTCGCTTCCGTCAGAACCTTCTCGGAAAGCGCGTTGACTACTCCGGTCGTTCCGTGATCGTGGCTGGTCCACAGCTCAAGCTGCACCAGTGCGGTCTTCCAAAGAAGATGGCTCTCGAGCTCTACAAGCCGTTCATCTACAACAAGCTTGAGGAGCGTGGCTACGTCACGACCATCAAGTCTGCCAAGAAGATGGTTGAGAAAGAGCGTCCAGAAGTGTGGGATATCCTCGACGAAGTGATCAAAGAGCACCCGGTTATGCTTAACCGTGCTCCGACGCTTCACCGTCTCGGTATTCAGGCGTTCGAGCCACTCTTGGTCGAAGGCAAAGCTATCCAGATTCACCCGCTCGTGTGTGCGGCGTACAACGCCGACTTCGACGGTGACCAGATGGCTGTTCACCTTCCGCTTTCACTCGAAGCCCAGATGGAGACACGCGTTCTTCTTCTGAGCACGAACAATATCCTTTCACCGGCACACGGTGGTCCGGTCATCGGACCTACTCAGGATATCGTTCTCGGTTGCTACTACATGACACGCGATCGTCCTTTTGTTCCCGGTGAATACCGCGAGAACGAGAAAGGCGAGGCGATTGCTGGTGTCTACGCAAGCCGCGACGAAGTGCGTATGGCGTACGATGCGGGCGCTCTTCACCTTCAGGCGAAGATCAAAGTCCGTATCGACGGCGAGCTCGTGGATTCGACCACAGGTCGCGTTCTGCTCGCAGACGTGGTGCCTGAGGGCATTCCATTCAGCCTCGTGAACAACGTCATGGGTAAGAAGGCCCTCGGCCAGCTTATCGACGCCTGCTTCCGTATGGTTGGAAACAAAGCCACCGTGCTCTTGGCCGACGCCATCCGTGCCACCGGCTACGAGCAGTCCACACGCGCTGGTATCTCGATTTCGGTCAACGACATGGTCATCCCACCGACAAAGTGGGAGATCGTGGACAAGGCTCGTGCCGAGGTTGCCGAGATCGAAGAGCAGTACGGCGAGGGCTTCATCACTGACGGTGAGCGATACAACAAGGTTGTGGACATCTGGGCCAACACCACTGAGGACATCGCTTCGCAGATGTCGAAAGAGATTTCGACTCAGAAGTACGTGGATCCGAAGACCGGCGAAGTCAAAGAAGACAAGTCGTTCAACTCGGTCTTCATCATGGCCGACTCCGGTGCTCGTGGTTCTGCTCAGCAGATGCGCCAGCTCTCCGGTATGCGTGGTCTGATGGCCAAGCCGTCCGGTGAGATCATCGAGACTCCGATTACGGCTAACTTCCGTGAAGGTCTGACCGTTCTCGAGTACTTCATCTCGACACACGGTGCGCGTAAAGGTCTTGCGGATACCGCCTTGAAGACGGCTAACTCGGGTTATCTGACGCGTCGTCTCGTGGACGTTGCCAACGACTGTGTAGTTCGAGAAATCGATTGTGGCACGCTTGACGGTGTGGACATGACTGCTCACTTCGAAGGTGGTGAGATCATCGAGTCACTCAAGGATCGTATCCTTGGTCGTGTTGCTCTTGAGCCCGTCTGGGATAGCGATGACAACATTCTTGTCGACGCCAACCAAGAGATCGACGAGGACATCGCTGACACCATCGAGGATGCAGGTATCGAGAAAGTGCGAATTCGCTCGACTCTCACCTGTTCTACCTTGGACGGTGTGTGTGCCCTTTGTTACGGCCGTGACCTCGCACGTGGCCGTATGGTCAACGTCGGTGAGGCCGTCGGTACAATCGCTGCTCAGTCGATCGGTGAGCCAGGTACTCAGTTGACCATGCGTACGTTCCACATCGGTGGTGTTTCGTCTCTTCGTGTTGAGCAATCTTCACATGAGGCACGCACAGCCGGTACGGTTCGTCTCGAAAACGTCAAGTTCGTCGAGCGCGAAGAACTCGGTAAGAAGTCTCTTATCGTGATGACTCGTAACGGCGAGATTGTGATTCAGGACGATGCGGGTCGTGAGCGTGAGCGCTACCCACTGGTCTACGGTGCTCGTCTTTACTTCAAAGACGGCGACAAGATTGCTGCTGGCAATCTCATCGCTGAGTGGGAACCGTTCGCAACACCTGTCATCACTGACCAGGCTGGTATCGTGAAGTTCGACGATCTCTTCGAAGGCATCTCCATGGAGGAGCGCTTCGACGAGAACACCGGTCTTTCACGTAAGGTGATCACCGAAAGCCGCGACACGAGCCTTCGTCCTCGAATCGTGATCCGCGAAAACAAGAAAGGTGGAAAGCAGCTCAATGCCTTCTTCCTCCCTGTTGGCGCTCAGATCTTCGTTCAAGAGGGTCAGGAACTCGAAGTTGGTACCATCCTCGCCAAGATTCCTCGTGAAACCACGAAGAACAAGGACATCACCGGTGGTCTTCCACGTGTTGCCGAGCTCTTCGAGGCACGTAAGCCAAAAGAGCACGCCATCATCTCGGAAATCGACGGTGTGGTGACGTTCGGCAAGGAAACCAAAGGCAAGCGTACGGTTGTCGTTACACCTGAAATCGGTGACGCGCGTTCGTACCAGATTCCGAAGGGCAAGCACATCACCGTGCTCGAAGGCGACCACGTGCGACGTGGTGAAGCCCTCATGGAAGGCTCCGAGAACCCACACGATATTCTTCGTGTACGTGGTCGCAAAGAGCTCTCCAAGTACATGGTGGACGAGATCCAAGAGGTTTACCGACTCCAAGGTGTGCGTATCAACGATAAGCACATCGAGATCATCGTGCGTCAGATGCTCCGCAAGGTCCGCATCGTAGACGTGGGTGACTCCGACTTCTTGGCCGATGAGTCGGTCGAGCGTTCGGTGGTGGAAGAAGTGAACTTGCGCCTTCAGAACCAGGGCTTGCGCCGTGCGGTTTGGGATGACTTGTTGCTCGGAATCACGAAAGCCTCGCTTTCGACCGAGTCGTTCATCTCGGCGTCTTCGTTCCAAGAGACCACCAAGGTGCTCACCGAGGCTTCGCTCTCGAGCAAAGTCGACCACCTGCGCGGACTCAAAGAGAACGTCATCACGGGTCGTCTTATCCCAGCTGGTACCGGTGCTCCGGTCTACCAGAAGCTCAAGCACAAGGTCATCGAGCCTGAGGAGCTTCCAGACGATATCGTACGTAAGTACGGCAATATCGATGAAGAGCTCGCCGCAGGTGAGTAAGAGAATCTTGGCTTGAGGCCAGAAATCAAAAGGCCCTCGGAGCGATGCTTCGAGGGCCTTTTCTTTGTGTCTTACGGCGATAGGTTCAGCCGGCGTGAAACCGAGCCATTTCCGAATAGTGGGCCGCTGAATCCAAGAAGCCTTGGACTTCTTCGTCAGTGGTTTGCCTCACAACTCGCCCAGGAGCGCCCATGATGACGCTACGAGGTGGGAACTTCTTTCCAGGAGTGATTAGGGCTCCGGCACCCACAAGGCTAAACTCGCCGACTTCAGCCTCATCGAGGATGATGGCTCCCATTCCGATGAGGGAGGTGTGTCCAATGGTACAGCCGTGGAGGATTGCTCGGTGGCCTACCGTCACATCGTCTCCGATAACCGTCGGACATACGCCGGTGGTCGCATGGATCATGGAGAGGTCTTGAATATTGGTACGTGCGCCGATGATGATGTCTTGCACATCACCACGAAGGACTGCGTTGTACCAAATGGACGCTTGGTCTGAGAGGTGAACACGTCCGATGACGTGAGCACCGGCCGCGATGAAGACGTCCTCGCCGAGTTTGGGCCAGATGCCTCGAAAGGCCGAGATATTAGTCTTCATCTTCTTCTTCGAAGAGTTTTCCGTACTTATCTAGCTTGTTGAGCACGTCGCCTTCTTCTTCGCCCTCGGCGCCTTCTTCCGACTCTTCTTCGTCGGCTTCAGAGTCTTCGCCGGCCGAGCTTTCCGAAAGTTCAGAAGATTCGGAATCAGCCGAGCTCTCGGAGAGATCTGAGTCTTCGCCTTCTTCAGCTTCTTCGCCATCCTCAAGGGGCGCGAGTTCAACCTTGAGGCCGCTTGCTCCATATTGGATTGGGTCGCGCAAGAAGACGAATCCACCGCGCTTGTCCAAAATCTTCATCACATCTTTTGAGCTGTAGAGGTCGGCCAAAATCTCGTCGATATTATCGTAACGGTCGCTCTGATCGTCCATGGACATGCGGTCGAAGATATCATCGAGTTTACGCGGAATGTCCGGGTAGAAGCTCGAAGGCATCGGAGAGCGACGGCCAGGCACTTTGCCGGTCAACATCTCGTAAAGCATGATTCCAAGCGAGTAGATATCACTCTTGACGCTCGAGGCGTTCGGGTCACGGAACTGTTCCGGACTCATGTAGGCCACGGTTCCGACGCCTACATAAACCTGATTGGCACGCGATCCGTCGAGCTCCACCACTTGGGAGATTCCGAAGTCCGTGATAAGCGCGTTGCCTGCAGAATCGAGCACCACGTTCTCAGGCTTGATGCCACCGTGGGTCACGTCGTGATCGTGTGCCGACGAAAGTGCGTGCAGGATTTGGAGGAAGTACTTGAGCGCCACCTGGAGGGGAGGGCGCCCATCAACATCGATGAGTCGGCGTAGGTTTCCATTAGGTGCGAGTTGCATGACCACAAACGGAAAGCGGGCGTCGGTGTCGAGGTCGATCGTTTGGATGATATTGGGGTGAATCAGTCGAGACTGAGTCTGAACGATCTGGGTGAAGCGTGCGATGATATCGCTTCGCTGGACACCCGCAAACACGTCGAAGATCTCTTTGATCTCTTTGAGCGCGACCACGCGATCAAGTTTAACCTGCTTGGCTTTGAACACGGTCCCCATACCACCGCTTCCAAGCTCTTCGAGCCTTTCATAGAGGCCCGACGAAGCAGGTGTTGCGGATTCTGGTGAAACGGCTTTCTGGTTGCCGGTAGAAAAACGTCGTTCGCGAAGTGGATCTTGTGTCATCGTATTCGTCGCAGGTGGAGTTGAGGGTTCAAAGGGCTCGGTCGAGAAATCCACGTCGGGGATCGCGAGATCGGGCCCAGTATTTTCGTCTTGGTCGAGTTCTAGCGGCTCTGGATTGGGTTCAGAAATCTCGCCGAAACCCTCCAGAATATTGTCCACATCGAAGTCTAGCCCGTCATCATCGTCTAGCTTCAGGTGGGCGCCAAGCGAGCTCTTAACGTCTTCTCGCCATACATCCGGATTGTGCAAGGCCTCATGGGTAGAGGCCGAAATCGTGATCGAGTCGTTGACCCGGTCGTATTCGGCATAGCCGTGATTTTCCAGAAATCGGATATACGTCAGAAGATGCAGGTTCAGCTTCGGGAGCGTTTGCTGCATGGCGGTATATGAGGCGGAACCATCGGGATTCTGATCACGAATTGCGCTGGCGATAATCTTCAGATCATCGAGCGCGACCCCGAGAGTTGGACCTTTTGTTGTAGAATCAACCATAGGCACCAGGTGGAGAGTAAACTGCTTGACCGAGACCGTAACCCGTAAGCGCTCAACGCGCAATAATTATGGTTCGGTTGTCTTTGGTTCGACGACGGGCTCAGCCGGCGTTTCTTCCGGTGTTTTAGCCTCTGGTGGGGTTTGGGCTGGAGCCTCTTCGGTAGAAGGTTCTTGTGCGACGGGGTGTTGAGTTCCGAGCTCGAGCGCGGTCGGAGTCTCGGCGCCGAGTTGACCGGCTAGGAATGCGCTGAACCATGTCAGAGCGCCGTGCGCTCCGCTCGTGGCTTCTGCCCCTCTTGCGGCGTTGATGGCGGTGGACGGCCAGTGTCCATAACTCCCAATCACGTTGGCGGCCATGGTTGGCATCGGGGCAATCAGCCCCGCCAAAACCAGCGTTGAAACCCCGGCGAACCACCACGCCTTCTTTCCCTTCCGTTTGGAGAGTTGCCAAAATCCAAGCGGAAGCGAGAGAGTAACCACGAGCGCGATGGCCAAAACAAGCCACCACGCCGAGATCCACTGGGCAAGATAGGCACCGAGCAACCAAATAGCAGCGGTTGTGCTCAGGGTGACAAAGCCCCACTTCATAAGCGCCAGCACCACAGGAAGTTTGCTCTTCTTCTGAGCTTGGTCAGTGGTCTCGGTCTTGGCTTCCTTCTTTGGAGCGTCGGGCTTGGTGAGTTCTGCCTTTGGGGCCTCTTTGGGAGGCGCAGGCTCGGGCATCTTGGGCTTCGTGGCAACCTTAGCCGCAGGAGCCGGCGAGTCATCCCCGGCGTCTAGGCTTGCAAGGAAAGCCTCCAAGTCCTCTTCGTCTTCGTCGATTCTCGCGGAACTACCGGAGTTCGCGCGGCTTTCAAGCTCTTTCAAAAGGGCGTCTGTATCATCAGCCATTTGGATATCCTGGATTGTGCAAGTTCCCGGAACACATGTTGACGACTCCGTCACAAGGTCCGACAATCTAAGCTTAGTCTATACATCAGGTTGCTAGGACACAACGACGAGAGAGTGTTGCTTTCAGTGGGGACGAGTTTGAGTTTTCCAAAACCTGGCGAAGAGTTTGAGGGGTACCATGTACTTTCGGTGCTAGGCAGCGGCGGATTCGCTCGTGTCTACAAGGCGTGGGAGCACCTACACGCGCGTCCCGTAGCCCTCAAGGTGCTCCTTCCCGAAGGTGGTGATTCGACCCTCGTCGCCCGATTTGAAAGAGAAGGCGAAGTCCTAGCTCGACTTCAGAGTCCGTATACGGTCCGCATGCTTTCACGTGGCCACTCGGCTCTTGGGCTTCATTACATGGCCTTGGAGTTTATCGACGGCAAGAGTTTGGCGGAAGTTCGCCAGCCCGGGCAGTCCTTTGAGCCAGAGCGGGTAGTCAGGATTATTTCTCAAGTCTTGGAGTCACTCAGTGAGGCCCATCGGCTTGGAATGCTTCACAGAGATATCAAGCCCGCGAATATCATGGTTGGGCAAGACGAAGACGGGCTCGATTTTGTGACCTTGGTGGACTTCGGGATCGCGAAGGCGAGCGATTTGCCGCTTAGAAAGGGGCTCACAACGGACGGAACCGTACTAGGGACGCCGCGCTACATGTCGCCTGAGCAGATTCACGGCGAAGGGGAGTTGACCGCTGCGGCCGATATCTACTCGTTGGGACTCGTCGCGTACGAGCTTCTGGTCGGGCGCCGAGCCATCGAATCCGAAAAACCGATGGACATGATCTCCGAGCAACTTTCGGGGATCTCGTTCTCGCTACCTTTCGATTCAGGGGTGCCGCCAGCCTTGAGAACGGTGGTCAACCGAATGATTGAAAAGAACAAGTCGGCCCGGTTCTCGGCGGCTGATGACGTGCTACTTGCCCTAAAGTCCCCGGATATACTTGAGCGAGAGGAGGCCGGTGGACCCTCTACCATGCAACTAACGGCGATCCGTGTTCCAACTCAGGAGTTGCCGCCAAGAGTCGAGCCGACCCCGCCGAAGTCACTGAGTTCTGACGATATCAAGAGCGCGCTACATACATCCGGAATTCGCAAGAGGTCGAGGAATCGCCTGGATAGCGTCTTGAAAGCGCTCGCTCTCTTTCTCTTGGTTTCATTGGGTGTGGTGCTGGTTCTAATCTGGCTCAGACGCTAGCACGCGCACTGGCTACTTTCTCATGGAGATATTCAGGAGCAAGCCAACCCCTACCATTGTGGTGAGAAGGCTCGATCCGCCGGCGCTTAAGAAGGGCAGGGTGAGCCCGACGACGGGAAGCAGACCTGTCACCATGCCGAGATTGACCACCACATGCCAAAAGATCATGGCGGCGACTCCAATCGAAACCAAGGCTCCGAACCGGTCGCGTGCTGTGGCAGAGATGCGCAACGCCCAGAGAATCAGGGCGAAGTAGAGACCCACGAGCCCAACCATTCCAAGAAATCCGTAGCGCTCTCCCCAGTTTGCGGCCACAAAGTCGTTCTCGTATTCCGGGACGAACCCTTGTTCGATCTGCGTGCTCTCGCCGCCTTTTCCGAGGATTCGCCCACTGCCAAAGGCGATGATCGATTGGCGAACCTGCCAGGAACTACCCTGTGTGTCCTCGTCCAGATTTAGGAACGAGACCACACGTGTCTTCTGGTAATCGTGCATTCCAAAATTCCAGACGACCGGAACCGAAATCAGCGCAACTACGAAGAGAACGGTGAGCGTTGGCATCCGGATGCCTTGGAAGAGCAAGATTGACCCAAAAATGGCGAGGATCACGAGCGAGGTGCCAAGGTCGGGCTGTTTGAGCACGAGGGCCACCGACGCACCCACCACTCCAAAAGGCACGATAAGATCTCGCATCGATAGTGGTCCATCGAAGTCCCGATCGTGCAGGTATTTGGCGGTGAAGAGGATCACTCCAAGCTTTAGGAGTTCGGAGGGCTGCATCATAAAGAAGCCCAGATCGAGCCATCGGTACGAGCCGTTGAGCTCGGTTCCGACTAGAAGCACAAGGACCAAGAGTACCACCACAGAGCCGAAGAGCGCGTAGCTCCAACGCTCGTAGACGCGGTAATCGAGCAGCGCGGTAAGCGCCATGACACCGAGGCCGAGAACGAACCAGATCGACTGCGTGATATGTACCGGCGCGCCATAAGCTGCGCCCGCAAATGAGTAGAGATTCAGGATGCCCAGCGCAGAAATCAACCCGACCAAACTCAAGAGCGGTACGTCGATTCGTCGAAGTTTCTCAAGGAGGCCCTTATTCATCTGCCACCTCTTCTTCTAGCTCTTCCTCTTGGCCCGGGTTTCCTGGGTTTTCGGACGGGAAGATCTCGGGAACGTTGTCACCGATCTTACGTGTGCGCGGGTCGTCTCCTTCAAACCATCGTTTCAAGATTTCCATAGCCACCGGTGTAGCATCCGAGCTTCCATGGCCTCCGTGCTCCAGAAAGACCGTGATGGCAATGGTCGGCTCCTTTGAAGGAGCGTAGGCAGAAAACCAAGCGTGGTCGCGGAATCGAAACTCCTTGTCCCGATTTGCGACGCGTATTCGGCCGATTTTTTTGACCTGCGCGGTGCCGGTTTTGCCGGAGACTTCAACCTCTTCAATGCGATACGGGTAGGAGGTGCCACCATCCTCTTGAACGGTCATCCAGAGTCCTTTCTTCAAGACCGCCACATGTTCGTCGCTGGCCTTGATGGTCTTTCGCACCCGAGGTTCAAACTCGAAGAGGGTTGAGCCGTCGGCATTTAAGATCCGGTCGATGAGGCGCGGGTAGTAGATGGTCCCGCCGTTCGCAAGGGCTGCGTAGGCGAGCGCGGCCTGCAGGGGTGTGGTCAGCGTATCACCTTGTCCGAGCACCGTGTTGAGGGCAAAACCGTGTTGGAATCCACCCGGCGTGATCTTGGCGTGCCACTCCTTGGTGGGCACGCGACCAGGACTTTCTGAATTGACCGGATAGCCGGTGGGCTCGCCAAATCCGAAGCGGTAGGCGTACTCAGCGATCTTGTCGATCCCGAGGGTCTCCGCAACCTTGTAAAAGTACACATCACACGAGTGTTGCAAGGCTTCCATCACGTTCATCTTGCCGTGCCCGCCGCCTTTCCAACAACGGAATCGCCTGCCACCAAAAAGGTAGGAGCCCGAACATTTGATGGTGTCGTCCGGCTTCATCATGCCTTCTTCAAGCGCTGCAAGGGCTCCCGCGAGCTTGAAAATCGACCCGGGGAAGTAGGCGCTGATCGATTTGTCCAACATCGGCTTATAGGGGTTGTTATCGGACTGAATCTTTTCGGTGGTGGAGAGCCGCCCCGACCAAGAGTTTGGGTTGAACGAGGGTTTGCTGTACGCCGCGAGTACGCTTCCATCTCGCGGATCAACCGCGACTACTGCGCCCGACGGGTAGTTCTTCATGGCTTCGTCGATGATGAGCTCAAGCCTCGAGTCGAGCGTGAGTTTCACATCGCGACCAGGGACCGGGCGAACTTTCTGATAATCACCGATAAGAAACTTGGTCTCAGCCTCTCCCTGCGGGATTCCACGGGCGTCCACCACTGACCTCTCAATGCCCGGAGAGCCCCGCAAAACGGCCTCGAATGAGCTTTCAACGCCCACTCGCCCGATATAGTCACCTGGTCGGTAGCCCGTGGAACGCAGCTCTTTGAGCTCTTGAGAACGTATCTCGCCCACGAATCCGATGACGTGTGAGCCGACGTGTTCAAGCGGGTAGTATCGATGTGAATTCGCCTGGATTTCTAAGCCGGGGAGTCGCAGGCGGTCACCTTCAAGAAGAGCCACTTGATATCTCGGGATATCCCGTTTGACCGAGACTTCACCGGCTCTTGCTTCCAACCCCTTTTCTACGCGTTTGAGGTCAGTTTCGTTGAGGTTGAGGTACTTCGTCAGAAGCGTAAGCACCTCGGGGCGGTCCTTTTCAGAGACCAGGTGCGGGTGCACAAAAACGTCGTAGGACGGACGGTTCTCGGCCAAAACGGTTCCGTGTGCGTCCAGAATTTTTCCGCGCGGCGGCCTGGTCTCCACGTTGCGAATGATATTCTCAGTACTCGCCCGGAAATAGGTGTCTCCGTTGATCACCTGAATGTACCAGAGCCTCCCGAGGATGATGGAAAACGCAAAGGCCACGAAGACGATTAGCCCAAGATACCGTGTGACCCCATAATCTGGTTTTTGTTTGGGCTGCATATCCTACCCTCGCCTCATGAGAAGCGTAGACCACTTTGCCGTGGGCCAAAAACTTCTTCAATCTTGCGCAATAGAAAGAAGACTCCCGCGGCGCAAATCCCTGCAACCGGAGCCGCCCAGATTACATTCCAAGCAATCGAAGAAAGAATCCTGGAGCCGGGTGAAAACACGACGAGTACAAGCGCCATGACCAAGGCGTGAATCAGGCAGATCACAAGACCTAGTAAGGCGTGGGTGAACGGAGAGAGCGCCTGAATCTTGAGGTTTGTGGGGCGAAGGACCAGAAAAGAGACCACCACGCCAGGCACCCAGACCGAACTTGGCGCGCCCGATGTGAGGACCATAAAAGGCAAAAGTGCCGAGAGTGTGAGGGAAGACGGAGATAGCTTGCCGTTTAGTCCAAGCCACGTCGTCAAAGCGATCCAAATCTGAGGGGTGAGGCTTTCGAACCCAAAAACTTGAGCCGCCACGCTTTCTAGCAAGAGCAGAACCACGCCCACCAACCAGAAGACCAGAGGATGCATCATCGCACTCCGGTCAGGACGAAGACTTCTTCGAGTCTAGAGAAATCTACGGCCGGCTCGATAGTGGCCTCTTGGAAGAGGCCTCGTTGTGCACTTTGGACCTCTTTGACCGTGCCGATAACCAGCTCTTTGGGCATGAATTCTCCCATACCGCTCGTGACCATGAGGTCGCCAGGGCGGACCTCGTCCGAATCGCGCAAATAGGAGAGCTTGGCGAAATAGTCGCTATCGTGTCCGAGTCCTTCGACGACCGCTTGAGCGCGGGTGCGCTGTGCAATGGCATCGACCCGGTGACGCGGGTCGGAGACGATGATGACCTCGGCGTATTTATCGAACACTCGATGAACCTGCCCCACGAGGCCCTGAGCCGAGAT
Source organism: Microvenator marinus (assembly GCF_007993755.1). GTDB lineage: Bacteria > Myxococcota_A > Bradymonadia > Bradymonadales > Bradymonadaceae > Allomicrovenator > Allomicrovenator marinus. The sequence goes on from NZ_CP042467.1 coordinate 4,839,480, forward strand.
CACGGGCATTCTTGGTTCGATTGGTGATTCGGGTTCGAGCGCGATTCTTATGTGTAGAACGCGAAAATATGGCGAGGTGTCGCGCGCAATGACTTTGGCCGGGGTGAGGTCGAACTCTGGCCGTCGCGTCCTGAGTTCCAGGACCCTTCGAAGCCTCTCATTTTCCTGCAAAACCCCAATGAGCCTGGCTTTTTCTTCTCGAAGACGAGCGTTTTCGAGTTGGAGTTCGCGGTTTTCGACTTCGAGTTCAGATTCCAAAAATGAGTCGATAAACCCCGTGACAGCAAGGATAGAAGCCGAACTAACACCGAGCGCAGGTGTGGCTGGCAGAAGAGTGATCTTGGTCAGTAATGGGGTCTTGGTGCCTACTTCGCTGCCGGAGGACGTGGCGATGAGCGCGAAGGCGCTAATTATCAGGACGCCGAGCGCGAGCTTTGAGCGATGCTGGTTCCAAAAGACGTTCAAGCCGAATACCGATCTTAAGTGGAGTGCTCAGCGACTTCGCGGAGCAGCTCGATCTCGTCGAGCACTTTACCACTTCCGAGCACGACTGCCGACATCGGGTCGTCCGCGATAATCACCGGAAGCCCGGTTTCCTCGCGAAGTAGGATGTCGAGGTTCTTCAAAAGCGCGCCGCCTCCGGCGAGCACGATGCCCTTGTCGACGATATCCGCCGAAAGTTCTGGTGGCGTGCGCTCGAGCGCGATTCGAACCGCCTCGACGATGGCATTGATGGGTTCTTGAAGCGCCTCGCGGATTTCATCGGAGTTGACCTCGAGGGTCTTTGGAAGTCCGGCGACAAGGTCGCGGCCCTTGACCTCCATGGTCATGACCTCCTCAGTGGGGTAGGCCGTGCCAATGGTGCATTTGATCATCTCGGCGGTGCGCTCGCCCACCAAGAGATTGTATTTGCGTTTCATGTGCTGAATGATCGCCTCATCCATCTTGTCGCCGCCCACGCGCACTGACTGCGAGTACACGATGCCGGACAAGCTGATGACGGCCACCTCAGTGGTTCCGCCACCGACGTCGACGATCATATTACCGGACGGCTCTGCGATGGGTAGCCCGGCGCCGATGGCAGCGGCCATGGGCTCTTCGATGAGATAGACGTCTCGGGCGCCAGCCTGGAGGGCTGATTCGCGCACGGCTCGTTTCTCAACTTCGGTGATGCCGAACGGCACACAGATGATGATGCGAGGACTGATGAGCTTTCGATGGTTGTGCGCTTGAGCGATGAAATATCGAAGCATGGCTTCGGTGATCTCAAAGTCTGCGATCACACCGTCTTTCATGGGGCGGATTGCAACGATGCTTCCGGGGGTTCGCCCGAGCATTTCCTTGGCTGCGCGCCCCACTGCTTTGACCCGGCCCTTGCCATGTTTGGCGTCTTTTTGAACCGCCACAACCGATGGTTCAGAACACACGATACCCTTGCCCCGTGCGTACACGAGGGTATTCGCGGTACCGAGGTCGATCGCGAGGTCGTTTGAAAATAGTCCGAGAAGTTTGCTCAACATAGACGTTTCCAGAGGGAGGGCGTTGCACTCCCGCGGTGTTTGTACACGGGCGGGGTTCGAGTAGCAACGATCTTCTCGAAGAATCAGCGTCAGTTGTTTGGCAATCACCGAGTTAATAGGCGAGTTGGCTTGCCAATCTTAAGGTGTGCCGCTAACATCCGGTGCCTTTCGTCCGCGGGAGCGGCGGAAGCTCGCAAAATAACACAAGAATTGTGCAGGAAGTCCTATGTTGCAGGATATTCGTTCAGCCTCCAGAAGTGGTTGGACTTACATTATGGTCGGTGTGTTGATCGTGGTCTTCGCGGTGTTCTTCGGAGCTCCACTCGATGGCTGCGGCTCGGCTACTCAGCGCGCGTTGGTGGCGAAAGTAGGGGGTGAAGACCTTCATACAGACGACGTCAATATCATTTACAACCGTACCTTTGGCGGACAGCGCACGGTGGATGAATCGCAGATTCAAAGCCAGCAAGCGGTCGCACTGCGCGCGCTTCTGATGATCCACGTGATGGCTGAGAAAGCCGAGGAGCTCGGGTTGCGCGTCAGCGATGATGAGCTTCAGGCCTATATCAAAGATCCGCTGAACAACTTCGAATTCCTCTATGCTTACGGGCAAAGCGGCTCATTCGATGGCCCATTCTATAAGGCATACGTGCAAAATCAGCTTCGGACCCCACTTCCGAAGTACGAGGATTTCAAGCGTCGCGAATTGCTCGCCCGCAAGTACGTAAGCTTGCTCGAAGCTCAGATCCAAGCTTCAGAGTGGGAGATTCGGGAACTCCACAAAGTTCGAAACGAATCGGTGACCTTTGAGTACATCAAGCTCGACCCAGAGACTCTGATGGACGCTATCCAAGTCAGCGACGAAGAAGTCACCGCTTTCCTCGCAGAGAATAAGGAAGTCGTTGAGAAGTACTACACCGATAATAAGGCCGACTATGAGGATGCCGAAGAAGTTCGACTGCGACGTATCTTCATCCTCAAGCCCGGCGAGGCAGAAGGTGACGATAAGCGTGAGGAAGCAGCGAAGAAGTTCGCGACCGCCAAGACACGCGTTGAGTCCGAGAATTTTGCTGATGTGGCAGGTGAGTTGACCGAAGACTTTGCTAAGGAAAAACAAGGGCTGATGGATTGGTCGACCCTTGAAAACTTGGACCAGAATATCGCCAAAGCTATTGCTGATGCGAAGGTCGGCGACGTCCGAGAAGTGGAGACCGATTTTGCCTATATGTTGGTGAAGGTCGAAGAGCGGAAGGAAGCCAAAGTAACCCCGCTTAGCGAGGTTGAGCGCGACATCGCAGGTACGATTCTGAAAACTCAGAAGGTTGACGCCGAGATCAAGCGGATGGCGGATGCTCTCCTCGCCGCTGCTGGCAGCCAGACTGACCTTCAGGCAGCTCTTGACTCGCTCAAGCCTGCCGCTGGTGAAGACGGTGTCCGTCCAGAAAGTCCATGGGACGCTCTCTCGGTGGCAGTGGCCCAAGACGTAACGCTTGAAGGCCAAGACCTCTCGGCTTTGCTCGGCCGTCCGATGCCGGGCCTTGGACGCCCTTGGGACATGATCCCAGGAATTGGAAAGAGCAAGGAACTCGCGCTCGATGTCTTCAAGCTTACCGAGGCGGAGCCTCTTGCTAAGAAGGTCTACCAAGTCACCGGTTCAAGTTTCATCGTGCGTTTGAAGTCGAAGCAGGAAGCGACCGACGAGAAGTTGGCTGAAACCCGCGATGAGCTTGCGCTCGAAATCCGCGGCACCAAGATCTCCCAGTTGTTGGGCTCATGGCCAGCTCTCTTCTCGCGTCCGATCTCAAACTTCGGCGAGCCTGTGACCAAGTACGGCCCGGTCCTTGAGCAAATGCTCAAAGACGCTATCGAGGACAAGACTGTTCGTCTCTTCGAGGCCAATTACCCTGCGGCAACACGAATCACGACGCCGCCAGAGGAAGCCCCGGAAATCGCTGGGCTCGAGCAGCTCGTGCAATAAGCTCAAAGCTTATCGTTTAGCTTCCAATCATAAGGGATGAAAGACACCTTGGGGTCGCCATTGGCGGCCTCAACTACTTTCTTGACCTCTGGGGTGCTGTAGTTGGCCACATACGCCGCAACGGTCTTCTGGTGGCCTTTGAACGAGGTGTTCGTGAAGTCCGACCCATACCAGTCGAGGATTGACGTCAGCTCCAAGGTCGACCCGCTGAGCCGTGCGTAGGCTGGATTCTTCAGTGTGGACGAAGTGACTGACTCGAGCTGTGCTTCGAGTTTGGGTCCCGTAAACGCGAAGTCGGCCAGGGGAGGGCAGCCGATTGAGGCGCAGTTGACGGCGAAATGAATCCGCGGGTCTTTGTAGATGGGACGCAATAGACCGTGCTCGATATCGTCTAGGCTCAAGGTTTCACCGCCTACGACCCAGCGTTTTTGTTTCCACGGGTCGTCGATATCCTTGATGCTCTTGATGGCCGGGTACTTCTCCAAAATCAGCTTCACCGTGTAGGCGTTATAGGCGTTGATGAGGAGTGCCATTTGTTCGTCGCGGTTGAGCGATTTGAGATCGGCGTCCGCCAGGGCTTGCAGATACGATTCGAGCTCTGCCTTCCGGTCTAAGAAGACCTGGTAGCGAACCTTTGACTCCGCGGGTAGGGACGCGGCGGCGAGCAATTCATTCCACACGCTGTGGTCAAAGACCTTCTCAGGTGCAGCCTCTTTCCCCTTCTCGATGTGTTGGACGAGCGGGCTGTCGATGACTTTAGCTTCTGGGGCGCAGCCGAATCCGAGCAATGCCCAGAGCAAAAGAGCTTTTCTCATTTGGAAAATCCTTGGTTGACGTGAAACATGAAAGGTCTCCAGTTTTCACGAATAAAGTTGAAAAAACGCCTATCTTCGGGATGTTTGCTGCCCCAACGAGATTCAAAACTGTCCCATTGTGCATTCAGCGCGGCCGCAAAATGGGCCTCGTTCGCCCTCACATGTTCTTGTAGCGCTGCCGCGATGGGCACGTAGGACCAATGCCAGCGCTCTTCCATATAGCCGTGGTCTTGATGCCCGCCGATATAGGCCTGTGAGTATCCCCAATGCACTCCATGCTTTGCGAGCCATTGGTATTCGTCGTTCATACGGGCCCCGTCCACAAAATTGCGTGGATTTAGGCTGAAGAGGTCGAAGTCGGTTCCCCAATGGTGCCTCGAGATGCCGGGGGCTGCGGATGCCCCGAGAATCTCGACCTCGCGCTCTTCGGTACTGAGGGTTTCGAACCAGCAGGTTCGATGACTGCTCATGGCCGGATTCCAGGTTCTTCCTTCGGGGAGCTCGCATTTCTTTGCGGCGTGGGCTGACACGCGATTGAAGGGATTGCCACGAAACACGAACTTGCGGTGCCAGATGTAGGACTGTTCGCGCGCATCGCGATAATCCGAGCGAGTAATCCAGTCGATGAGATTCCTTCTAAATCGGGTATCGGTTTGAAATCGGTCGAAGATACGAGGCATGGCGCTCGCGTCGTGATTCTCGTCACCCCAATGAACGACCATTTCATTGCTCGGGTCCGCCGCAGCCACAATCAGGGAGACGAGCATGCAGTCTTTCTGATTCGTAGATTCTTCGACGACGGATTGTGGCGGTTTTGCAGCCCCGATGATCCAGGCCGTCAAGTGTTCAGGGTTTTGGGTCCACCAATCTTGAATCAGCGCTCGCCATTTCTGCGTGCGGGCCTCAATGGACGCGGCGTCTACGAAGAGCAGGCACGTTGCGGGTTTCAGCCCGCGCTTTTGCACCAGAGCATCGAAGTCCTGATCGGGAGATTCTGCCCAGGAGGTTGCTGAGAGAAAAAAACTCAGCAAAAGTGCCGATAAGATAGCTTTCATCCGGTGATCTGTTGTGTTAAAACGTTAGATAGAGAAGTCGCCATTCATGAACAGAGCGGAGCCAGCGGATGCAGATCGGCTTTAATAATGATCTAGAACATCGGGGAAAGACGTTCCACATCCAAACTGAGGACCGTGGTTTACCAGCGGCCCAGATAGAGACGCAAATCTTTTGTGGTGGTGCCATTCTGGACACGACGATTGTGTCCTACCAGAAGATTGTGGATTCGGAGAAGGATGAGGAGGCGCGGACCACGAAGATTCGCACCATGATGCAGGCCGCTCACCGAAATCTCTACAAAAAGCTTAAGTCCGGAGAATACGACTCCATGGTCGGCCTCGAACCGCTCAACACGGGCGAGGTCGTGGTGGACGAAGAAGAATTCAGTCCTGGACAGGACAGGGTGCCGTCGTCAGCGCTTGAGATGGAGCAGAATCCAGAGGCCTTTGATATCGACCCAGGGATGGGCGAGTCGGTGGATTTGGCGAGTCTTCAAGCGGCGCTCAATGCCGATGCAGCAGCAGCAGAGGCGGCTGATGCGGCCAAGAGTTCAAAGGGTACTCTGGCGGATGACTCGGACGCCGACCAGCCGACGATGATGATTACTCCAGAAGAACTCGACGGACCGAAAATCGCTCCGCCAAAGATGAGCCCTCCAAGGATGGCTCTTCCTACGGGTATGCTGGAGATTCCGCGCACCGGTACGCGTGCGTACGAGGGGTGTTTTGCCCCTAAAGAAGACCTATCCCTGACAGCCATGGTTGAGGCGTTTCTGGGATAAAAACTTGTGTTCAAGGATGAACGCAGAGTGAGGTATTATGCGCAAGGATGCGCCCATTATTTCGTGTTTTCACGTCAACGTCGAAGATCCGCGCAGGGGAATGCGGGTTCTGAACGATATCAGTCTAGAAGTGGCCCGAGGGGCGTGGGTTGAAATCGTGGGACCCTCTGCATCGGGAAAGAGTTTGCTTTTCTCGATTCTGAGTCTTCGCGGGCGTGCGGCGCGCCCGAGCAAATTGGTCATTGGTGGCAGGAATCTGGACAAGGCAGACGCGGCCGATATTGCCGAGCTGCGTCGTCATATTGGCAGCTGCGCAGAGACTCCACAGCTCCTTCGGGACCGCACGGTGATTGAGAATTTGGTCGTTCCTTTTGTGGTGCGTCACGAGCCTCGGATGGCGTTGAGCCATGCCGAAGGCCTGCTCGAACGGCTCGACCTCGAGTACCTGCGCGACATTCGTGTGGAAGAGTGTTCACGGCAAGAAAGACTATGCCTCGGCGTGATGCTCGCCATGATCGGTGAACCCGAGCTTATCCTACTCGATAGCCTGCTGGAGCAACTTGAACCGAGATTCGCCAAACCGCTCATGAACGAGTTGCGGGCGTGTCACCTGAGTGGCTCCTCGGTGGTCCTATTCGGGCGTGAATTCAGCGAGAATGCGCGGCGCGGTGAGCGTTATCGCCTCGATGAAGGGGCGCTGATTCAAATCGAGCAACCCGTGATCGTAGAGCTCGCCGGAGGTGCCCAATGATCGAGTCACCTCTTGAGATTTTTCGGCGAAATAGAGCACAGACTTTCTCGATGATCGTGGCGCTCGCGGCGGCGCTCATCTTCCCGTGTTTGGCCTTTATGGTCGTGTTTGGTGGGCAAGATGTGGCCAGCCGTTGGATTGAGTCGTACCAACCCGTGGTCTACTTGGTCCCCGATGCGAGCGAAGCGCAGGTCAAAGAGCTTCGCGCCGAACTCGAGTCTTGGCCCTCGGTAAGTGAGGTTGAGCTTAGAAGCCCCGCACAGGCCAAACGTTCGCTGGAGTCGCGCTTGGGGCGCGAGTCTATTGAGTCCTTGGGAATTTCCGACTCAATGCTGCCTACGTCGATGATCCTCGTGCCAACTCAGGGGCTTAGCGGTCATATCGACCTGGTCTCAAAAACGGCCGGTCTTGAGGCCCGTATGGAGGTAGACCGAGTTCAGGTTCCCGGTGTGGCCGGAGTTCGCGTTCTCTCGATGATATCTGGCGGGCTCATCTTCTCTAGTCTATTGGCGCTCCTCTCTCTTTTGGCCTTTTGCCTGCTGCTCTCGGGTTACCTGAGGCGACTGATGGAGAGCGAGCGGGAGATGGCCGACATGATGAGTGTTTTTGGAGCATCGTCAGCCTCGTTGCGCCGACCAACGCTAGTGCGCGGCGTTGGTGTTGGCGGCTGGGCGGGCGGTGTGGCCGCGACCGTGTTGGTGGTTGTCCTGGTGGTCGCTCAGAGTATCGCCCAAACGCTCTTGGGGATCTCTACCACCATGGTCTACGTCTGGCCTTTTGTGTTGGCACCGGTGGTCTTTGGTGCAGGACTCGGGTTTTTGATAGGATTGGCGCATTCACGGCCCTCAATGCGGCCGAGCGGGCTCGCGCCTAGGCTCTTGGAGGCCTATCATGTTTAAAGTCCACGCCCTGGTTTTGGTCTTGTTGGTGGGAGCCGTCGGAACATCGTTTGCGTTCACAAAGCCGCAGACCATTTTTGCCAAGCTCGATAGGCTCGAAGTGGAGGCACACGAGGCCGAGCTCAGCGCCAGCGAGCATGAGAAGACTGTAGAGGAGCTGGACAAATCCATTGCGCAGGCTGCGCTTCAACGTGATTTGGCGGAGCGGGCGGCAGTTTCCATCAGACGCCGCGTGGTCGCGACTCTGGGCGCATGGGAAGCCGCCTCTAATCGGCGCGGGTTGACCTGGGAGGACCAGGACACCAAAAACCTTTTGGAGCTCGCTTCGACGCGAGCCATTGAGCCGAAATTGGCGGATCTCGAAGTCCTTCAGAAAGTCGACAACGAGCAGTCCCACGTGGAGTCGTTGATTCGCCTGCGCGCAAGTAGTGCGGTGGTTTTCGCTCAGCATAAGGCCGAGGGCGCCCAACGCCGGGCCGAGCGGGACGAAGTTTTGAAGACTGCCGCCAAGGACCCGAACCTAAAGGCCGATTTGATGCGTACAGACCAGACTCTGCACGACTCGATGCTCGAGATGTTGAAGTACGAGACGGATCGTGACTTCCACAAACTTAAAGGTACGCTTTTGGTGCCCGTGACCACACCACCTTCGTTCAAGTTTGGAGTGCGGGCGACCTCCGCGGCAGACGTGACGATTCGTCATACCGGCTGGACGTTCCGTACGCCTAAAGGAACTGAGGTTCGCTCCAGCGCCGACGGACTCGTGGTGTATGCGCACCATTTCGAGGGTTATGGGATGTTGGTGATCCTCGACCACGGCGGTGGCTATCATTCGCTTTATGCCCATCTGGACAAGATCAGCGTGAAGACGGGCGAGAAAGTTGGAAAGGGTGCAACTCTGGGATTGAGCGGCGAGACGGGTAGTCTCGAGGGTCCAAAATTCTATTTCGAGCTGCGCCAAGGTGGAAAAGCGATTGACCCACAGGCATGGTTCCTACAACCTGCGCGCTGATTTTGGACTTGTAGTTTGAGCCCGAGATGTTGAAAGAAAAACACGTTGCGGTGGTCATTCCGGCCTACAATGAAGAGCGTCTCATCGCTCGGACCATCGGGCGAGTCCCGGATTATGTGGACTATATCGTGGTGGTGGATGATGGGTCGGCTGACCACACGCATATTGCTGCGACAGTGGCTCTAGGCGGGCGCCCGGGCGAGGTCATTCGACAGACCAACGCGGGCGTTGGCGCGGCGATTCGTCGTGGGTATCGCGCAGGAATCGTGGCTGGCGCCGATATCTTGGTCGTGATGGCCGGGGATGATCAGATGGACCCTGCCGACTTGCCGGCGTTGGTTGAACCCGTCATCGAGGGAAGGGCCGATTACGTCAAAGGCAATCGCCTCGCGCACCCGCTCGCCAATGATATGCCCGGTGTCCGTCGTTTTGGGACTCATGTGTTGGCGCGCGCCACGGCCTTTGTAGCTGGAGTCCCCTTAGATGATTCGCAATGCGGCTATACCGCTATTTCGGCGAGTGCGGCTCATAAGGTCGATTTGGACCGCGTTTACCCCAGATATGGCTACCCGAACGACCTGATTCTCAGGCTTTCGGATGCTGGCCTCAGAATCGCTGAAGTACCTGTACGCCCTGTCTACGCCGACGAAGTTTCTGGCCTCGCGATACACAAAGTCATCGCCCCGATCTCTAAGATCTTGATCCGTGGTGCCGCAAGAAAGGTCGTTGCCCGTACTCTGGGAAGCCGCGTTTAGGTCGTTCGTCTCTTCATGACTACGCCCGCAAGGATCACCGCGATGGCGATCACCAACGGAACGTGAATAAAGCCACTTTCAGCATAAGTTGACGTCAAACCAACCACCCAGGCTACGAAAAATGCGGTTGCAACTGCCCACAACATTGGGTCTCCTCGAGACGAAACTTGAAACGTCTCAGTGACGTCCCAGGTCCGGCGAATTGCCTGAATGTTTTCGTGGTAGTCGCGACTGAAGCTAGGAACGGAATTGGAGAAGACAAGCATCAATCCAGCGGTTCCAATCTTTACCCAAAGACTCCCACGAGAACTCATGGGTAGTGTTTTGCACGTTTTGGCGCAGCTCGTCCGAGTTTAGCAGATGGTCGATAGAGCTCGCCCACGCGTCCGCACGCAACGGCGGGGTTTGACGCCGGTCCAGAACGAGTTTTGCTGCAGACGGGATTTCGCCGATGATCGGGACGGCTCCGGCCGCCGCGCACTCGAGAAGGCTCACAGGAAGGCCCTCAAATCGCTCGTGTTCCACTTTTGAAGGAAAGAGGCTCAACGCTGCCCGCGAGAGAATCTCGGCTTTCTCTTGGCCCTGTAAAATGCCGTGAAATGTCACGCGCGACGGGTCGGCAAGTCGCTCGAGTTTTTCGCGCAAGGGCCCGTCTCCCAAGATATGGAGCCGTTCGCACGTCTCAGAGAGGTGGACAGCCTCAATCGCGAGTTCGATATTCTTGATGGGCACGAGCCGTCCCATGAACACAGCCTCGGGCGCTTTGGGGGCGGACGAAACAGGGTTGAGGGGAAAACCCATCGGTAGAATTCGGATATGTCTGGCGTCTGAAAGGGTGTGGATTTTGGCTTTGAGCGCTTCCGAAGGAAGACTCGTTGGGCCATCGAGGATGAGGTCGGCGAGTGGACGCGCCATGGACTTCGGAAGCTTGCAGAGGAGATGGACCCCGGCACTATGCCCGATGACTAGTGACGGTTTATCCAGAATCTTCGCGGCGTATCGCGCCACAAGACCTCCGGGAATCAACCAATGGCCGATGATCAAATCGGCAGCCTGGCCGCGCCTGAGAGCCTCTTTGAGCATGGCTCCGAGAGCCTGTGGGGCAAAGAGTGCGCGGGAAGGATGTGCTTCCAAGTTCTCGGGACCACCCGCTCCAAAAAAGAGTCCGCGAGGTTTCTTAGAGTAGCGAACCCACGCTGCATCTGTGCTCGTTTCATCACCTTCGGCCCACGCCAAAACGTCCACGCTGTGGCCCGCTGCACGCAGTACCTCGGCGTGTTCAGAAACAAACTGACCCGCGATATCGCCCGTGAATCGAGGAATGGAGCTGGTGATGACCAGAATTCGCAAAGTAGAGGTCTACCAGGTGGGAGAGCGGAGGGAGAAACTTGGATTGTTGCACTCTCCGTACTTGATCCAACTCTCGAATTTTCGGGTCTGCCGGCTCGGGATGGATGTGCGACCGAGTGAGATTTCGTTCCCGGTACACTCCAGAACGACTTCAACGGATGTGACCGATTTCGGCGCGCGATTCTTGAGTTCGACCACAAACTTGGCGCGTTCGAACTCGGACTTCTCAACGCCGGACTTTTCGATGGAAAGCCAGTTCTCGATGTCACGAATGCGGTCGCTGTAGTTCGTGGCGGGGATCATCGTGATTTTCCCAAGCCCCTCGTCGATGCTGTAGCGATATCGCCCGATGACGTTTCTACCCAGAAGGCCGACAATCGGCTTCCCTTTGTAGATCCCCGCCGGACAAGAGTCGCAAACTACGTAAGAAACGCCGTTATGGACGCGCCCACCTAAGGAGAAATTATCAAGAATGCCCATCTGCGCCTGGCGTTGTCCGTTTGCGGTTTGGAGCATGAGACTTGGCCCATCTTTTGGGGGCAGGGAGCCAACTGACTTGGCAAATGCCGAGGAAACTGTGGTGTACGTGGCGCCCGTATCGAAGAGGAAATAAGCATCTTTCCCCCTGATCTTGACCGGCACCAAAATGGACGTGTCCTGTTTCTCGAACATGATGGTGATGGTGCCCTGAGGCGGTGCTGCGCTTGAATCGGCTCCCTCTATGGACGGCAAGAACTCTTGCCCTGAGACGTCCGATACGGAGAGTGCTTTGGTTGGAAGCTCGTCTTGGCCTTCAAAAAGGTCGATCTCCTGCTGCGCGAGAGCAGGGGACGTGAAGAGGAATAGTATCAGGGCGCCCAGTCGTGTTTTCATGGGCTCGATTCTAAAGCCCTTGGCCGACAATTCAAGCACGCAGTTGAGCTCGCCATTTCACGACGCTTTGCGAATCATGTGTTGGTGAGCTGTGACGCGGTCTCGACCATTCTGCTTGGAGTAGTAGAGCGCCTGGTCGGTGAGCTCGATGAGCTCTTGCTTATGGTCAGCATCTTCTGGCCAATAGCCTACGCCCATCGAAATCGTAATCGAGAAGGGCCCCTGGTCCGAGTCGAAGACGAGCTTCTTGATTTCGGTTCGCAGACGATTGGCAGTCAAGAGGGCGGCCTCGAGGTCAGTGTCTTCCAAAATCATAGCGAATTCTTCGCCACCGTATCGAGCTGCGAGGTCCGTCTCACGCAGGTTTCCGGCGAAGTTCGCCGACACTTGTCGCAAGACTTCGTCGCCCACCGGATGGCCGTACGTATCGTTGACGCTCTTGAAGTGGTCGATATCCGTCAGGATCACCGCAAAGCCACGCCCCGTGCGGCGGTGCCGCGCGATGGTCTCGTCGAGTCTGGTCTGGAAGGACCGGTGATTCGCAAGGCCCGTGAGGCCATCTGTCGTGGCCATGAGCTCCATCTGCTCGTAAAGACGCGCGTTGTGCAGAGTGGGGGCGACTTGGTTGCTGACCACCTCGAGCATCTCTCGGCGCTCTCGTGAGAAATGATTCGCCTGAGAGTGGCCAACCACTAGCGTTCCAATGGTCTGATCTTGAGCGATGAGCGGAATCACGAGAAGGCTTTTGAGGCCTTCGATCGGTGGGAAGCTCGAGAAAAGCTGAACGCTCGAATCGCGCACCACACCTCCATAAGGAAGGTAATGTCGATTCTTGAGGACCATCGAGACGAGTCCCGTATCATCTTCAAACTCCATGCCCTTGAGTCGCGAAAGGTGCTCGAATGGGCCGCGTGCCTCGATGGCGCTGACCTGATGCGCTCCCTTCTCAGACGTGATCGAGATGGCCGCGAACTCCCATGGTGCAATCTCGTCTGCGCTCGCGAGCGCAACCTTATAAACATCCTCGGAGGTCAGCACGTTGTTGAGCTTTCGGCTGGCCTCGAAGAAGCGGGTGAGTTCGTGTTTCGAGCGCTCCATCGCCGCAAACTGACGCTGATTCTCGATGGCGCGTACCAGATACGCGGCCGTATCTTCCATGAGTTTCAACGCGTCTGGGCCAATAGGCTCGCGAGTTTTTCGGTCTACACAAAGAACGCCGCGGAGGTGCCCGTTTTCGACCACAGGAATGCCCGCAAACTCAGTGATGTTCTGGGGCTCTGTGTAGTACGGGATGCCGCGGAACCCTGCTTTGAGGTCTTGGAGTTCAACGGCTTCGCGCCGCCTCGTGATGCCTCCGATGACGCCACGCGCAGGCTCGATGCCGTGTTCGATGATGTGGTCACTCTCGCTCAAGAGTTCCTTGATGTGCAGGTACTCGCCTTTGACGTCGAACCAGAGAAGCACCACGGTATGAGCTTTCAGGGCCGTTTTGAGCATGGATACGGTCACGTAGATCGCGTGGTTGACGGCAACCACGGCCTCGCGCGCAATAAGTTCGGCCTTGGCCTCCTGCGGAAGCTCAAGTTCGGTACGTTGGCTCGAGAGCAGCCGGAGCTCGCGAGCCTGCCGCAGTAGCCCTTCTTTTTCTTCGGCAACCTCGCGCTGATGGCGCTTTCTTCGTTCGAAGATTTCCGCGCTGTGTACCAGGGTAGAGAGCCCCGAAAAGACCAGAAGGAACGCAGACTGAGCGATGAGTTCGTTGAGGCTCGCTGCCGTTTCACCCAGGAAAAATGGGCCCCAGGAGAGAGCCAGTGCGGTGCCGAGCGCTACAAATCCGCCGGTCTTGGAGTGCAATGTGACCAACAAGACCAAAACAATGTAGACGAGCGCTGAGCCAGACACCCCGAGCTTCTCGAGGAGCGAGGCCGCGATGAACGCACCAACCATGAACGACACGGCGAGCGAGGCTTCTTGTAGCGGTCCAATCTTGGACTTCTTTTGCCATTGAGCAAAGAATATCGTCGGTGGCAACGAAGTCAGCGCCAGGAGACCGATGAGTAGCCAGACTGGCCCAGCAGCGATGCCCCCAAAGGCGTAAGCAGAACCGATCGCGGACGCGACGCCCATCAAAATCAGCGATGGATAGAGGTGTTTGGAGTTTTTATGCGAGTTTCTTGGCATCCTAGTCATCCTCGAAATTCGCCGATTTGAACGACGAAACTTCAATCGCGTCGCGCACGTGTTGGCGTTGCAGGGCGTCAACGTGCTCGTCGAAGCTCACCTTCAATTTGGCCCCAGGAACCTGAGTTTTCAGGTTGTCGAGGGCTTGTGAAAGTTCGGCGTAAGGAACCACCTTTCCGGCGAGCTCGCAGGAGTCGATCCCGACCTTGAGCAGTGCCTGTACTGGAGTTGGGGCTTCGGGTTCCTCGAATTGGTAGATGACTTCAGTGGACCTTGCCATGCCTGAGGCGCGTGCACGCCGTTCAGCGAGACGAGGGTCGTCCTTGAGCGCCGCGATTGTCTCCTCAAGTTTTTCGTTTTCGTTGGCGAGCGCTTGGTTTTGTGCCTCGAGTTTCGCCAGTTCGCCTTTAAGGTGCTCCACGCGCTCAATGTTCTGATGCGTGAACGCGTAGTAGGCGAGGCCGGCGATCACCACGCCGGTAATTACGAAAATGAGAGCGCGCTTCATCCTTGAAGGCTCTTGGTTTACCCCGTCCGGGGCCGCGTCATGCGTAGGTCGAAACTATCCTCGCCCTAGACTAGTAGGTTGGGCGGGTTGCGCAACTTTTTTCTGCGAGTCATTCCGGGCGAGTGATCACCAAGTTGGCGCGTTTGAAGCCTTTGGACTTGATGGTGTCGAGGATTCTCACGATTTCTCCGTGGCTGACTTCACTGTCTCCACGAAGCAAAATATCTACATCTGGGTTTGTCTTGTAGAGGTTGTCGAGCCTGGTCTCGAGAGTTTCGCCCTCCGGCACCAACTTGCCTTCGAAGACCACGTCGCCCTCAGGTGTGACGGAGAGGATCACGGAATCACCCTCACCGGCAGCCTGTCCCGCCACACCGCTCGGCAGGTTGATAGGAATGGACTGTTCCTTGGAGTCCTGCGTGAACGTAGTGGTGATCATGAAGAAAATCAGCAACAAGAAGACCACGTCGATCAAGGGCATGATCTCAACGGTTGCGTCAATTCTTCGTTTGGCGGAGTGACGGAAGTTCACGCGTCATCTCCTTTTTCGGAGTCTGTGTTCACGTCTTTAGAACCGTCATTCTCGACTGAATCGCGAAAGGCCATGGCTGGGCGTTGTGCCTCAGGCACGAGGTACTCAGACGCCTTGAGCGCGATGTCCGCCATGTCTACGGCGTAACGGTCCACAATGCTTAGAACGAAGCGATAGGCGAGGTAGGCCGGGATAGCTACGGTAAGGCCTGCAGCCGTGGTGATCAGGGCCTCCCAGATGCCGTTTGCCAGCCCGCCCGGGTCCACAGCCTGGCCTTGAGAAGCCTGCGCCACAACGCGTTGGAAGACGCTGATCATACCGGTCACAGTGCCGAGCAGGCCTAAAAGCGGCGCCACTGTCGCAATCGCTCCCAGTGCTCCTGTGAAGCGTTCCATGAAGTAGACTTCGCGCTGACCGGCAGCCTCCATTCGCTCGCGGATTACGGCTTGGTCGCGTCCGGCGTAACGAATCCCTTCTTCCAAAATTCGGGCGATATGCGACTCGCTCTGATGGCAGAGGGCTTCTGCTTCCGCGTAGCGTTCCTGCCTGAGCAGCTTGTCGATGACTTCCAAAAACCGTGGCGGTAGAGCCCGATTCTTTTGCAAGCTCCACAGGCGCTCAATGAACAAGGCCAACGCCACCACTGAGCAGAGGGCGATGGGGATCATGATCCATCCGCCCTTGGACAAAAACTCGTAGGATTGCTCGATCATGTGGTCTTTTTTCCTGGTTCTTCGAAAACAGCCATGAAGAATGGATAGGTGTCGTCTTGGCGAAAGTATTCCCGAAGCTCTTCGACCTGAAGTTCATTCGTATCACAATATGCGCTAACTCTCTCGCGGGTGCGAGCGCGCCTTTTCCTGAGCACACCGCTCAAGACTTTGAGCCCTGCTAATAAGACCACCAAGGCGAGGAGCCAAGAGAAGACCCGGGTCTCGGCATTCATAAGGAATACGCCGCCAATCCAGGCGGAAAGGGTGAGCAAGATGGAAAATCCTCCCCAGCCATACACCCCAGAAACCTCTTGATTCACATCCCTGACGAAAGGGCGATGCGCTTCAAGCTCGTGGTTTTCGTCGCTCATTTCTTCTTACCCTTGAAACCATCGACCACGTCTCGGACCCAGAACCTGAACCTGTCGAAGAGCAGGTCGTATTCCTCTGGGGCCCAGGTGTTGACGCGGCGGCCCTTGTGATACGTGTGATAGTCGGCGTTGTCTATCCGTGCATCACGTGAGTTTTTGGCCGCGGTGTGTCGGACCTCCGCCTTGGCTCGTGCAAGCGCGGCTTCCTTAATCCTGCGTTGTACTGGCGGGCCGTTTCCTCCCGGATAATCGCCTTCGATCACACACGCTTCACACCAAAACGAGTCCATACGTTTAAGCGAGCGCTGAATCGGTGTCTCCTCGCCACACGAGGCGCAAATGGCAGTGCCAAGGTCTTGTAGAGGCGGGCGCTCAACGCGAATCTGTGGCTCTTCCGGTTGGGTCTCTTGTGGAGCCGGCTCTGGGGCGTCTTTTAGGGCATCGAGGTCTGCTGCTTCGACCCAGATGCCGCGGCACGTGGGACAAGTGTCGAGCTCAGCGCCTCCAAGGTCCGCAATTCGTAGATCTTCTGAATCCCGCGGGCAGAGTCTGGGCTCCAAAGAGATAGCCGGATTAAGAATCGCGCTCTCGCGTATTTGGCTGGATAACTTTTGCCCGAGCACCAGATCGAACTCTCCCGCATCCAACCATATGCCCCGGCATCGAGGGCAAACATCGATGACGACGTCCGAATTTGTAATAGGACGAAGTGGTGTCTGACAGTCGGGACAATTCAAGGTGTTCATAGGAATCCTTTCTTACGAAACGCTTGATAAATCAAGGCGTGAGCCGAATGTGAAGGAAACAAATCAGCCTCCGGTTTTGTTTGACAGTGCGAATATAGTGCAGGTATCCCATGCCCCCTGAAATGCATGAACTCATTTTCGTAAGTCTTGGGGAAGATGCGCGGGGACTTTGTTGTTAGTCTTTTGTGAATTGGATTGAGGTAGACATGTCGAATGGAAATGGTGCTATTGCAGAGCGGCTCAAAACCCACCTCGAGACCGTGGGAGCTCAGCTTCAGGTGGACGAGACGTTCGTGCGGATGTACGGGCTTGATTTTACGCTCACCCGGCTAAGAGATGTTCATGCGCACGTGAACCTTGGGGTTCATATCACCACCGCAAAAGACAACGTGGAGGAACTGACGAAATTCATTCAGGCGTCCAAACGTGGCGTCGTAATGAAGTCGATTTATATCGAAGTTAGCGACGATGCCTTTGAAACGGGCGGGGTGCCCGTGGCCTTCGGTGCCTGTGTCACCGCACTATTCGACCGACGTTTTTCCCAGCACCGCTCCGTCGGCGTCAGAATTCATGAGGATTGCTCATTCCAATTCTTCGAGGTCGAAGAAGCGCTCAATCGGCTCGAGCGTAAATTCGTTGACGACGATCTTGTGATCGGCGACTCGCTTGACGGAAAAATCATCGCCTACTTTACCGACAAGGGCTTTGGCTTCATCCAGACCGAAGACGAGCGGAAATTCTTCTTCCATATCGCCAACGTAGTGGATGATGACCTGCGAGCACGGCTCCCCGCTTATGTCCTGGGCGAGGTGATTCCAGTGGAGTTCCAGTTCGGTGGTAACGACGGAAAGAAGTACCCGAAAGCGATCAACGTGGCGCTGTCCGACGAGTTCTACGACGAAGAGTTTGATAGCGAAGGTTATCGAGATTGACGTCGTTAAAAGGTGTGCGTACATGCACACACATCCGGCCACATTGAGTCCTTGACAAATTCCGGCGGGAATACTTAGGATGCGCGCCGTTTTGACCTGATTCAGGCGCCGACGGCTCGTGCTTCCTTTTGAGTAGGTATGAGCCTTGCAACAACTGACGCCTTGAATGTAATCGTTAGTTCGTGCACGGCTCCCTCTAGATTCAGGGTGCCCCCAGGAGAAAGAATGAAAAATGTTTCCAAACTGATTGCTGCCGCGATGTTCGTTCCTGCGCTGGCGAGCGCTCAAGCCCCCGCTAGCGCCCAGCCTCCAGGCCAGAGCGATATCCCTGGTGCCGACGCACCCGGTCAAGCAGTCATCGAACAAGATACGGAAATCGCAGAAGACGAGATTGAAGAAGCCTCCAAAGATTGGGGCGTGTCTGTCAGCCTCGGTACTTCGGTGGGCCAGGGCACCTTTGCCTCAGTGTCCAATGACACGGAATTCGCAGATGAAGTGGACGCCGGCGACAATGCCTACGACCGCTGGAGCCTCTCACTTGCCGTAAGTCCATCCTACAAGATCACCGACGACTTCACCGTAGATGCTAGCCTCGCGGTGGTTCAATGGCTGACCAATGGTGGCGGCATCAACGAGCCAGGCGAGTTCCGTTTTCAGGATATCAGCCTTGGGTTGGGCTGGTCGGGATACTCCTTTGAAGGAACCGGACTCTCGGTGAGTGCAGGTCTAAGTCTGACTCTACCCACCTCGGCTCTGAGTCAAGCAAGCTCACTCTATTTGGGAACGGCTCTATCGGGCAGTGCAAGCTGGACGATCTTCGACAAACTTACGCTCGGCTACAGCCTCGGCTTTGGTAAAGATTTCCACGAGTTCACAAGCCCCGTGGTGGAAGACGAAGTGGCCGGTGCCGATAACGTGATTTGGCGTGCTGGCGGCTCGGAGCGCCTCGGCGCAGGCCTCACAGCGATTGACGGCGTAAACACGGAATACGCCCTCTCCAACAGCTTCTCGGCTCGTTTTAGCATCATCGATGATCTCTCGTTCAGCGTCTCCTACGCCTTCGTGACTTCGTGGGCATACGACGTGTTCGAGCAAGACGAGTTCACCGCACCCGTTGCCGATCCAGGCCGTGGCGTTGGCCAGTTCGTCCGCACCTCGGTAGGCCTCAGCTACGCTGCACCTTACGATATCGGCGTATCGTTGAGCGCAAACACCGGCGTTCAGCCAAAAACCGCGGATAACCGCTCCTACAACTTTCCATTCTGGAATATGGACGGTGCGGCTGCAAACGCCTCCTCAATCCGTCTCGGTGTCAGCCGCGCATTCTAACGATTTGAGTAAGTCAGCTCGTTTTGACACTCAAAGCCATTCCCCTCAAATCTCAGGGCCCGTACTTTGGCGAGCTGGTAGTCGATGTAATACCAGCCATTGCCTGGGTCTCCTTCAAATGACGTGAAAGCGGCACCCGCTGCACCAGGCGGGGCGGTCGACCGCACAAGTCCCTCAAATCGAATTTCAAAGTGCTCGCCATCCGCATCCACTTCAACAAATGCACGATCTCTCCATCCGTTTGCGTTCGTCCATACTCCTGCACTCCCAAGATGAGCTTGCCAACTCGCAGGGAAAGAACCGGATACAATCGTAGACTGCGGTGAAACCCATTGGAGAAGTGAGCCATCTGGGAAGTTCAGCATGAACACGGTCCCTCCAAGATCTTGAGAGAAAATCGAGGTTCCCGTGATTTCGAATTTTCCACTTTTATGAGCAGGTCCAAAGGTCTGGTACCTGCATTGGCAGTCGCCGACTTGAACCTTCATTTGGCGGGTGATGGGGTCTCGGTTTGGCCAGGTGGCGGTTGCCCAGAGTTCATACTCGCCCTCTGCTTCGGCTCTAAACACACCGTCTTCTATCTCAGGGCTCCATGTGATTGTTGCTTCTTGGCCGATGTGTGAAGACGCCGAAGGGTTGAAGGCTACGGATTGGCCCACTGAAAGACACTCACTGGTGGGAAAGACCACAAACTCTTCCAGGACCAAGATGGTGTTGCCTCGACGAGGAACGGGGCCAAGGCTGGGCTTTCGAAGTCCCGTTTTTGCTGCGGATTCAGCACGAATCAGAAGTGGATAGAGGCTTTCATCGGTGGGAGTACCGTAGGAGAAGTAGCCCCAATCCACGTTTGTAGTGAACGGCTGTGTGATGCCATCATCGACTTGCCACCTCAGTTCATTGTCAAGCGCGTTGCTTATCTGAAACTCAATATCTATCAACTCTCCAGGCTCAACCGCTCTCACAGTAGGGTGAAACTGAACTTCGATTGGTAGTATCTCTCCATCAACAATGATCGCCTCCGACTTAAGTAGAAAAAGATCTTCCCTTGGGGCCAAAACCAAGACCTCTTCACCTATCTCGAGAGGATCCACACAGAGTTTGCCACACGACCCGCCAACCATGTTGCCATTTTGGGGGATAATCGTAATCCATCGATCATGGTTGAGATCGATGTTCGAAAACAGCCAGCCTCCGAACATACCCGCCTCGATTTCTTGAGAGAGAACGCCAGATGCTTTGTCTTTTGCAAGGTCCACAACGGAGTCCAATATCTTGGCTGTTTCACCACCTAAAACCGTCTTTTGATAGGAACCCAAGCCCTTGACGAAGTATGCGAGTCCAACAGTAAGGCCTATGAGATTCGCTGGCTCTCCAGCCTTGGCTGTATAGAGCACGCTCTGAAACTCGATTGTCTCGCGATCTTCTTCGAACCGAAGGAAGGGAGGAGCTCTGGGCAATCATGGACTTTGCGCAGCCCAGTCTTCTGAGTTCCAAAGCAGACTTTAAGGCAAGGTATGAAGAGCCGATCGAGCGACGCGGGCCAGAAGGGGACCAGGCGGCCCAAGGGTTGCTCGCTGCGTTGGGCAATCATTATCTGCGCCGAACCAAGGAGGAGGAGCTCGCTGATCAGCTTCCGAACAAGACTCACCAGGTGTTTGAAGCACCGATGAGCCCCCAACAGTTCGAGATTTACGATGCGGTCAGACGCTGGTATGTGGCAACTCAGCAAGGCCCTCTGCCCGCGATTAGCGGACTGATTATGGCCTGTGCGCATCCACTCGCCGTCAACCCGGATGTCTTAGAGGCCGTGGGATATTCGAAGAGCTTCACGCAGGAGACCCAAGGCGCGGAGCTCATGGAGATGAGTGCCAAGTTCGCGTATCTTCGCGAGGCTCTGGAGCATGTCGCGAGCGCCGGTGAAAAGGCGATCTTGTTCACCCGCTTTAAGGACTTACAGCTCTTGCTCCAGCGCTTCTTGACTGGTGAGTTCAAGATTCATCCTCGAATCGTGAATGGGGAAGTGGCTGGAAATTCCCGACAGTCGCTCATCGATCGCTTCAATGAGGGCAAGGGGTTTGGTTGCATCATCATGTCGACGGATGCGGCGGGCGTGGGTGTGAACGTGACCGGTGCGAATCATGTGTTCCATGTGACGCGCCCCTGGAATCCGGCCAAAGAGATGCAGGCCACAGACCGCGCTTATCGTATTGGACAGACGCGCGACGTGACCGTCCACCTCCCAGTGGTGATGCACCCGACGTTGAATTCACTGGATAAGTTGCTCCATGACCTTTTGGAGAGCAAGCGCGAGCTAGCCACCCAGGTGATTCGACCGAGCGGCTCCCTGGACATCACATGGGAAGATCTCGAAGAAGGACTGGGAACGGTGGCATCGCACGAGACAGTGGAGTCGGTCCTTCCCTCCAACCTACCGTCCTTCAAAACTCCAGAGCTCGTTTTGAACCTCCTTGAGAGTCCTGTCTTGCGCGAACGTCTCGACCGACACGGCGTTCAGGGGAACGACTTGAAGGTGGTTCTTTCATTTGCGCTCGAACGTGAAGGGCGCACCACCGTTTCCCAACTCGCACGTTGTATGAATCGCGACGAGAGTAGGGTCGCCAGAATGATCTCGCCACTCATGAACGTGCTGAATCGCGACGGCTACATGGTGCTGAGGCGTGAAGAGGGCTTGCTACACTTGAACAAAGACCTCCTTCATCAACAATTTGCGTGAAGCCTAGGAATTGACCCAGTATCTTTAGCTCCGGCATGAAACGTGCCGCCTCTTCTTTTTTACCGTTTGCGCTTGTTGAACTCCAGGAACCTTGACACTCTCGAGCAAACAAATCAAAGCGCCGGAGCCGAGGTTCGGCGGTTGGAGGATATGTGGCAGAACTGAGACTGAGGTCCGTCGGAGACCTTCTGAACGAACGATTTTTCGTTCCAGACTATCAACGTGGATACCGATGGACGAAACGGGAGGTGGAAGCCCTGCTCAACGATGTGGAAGCTTTCTACAAAGAGAGTAAGAAGAATACATCCGGCAGTAGCTTCTACTGCCTGCAACCGATCGTGGTTAGCCCCCGTGAAGACGGCTCTTGGGAGTTGATAGATGGGCAGCAGCGACTGACCACAATACTACTGATTTTGCGTGAGTTGGGCGGATTAGCCCCGGGACTGTTGAGCTCGGTTTTCAGCGTCGAATATGAAACGCGAATGGATAGCCACGGCTATCTGATGGATCCACAAGAGTCGCTTAAGGATGCAAACATCGATTTCGCCCATATCTATGACACGTGGGCCGTCATCCGAGAGTGGGTCAGTAGCCGCGGAACGATGAACCTGCATCTTCTAACCACGTTCATTCAGCCGGATGATGAGGGGCCAAATGTGCGCGTGATATGGTATGAGTTGGATCAGAGCCAAAAGCCTGCGGAAGCCTTTATTCGCCTAAACATGGGCCGAATTCCTCTAACGAATTCAGAGTTGATTCGAGCCCTTTTCTTGAGTGAAAGTAATGATTTGCACAGCTCCGAGCGTAACCAGATCGCCCAAGATTGGGATCTCTTGGAGAAGCAACTTCATCGCGATGAGTTTTGGTACTTCTTGCAGAACAGCTCGTCGCGTTCCACACGGATTGAGTTTCTCTTTGATCTATTTGTTCGCGTGAACTCGACCGAGGAGTTTGCAAAGGGCGACCAATTGCAGACGTTCTTGGAGTTTCAAAAATTGTTTGAGTCCGGAGACGTTCGCATCCTCTGGAAGGATTTTAAACACATGGCGGCCACACTGGAGGAATGGTTTGAGGATCGCACGCTCTTCCATCTGGTGGGTTTCTTGACCACAAGTGCTGAAGATGAGCGAAAGGGGAAAGATTGGCTAGTGAAACTCCTGAATCGCAGGCAATCCTTAAATCGGCGGGCATTTGAACGCTACGTACTGAAAGAGATTTGGAAGGTTTTTCAGGTTCAGACACACGTTCCAGAAGAAGGATTGTTCTCAAGGTTGATGGAGCATCTTGAGGAACTCTCGTACGATGAAAGCCGCGACCGAAGAGCGATTCGTGCAACGCTCTTGCTATTCAATATCGCCGAAATGCTTCAGAACGATGGTTCGAACCACCGTTTTCATTTTGGGGCTTTGGTCAACGATCGATGGGATATTGAGCATGTGCGTTCAGTGGCGGAGTACATTCCCGGAAGTCCAGCCGACAGACGAGCATGGTTGGAGCGTGCTTGCGATTTTCTCGCAACCGTGGAGCAGGCTGCCCCCCTCAAGCAGGAGGTTGAAATGGCCATTGAAAAAGGTCTCGCTGACGACGCGCTCTTCGAACACCTCTTCATGGGAATTCGTGAAGTCGCAAGAGAATCGGGAGATTTTGGCGATGGCAACTCGATCTCCAATTTGGTTTTGCTCGATAGCAGCACCAATCGGGGATACAAGAATTCAATCTTTCCGGTGAAACGATTGTCCATCATTGGGCTGGACTTCGAGGGGCAATTTGTTCCGCCTGCTACCCGTAATGTCTTCCTGAAATACTACACCAAGACGCCGTCGCAATTGATGTATTGGGACGAACAAGACCAGGAAGAGTATTGGAAGACGATGTTGAGCACGTTTGAACGTTTCTTCGAACCCCTCACTTTTCAGGAGCGAGTATGACTACATTCTTGGATGTTGTGAAAGAGGGCGGCATTCGTATCCCACTGCTCCAACGCGATTATGCGCAAGGCCGCGAAGAGAATACACAAGTTCGCGAGTCTTTTCTGGATGCACTCGCTGAAGCCATTCGAGATGCTACGGGCAAGACCCTGAATTTGGATTTTGTTTATGGCCGGCGGTCAGACGGCTTTCTGGAGCCGCTAGACGGCCAACAACGTCTCACGACGTTGTTCTTGTTGCACTGGTATCTGGCCAGTCGCAATGGAGCTCAATCGGATTTCCGGGCTGTGATGTGGGATGGACACCATGCGAAGTTTTCCTACCTGACGCGACCGAGTGCACGCGATTTCTTCGACCGGCTGGTAGAGCAACCATTGGATATCTCCAGTTTGTCTCAAATGGATTCCGTTCAAAGCACTATTCGTGATCAAAACTGGTTCTTATTGGCTTGGTTGAGAGACCCTACTGTGAGAGGTGTTCTTACCGTGATTGATGCGATTCACCAGCGACTACACGATCTGGAGGATGGTTATTCCAGGCTAGTAAACGCCTCGCCGATTGAGTTCCAATACCTGCCGCTGGACGAGTTCAATCTGTCGGATGACCTCTACATCAAGATGAATGCGAGAGGAAAGGCACTAACCCCCTTTGAGATTTTCAAGGTCCAAATTGAAGAGTTTGTTAAAGGGTGTTTTCAAGGCGAGCTCTACCCGGGATCGGCCTTTTCTTGGGCTCAATACTTTAGCCTAAAAATGGACACTGACTGGACGGACATTTTCTGGAAGCACCGCGTTGGTGGAAGTAACGAGGTCGATCGGCAGTTTCTGAACTTCTTTAAGCTCTTCGGACTAGTGAGTTTGGTCGATTCGGGCCGCGACAACACCTTACTTGCTGCAGATCTCACATCTTTTCTGAGGAAGCCTGTTTCGCTGCAGTCTCTGCGTGAGTTGGGCCTACTTGATCGTGCATTTGTTGAGCGCCTGGCGGACCTCTTGAATCGACTCGCTGCATCCGGCGAGGAACTCAGTTACCTAGGCCGCAGCGACTATTACGACGAAGTGGCTGACTTTGCGGAGATCCTGAATACCGGCGAAGGTTCAATGAGTGATTGGGTGAAGCGATACGCCTACTTTGCTTTCTTGCTCTCCCAGAAAGACCGTGAGTTAAATCCAGATGCATTCCATGAGTGGATGCGCTTGGTTTGTAACCTTGTTCATGCTTCAGAGATTGAGCGTTATGACCGTTTTGCAAACGCCCTCTTGGCTGTCCAAACTCTCGCCAGTTACGGCGAGGGCGATCAGCTTCTGGAGCGCGTCGCAACGTGCGAGGTGATTGGCGGTCTGAACCAACAGCAGCAACGCGAAGAACGTATCAAGGCCAGCCTAATTTTGACGCCTTTTCAGTGGAGACCGCTGATTGAGAAAGCAGAGACCCACGAGTATTTTCGAGGCCAAGTCGAATTCTTAATGCAGTTTTCTGGGATTTACGGTGTTTGGAGTCTTGATCGTTCATGGGATGAGAAAGAACACAAAGACTTCCAGCGAGCTTTTGAGTTCTGGTTTGAGCGCGCGAGGGAGGTGTTCCCTGTCGAGGGTCGCTTCGAAGATTTTCTGTGGGAGCGCGCGCTCTTGTGCAAGGGGGATTATCTGCTTGATTATAAATACAACAAGAATCTCTTGAAGGATTCAGACCGTGATGTGAGCTGGAAGCGCTTGCTAAGGGCAGATACCCAGACAGAGAGCAGGGAAGCAAAGCGCGACTTGGTAAAGGAAGTGCTCTCTGAGTTTGACCCGAGGGAACCCGTTGGTTCTCTGCAGGCCACTATCCAAAATGGTGTTGGAGGTGCGGACGAGAGTGTGCTGTGGCGGAAAATGCTGGTCGAGCATCCCAATCTGATCAGGTTTTGTGGAAAGCGATGTTTGAGGTTTGAAGACGTAAACATCTATCTCTTAACAAAAACACGCAGAAGCGGTTACCATTCCGAGCTTGCCACGCATTGGCTGTCACAAGAGTTCCAAAGGGACAATGAGGGCTTTCAACCGCTCCAATGTGTCTACCAAACTTCCAACACTGGGTATACCGAACCTCACGCGGTTTTCTCTTATAAGACTTCGACTCTAAAGGTTTTGGGGAACTGGCCGAAAGTAGGGATACTCATCGATGGACCGGACTTTCCAGACGACATGTTCGCTGTATGGCAACCTACGAGCAACGCTCTTCCAGTGAAGTCGCCTGAGGAGTGTCGAGCACTACTTCTCAAATGGGCTGAGTATTTGAGGTCACAGAGTTGAAGAATGCCTTGCTGATTGTTTTTGGCACGTAGCGTGCCGGTTTTCCATTTTGTGCTAGAACTGTACTTGCCGAACCTTCGGAACATTGGCAGAATTCTGGAAACGACTCGATTCAAGGAATCATTCTAGGGGCGAACTTTCGCGGGCGCCCTACCATGCGGGCGAACTGATGACCAAGAAAGTACTCGTTACATGGGTGGCTGTGGGGAACGATCCCTATGAGTTCGACAAGCAGTCGCAGCGATATCGAGAGGTAAACGGGGCGAAGTTAGTCGGGCCGACGTTGTCGCTCTTGGAGGGCGAGTATTCGCATTTGAGGACGCAGATCCACGATGTCGTTCTTCTTTACAGAGATATTCATAGCTCTGAACGAGAAAAACATGCTGTTCGGGACCTTCGGGCGGAGCTGAAGAAGCGTGATATCAAGGTCCATCCAAAGGCGTGGGGTGGTGTGGACCCAACGGATCACAAAGCCATCTTTGAATTCCTGCGCAAAGCAATCCCTGAAATTCGAAACGATTTTCCAGAGGCCGAGCTGGTCGTGCACGTGAGTCCCGGGACCCCCGCGATGCATACCGTGTGGGTGTTGATGGCGGAGACGGGGTTCATAGACCCGCCCTTTCAGATTGTGCAGTCAAAACGGGAATCGGAGAGGCGCGGTCTCGAGGCCCTTTGCCATGAAGTTCGTGGTGATGCGAATCGCGTCCGTATAGGTCATCCGAATCATACCGCACTTTTCGTCTACACCAAGCGGCCTGCGATTCGTTGGTAGGAGAGATCGCCCAGCTGCGTCGTAAGCGCTAAAACACTGCCACTCGAGCCAGGGTTATCGCTCAGAGTTTCGTAAGGGTGATTGCCGTTGGAGGGCGTCTTATATTATGACTCGTCATCCCCTACGCTCGACGATTGGGTCGGAGCCTGGACGCGAGGAGACGAGTCTTGAAAGTTACGCCGATGCTGCAGCAGTACCTGGATGCGAAGGCGAGGTACCCGGAAACGATCGTGTTTTTCCGCATGGGGGATTTTTACGAGATGTTCTTTGAGGACGCGGTGACCGCGGCTCGGGAGCTGGGGTTGACGCTTACTGCGCGCAATAAAGGTGAGGAGGATGAGGTCCCGATGGCTGGGTTTCCGCATCATTCCTCGGGGCCCTATATCTCGGCGCTGATCGAGCGCGGCATGGCGGTTGCGATTTGTGAGCAGCTCGAGGATCCGTCGCAGACTAAGGGGCTAGTGAAGCGCGACGTGGTTCGCGTGATCACGCCTGGTCTTGTGATGGACCCAGACTCGTTGGATGCGCGCACTCCGAATTACGTGGCGAGTGTGTACGGTGGGCAGAGTGGGTTCGGGGTGGCGTCGTTGGATGTTTCGACCGGTACGTTTCGTGCCACCTTTGTGCCGGACCATCTGGGCCTGGTGGCCGAGCTCGCCCGGCTTGGTGCGCGTGAGGTCATCTCTAACCCGTTGGCGTCTGAGGTGCTTGAGGCCCGTAAGACCAAGGGTTTTTTGCGCCCAAAGGACGAGGCGTTTTTTGAGAGTGACGAGGCGGAGTTTTCGTCTGGCTTGAGGATCGAGCGCGATTTGATGATGGACGGCCTTTTCTTGGACGAGAAAGAGGTCACGAAGCTTCTGCAACCTTTGCGGGCGCAAAAGGGCATGGATGCTACGCTCTCGGCCTCTTGCGGCATCCTTCGCTACCTCGCCCAAACTCAGCGAGGCATCCCCACGCATATCCGCGCTGTGGAGTTCTACGAAGTTGGGCAATATCTTGTTCTGGATGACTCGACGCGCGCCAATCTGGAGCTCACTGAGACGCTGATGGGCGGCAAGCGGGTGGGCAGTCTGCTCAATACCATAGATAAGACGGTGAGTGCGGCAGGTGGGCGCCTCTTGCGCCATTGGATGAACTATCCGCTGGTGGATCCAAAGCCGTTGAATTTCAGGCTCGATTCGGTTTCGGAATTCGTCAAGAAGACGGTGGTTCGTGAGGATTTGCGCCTTGCGCTAGACGGCGTCTACGACCTTGAGCGGCTCTGTGGGAGGATTTCGTCGGGGAACGCGAACGCGCGCGACTTGAAGGCGCTCTCGAACACCATCTCGGCCATTGCTCCCATCAAGGCCTTGCTTGCCGAGGTTGAGTCTACGCTTTTGGTAAATCTTACGACGCGGCTCGATACCTTTGACGATCTTCGTGAACGGCTCGAGGGGGCGATCGTGGCGAGCCCGCCGGTGTCGCTGAACGAGGGCGGGATATTTGAGCGTGGGTTTTCGGCGGACCTCGACGAGCTCATCGACCTTACCGACCACGGCAAAGACTGGATGCTCGCCTACGAGGCCAAAGAGAAAGAGCGGACTAAGATTTCAAGCCTGAAAGTCCGCTACAACAAGGTCTTTGGCTACTATGTGGAGATTACCCGGGCGAATCTGGACATGGTGCCGGACGACTATATCCGCAAGCAAACGCTGGCGAATGCCGAGCGCTACTTCACCTCCGAGCTCAAGGAGATGGAGGACAAGATTCTTGGAGCTGAGGACCGGCGCAAAGAGCTCGAATACCGGCTATTTGAAAGGCTTAGAAACGAGGTGGCAGGGCAGATTCCGGCATTGCTCTCGGCCGCACAGATTCTAGCGGAGCTCGATGTGTTGGCGGCCTTTGCTGAGCTCGCGCTGCGGCATGATTACGTGCGACCCGAAGTGGATGATGGGACACGTATTGTGATCGAGGAAGGTCGGCACCCGGTGGTGGAGAGGACCCTCGATTCGGAGCGATTCGTCCCAAACAGCGTGAATCTCGATACGCAATCGTCGTTCCTGCAGATCATCACCGGTCCGAATATGGCGGGTAAATCTACGGTGATTCGGCAGGTTGCGCTGATTACTTTGATGGCTCAGATGGGGTCCTTTGTGCCAGCGAAGACGGCGCATATCGGTACGGTGGACAAGATCTTTAGCCGTGTCGGAGCCAGTGATAATCTCGCGAAAGGGCAGTCGACCTTCATGGTGGAGATGACCGAAACCGCGCATATTCTTCAGCTTGCGACGGCTCGAAGCCTTGTGATTTTGGACGAGATCGGGCGCGGTACCTCTACCTTCGATGGCCTTTCAATCGCCTGGGCTGTGGCTGAACATCTTCACGATCGCGTGCGTGCGAAGACCATGTTTGCCACGCACTATCACGAGTTGACCGAGCTCGCCCGCACTATGGAAGGCGCCAAGAATATGAGTATCGCGGTCAAGGAGTGGAACGACGATATCATCTTCTTAAGAAAGCTCGTGGAGGGCCAGGCTAACCGCTCCTATGGCATTCAGGTTGGGCGCCTGGCCGGGCTGCCTGAGACGGTGGTGGCGCGCGCGAAGCAGGTCCTCGAGAATCTGGAGTCTGGACGCCTTGATGAGCGAGGTGTGCCGGTGGTTGCGCGCGGTCAGGCTCCGCGGGTCACACCGATCAACAACCCGAACCAACTCACGCTCTTTGGTCAACGAAACCCGGCAGAAGTTGCGGTCATCGAGAAATTGGGGTCTCTTGATATCAATGCACTTACGCCGCTCGAGGCCCTGAATGCGCTCTCAGAAATGAAGCGAGTTATGGAGGAGACATGAGACGATTTTTACCCTTCCTACTGGCGCTAGGCTGCGCGTCTAGTCCAGATGTCGAAGAGAAGAAGGTCTCAGAGAAGATCTCGGACGAAGACCGCGACGCGATTTTGGATGCACCGGTAAAGATTGAGCGATCGAAGGTCGCGGCAGCGAATCTCGCGCGATTGGAACTCCCCGACACGCCGAACACGCCGGCGAGAGAAATCGACGGTGTGCTCGAAGATTGGGACCGAAAGCTCTTTAGAATCTTTGATAAGAAGTCGAGCGTGGAGTCTGGGGAGAGGTTCTGGAGAGGCCCGCGAGATCTGGCGATGCGCATCGCAGCGGATTCGGACCAGGGCTACCTCTACCTCGCCGTGGACGTCAAAGACGACGAGGTCATTGCCGGGGATAGCGAGACGGTGGTCGACGCGATCGTGGTTACGATTCGCGACCCGAGCCTCGACAGATTTGTTCGCGCAGTGCCGCAAAGCGCGAAGATCCAGGACATGGTCAAGGCCGAGACCAAACTGATCTTTTTCCCTGATGGCCGCTACGGGCGTTATGATTCTTCGGATCCTCTACCGGATAATATGGGAGTGATTTCCATCCAGGAGAACGACGAAGGCTGGCGCCTTGAGCTCGCCCTTCAGATTGAGGCGTTTGAGCAGGTCAGCAGCATCCCGCTTGAGACGGTCGCCTTCAGGGTGGACCTTTTGGACGGTGATGAGGCGGATAGGCTGGGCACTCAGACGGTATTTTCCATGCTTCCGGACCGCGGCAACGACGAGCCGAGGATGGCGCTCTTCAATACCGCCGGGCTACTTCCGCATTTTGAGGTCAACGAGGCGCCACCGCGCAAAAACGCGATTGGCACCTGGGTTGCGGAGGAGCAGACCTGGAATTTCACAGCGTTTGAGCGCGTGCCTGAGATTTGGGTGACCATTGATGATCGGAAGGCTTTCGAGGAGGCCGTGAGGGAGTCTGAGTCGGTCAACGATCTTTGTCAGGTGGCTCGAAAGGACGTGCAGCTGGTGGAGACCTATGCTTCGAGAGGCGGTGGGTTTCGTGCGGGCTTGTTGGTGTGTGGAGATCGCGAGGTCCGCGGCTCGTGCCCCAAGAATTCCAAGACGGATGTTTTCTGGCTCATGCTCAAGCAGAACGGCGGGTCCTGGCTTGTGGAGAAGGCTATCAAGGTCTTCCCGGAGTCGTTGAACCAGTGTGCAACTCAGGCGGTTGAGGACGAAGAATTCTATTTTGGTTTCTCGATGTTCCCGCTCGATATGATCGACCACTACACGTGGGCTGTCGGCTGGGAGAAGGCCCAGAAGGCCCACCAATACGATTACGCCGCAGAAGGTTTGACCATTATCCAGACGGAGCTTTCGAATCCCGTGATTGGAAGTGTGTTGTCCGATGAGAAGCGCTCGGAGCGAAACGAGCGCGTCAAGACTGTCTCGAAGGTCTATCTCTCCTATGTGGATGATGACGGACATTGGGATCTTTGCTCGGTTGAAGATGCCTTGGAGCAAGGTTGCGCCGGGGTGGATCAGGGCTGCAAGACCTACGAGCATGGCAAGCAAATTCTGACGACCACACAGCTCTACAACCCCAAGACGCGGCGGTTTGAGCGCTACGAGCTCTCCAAGCATCCTGGCTGCAATGCCGACTTCGACTTCTCCGAGCGCGAGGGGTTCCTCTTGATGCAATCTCCAGGGCGAATTGGCTTCTTGCCTTCACCGTCTATGGAAGAGGGCGAGAGCCTGCAGCTCTTCTGAGTACAACGGGGCGATTTGGAGTATGTTTGCGCCAGTCGATTTGATTCGTTGGAGTGAAACTTCACCACGTAAACCGTCGATCGCCCAGTGTTTCCGCGAAATGAATATTTGGCATGGGGTGTGCAGTCTATAGGACCGACAACACGGAGTTGAACGGTTCAGCTCAGAGGAGACTGATTATGAATTTTCGAATGATGATGGCACTTGGTTTGGCAACAACAGCGATTGCATGCGGTGGCGACGATGAAGGCGGCGAGAAGGTCTCACACGCAACGGCACGGCAGGCAATTAGCGCCAATACGGTAGAAGTAGCGACGAATATCAGCGCATCATTGGCTTTCCTCGAGAACTCCAACTTGGTGGCACGAGGGCTTGAGCTCGCACCCGCTGATGATTGTCCAACACCTGATGGTTCGGGCGCGGATTTCGACACTGGTGAATGCTCGTCGGAGCCAATCGAGTTTGATACCGATTTGAGTGAACAGACCGACCAGCTTACTCAAATTCTTGAGAACCAGGTTTTTGCTGACGGCAATATTGAGTCGAGCTCAGATACCTCGGTGACCTACTTGTTGCGCGGCGACGTGACCTGCGCATTTGGCGAGGAGCCAGCCGAACAGGAGTGTATCGACCAGGTTGATTCGCTTCAGCTTCGCCTCGTAGTAAGCTCGCCAGCGCCTGGTGATTACGACGTGGATGTCCAGGTCGGGCCACAGCGCGCGAACCCAGTATCCTTTGAATTCCATCAGGATTCCCTGGCAGCTGAAGTGGACTTCGCTGGCATTAAATCAGCGCTTGCGTCGATTGATACCGAAGCTGCCGCTGAGCTCCCTGAGACCTTTGAAGGTCGGGTACGCGGAGAGATTGCTGTGGAAGGTGAGTCCAAAGTGGCTGTGACCCTAGCCGTGGTGAGCGCGATCGATATCGCGATCGAGGACGTCGCCATCAAACTGGCCGCGAGCAACCCGACCTTCCAGATCAGCGCAGACGGTGTGGCTGAAACGCTCACGGCAACGGCCGATATCGGCCAGCTCTATGTGAAAGGGCCTTTCGGCGTGACCGAAGTGTATGACGAAAACACCGGGGAATGGGTCTCCGATGAGTCAGAAGCTAAGGTCATGGAGCTCACGCTAGGAGGTGCCTCAGCCCAATCCGTTCTCTCAGGTGCTGACGACCAGATCGAGCTCACAAATCTTGGGCTTGGCGACTCGACCACCACCGTAAAGATCGACGGACAAGAGGTATTGGCCGTCGATCTCAACGCCAACGATGGTCGTAGGTTTGGCGCGGTCCTGACCGGCTCTGACGATGCGCTTACGATTGAAGTTTCGCCCAAGTTTGAACTTCAAGCTGTGATGAACTTCGCAGGCATCGAAGACATGCCTGAGTGGATGGCAAACGACACGCTCTCCATCGTGCTCGACGGCGCATCGGCCCCTAAGCTCGCTCTTGGTGAGCAGATTGAAGTCTTGGCTGGAACCCTGACCATGGGGCTCTTGAATGCTGGAGACTCGGTTTCGGTAGACGCTGGAATGTGTCTGACGGCGCCTGACGATGAGTTGATCATCGAAGAGCCTGGCGTTGAACCAGCACCTGAGCCAGAGCCAGCTTCGAGCCCAATCGCTGAGATGGTCGTCGAGGCATGCCTCTAAGCCTTAAGGTTTGCGGGTAATTCGCTTCTTCGTCGGTGGTTCCACCGGCGATTTCTTCCCAAAATAACTTACAAACGCATCTAGATCGATGGGGCCGCCGAGTTGGTCGGTCCCATCGACTAGCACCGTGAATCCATCGCCACCGACGGCGATGAACGAGTTCACGGTGACGCGGTAATTTGCGGCTGGGTCGATGACCTTGCCGTTCAGCTTCATAGTCTTGGGGTCCACCTTTGAGCCGGCAGCAGCGCTTTCGGACCAGGTGTACTCAAACCCCTTAGAAACCTGGAGAAGGCGAGGGCGCGATTGATCGAGCCATTGTTGCTCGAGGAGTTGGTGGAGTTGTTTTCCGCTGAGCGTCATTGTGATGAGGCTATTCGAGAACGGCTGGATGGTATGAGCTTGTGCGAAGGTCACTTCGCCCGGCACACCGCCTTCTGGTGCGTGCAAGAGGTCAGCGCGAATTCCGCCCGGATTCATGAACGCGATTTGGGCGCCGCCGAGGTCGGTGGAGCTCGTCGCATCGAGCTGAACGTCAGCGATCAAGCGGCCAAGCGGTGATTCCCCGTTCTCGTCCGTAGTGCGCAAGACGTCCGCCGTGACCTGACCGATTGGGCGATTCGCCATGGGCTCAACAATCGGGCGGTACTTCTCAACCACAGCCAGAGTGGCGGCATGCTCCTCGCCCGTTCGGTCGATGATGATATTTCGCGCGGTCTTGCTCACCACGTCTTGGGTCTTGCGGTCGACCTGAAGGTCGATTTCCGAGATGACCTGGCCGTAGGATTTTGCGCTAGTTACCAGTCGGTCATCGATTGTGCAGATATAGGGTTGATGCGTATGACCGGTCACAAACACGTCCACTTCTTTGTCCGTGTTTTTGACGATCTCCAAGATAGGCCCGGAAATTTCAGTGCAATCGTCTGGGTGGTCCGTAGCGGCGGGCCTGCCGCCTTCGTGAATCAGAACTACGATTGCCTTGACGCCGGCGGCTTTGAGCTCCTCAGTCGCCTTGTTGATGGCTTCGGCTTCGTCGCCGAAGTCCACATCTTTGATGCCGGACGGGTCCACGATGGAAGGCGTTCCTTCAAGCGTAAGGCCGATGAAGCCGACCTTAACACCCTCGAATTCCCGAATGCTGTACGCGGGAAAGATGGTTTTGCCGTCTGATTTCCAGGTGACATTGGCGGCGAGCATTTCGAATTTAGCGCCTCCATACTCGGATTCCGCAAAACAGCCGTGCGTTGGATGGCAGCCGCCTTTGGCGATACGCATCAGCTCTTCCACGCCTTCGTCGAACTCGTGGTTGCCCACGGCGTTGATATCCATGCCTGCTTCGTTAAGGGCTTCGATAGCCGGCTCGTCCTGAAATAATGCGCTGATCAGCGGGCTCGCCCCGATCATATCTCCAGCGCCCACAACAACGGTGTTGGGATGGAACTTTTTGATGTCTGAGATGCGCTGCGCCAGATAGGCTGCGCCCCCTGCCTCGATGGCCTCTCCGTCGATTTTCACTTTCCCGGAAGGGCCTTCGAGATGGCCGTGAAAGTCGTTGACGCCAATGACCTTGACGTGAACGGACTCGGATTCTTGGGCTTTGGGAAGCTCGTCCGCCACCTGAGGCGATGCTGAACAAGCGGTAAGCAGGGCTGCAAATAGCAGTGAGCGTTTCATGGAGACTCCTTTAGGTTTCGAAACCGAGGTCATGCCAGGGGACTTCGTCGTGAGCGGGTAGTGCGCTTGTCGCGCCGAGTTGGGTGCAGACTCTGGAGCCCACCCAACAACCGAGATTGAGGATTCGTGTCCATTCGGAGTCGCCAAACTCGGGGACTCGAGCGCGAAGGCGCTCGGGTGAGAGCGGCGAATCCTTGGCCATAAAGCGGACGAGGCCGGAGACCATGCCTGCAACAAAGCCGTCGCCGGCGCCCGTGGTATCTACGACTTTGACGTCGGGCGCTTGGACGCTGAAGTAGGCATCTTGTGCGAATACCTCGGCGCCACGCTCGGCGCGGGTGGCGATGAGCGCGGAGACACCGGCAGGTCTAAGGATGGTCTCGTAAAGTGTTTTCGCGTCCGCTCCTGGTGCCAGGAATTCGATCTCATCGTCATTGAGTTTGACGATATCCGCATAGGTTAGGAGCCGGTGGATAATCGTGCGGGCGTGGTCCAAGTCTTCCCAGAGGTGTAGGCGGACGTTGGGGTCGATGATGATGAACTTTTCGAGGCGCTTTGCGTGGTTGAGGGCGCTGAACGTAGTGTGCGCGATCTCCGGCGTGATCAGGAGGTTCGAGCCGGCGATGAAAATCGAACAGGCTTCGATCGTCTCGACGCGAATATTCTCAACCTGAAAGAGCATATCGGCACTGGGGGCCCTGAAGAAGAGGAACGAGCGCTCACCCTTCTCGTCTAAGCTTACGAAGGTGATGCCTGTGCGCGCCAGATTGGTCTGGTGTACGCCGGAGGTATCTACGCCCTGGCGTTGAAGTTCCTCGATAAGGAAGTGGCCAAACTCGTCGGCGCCCACGTTGCCCATGAGTCCGACTCTTCGGCCGAGGCGCGCAATTCCGATGGCCATATTCGCTGGTGCACCGCCGGAAACGCGTCGGAACGAGTCCACGGAACGGAGTTTTCCGCTCTTGTTTGGTAGGAAGTCGACGAGGGCCTCGCCATAGCTGAGTACTTCGATTTTGCTCATGCTCTAGTTCTCTATCAGGGATTCGAGGAGTGGGCGGCTCTTGAGTTGCGAGTCTTCTAGGAGTCGGTCGAGACTGGCGTAGATGATTCGTTTGACCTGGCTTCGTTTTGTGCCGTCCGTGAGTGCTTGGGGAGGCGGACCGTCTGGATTCCACAAATACCAGAGCGCGGCAAGTATATCTTGGTCGACGACCCCGAATCTCGGGGTATGCGGCAGGCAGTCCTGGCAGACGAGCCCTTCGCCTTCGCGGCTAAATCGGAGCTTGTCGAACTCCGAGCAATCTCTTGCGCAACGATGACACGAGTCGATGGCCGGCATCGCGCCTAGGTGAGCGAGGAGTTGGAGTTCGAAGTGTCGGACGATGAGCTGGTAGATCGCCGGGGAATCGTCCGCCTTTGAGACATGCGCAAAACTCTCGTCGAGGAGTGCCCAAATCTCGGGGCCCTCTTCGCCGTCACGTGTGGTCGCGCGGACGAGCTCGGTCATATACGAGGCGAGCGCGATCTTTTCGTACGAGGCTTCGATGCCGGGGTAGTCGGTGCAAACGCTGGCTTCAGTGAGAGACACCAGGTCTCGTCCGGGTTTTGCGGTATACGAGATGTTCAGCCCTCTGAGCGGCATCAGGCTTGCGCCAAACCTACGTTTGCTGGAACGAGCACTTCGGGCAAGCGCGGCCATTCTTCCACCGGTCTTGGCGTAAAACGTGACGATTAAGTCCTTTTCGCCATAGGGCACGGTGCGTAAAACAAACGCTTGAGTTTGCCGAAGGTCCGGCATGAATCATGCCTCGTTTTTTGGGGCGTGCAAGTCGATCAGACGCCCGACGCCTGGCAGAGCGTCGATGACGTGCTTCTCTGCCTGACCTCTCAATTTTTGATAGGTGGACTTGATAATCTTGTTTTCTGCGCGCGCGGCTTTGGCATCGGTGATGCCGAGAAGAGCGTCGGCTGCAGTCTTTGAGTGCAAATTGATATAAGTTTCGAACTTCTTTGAGCCGTGGTCGGCGAGGAAGTTTTCATAAACAGGGGAGAGTGAATCAGCGAATTCGTCGAGGAGTTTGTCGACCGCGATATCGATCATTCGGCCGTCTTTGAGTTTCTTGACGACGCTATAGCCACCCTTAAGCGCAACGCCTGAGAGTCCGGACTTGCTCGCAACTTCAGCGTCAATGAGCTTAACGGTATCTTTGATAACAATCTTACGGTCTACAGTATCCAATCTAGACTTTAGCTCGCTCATGCGATTCCTCTTGTTTTGGGCGTTCCGGGTAGTACCCGATTCAAGGTCCTCTTGTCTACGCGGGCAGGAGCCTACTGGGAAACCAGATCCCCGTTGGGCTCGTCATAAGACGTGGAGCCCTGCGGCATGCCTTTCTCCACAAGCTTCTCTCCGATTTTGTAGTTCGAGAACTTTAGAGGAAGGCTCTCGGCGAACGGAAACTCAGCGGAATTCTGTGCGTGGACGTGAAGGTGTGGCTCAAGGCTACGCCCTGAATTACCGCATTCTCCGAGCTTTTGGCCGGTCTTGACCGTATCCCCGGGGGCCACAGTGACCGATCCTTCCTTTAGGTGGGCCAGAAAGAGATGGGCATTCTCGTCAAACTTGAGGATCACGAAGTTGCCGAACGTCCCGCCCGTTGGTACCTCGCCGGGTACATTGTCGGTTTCGGAGTTTTGTACGTCGTAGACCGTAGCGTCCAGCGGCGCCAAGATAGGCTGGCCAAAACAGAAGTAGTCTTCATTCTTGGCACCATCGAGCTGGAATTTCTTTCCGTCTCTGAGCACCGTAAAATCATAGCCCCAGCGGTAGGCGGGCGTTGTGGCGTGGTAGTTTCGGTCGCGATCTTCGCCGCCCGCCATGGTCATCCATTCACCTTCAAACGGAAGGCGGATCTCGGTGGTCGTGGACCAATCTTCGGTCGAGAGAGGAGGAGAGAAAAAGGGAATCGTGCCAAAAACGCCCATAAAGAGCAGGGCGCCAAGGGCGATGGTTCGGGGACGCTGAATGGCCGGCGGTCTAAAGATCGTGCGCAGAAGGCCAAAGAACATCATCGGAACCGTGAGAAATCCGATGCCCGGGACCACAATCCCATGGGCCCAAACGCTTGGTGTGCCGAGCCTCAAAAAGACTAGAATCCACGCGACCAAAAAGACGGCCAGCAGAATCATTGCGAAGATAGCCCACCACTCCCATTTATGGTTGCCAGCAGGCATGACCTGGGGCGTGTTTTCGGCGGGTGGGTTGGATTCGATTTCGGACATAGTTCGACCTCAGAAATTCTCCAAAGACTCTTTAGGAGTCAGGGTTAAGCTCGTCAACCTTGACAGGTTCTTTGGTGAGGGGGATCTTCTGGGCCTAACTTTGAAAAAAGCCCGTAGGTAGCTTATGTTTAAGCGTCTCTCTCTAGCTCTGAGCGCGTGTTTGATGGTCCTTGGGGCCTCTGAGCTCAGCGCTCAAAACACACCAGCGATTCCTGGTCCCCTGCAGAGTTGGGTGGGTTGGGTACTTGAAGATGTGCCGAATCTCTACTGCCCGTCTACGCCGGAAGGCAAAGAGTGTGTCTGGCCGGGAGAGCTCTCGGTGTCTACCACCTCGACGGGAGCCTCGTTTGAATACCGTGTGTTTTTGGATACTCAGGCAGAGATTCAACTGCCCGGAAATCGCGATTACTGGCCTCAAGACCTGAGCGTAAATCGTGGCAATGAAACGCTAGAGGTGGCGCTGATTGAGCGGGACGAAGTCCCCTTCTTGAGGCTCCCAGCGGGTGAATATCAGGTTCGAGGGCGCTTCCTTTGGGATCAGGCGCCCGAAGTTCTGGCGATTCCCTCGTCCGTAGGTCGTGTCACGCTGAGTCTTTCCGGCCGTGAAATCGCGCATCCTCGCATGTCAACTGACTCGCTTTGGTTGGGCGATAAGGCCTCGGAGAAGGAAGTCGGCGAGTCCGAGAGCGTCAAGGCCACGATCTACCGCAAGATTTCGGACGATGTTCCACTGCGGGTGATTACCCGTCTTCAGCTCAATGTTTCGGGCAAAGCGCGCGAAGTTGAGCTCGGGAACATCCTTTTTGAAGGCGCTCTCCCAGTCAGGGTTCAAAGCTCCATTCCGACCCGTGTTCCGTCCAATGGAAGTGTCAGCGTCTACGTGCGCCCGGGCACACATACCGTGGAGATCGAGACTATTACGCCGAATGCCGTGTCGGAGCTCAGCGCGCCCACGCCTGGTCCCCAAATTTACGAGCCACAGGAATACTGGGCGTGGGAGCCCAACGAGTTGATTCGATCGGTCAAGCTCGACGGCGCCACCGGCGTGGACCCTGAGCGCACCTCGCTTCCCGAGGAGTGGCGGCAGTTTGCGACCTACCTCGTGGAACCGGGAACCAAGGCAACGTTTACCGAGCTGCGCCGCGGCATGGCTGAGCCGTCGCCGAATCTCATCAATCTCAGACGTGAATTCTGGCTCGATTTGGACGGCCAGGGGTATTCGGTGCGCGATCGACTCAGTGGCACCATCAACCAGGGGTGGAGATTGAACCTTGGCCAGGGTAAGCTTGGGCGCGTCACGGACACCTCGGAGGGCAGCGATCTACTCATCACCAAAGATGCTGAGTCTGAGTTGCCCGGCGTAGAGATTCGCAAGCCAGGCGTCAATCTTGAAGCTGAATCAAGGCTCGAAGAAGCGCTCAGCCGGTTGACAGTCGTCGGATGGAATCATGACGTACAGTCCTTGAACGCTACGATTCATCTTCCTCCGGGTTGGAGTTTGCTGGGTGGAAGTGGTGTGGACCGAATGCCCGGAACATGGCTTGAATCCTGGCGACTCTGGGATTTCTTCTTCGTGCTCTTGGTGGCGCTGAGTGCAGGGAAACTCTTAGGCTGGCGGTGGTTCCCCGTGGCTATTTTGGCGCTGATTCTTTCCCACGGCCACCATGATGCCCCGACTTGGGTCTGGGTGGTTCTCCTCGCGACTCTGGCGCTCTTGCGGGTACTGCCCGAGGGGTTGATTCGCAAAGCCGTGATCGCGCTGAGAATCGTGGCACTCGTGTCTCTTGCCATTATCCTCGCCCCGTTTGTGCGAGATCAGGTGCGATGGGCTGTGCACCCTCAGGTGGCAGACCCTCAGTTCCAAACTATGGATTCGAGCTTTGGAGGATTCGACGCGGATCGGTCCATGGCGCCTATGGCTCCCGCAGCTGAGATGGAGCCCATGCAAGAGCAAGATGAAGCATCGGAGGATTTCTTTGCAGTGAGCAAAATCGACTCGATGGAACGCGGTTATGGAGGGTCTGCAAGCTCGGGGAAAAAGGAGAAAAAGTGGGCGCTTCAGCAAGTGGACCCCAACGCAGTGGTGCAGACGGGATACGGCGTGCCCACGTGGTCATGGACTACGTGGCGGCTCGTATGGGTGGGGCCGGTGAGGCAAGACCACGAGATTCGGCTCTACCTGCTCGGGCCTCTGGCAAATGCTGGCCTGAATTTTGTGCGAGTTGCGCTCCTCATTCTCTTGGCGCTCTTGATGATCAGCCGTCGCGATATGACGGCAACTCGTTCAAAAACCATGGCGGCAGCGCTGGTCATGCTTTTGGCCGGAACTGCGAACGCAGCCGAGCCGCCTCCAATCGAACCTATTCCGATCCAAAACAACGCGAATCTGAACGCGAACCTCATTCCTCTGCCGTCCCCAGGCACACCGGAGGGCAACCAACTCCTCGAGGAGCTCAAACGGCGGCTCGTCAAGTCTCAGGAGTGCAGCGGTGAGTGTGTGGTGGTGAGCCGCGCGGATATTTCTGTTCGGGAATTGAACTTTCGTATGCGTGCAGAGGTCTTTGCCGAGCGCGACGCCTCGTGGACTCTGCCAGGGCCTGCGGATCCCCTCACGTTAAGCCGTGTTGCGCTCAACGGCACCACCACAAACCAGCTGCGACGTGAAGAAAATGGGCTCGTGTTGGTGCGCGTTCCCCAGGGTCGTAACATCATTGAAGTCGAAGGTGTGCTCGTCAATCGCAACTCGTTGACGATTCAGTTTCATGCCGATACCAAGCCGAGATACGTCACGTTTAGAAGCTCGGATTGGACGGTAGACGGCATTGGTCCAAGTGGTCTTCCAGACAGTTCTCTTCAGCTGACGCGCCAGTCGGGCCAAGCTGCGTCTGATGCTGCACTCACGGCCGAGCTGCCACCGTATTTCTTTGTGGAGAGGACTTGGGAGCTTGGACTTCCGTGGCAGATTCGCACGGTGATTCGCAGGCAGGACGCCTCGCGCCCTCAACTTCTGAAGTTCACAATCGGCGAGCAGGAAAAGGTAATCTCGGATGGAATCCGAACCGAGCAACGAGAGGCACTGGTGGATTTTGCTCGTGGCGTCTCCGTGGTTGAGTTCTTGAGCGAGATACCTATTTCGGAGTCCGTGAACATCTCAGCGCCGCTAGACAAGCCGTGGACCGAGACCTGGCGAGTACAATGCTCACAGATGTGGCGTTGTGACTTCTCGGAGCTGCCGAGGATTTCGGACGTCAACAACGGGGTCTACGAGCCGCTCTGGAAACCGTGGCCTTCTGAGAGCCTCGTGGTGAGTGTTTCCCGGCCGGATGCGACCGAGGGGCCCGCCACCACCGTGGACAAGGTTAGCTACGCCCTCACGCCCGGAAAACGCCTCTTGCAAGGGAAGTTGGAGGTGGAGATTCGTTCTTCGACCGCGACCAACTACGAGATCACCTTGCCTGAGGGCGCGGAGCTTCAACGCGTGTTTCTGGGAGGTGCGGAGCGCTCCATCCGTCCACGGGACTCCAAGGTCTCTTTGCCCATCGTGCCCGGAAAGTCGCAATATGTGCTGGAATGGCAGCAGCCCTGGGAGCGCTCGTTTAAGGAGCAGGTCCCCGCGGTTAAACTCGGTAGCGATTCGGTGAACGTGGAGACCACGATTGAGGTGGGTGAAGACCGTTGGCTCATCTGGGTGAGTGGTCCGCAATGGGGGCCAGCTATCTTGTTCTGGCCGCATTTGCTCACGCTCCTTCTCATCGCGCTTTTGCTCGGGCGCATTCCACATATCCCGGTCAAGACCTGGGAGTGGTTGCTTCTGGTGATCGGACTTTCTCAAGTCCCTGTTGTGGCAGGCCTCCCGATTGTGCTTTGGTTTGTTCTCCTGAGTCTGAGGCAGCGTCAGCCCGCTGATGAGTGGTGGAAGTTCGACCTTTCCCAGCTTGGGCTTGTGGGCCTCACGCTTGTTGCCGCTGGCGCTCTTTACGGCGCAATCCACACAAACCTTCTCTTTGACGTAGACATGCAGGTCGAAGGCGCGCGTTCGTCGAACCGCCTCCTGCGTTGGTACATGGACCAGAGCGCGCCAGCGCTGGCCGAGCCTGCGCTTTACTCCCTGCCCATCTTGGTCTGGAGAATCCTCATGTTCCTCTGGGCGTTCTGGCTGGTCTCGAGGCTGATATCCTGGGTGAAATGGGGCTGGTCTGCGTTCTCTGAGGGTGGACTTTGGAAATCGAAGCCCAAGCTTGCGGTCGCGCGGCCAAGAACCCAAACCGAGGCAGGCTCACCCGTGCCACCGTCAGGACTTGAGCCAACCAGGAAGGAGCACGGAACTCTTCCCGGCGTGCGGACACCGAGCCAGGAGGAACCCAATGTTCAAAGGCGAAACACCCCGTCGCACACCGATGTGATGCCGTCGCGGAAAACTCCTACGGCCCCAGAGTCTACAGCCGATGAGCCAACGCCTTTCTCGCCGCCTCAGTCCGAGGCGGAAGACGATTCCAAAGATTAGTCTTGAATGAGGTTTCGAACGCGCTCGGCGTCCTCGATGAGGCCGAGTTCTTCGTAGATTTCTAGAGATTTTGACCAGAGCTCTACGGCGGCTTCTCGTTCACCTGCTGCCACGTGATGTCCGGCCAATTCTTCCAGAGGCCTCGCGTAGTCGATGTCCGCAATGGGGAGGCTCGTGGCCAAACTCATCACGCGTTCGTGCCAGCCTGAGCGGTCGCCCTGCCGTGCACGCGCCACCGCGAGGTTGTACTCAATCCCAGCCAAGAGATACGGATAATCCCCGCCTGAGACGATGTTTAGTGCGCCTTCGAGGTAGGTCTGTGCAGCGCTCGCGTCTTCGAGCTCCAGTGCGTTCAAGCCCAGGTTCGCAAGGACGATAGCAACGTCGTACTCGGCACCGATTCCCTCATAGATCTCAAGTGCGCGGCCGTAGGCTCGGTCGGCTTCTTCAAACCTCTTTTCGAGCCTTTCAACATCACCGAGTCCGTTATGGCACATGCCTGCGCCGCGGCGGTCTCCAAGCCGCTCATAATGTGAAAGCGCTCGTGAATAGAGCTTTCGCGCCTCATCAAAATCTTTGGAGTAGCGGGCGACCTGAGCCAGGCTCAGGAGGTTTCGCGCGATGCCGAGCGGGGAGTTGATGGACCGATAAATATCGAGAGAGCTTACGAATTGTTGGCGGGCTTCCTCGCCAGAGCCGAGCATTCGCTGAACCTCACCGAGGATCCAAAGCGCCTCGGCTTGGCCCTCTTCATTCTTATTCTCACGTGCAATTTTGAGGCTTTCGTTGGCGAGCTTTGTGGCGACTTCGTAATCGGCGCGATGCCAGGCCACTCGGGCGATTCCGAGCGTTGCCGCCACTTCGAGCTTCTTCTCGGTGGGGTTTGAGCGAAGGAGTTCTGCGACTTTCCTAAATGCCCAATCAGCGGCTTCAAAATCACCGCGTTGCCACGCGATATGCCCGAGTCCAAGCCAAGAATTTCCGAGCGGGGTCAAAATCTCAGGTTTTAGCTTGCTCGAATCCTTTCCAACAATTCTAACCACACGTCTGTACGCGGCCTCGGCTTTGAAGAAGTCGCCAAAACCCTCCAGGAGGTCACCCAGTCGCCAAAGTGCATGGAGGTAATCTTCGGCCTTGATACCGGCCTTGAGGAAGGCTTCGCGGTCAAGATGTGTGAGCAGAGGATCTTTGGACTCGGGCTGGTTTGAACGGTCGTGTCCAAGTTTTCCATCCATGATCTCAAGCGCCTCTTCCCAAGCGGTGGCGGCCTGCGCCAAGACAAACGAACGTTGCGCCGTCTCCGCTGCACGTCGATACCACTCGAGCGCCTTTGGTGTGTCTCGGGCGGCGTTCCAGTGCCGGGCGATCTCCATGGCAAAGGTATCTGCGCCGGCTCCGAATACCTCGGTCATGGCCTCGGCGGCCTGCCGATGAAGTCCACGCGAGACCAGCGGCCCAATGCCTCTTAGGAGGTGGTCGCGCAAAAGCCCGTGGCTAAACGAGTACCAGTCGTCTCCACGGCCCTCGATTTCCGTGAAGAAACCTTCGACCACGAGTCGGTCGAGGTCGTGATCACAATGCCGCAAGAGGTCTTGGTCGCCGCTGAGTTCGATCATGCGGCGAAGGACTTCATATTGAAACCTCAAGCCAATGACGGCGGCAAACTCAAGATGCCGCTGAAGTCGGCCTTCGACCTTATAATGCGCTTCGGCCTGCTCGATTCGTACGCGGAAGAGATCGGCCAAACTCGGAGGAACTGCGCCGCGAACCTGCTCGAGGTCGCGCGCAAAATAGCGCCCACCTTCGTTCTCCAAGAGATTTTCGTCCCGAAGATATCGAATCAAGAAGCTCAGGTGCAGAGGATTACCCGAAGAGCGCTCCAGAACTACGTCTGCGAGCTCATCTTCCATTGGCATCAAGGCGTCCACGAGCATTCGGCCCGTATGCCCGCTGAAACGCTCGAGCTCAATCTTTTCGACCGTTTCGCCCAAGTAGCGGCTGAGGCTTGAGAGTTTGGACTCGAGCTCAGGTCGCTCCGCCAGATCCTCAGTACGGATGGTGGCCACAACCAGCA
This sequence comes from Microvenator marinus, assembly GCF_007993755.1. GTDB lineage: Bacteria > Myxococcota_A > Bradymonadia > Bradymonadales > Bradymonadaceae > Allomicrovenator > Allomicrovenator marinus. Next base: position 4,884,075 of record NZ_CP042467.1, read on the forward strand.
CAGGAATACGTCTGTGGCGGAGCTCGACGGCGAGGTAATCGAAGAAATCGGCGAGTTCTCGACCGGCCCAATGGATATCGTCGAGGATGATCAGCCGTGGTTTTCGGATCGCGCCGATTTCGATGATTCGGGTCAGCGTGGCAAAAAGCGCGGATGTGGACACCGACGAAGGACGCGTGTCGTCATGCGCCGTGGGGCGGATGAAGTCGATGACCGCTGCCGCGTCTTCTTCAGAGTTGTGGCCCCATTGTTTGAGGCGCTGCTCCACGCGCTGAACGACCTGTGCGCGCGGCAGGCCACGGGTGCGGAACATGCTCTCCATGACGTCCTGGACGCCGCGCAAGCTCGAGCTGCCACCGCGCGTGAAAGTGCCCACGTTGGAGCGCATCAGGCCGTTTTCTTCCACTACTTCTTTGAGCCACGAGCTGAGCCGTGTCTTTCCAACGCCAGCTTCCCCGCTTATGAGGACAATCGAGCCGCGCCCGTCGTCGCATACTCGAGCCACCAGATCGTTCATCCGGTTCCGCTCGCTGATGCGCCCCACAAAGGGTGTTCGGCCAAGCGCGTTCGGGATTTCGATGACTTCGACTTCGCCGTCTTCGTCTTCGAGCTGATATGGCGATTGCCGAATCTTGGCCGGATTGTCCATCGGGGTCAGGATCTGGCTGCGTGCGGCAGGCTTGACCAACGGCTCAGGCGTGATGTTGAGCTCGGTGTTCTCGCGGGCTTCGTCCAAGATCGGGCGAAGGGCCTTTCGCATTTCTGCTGCCGAGGACCAGCGCTCCAGGGGATTTTTGGCCAGCGCTCGCATGATCGCCTCGATCATTTGGTCCGGCGGCTCCAGGCCCGGTCGCGCAAGTATCGGCGGAATCGCATCGTGCACGTGCCTCGACATGACAGCCAAACCACGCTCGTCTCCATACGGAGGGTATCCGGTGAGCGTCTCGTAGAGGATAAGCCCAACATTGTAGAGGTCCGAGCGCGGGCTCAGGTTCCGCTCACCCATCGCCTGCTCAGGGCTCATATAGCGAGGCGTACCAATGACCTCACCGCGCATCGTGTCGCGCCGCTCGGTGGGCTCGTCGTCCGCGTCTTCACTGGCGAGCCCAGCTACTGTCGCGATTCCAAAGTCTACGAGCTTCGGGATGCCAATCGATTCTGGCAAATGGGCGCCCGCGAGCACGATATTATCAGGCTTGAGATCGCGATGGATAACCCCTCGAGCGTGCGCATGTGCCAAACCGGCCAAAAGCTGATCGGCCAACTCGAGCGTGTTTCGCACCGAAAGTCCCTTCTCGATAGCCTCGGTCAGCGAGATCCCTTCGATGAGTTCCATCGCGATATAGAGGCGTTCGAGATCGTCGGTTCCGTGGTCAAAAACACTTGCGATATTGGGGTGCGCAAGGCCGGACGCAGCGCGCGCCTCGCGTCCGAATCGCCGCATGATTTGTGGGTTTCCGGCATATTCTTCGCGCAAGAGTTTTAGCGCGACGACCCGTCCAAGAGGTTGCTGAGTCGCACGCCAAACCTCGCCCACGCCGCCTCGCCCCAGCAGCTGGTTCAGGACGTAACGTCCCGCTACGATATGTGCTTCACTCACGACAACACCAAGGTTAGGCACCCACGTACCAAATTTGCGGGGGCGGCCCCTATATAGACACCCATCCTAGGGCTGCAAGCCCAAACGTTCAAAAATCTGCAACTCCACCAAATTTTTTGCCAACCTGCGTACACCACCTACTCTGTGAAGAGAAGGGTCAGCGATTGGTCCTTCTGAAAAGACTCAACCGGCGAATTCGCCGGCTTATCCAAGGAGTGGACATGAGCGTCATTGAAATCGGACCTGAGCGTCGACGTCGTCGTAGTTCAAACACCTACGAAGCGATTCGTCTGCAGCTCGACTACATCGCGAAAACACAAAACCTTCGAAACTTCACCCTCGGTGATAATCGAGGCCTCACTCTCGCACATTCAGGCGAGGGCTTTGAAGCTGAGATTCTCGCTGCGTATGCGCCTTTGTTGGCTAAATGCCTCGACCGTCAAAAACGCGCTCAGATTTTTGAGCGATTGCAGCATTTTGTGCCGACCGCGAGCGAGCAAAGCCTGCAAATTCGTACGTTTGCCGTGGATGGTGAGGTGCTTCACCTCGCCGTGCTCGCTGAGAACACGGTGAAGCACACAGACCTTTACCGCGCAGCGACGGGTGTTCGTCGAATTCTCGACCAGGGCACGAGCCAAGCACGCGCGGCATCCTGATTAGAGAAGGTTCGCTGCCAGTTCTGCCAGCGCGGACCGCTCGCCCTTAAAGAGCGTCACGGACGAGAAGATCGACTGCCCTTTAAAGCGGTCGATCACGTACGTGAGGCCGTTTGACTCGCTATCGATATAGGGATTGTCGATCTGGTACGGGTCGCCTGTCAAAATGAGCTTAGAGCCTTCACCGATGCGGGTCAGGATGGTCTTGACTTCGTGCGGTGTGAGGTTCTGAGCCTCATCGACGATAAAGTACTGATTGGGGAGCGAGCGGCCACGGATATACGTCAGCGGCTCGATCTCGATGATTCCCATATTGATCAGTTCGTCAGCCCCACGCCCAGCGCGCTTGTCCGCCTTGGTCAGCCCCATCAGATATTCGACGTTATCAAAGATAGGTCGCATCCATGGGTTGAGCTTCTCTTCCATGGTGCCCGGCAGGTATCCGATATCGCGTCCCATCGGGAAGATCGGCCGCGAGACCACCAGCTTGGAAAACTTCTGCTCGTCGGTCACCTTACGCAGTCCGGCCGCAATCGCCATCAAGGTTTTTCCGGTGCCGGCCTTACCCAAGAGCGCAACGAGCGCGATATCGTCGTCCAAGAGGGCGTCGAACGCAAAAGCCTGTTCTTTGTTTCTGGGTCGCACACCCCAAACGTCTTCTCGAGCCCGCCGATTCAAGGGTTTGAGGACAAATCCGTCCTCGTTTTTCTTGATTCGTCCAAGGGTGGTTTGCGGGCCAGATTCAGAGCGAACAAGTGCGTATTCGTTGTCGTAAAACGCGTCCATCGGCACACCACCATTGGCCTCAAGGCCATCGTTTGTGCGGTGTGGGATGTATTTGGAGAGGTCTAGGTCAAGGGCACCTTCGTCGTGCAATTCATCGATGACTTCTGCGGGAACCACGATTTCACACGCACCCGGGTAGAGCTCGGTGATCGAGACCTTATCGTCTTCGTAGTTCTCGGCATCCAGTCCCAATACATCTGCGCGAACGCGCAGGTTCGTGTCTTTGGTGACCAGGATGCACGGCCGGTCGGGGTCGTTCTCCTTGATATGGAGGGCGACGCCGAGGATTCGGTTGTCGTTGACGTGCTGGTGAAGCACCGCGTTATCCAGCACCTTGCCGGCGAAGCCGACGCGCAAGATGCCGCCGCCGGGTGTGGGTACACCTTCGCCCAGATTTCCGAGGTCGCGGAAATCGTCGAGCAGGCGACTCACCTCTCGGGCGTTTCTGCCAAGCTCGCTCATTTGCTTCTTAAAACTGTCGACTTCTTCGATCACGTAGATCGGGATGATGACGTTATTATCGGCAAAGCGCACCATCGCACGGGGATCGTGCAAAAGGACGTTCGTATCCAGCACAAAATTCTTGGACATATTTCTCTCAGAATTCAGGGGCTTTGGGATTGAATCAGAATGTGTTGAGTTTAGCGAGGTCTAGGCCGCCCGTATAGGCGTAAGATACATAGTCATCATATCCATAGACGACGATGCCAAACGCTATCTGCGCCTCGATTCGATGCGGCCCATCTTCTACAGGAATATGGACGCGTGCCATCTCTCCGTCTTGGATGAGCTTGTAGTCGAACTGGGTCAGGTCCAGCTCCTGGCCATCCAAAGACACCGTAAAGCCTGGGCGAATCACCACCGTGACGTAGCTTTGCCAGTAGGTTGCAGGGGTCAAGAATGAGTACTCGGTTCGGTACTGCTCCTCGGGTGGAAGGAGGAAAAACGCGGGGTCCCCAGCATGGTCACCAAACTGAGCATCCACTTTCACGCTATTTTGGCCGCTCAAGAACGCACCCACCATGATGGGTTTGCCAGCCTGTACAACGAATGCCTCTGACGTGCCGAACTCGCAGGTCTGGCCGGCGTCCAACGTGAACACGCCAGACTCAGGGTCGTCCGAGAAGTTTCTGCACGGCGACACGCCTTCGTCTGCTGGAGGCAAGCTCATCGGGGCTCCGAGCGAGATTCCGGTCTGGATCTCGGTGTCGTCTTGGGCGGCTACAAATTTCCAATAGGTTCCTTCGCGCGTGTCCACAGGGTCACCCTCTTGGCGCCTTAGTTTAAGCGGCGCAGCCACAAATTTGGTACCCCAGGTCTCAAGCGGGAAAAGCTGCGACTCAAGGTGGTCACACGCTGGATTTCCAAACGGCACGAATGCACAGGTGTGCCCTCCAAAAACACTCACCGGTTTGGAGGCAGTGATTCGCGCGCCCGTCATATCCTCCACAGGACTTGCACCTGACCCCGCAACGTTGAGGACTTCGTGGGGTTGGAGCACGACCGTCATTCTGCCATTGGTATCCGGGCCAGAGATTCTTCCCGTTGTCGGCGGGTAAATGGTTTCGGCAGGGGCGCGATTGACGCCTTTTGGTGGCGGCAATTGAATCGTCACCGAGGTGTCCGGCTCTGTGGCCACGATGGTCATTGTAGACGAGTAGGGTTCGGCCAGACGCGCCGATGACGTGCCCGCCCAAACCGCGTAGCTCAGGAACATATAGTTCTCGGTAAGCGCGCTCTTAGGGAGCAGCAAGCTCGCGTCGTTGGTATAGTTGTAATTGCAGCAAAGCGGGTTGAATTGATACGCAACCACGGGCTGTGTGGCCGAGACCTTATAGGCATTGGGGGTAAGACTCGTGGAGCCGAAAGGAATCTCTCGGTGCGGCATAATCAGGGTCATCATCGAGCCGCGCGGGAGCACGATATTGTCGATCGCACCGTCAACTTTGAAGAGTTCTTGGCCGCGTGGTCCGAGAACGCGACTCTCAACCGTCACCAAATCCATTCCGGGTTGTGGGATGTCTGTGCCAACTGTCCTCGAAACCACGGCCTCGGCGTGCTCGTCGGGCCCGGAGAAAACGGAAATCCGCGCGTCGTAGGTTTCGCTCGGATTGAAAAGAACAATCGCGAAGGGCGGCCGTTGTTCGGGTGGAATCTGATTTTCTTCGGCGTCCGAAAGGAGATGGTTCTCAAGCTCAACGGCCCAGTATTCGCAGCCGATATAACTGCTCGTGAGCTCGGCGAGTCGGCATCGGCTAAGGCAGTTACCTTCCTCACACGTGCTAGAGCCTGTGCAGGTCTCGGCGTTTTCGAACGCCGTGCCTTCGTCGTTGCACAATTGCGTTTGCGACGTGGACTCACAGCGTCGGGTGCCCGGAACACACGCGACTTCAACGCATTCGGCGTTTCGGCACACGGAAAGGGGCGTATTGGGGCAAGATGCCGGTACCAGCTCGGTGCCGTCGCTACTACAAACGCGAGTCGCAGGCGTATTTTCCTGACCGCATTCGACGAGCTCACCCGGCTCACAAATGACTTCTGGCGGCATATCCTCGACGAGGTCAGGTCCCGCATCGGCGGTGCCATTATTCGTAGAGCTATTGGCGGGCGTTGTCTCGTCAGAACAGCCCCACGCTACAAGAGCGAACACAACCATCAAAAATTTACAGCTTCTCATTTAGCGTCCTTTGCTGCGCCACACGGGTGTAGGGAACTCGTGTGCCAGACGCGAAAGTTCTGGAATGCGTCTTCTGTAGCGACCAATGCGCGATTCAACTTGTCTTCGGGGTCTTCGAGCTCTGCCTTCTCAGTCGGTAGTTTCACAAAAACATCGAGCTCGCGGTCCACAAATTTAAACCAGGTGTCGAGCTCCTTTCGACTATCGTCAAAGCGGAGGTTCGCTTCTTTTGACGCATCAAAATCCTTGGCCAGACCCGCTTTCAACTCTGCCACGCGCTTTAGGAGTGCTTCGACCTTTGCGCTGTCCTCGCCGAGCAAGTCTTGCCGCAGGTCTTTCCTGAGCGTGTTCCATGTCTCTTGGTGCTCCCCGACGGACGCGATCACCGCGCGACATGCTGGATCGTTGGTGTCCTCCAAAACCTCGGCCTCACCCGCCTCAATGTCCACACGTGGACCGATGAGGGATTCGCTATAAGCCCACGTGATGGCGAGCAGTGAAAGCGCGAGGCCTAGGATCACGGCGGATACGAGCAAGGTCTTCTTGTTTCGTTTCGACTCCGCCGCCCGAAGTTCCTCGATCAGCGGATCACTTGATTTATTCTTCTCTTCCATGCGTCCTCATTTCGTTCGAGAGCCGAGCATAATGGAGATTCGACTTAAAAACACCTCCTTCGTGAACATCGACTTTGTCACACAAATTTCTTCGAGTTTGCGCCTGATTTATCAATCACTTTCCTGTAGTCTCAATTTTAGGTGACTGACCAATCAAGTTTCGGAGTTCGTGTGCAAGAGTCTCGTCGTGTGAAGTTTTTTAAGGATCCAGCGAGCGCTTGGACGCATTTTGCTGGATTCTGGGCGGCGATGGTCGGCCTCTTGTTCCTCATCATCCAGGCCCCTCCGGAGAGCGCGAAGCTCGCATCATTCGTATTCTATGGCATCTGTCTCGCGGTGCTTTTCCTCGCCTCGTCCTGCTATCACTTCTTCGATATTGGCGAGCGTGGAAATCACATGCTCAGGCGTGTCGATCACGCTGCGATCTACTGGTTGATCGTCGGAACCTACGTTCCGCCCGTCGTTCATCTTCTGGAAGGAACGCTCCGCACGAATATGCTCATTCTGCTCTTCGTCGTGGGAACGCTGGGCTCGCTCTACAAGTTGATTTGGTTCAAAGCCCCCGTGTGGCTCGACGTGATGGTCTATGTGGGGCTCGGATGGATGATCTTCATCCCCGAAAATTTGCTATCTTCTATGGATACTTACACGTTCACGTGGATGCTGATCGGCGGCCTCTTTTACACGGTCGGAGCGGTTGTTTTTGCCACCGAATGGCCCGACCCTTGGCCAAAGAAGTTCGGCCATCACGACATCTGGCACCTCTTCGTGCTCGCCGGTGCCGCGTGCCATTTCTACTTTGTTTATCTCTTCTTACCTGTACCCATTCCCTAAATCAGCTCTTCGCTTAGCGAAACGTTCAATTGATTGAACTCCTCGGCGATATGTGGTAATGGCCACGCGCTTCGCGGGACTGTGATGGTTGAGTCATGGGCGGATCTTCTCCTTGGGTCGCGAGTGAATACAAGTCAGGAGGCTATTTTTGGATACATCGACATTTCTCAAGCGACATCTGGACGCGAGCGAAGAAGAGACCCCCCGTCTCATCGAAATGGCTGCAATCTCGCTGGCCGAAGGCACAGACTTCCCCGTCGGACCTGGCTCCGAGGAGCGGCTCTGGAGATACCTTCAATACCCATACTACTTGGGGCTTTTTGCGCGAAAAGTGATTACCGCTGAGGGGATCTCCCACTCGGTGAAAGAAAAACTCTGTCACGCCGTGCTCCAAGTCAATGTTCATCTCGATGAGGGCCAAGAGCCCGGTCCGGGGCTTTTCCAGCTCTCCGCATGGCTCGGAGACGAGAAATGCCTCGTGCGAGACGATTATCTGGGTCTTCGCCGCGGCCTTATCTGGCTTCCTCGCCTCACGAACAGTTATATTGAGCCTACACAGCACATCTTCCCGAGCTGCGAAGGCGTGCTTACGCACCCTGATATCTCAAGGGAAGAGGCGATCGAGCTCATTTTGATGATCCTCACGGCCAAAGAGGCTATCGGGAATCAAGGTCGCGACATCTTCGACCACGTCATGAGCCAGCCTCTGATTTCGAAGAGCCTCAAAAGAGAGGTCTGTCAGGTCGTGGTGCAGAACGCCATTCCTTTCCCACGCGGCGAGTATCAGCACCCGATTGAGACGACGGCAGAAGAGCAGGATCGCCTCAGCATCCGCTTTCTTCCAGGCGGTGTTCGTCGCCGCGCTGTGGTTTGGCTTGCGCGCCTTGGTCGCGACTCGAACGAGCTTCTGAAGCGATTACTCAAGCCGAATACGGTTCGCGGGTACGGCGGAGACCAAGTTGCGAGTGGTGCCTTGGATTTGCTCGACGAAATGTGGGAGCAGATCGACGACGAAGGCCGCCTCGCTCTATTGAATAAGGCCGCTGATTTGCCCGATACGGCTGTGCGAAAGCGCGCGTATATTCTGGGCGAGAAGTACCTTGGACTCGATTTCCTCCGGCAGTCTTTGGACGATAAGGCCAAGAGTCTTCGGGAGTGGGCCAAAGAGAGGCTCGATCGCCGCGAAGCCGGTGAAATCCCAACCATCGAGCAACTTCGTGCTGAACTCGAAGAAGAACTCGAAGAAGCCGAAAGCGACGACTAGTGGACAGACCTATCGGCATTTTCGATAGCGGCGTGGGTGGTCTGACCGTCATGCGGGCGCTCGCCGACCTCTTGCCCAACGAAAACCTCGTTTATCTGGGTGATACGGCGCGCGTGCCTTATGGCAATCGCGGTGCCCAAACCATCAAACGCTACTCCCTGAATGCCGCACGCTTTCTAGTTGAGCGGGATATCAAAGCCCTCGTGATCGCCTGTAATACAGCGACCGCCTACGGCTTGGGTGCGGTCCGCGAGACTTTCCCGGATCTGCCGGTTATCGGCGTGGTCGATCCTGTGGCGAAAGTCGCTGCCTCGTTGACTAAGACAGGTGTCGTGGGCGTTATCGGTACGCGCGGGACGATTTCTTCAGGGTCTTACGAAGCTCGCCTCACTGAGATTTCTCCAGCCATTAAGACCGTTTCACAGGCGTGTCCGCTTCTCGTACCACTCGCTGAAGAAGGCTGGTTAGACGGGCCGGTGGTAGACGCAGTATTACAAGAATACCTTGGACCGATGGGATCGCAGGATCTCGACGTGATGATCCTTGGGTGCACACATTATCCGATTCTAAGAAGCGCGATCGAATCGGCATGTGCGCGAATCTGGGAAAAACCCATCACGATTTTGGACTCAGCGAGTGCGACCGCTGAGGCGTTGCGGACTAGACTTCATGCGTCGAACCTGCAACGAATAGGTGGAGAGGGTCGATTCGAGTTCCTCGCAACCGATGACCCTCGCCATTTTGGCCGCACGGCAACGACTTTTTTCCAAGATGAATTGGCGTCGATTGAGCACGTCGATATCTTGGACGTGTCTCAGAGTAGCTGAGCCCGCTTAGAACTGGTGAAAATGATGAAACTAAAATGGATCGCGCTTTCTATCCTCTTCTCCACATTTTTCATCTCTCAGGCGCAAGCCGAAGATATGGCCGGATTGCAGGTCAACTTTGAGACAGGAGTCGATGCACTCGTCGCAGCAGACGCACGGCAAGCCATCAATGACGCGTTTAAAGGCAACTCGGCTTGGTCCTACAAGGACGTCGATGATACCAGAGCACGCTTAAATCCGGTCGTCCGTGATTGCTTTACGGTTGATTGTCTAAAAAAGGCGGGTCAACAGGCTCAAGCGAAAGCCGGAATTCGGGTGTCATTCTCTGGCGAGGCGCAGATCTACGACTGGACGGTCGAAACCTTTGACTTGCGGGACGGTTCTCAGCTCGCGATCCGCAAGGGTGCGTGTGAGCTTTGTGGGCGAAGCGAAGTTTCTCGAACCTTTCGATCGACCATGGATTCCGTTCTGAGCGCATCCAAATTGAAGAGCTCCGGCTCAACTTCCAAGCCTCCCGCCAATACGCCGGTAACAACCAAACCAGACACCACGCCAACCACCACACCGAGCACAGGTACGCCGACCGATACAGGTGTTCGAATCGTCAAGATCGACATCTCAACCGAGCCACCTGATGCCGTGATTACCTTTAGGGATGCCGAGGTGGGACGAGGCCGGGCGACTGTCGAAGTCGGTCCTGGTGACCATCTATTCACCTTCACAGCTGAAGGTCATAGGACCGTCAAAGAGATGGTTGTTGTTGAAGGTGACGCCACCAATACCGCGCTGCGAGTACATCTGCCGAAGAAAGAGGGCGCGCCGGAGGCCGTTGAGGTCTCGTCCAGAGGCCCCGTGGACCGTCTCGAAGAGTCTCGAGTTGTCTATGGCGTGATTGGAACAGTGTTCGGGCTCGGCCTTATCGGCACAGGGATGTACCTTGGGGCGATTGACGGCGAGCCGAACTGCGATGGCGGAACTTTTAGTGATTGCGCTGAGATTTACGACACGTCCACCGCTGCGTTTCTCACGACCTTTACGGGAACGGCACTTCTAACAGCCGGAGGCGTGCTCTTGGCTTGGGAAGCTCTGGCCGGCTCAAGTTCCAACGAAAAATCAGTGCAAGTCGCACCCAGCGTGAGCCCTGACGGGGCAGGTATTGGAATCTTCGGCAGATTCTAATCACGGCTAGTCAAAACCGTCTGCAGCTACCATACTCGGCCAATCCAATTTGTAGGACGCGTTTATGGCCGAGAAGGTACCGGTCAAAAAGAGAGAGATCTTTGGTTGGGCGATGTATGATTTCGCCAACTCTAGCTACACCACGGTGGTGATCTCGTTCGTTTATTCGGCCTTCTTCACGGCACACGTGGTGCCGGCAGATAGTACCGTAAAAGACTCGTTCTGGGCGCTCGCCATCGTCTTTTCCACCATCATCGCTATCGTGCTCTCCCCACTTGCGGGCGCCATTTGCGATTTTAGCGGCGGAAAAAAGAAGTACCTTTTGGCGAGCACGTTGACGTGCGCGATCTCCACAGCGTGCCTCGCCTTTGTTGGGCCTGGTGATATCTGGCTGGCGATCTTTCTCATTGCGATCAGCAATGCGGCGTTCATGCTGGGTGAGAGCTTCATAGCGAGCTTTCTGACCGATATCGCCAACTCGGACAATATGGGAAAGATCTCGGGCTTAGGCTGGGGACTGGGCTATTTTGGAGGCCTTTCCAGTTTGATTCTCGTCTACAGTTTTATCGGTGACTCGGCCGCGCTCGAAGCCTCCGAGGTAGTCTCTCGAAATCAGATCGCGATGCTCATGCTCTCCGGTTTCTTCTTCCTCTCCGCTCTCCCCACGTTCATCTTGGTCAAGGAGCGAACAGAGCCCGTCGCCGGATTTGAAGATGCGGGCTTTAAGAGACTCATGCTCGCGGGTATGAACGAGATGAAGTCCTCGTTCTCGCTGGTCAAGAACTATCCGGTCCTCTTCAAGTTCTTCCTCGCCTTCATGGTCTACATGGCAGGCCTTGAGGTGGTCATCAAATTCATCGGGATTTATTCGCAAGTCGAGCTGGAGCTCTCGGCGAGCTACCTGCAGATGATGTTTATCATCCTTCAATTCAGCGCTGCCGGGGGCGCACTCGCCTTTGGCTTCTTGGAGACGCGAATCGGCGCCAAGACCACCGTTCTGACCACTATCGTCTGGTGGGTAATTGGGGTGATGGCCATCTTCTTCCTCGACCAGATTGCGGCCTTTGCTGGGACCGAGCGCGGAAATGTCTTCCTCGTAATTGCGATGATTGCAGGCGCGGGCATTGGTTCAATCCAAAGCTCTAGCCGCGCGGTTGTGGGGCTTTTATCTCCGCCCGGGCGCTCCGCTCAGATGTTCGGTTTTTGGGGCATGTTCATGCGACTCGCGATTATCCTCGGCATGACCTTCGGCCCCGTGGCAGACGCCTTGGGCTCAAGGAGAATGGCGCTCCTACTCGTGGCAGGCTTCTTCATAGTTGGAGGCTTAATGCTGGTGCGCGTGCCGATCACGGAAGCCATCGAAGCGAATCGACGACTCCTCAACGGAGACGTTAAGGAAGAGGCAGGATAACCGACCAGTTGTTCACGCTATAAGCCCGCCACACCTCCTGCGAGACATCTCGGAACGTGAATCGCTCGTAATCGAACCCACCTTTGAGCTTGACCGCGAAGATGCTCAAGAAGAGCGGCTCTTGCACCAACGGTGAAGGTCTCTCGGCGGGTGGCAGTCCAGAAAAGCTTGGGAATTCGGGAATCACAGCGCGTTCTTCACCCGCAGGAATGATCCACTCCCAAACAGGGATGCCGAGGCTGTTTCTAAGTGTCAGATACGTAAAATCCGGAGGATAGACTTGGTTTGCGCGGAACCGAATCATATTGTCCTGCACTCGCGTTCCTGGCTGCGGTGATACTGGCTGCGGAACGCTTAGGAGTGCTGGCAGAATGACCATCTGGCCGTTGGGGGTGATGTTCTCCTGAATCACGCGCGAGAAGGGCGTGCCAAGCCCGGTGTAGCTTCCTCCGAGTGCGATGAACGAGATGTCTTCGAGCACGCCCGAGAGTTCCGGCTGGCGCTGAACCTCAACGATATCGCTCAGACTTCGTCCCCGCGTTGGACTTCGGAAAACACCTTCAAATCCAAAGTCCCAAAAGACCTCCATAGCGTTATTGTCAGGGCCTGTGGGGGCATACTCGGTATTGACCAACTTAAACGAGAGGGACTCGTCCAGCGGGATATTACAGAGTAAATCGACTTCCCTGATGTCTTGATCGCTCAGGAATATAAACCGTTCCACAGCGGCGAGCTGGGGCGTGAATTCTTGAGTGTTACTGTTGAAGGTTCCGCAGAGGGCAACAACCGCCAAATCTCCTATTCGGGAGCGAATCTCATAGGCTCCCTCGCCGAGAACGATGGCATTTGGCCCAGCGGACGGGTTGCCTGCAAACACCGCGCGCTGTGTGGTGGCCACGACGGCCATCTCGTAAATCGCCTGGTCGTCAGGGACCGAGAGCTTGCCGTCGGCCGTCACGTTGCCGCGGATGGTGGCAAATGGCGGAGGTGCGCCACCGCCGGGATTTGGCGGAGGGTTGAGCAGGTTCAAGAAGACCGTGATGTTCTCAGCATCCACCGTTTGAACGGTGACCGTGGAGTAGCCCGCTGCGGTGGCGGTAACTGTTTGCGCGCCTAAAACCTCAGGGCCAGAAAGTGTCACCATTCCGTTGACGTCCGTGAACCCCTGATAAGGCGTCTCTGCACGTGTTGAGAGCATCACGAACGCGTTTTCGAGTGGGCCCCCGCCACTTGAGTAGACCGTAACGTTGACTGAGCCGTCGATAACGCCGCCCGAAGCCCCGCCGAATTGAGATGCAGGGTTGAAGTAGGTGTACGTGTACGGTCCTTGTGCAGTCGCGCCGTTGGCGCCTACTTCCAAATTGGCTGGTCCCACCGGCCCGGGTGGGGCGCGGAACGTGAGGTTATTTCGGTCGAGCCGTCGAATCTGAGCTCCAGGATTGCCGCCAAGAGTCACCACGATTTGGCCGGAGAATCCGCGGCCACGCACATTCACCAGGGTGTTCCCGGCAACGGAACCACGGGTCGGACTAAAGCCCCAGATCTCCAGAGTTTCTGTGTACTCAAAACCGTCGACGAGCTCAGCCTCCAGCTCAGAAGCACTGACTTTGATATCGGCGGGGCCAGCTCGACCAGGGGGTGATACAACGCGAAGCTCCGTGTCAGAAATCACCTGAAACTCAGCGCTGATGCCGCCGATCGTGACTCGGGTGACACCGCTCAAACCTTCGCCCTGAATCACAATCTCAGTCCCACCTTCTACGGGGCCGCTCTCTGGCGTACTCGTTGAGATTTCGAGATCGGCGAGGTAGGTATAGCCGTTAGGGAGCGTGTCTAAGACGCTCGCGCTTTCCAAGAGCGTCACGTCCACCTGACCAAGGCTTGTGCCCGCTGGGAGCTCGATCAACGCCCAGGCGTCAGTTCGGTTCAGGTAGATGGCTGGGTTTCCGTCCACGTAGATGTCGCGCCCGAGAAATCCCCAGCCTAAGACTTGTGCCTGATTGCCCCCAGAAATGGGGCCAGAGGCTGGGCTGATGGCAGCGATTGTCGGTGAATCGTCAGGCCTGTAGTAAAAGGCATCACGCGCCACAGCTGCGTCGGAATCGGTGAGCAAGGTGATGTCAGCAAGCCCAACACCAGGCGGCGTCAAGACTTGAACGGCCTGTTGCGCGATGTTGATATTCTGAACGGGAGCTCCACGCCCATCAAAGAGCACCTGAAGACTGGCGTCCATGCCAAGCACTTTGAGCGTGACGAGCTCGCCGCCCACCTCAGATCCCGAAGCAGGGTCAATCTCGACGAGCTCCAGTGGCTGAAAGTACTCCACCGCATCCACGGCGACCGCAGAATCCTCCGGCGTTGTGACGCGAAGATCGACGAGACCAGCGCCTTGTGGCGGCGCGTAGGCTTGAATCAGCCCATCGGAGAGGTAAATGGTACCTAAGGCCGCCTCTGAGCCGAAACTCACGGCAGCGTTCTCCTGAAACCCGCTTCCACGAATCTCAACCAAGGTGCCACCGTTGGTTGGGACTCGGCTCGGTGTAATCTGGTCGATCCGCAGGTCCTCCACATATCTGAAGGCATCCACCAAGACCTGCGATTCTCCGTTGGGATTGACGACCTTGACCGAAACCGGCCCGGGGCCGTTTCCGGGAGGCGTTCTGACGACGAGCTCGTTCCCGCTTAGAGAGGCTTCGACGCCCTGGCTCGCAAAGAAGACCTGTGCTCCATCTTCAAGACCACTCCCTTCGATTCGGACCGAGGTTCCGCCCTCGACGGGGCCGCTTGAGGGCACCACAGCTCGCAATTCAAAGCGTTGAGGCTCCCCGAAGTCATCCGGGCCAAAATCGAAATTGAAGAGGTCTTTGGGGTCCCCAAAATCATCGACAGGGTCAACACCCTGGTCTTGGTCTGGGACCACGGGCATATCAGACGGCATGTCCGGTTCAAGAATGAACTGGTCGGGATCTTCGATGACGTCCACGAAATCACTGGCCTTCAAACAATCCCCGCAACCGAGGGTAAGGCTCAGGAGGAGCAGAAAGCTCGCTCGAAGTCGCATCAGAACTCCCTTCTTAGAAAGACACGAAGTGTACGTTCACTGAATACGCGTCCCAAAGTCCGATATCCAAATCGGCGTAGGAAACGTTGGCGTAATTGAAATTGGCCATGCGAATCCCGATGATTTGAACCACGAAGGTGCCAAGGGGATACGGTGAAGGCTGTGTCGGACCGGTGAACTGAGGGAAATCAGGTAGTTTAAAGCTAGTCTCAGTGCCCGGCAGGAAGACGTCCCAAATAGGTGTTTGTTGGAAGTCTGTGATCCGGACGTAATAGAAACTCGGGAGGTTTGTCGAGTTCGTATTGAAGATGAAGGTCCGGTCTACTGGTACCGAGAAATCTTGAGGTGACGTAATCGTAGGCACGCCTAACAGAGGCGGGAGTTCGATGATCTGATTGATGTTCGTCACGTTGCGCTTCACGGCCAGGCTTGAAGGATACCCAATGGCTGGAGTGACGGCGCCGCCGCTTACAAAATAGGAAGCGTTGGCCAATACGCCAGTAAGTTCGGCCTGATGTCTTGCTTCGATGATATCCGCGTCACCTCGAGCAACGTTGTAGCCTCCAACCACGCCCTCAAATCCGAGGTCGAGCCAGGGCGTGACTTCATTTGTGGTAGGGCCATTCGGGCCGCGGGGAGGCTGATTCAACTTAAATCTCAAGACGTGGTCGAGAGGTATGTTGAGGTCGATATCAACCGTGGTGGTCTGCTGGTCAGCAGCCGTTTGGTAGCGCTCAATGCCCATGTAGAGCGGCGTAAACTCTTGCGTGTTGTTGTCGAAGAGTCCGCCATAAGCGACCACAGCCATGTCTCCCACGCGTGAGCGCAAGGTGTACGGCCCATCGTCGTAGAGCACATTGCCGCCGCCCGGATCAGGGTTCTCGGTGAATGGGTCCACCTGGGTGGTCACCACAATCGCCATTTGAAACTGAGTCGGGCCAGGTTCCGCAAGTTTATCCAACCCCGTCACGTTTCCAACAAAGGTATGCGAAGGCCCTGCGGGGGGCATTCCCTCCGGTGGTGGAGGCGGGGGGGATAGAAAGAGCGTGACGTTCTCAGCGTTAACTCGTTGAAGAGATGCCGACGAATAGCCCTCGGCAACAGCTGTGATGGTCTGCTCACCGAAGACATCGGGCCCTGAGATTGTCACCATTCCGTTTGCGTCGGTATAGCCCGTATATGGGGTTTGTGCGTTGGTCGAGAGCATCACGAAGGCACTTTCAATAGGTGCCCCACCCATCTCGTAGACGGTCACGTTGACCGCCCCTTGGATTGGGCCTCCCCACGCTCCGCCGAACCGTGCGCCCGGGTTGAAGAATGTGAACGGAGTCGGTGCGGTAGCCGAATCGGCTCCTCGCTCAAACACGAGGGGAACCGTGCCCGTTGGGTTTGGCGGCGTCCTCAGGGTCAGTGTTTGTGAGTCCAAAACCTGAACGGCAAGGGCTGGGTTTTGGTCAAAACGAGCGGTGATACCGTCCGTGAAACCGCGGCCCAAAACCTCGACATACGTGTTACCGGCGACGGACCCACGAATCGGGAAATAACCGAAAATTTCAAGGGGTTCAGTGAAGGTGAAGGCATCTCTGAACGATGCTTTGACGCTGCCTCGCTCGACCTTGACGTCGACGGTTCCTGGTGTATGCGCTGGCGCACTGGCCGTGATCTGGGTGGGTGAGTCTAATACAAAACTTGCCTGGACGAGGCCAAAATAAACGCGTGTCGCGCCGGTAAAGCCTTCGCCGGTGATGACCACGTCGTAGCCGCCTGCTGCCTCTCCTTCGTTCGGAGCGACGCTATCGATCCAGAGATTTTCTACGTAGGTGAAACCATCTGTGAGGGTTCGAGTTCCAGCGCTTGAGGTGGCGGTGATGTCCACTACGCCTGGAGCGTGGGCAGGAACCTCAACCACCACATGACCGGGCCCACTTTCAACGATGGTCGCAGGGATCGAATCGAACTCGATAGATAGTGCGGCGTCATCAAGACCGGAGCCGATGATTGTGACTTTTGTACCGCCAATGGCTGGAGCCTCGGCCGGGTCAACGCCAGCGATCTGGAACTCTCCTGGTGCCGCGTAGAAGAAACCGTCCCTTAAGATATCTGCGCCCGAATCCGTCTCCGCTCGGATATCGGCGAGTCCAGCCGCGCCTGCTGGAGTGGTGACGTCGGCGCTGGTACCGTCTGCTGCCGCACTCACCACGGTAGCTGCCGCGCCATTAAACTCCACGATCATCGAATCTTCAAAGCCTGAACCTTCAAGGGTTACGGTATCACCGCCAGCCGTTGTTCCGGAGGCAGGGCGCACGCGCTCTACTTTAACCGGTGCGTAGTAGGTCAACCCAGCTACGAGTTTGGCGGTCGCATTTCGGCTCGAAGCGCGGACATCCACTACACCGGCGGGTGCGGGAGGCGTAATCACTCGAAGTCGAGTTTCCGATACAAGGACGTGAGAAAGACCTGTGAGGCCGCCAAAACTGACGCGCGTGTCTTCGTCAAAACCTTGGCCGAGGACTTCTACTTCGATTCCACCGCTGGTTGGTACGCGTGCAGGGGAGACGGCATCCACCGTCATGGCCACCGTGTACGTAAATCCGCCGTCTACAACGACTTCACCGCCTTCAGGGTCCAGAACTTTGACGGTGATGGGACCGGGAGCGCTTCCAGGAGGTGTTTGGCCGACAAGGTCTCGGTTGACGAGCTCCGCCTCAGCTTGGCGCGAACCAAAAAAGACTGCCGTGTCGCGCGTAAATCCGGTGCCGGTGATCACAAAAGGCGTTCCGCCGAGCACCGAGCCCGAAGGAGGAAGGATGTCCTGAACGGCGAGTTCTTCGTCTCCGAAGTCAAACTCGCCGAAATCAAAGAGGCCTTCGTCGGGTTCAACCACCATGTCTGGTGGATTGCCCATATCCTCTTCAGGGTTGTTCGCGTCGGGTTCTGGCGTCTGATCGACCACCATATCACTCATATCGGAAGGTTCGGAATTGTTGGTCGGGGGCTCAACATCGTCAGAGCACGCTCCGACGGTCATCAATAGAACCCCGAGCAACATCCATTTTCGTATGCTATTCACCATTGCCTCATTTGTGCCGATGCAGCCTCAGCCGCACATGTCGGGAGAGTGTCTACACTAGCCACAACCCTGAGCACTTTCAAACATCTTTTCGAGTGTTTAAACAGCTCGCCCGTCCAAAAATTCCTTGTCTGGGAATTGTTCGAAATAATCGACGAGGGCTTGCATGTAGGCGGATAGGTGCGGACAGCGGACCTCAGAGTCCGCCAAGGCCTTGGAGGCGTTCGTGGTGTCGTATCGTGCGTCGTGGGTAAAATACTCGAGGACCTCTCTCGGGATTCCAAGTCTCTTCTCAAGACCCTCCACGCTGAGCGCAGCGTCGAGCAGTTTTGGAGGCAAAAATCCGCGAGTTTTGGGACGATCCATACACTTTAGACCGAGCGCAATGATGTCCTTGGCGCGCATCGGATGGGGATCTGCGAGGTGATAGACCTTGTTTTCGGTCCCATCTTTGAGCCCGATATGGGCCATCGCATTCGAAACAAAATCTACGGGAACGATATTGACGAAGGTGTCGCCACGCCCGATTTGCGGAAAGGGAGCCCAGCTAGGAAGTTTCTTGATCATCTTGAGCAGATAGTAGGGCCCGTCGTACTTATCTGTTTTGCCATTGCGCGAATCACCTACAACGATCGAAGGCCGAAAAATCACCGAAGGCACCTCGGACATGCGTCGCTGTACCTCCATTTCCGCCCAGAATTTGGTGGATTCGTAATGGTTGTTATGAGCCTGACCCTCATCGAGCTCGTCTTCCAATATGGCGCCTTGCCGTTTGCCGGCCACGTAACACGTCGAGACGTAGTTCAAACGCCCGTTCTTAAGCCCGGCGCAAAAGTCTACGACCTTGACGGTTCCGCCCACATTCACGCGGTACGCGAGCTCTTCGGGCACAGCGAGGTCGTAGATTGCGGCGAGGTGCCAGACCACGCCGATCTTCTCTTGGAGGCTTTGGTACTCAGACTCGCTCAGGCCCAGGTTTGGCGCGCTGATATCCCCCTCGATAAGATGAAACTCGCCCTTAAACTCGGGATGCATGCGCGTGATTTCGTCGAGCCTTTTTTGAGCCAACCCGCGCATCTTAGACTGAATGAGAAAGGTGAAATCACCGTGACGCTGGACTCTGATCAGCGAATCCAAGAGGCGCCCGGCCAAGAATCCAGGGAATCCCGTGATCAAGGTCGCGCGATCACTCAAAGTGGTCTGGGGTGATTTCTTTTTCATGATAGTTCCCATTGAAACTGGCCGCGGCGGAGTATGGCACGAGACCGTCTGGTTTTCGAGTCCTAATGGTTCTTGGCCGAGTTCGCACTCGCTGGTAGCGTGCGCTGGAACAAATTCTCTTGGAGACAAAGATGTCCGCCATTCGATTCAAGCTAGATTTACGTGAATCCAACACACATTACGCCGAGATTGAGGCCACGTTTCATGGGGTGGCCGAGCTCTCGGAGCTCATCGTACGGCTACCTGTCTGGAGCCCAGGTTCCTATCTCGTGCGAGAGTATGCGCAGCATATCAGCGGCATGAAGGCCAGCGCGGACGATGGGAGGGCCAGAGGTGTCAAAAAGATCGACAAGTCCTCCTGGCGTATCGATTGCCGAGACTCGCATACGATCACGCTGAAGTACCGAGTTTACGGCCACGATCTTGGCGTTCGGAACAACCATTTCGACGGGTCACACGCATTCGTTACGCCCGCGGCGACCTTCGTGTACGTGGATGAGAGGCTTCACGAGGCCATTGAGGTGGACGTGGTCGCACCTCCGAATTGGAAGACGTTTACCGGTCTGAAGCGCCCCGTAGAATCAAAGGCGTTTTTTGTGGCTACGGATTTCGACCAGCTCTACGACTGCCCGCTCGAGGTGGGTCCGCATGAGTTCTTCGACCTCGAGATAATGGGCCGACCTCACCGATTTGTGACGTGGGGCAAAGGGAATATCGACTTTGCCCGGCTCAAGGACCATCTTCCGAAGCTCGTCGACGCGAACGCCGAGATTTTTGGTGGTGAGCTTCCTTACGAGAATTACACGACGATCATTCTCTTGACCGATAACCTTTACGGCGGGCTTGAACACAAGAACTCCACGGCGTTGATGTATCCGCGCTTTGAGTTCGAATCAGGGAAGTCCTTGGATGCCCCGATTGAGGACGATTCCTATATCAACTTCCTGAGTCTCTTCGCGCACGAGCACTTCCACGTCTGGCACGTCAAGCGCATCCGGCCTGAGCGCCTCGGCCCATTTGACTACCAGCGAGAAAACCTCACTCGGGACATCTGGACCATCGAAGGCATCACGTCCTACTACAACGACGTGACGCTGCTGCGCGCGAACCTCATCTCACCGAAGAAATTCCTCGACATGATGGCGCAGAATATCAAGCGCATGGAGACGATCCCTGGGCGTTTCGTGGAGTCGGTCGAAGAGTCGAGCTTCAACGCCTGGATTGGAATCTATCGTCCTCACGAAAATAGCGTCAACGCTTCGGTGTCGTACTATCTCAAGGGCGCAATTGTGGCGGCGTTGATCGATATCTACATCCGCACCGAGAGCCAGGGAGAGAAATCGCTCGACGATGTCTTGCGCTACCTCTGGCAGCATCATGCGAAAGACCGCGGGTATCCGGAAGGAGCGCTCGAGTCGATCATCGAGGAGAGCACGGGCGTGAACATGGGAGACGTCTTCGATACTTTGGTTCGAGGGACTCAGGACCCGGATTACACGGACTATCTTGAGGGTGTGGGGCTCGAGCTGAGCCGTAAGCACAAGGGCGAACCAGGACCGTGGATCGGCGTCAACCTCAAAGAGAGCGGCGGAAGTGTGCTCGTGAGCAGCGTTAGAGCTGACGGTCCGGCCCATGGCCTTTTGAGTCCGGGCGATGAGCTACTCGCAATCGGAGGGTTCAGGCAGAAGGGTACAGACCTTAAGCCAAGATTGAAGCTCGCCGGTCTGAACGAGGTGGTCAACGTGCTGATCTCAAGGCGTGACGAAATCATTGAGGTGCCGCTTGTGGTTCGCCAAGAGCCGCCGACCGAATACGAGATTCGCATGCGCGAGGGAATGACCTCTGAGGTTCGAGAGCTTTTAGTTGCCTGGTTGGGCGGTCTACCGGTAGATGACGCTCCAAACACCAAAAAGGTGGAAGAATGAAGACAGTTCTTGCGATTTTGTTACTCATTTCACTCGCCGCACCAGCGTGGGCGCAGGACGTCGATCCGGGCACAGTGTCTCGGATCACGCACGAAGTCTCGATGGAAGTCTATTCTCCATTTTGCCCAGGCAAGACCCTTGCAATGTGCCCCTCGCCGAACGCGGCAGATGTCCGTATGGACATCCAGAAGATGGCTACGGAAGGCATGGAAAAGGAGGCCATCAAAGACGAAGTGGTCAAAAAGTACGGCGAAGAGTTTAGGCTTCAGCCTCCGCCAGCAAGCGATAATTACGGACTTTTTGCGCTGATCTTTCTGACCTTCATCGGTGTTTTTGGGATCGTGAAATTTATCTCGCGAAAGCCCACAGACGGGGCTCCTCAGCCCGACCCATCAATTCATGAAGAAGACGATTATCTGGATGAACTTCGAGAAGAAGTTCGGTCCTAGCCGATCTAGTTGGGGTCTTTGAGCTTCTGGATGATGATGTCCACCAAAGCCTCAGAGAGCACCGTCGGGTCCTGGTCTAGGTCCACTAGCGGGTGTGTCAGGCCCTCAATGATAACGATTTCTGGGGCATTCTTAACGTTTCGTAGCTTCTCCTCCGCATCGGCGGGGAGGTCAAAGTCTTTACCTCCGATAACGGCCAGATCATCAGCGGATATGGCGAGTAGCGCGTTTTGGTGGACCGTTTCGAGCGAAGCCCACGCTTTGCCTGAAACGCCCATAAAGTCTCCCGACGTATCACCGGTGCTGACTTTGGATTCCGCGACTTTCCAAGCTTCGAGCTGAGTCTTCAACTGCTCGATGACGCGATTGATTTGGTCGGTTTCGGCGTCATTTCTTCCTGCGACCGACTTCTCGAGCTCTGCCAGGGACCAGGCGAGCTGCAACTCCACAAGTTTCATGGGGGCAACGGGCGCCCAACCTACCAAAATCCGCTCCTTTGCTCCGGTAGCCGCGAGCGCAAGCTCTGCACCTTGCCCATGACCAACGATGGAAACGGCAGATTGGTCCACATCGATCTGAGAGCCAAGTGCGCCTACCGCCGCGTTGAGATCGGCGAGGAGCGCGTCTCCGAGTTTCGACTCCACGTCGTCCAAATGGCTGCGCGGGTAATCACATTGCCCCGGCCCACCCACCACACACGTGCGTTTGTCGTAGATAAGTACCGCAAACCCACGCTCGGCTATGGATTCAGCGAGCGAGCGGTACACCGGAACCTCCATCGGAAGTTGTATGCCCAACGCTCCCTGTATTCTGCCGTCGCGGCCAAGGGGGCCAAAATCATGCGCGATAACCACGCCTGGTACACGCAAGTTCGCATCGATCTTAGGTTTGAGGATGGTCCCTTTGAGTTCTGCACCAAGCGAGGAAAACGATATCTCCGTCTCTTCCACAGCAAAGACTTCGTCCTCACTCTCCAGGGTTTCAGGAACCTCAGGATTTTCAACCTGAGCGTTTGGCTCCGTGGATTTCGATTCGGTCTTCGTGTTGCTCGATGTGCTCGCGCAACCCAGCCAAAATATGGCGATGAAAAAAAAGTAGGACTTTTTCATTTTAAAACCTCAGAAAGTATTGCCTTTTCTAGCTTTTCCTCTCCGACCAAAGCGCTTGCGACACGTGGGTGTGCAAAAATCCGGATCTTCTTTACGACCATCATGAAATCGTCTTGGACCCCGGCGATCACACGCGAGAGCTCGTGCAGCGGGTATTCTTTCTTTCCACTTGCATCTGGATACACGATTCCGACCGTTTCAAGTTTGTCCTTATCGCGCGGCGGAGTGTCGATGATGATATCCGCTGGATGTAGCGGCCAGCCAACCATGCCGGAGATACGAGCTCGAAGCCTATCAACCAGGTCGTAGACCTCACTCGAGCTCATCGAATAGATGCGCTCGTAGGCACGCTGCTTGGTGGTTTCCTGATAAACGCGGCTAAAGGTCGCGATCCGTTTGTAGAGCTGACGCCGGTTTCCGCTCAAGGCCTCGATGAGGTAGCGCGCGGCGCTTGGGTCCGGCGAATTTTCCACGAGCCAATCTAAGAACTCATCATCACTACGTCGGAGCAGGATTTCGAGTTGTTCGTCTACCCCGAGCTCGGTCCGACTATGAAACGCGGCCAATCCCGCCTCAAGCATCGCGCTCGCCGAGCGCACGGTGTGGTGCCAGTAGGCCTCGGAGAACATGGTGTAGCGCCCAAAAATGAAAATCTCAGCCGAGACTTTCCCACGAGCTAAGAGGGCCACCCGGTCTTCTTTGGTGTTCAAGGTGAGCGAGGAAAGGAGCCGTTCGCGGTCATAATTTCGGCCGTACGGCACACCGAGATGGATCGAGTCCCGCTCCAAATAATCCATCTTATCTGCATCGATGGCGCTCGAGATTACTGAGCGGAGAACCTTGTCGGTTTGCGTGGCTCTCGGACCAAGCCCTGAGCTCAATGCGATCACACGCTCTGGGTCTACTCCGAAACGCGAGCGTATCAACTCGCCAATCGAAAGTTCTCCTCGCAGATGCTCGATATTGCCACGAATGATTTCGGCGCCCACGTTCTCGTGTTTTGGCGTGTCTCGGCCTTTTAGATGCAAAGCCTCGAGGCTATGGGCGTAGGGATAGTGCCCTAAGTCATGGAGTAGCCCCGCGAGGAGTACGGCCATCACGTCTTCTTCAGCGAGTGAGTCGCGCAGCGCCGCGTTATTCCTAAGCAAGCTTTGCATGTAGAGAATCGTACACGCGTAGACCCCAAGGCTATGTTCGAATCGAGTATGGGTTGCGCCTGGGTAGACCAGATGCGTGGGACCAAGTTGTCGAATTCGTCTAAGTCGCTGAAAGGCGGGGTGGTCTATGAGCTCGCGTATGCGTGCGGTCGTCGGAACGTTTTGTAGTTCAGGGATGCGCACACTGCCGGTCGCACCGAGGCCGAGCTCCGGAATACTGAGTAGTAGATTTGGGCTGAGCAAGAGTGCTCCTCATCAGATGGCTATTCGATTTCGGCCGGCCAATTTGGCCTGATAGAGCCGTTCGTCAGCCACTCGCATGAGGCCTTCGAACTGGTCCGAGTCCGTGTCGAACTCCGCAATACCACCGCTGAAGGTTGAGTGGAACTCCTCTCCGGTATCGCCGTGAAAAGTGATTTCTCGAAACTCTTCGAGCACACGATGAACTACCTGGCGCGCCGTTACTGCGCCCTCATCCACAAGCAGGATGGCGAATTCTTCGCCGCCCCATCGGCAGCGAAGGTCCTCATGGCGGAAGCGATTCTTGAGCAGACGGCCGAGCTGGGCGAGCACTTTATCGCCTACCAAGTGGCCGTGTACGTCATTGACTTCTTTGAAGCGGTCGAGGTCGATGATGCAAAGCGCAAACTCGCGCCTCTTGCGACGAGATTCCGAGATTCGAAGCGAGACTTGTTCGAGGAACGCGCGACGCGTCAGGAGGCCGGTCAAGAGGTCCACGTCGGCACGCTCTCGATGTCGACGCATACGTTCGATTCGAATTGCTAGGCGGGCGTGGAGCTCGTCACGTGCGATCGGTTTGGTCAGGAAATCGTCCACACCAGCGCGGAATCCGGCCACGCGCGCTCGGGTACCGCCTTGGGTTGAGATCGCGATGACTGGAAGGTCGTGAAACCTCGGGGTGGCGCGCACAATCCGGCACGCATCCAAGCCGTTTACTCCGGGCAAGGTCGCGCTCACGATCAACACATCAGGGTCAAGCAAGCCTAAGTCTTGGACGATTTTCGCCGCACTCTCGCGGACCGAAACGGCCATACCAATAGACTCCAAGTAGGACCGAATCTCGCTTACCGAATGCGGGTCGTCCTCGACGAGAAGCACGTGTGGCTTCGCGGCGCGCCTGAGTCCGGTCATGAAACGAGCAGACTCGAGGAACTCGTTTCGCTCCATCGGTTTCTCGAGGATGCGCTCGGCTCCTACGTGTGCGGCCTCAACGCGAAACTCCATCGCTCCGGTTTGCGACGCCATATTCTGAGGCATGAGAAGTGTCACGGGAACATCTTGAGTGCGCTGCCTCTCTCGCGCTTCACGAGTCAACTCAAACGCCCGTGGGCGACTCGCGTCCATCAAGACCCCGTCCACTTGAGGGTCTCTTAGTACGTCCAAAAAGTCGTCTTCGCTCGCCCTGATCACGCCAATGAGGTTCTCGGCGCTCCATTTTTCGATGTCGGCGACCATGCATTCGTCTTCGGTGACGACCACAAGGTTGGAGACGTGCCGTGATTTTGGAGGCGGCACATGCTCGATCTGCTCCCGCCTCGCTTCGATGATTGCGGTATCAAGCACATCTCGAAGCTCCGCCCAGACGTGAGGGTTTAGGCGCCCATCTCGGGCGGCAGCAGCACCCTGTTCCAAACGTGCCAGCGAACTGCTCACAAGGTCCAATCCGGATTGCCGAGTCAGAATTTGAAGCATCTGCGCCCTGTCACGTAATGTGTCCAAGAGCAAAGGGTCTCGCCTGGAGCGATGCAGAAGCTCTTCGAGCTCCGTGAGACCATCTTCAACCGTCTTCGAGGCCTCGAGCACAACCGAATCCAGCCCAAGCTCGGTATCCGAACTTTCTTCGAGTGCGGAGGTCCTAAGGCTGTCGACTTGGACCGCAAATTCAAGGGGCGAGACGGGCTTTTGAATGACTAGCGTGGCCATTGCACTTAGCGGCTCAGCCAGCGGCTCGAAGACGCTGCTCAGGAGTACGATTCTTCCTCGCCAGCCGGTTGCGCGTCGTTCCTTGAGCCACTCCAACGACTCCTCATTCGAATCCACCACGCACAAACATTCGTCGGTCACGCAATGTGCCGGAACCCTGCTTGTCGAGTCGTATGTAGAGACCTTGTAGCCTCGATGCGACAGAATCCTCTCGAAAATACCCCTCGAAAATCGGTCTGAATCCACCAAGACCACATTGGTCATGAACTTTGTCCCATTTAAAGTAATTCTACTTTGACCCAATCTTTACAGCGACAAATATTGTACGTCCTGCACGCTGAATCAGAAAACGAAAAACACCTTTGGAGTTCGATATCGCATTCTCAAGCTCTTTCTGCGAAGAGACCGCCGTCTCACCAACTCTTAAGATAATGTCTCCGGGTCTAAGAACGCGGGCGCCTGCACTTCCAGGCGTTACGCGTGTCACCACCACTCCCTTGCCCATCTCAGCACCGAGCTGCCTTGCAACCTGTGCGTCCACCGGAGCTACATTGATGCCCAGATTTTGCACGCCGGAGTCCGGCCGCTCAAAATTCGGTGTACTTGCTTGTCCAATTTCAGGGCGCTCGGCCACCTGAACCTTGGCGGCAAGATTCTTGCCGTTTCGTGTGTATTCAACGTCAATCTTCTTCCCGGGCGGGCTCTGGGCAACGGCGATCAGGAGTTCTTGTATTTCGCGCACGCGCTTCCCGTCGATCTTAGTCACCACATCTCCGGGCTGCAGTCCAGCCTTCGCTGCTGGTCCCTGTCCGTCTACACTTCCGATGACCACGCCATGCTTCTTAGGAAGGTTGAACGCGCGGGCGAGTTCGTCATCAAGCGGTTGAACGCCGATGCCCATAAAGCCGCGCGAGACGCGCCCGTTGTCGCGTAATTGAGGTAGCATCGCCTTGACCATATCGATTGGAACGGCAAACCCGATTCCCTGACCGTCCCTGATGATCGCGGTGTTCACACCCACGACCTCACCTTTCATATTGAAGAGAGGACCACCGCTATTTCCCGGGTTGATGGACGCGTCGGTCTGAATGAAATTATCATAAGGTCCGGCACCGATATTGCGGCCCATCGCGCTCACGATTCCGGCCGTGACCGAGTAATCGAGTCCAAAAGGGTTACCGATGGCAACGACCCACTCACCTACTCGGAGCGCGGTCGAGGAGCCGAGCTCCACCGCAGGAAGGGAGCGTCCTGCCTCCACTTTGAGGAGCGCGATATCCGTGCTCGGGTCGGCGCCCACCAATTCGGCTTCGTAAGATTCTCCGTCATTTAAGGTGACCTGGATCTTCTCAGCACCTTGGACCACGTGGTTATTGGTAAGGACCAGTCCGGCCGAGTCTACGATGAATCCCGAGCCTTGCCCCATTCGGGTGGGCCTACGTTCTGTGCCAAACCCGAAAATCGATCCGAATCCCGCGCTGACTTCGGTTTGTACTGAAACAACTCGGCCCTTTTGCTCATCAAAGAGCGTCGCCACGTCCGGCAGTGCCTGCGCAAACGCAGCGGTTGATGCAAACAGAATCACGAACCCAATCAATAAACTCCTTTTCATACGTACCTCGTCTCTTGCCTCTCAGAAGCTTCACTCATGTACTAACGTCGACACGTTGCGATTTTAATCCAGACCATGTATGCCCCCTCAAAGATTTAGGTGGCCGGGATCAAGGTTGATTCATGCAAGAATATTTCCAAGATGACGCGCTCGAAGGCGCAACAATAAGCAGGGAGGCGCAGGCGCTCTTTGATGTGACGCTTTTGCCGAGCGATCCCAAGATTCCGGCGAAGACCGCCGCGGATTTGGAATGGGAGGGCCTCGTCGAGCTCGTGATGAGGCGAACATTGACCCCGGAAGGCGAAGAGATTGCCGGGCGTCTTGGACCTCTGCCTAGTGCGAAGCACGCGCAACTGCGTCTCCAGCAGGTCGCTGAGTGTATGGCGCTCCTTGAGACCGAGGACGACTTGCCGCTTAGAGGCGCGTCCAGAATTCGAGATGCTGTCGCGTATTCAGCTCGTGAAGGCGTGCTCAGCGCCAATGATTTGGAAGCCATTGCCAAGACGTGTGACGTCGCTTCGAGGACACGACGCTACCTCAGGCATCGAGCGGAGCTCGCCCCAGGGCTGACGAGCCTAGCGGCAGGCGTCGAGTCCCCGTTTTCCAAAACAGCAGTGGCGGGTCTTGACCCATGTCGGGATCTTCGAGACGCGCTACATTACGCCGTGGAGCCTGGTGGAAGGCTCAGCGACAACGCGAGCCCGGACCTCGGCCGGCTGCGTCGTGAAGTCCAGAATCAGACGGAGAGGATCAAGGCTCGCGTGGAGAAACTTCTGCGCTCGTTCGAAGAAGACCATCTCCTCCAAGACCAGTATTTCACGGTTCGCGAAGACCGTTACGTGTTGCCGCTAAGGGTGAGCGCGAAGCGGCAAGTTGACGGAATCATTCACGGTTATTCGGGTAGCGGTCAGACTGCGTTCGTAGAGCCTCAAGAGCTTATCGAACTCAATAATCAGCTTCGCTGGGCCCAGATCGAGGTTGAAGAGGAAGAGCGCCGAGTCCTGCAGCGTTTGAGCCTGCTCGTTGCAGAATCTGCCGATGCTTTGATTCATAACTCGTGGGTCATCGCGTACTTGGATTTGATCCGAGCGCTGGCCAAATTGAGCACTCAGCTCGAAGCGACCATCCCGACTTTGAGTGAGAATCTGGAGATTCGACGTGCTCGGCATCCGCTCCTCTATCTGAAGCTGAAGGACCGTGGAGAAACCACGATTCCAAACGATGTGCGGATGAGTGCGGATGAGCGTGTGCTCATCGTATCCGGGCCTAATACTGGCGGTAAGACCGTCTTGCTCAAGACCCTGGGTATGGCCGCGCTCATGGCGCAATCAGGCATGCCTGTCTTGGCCGACGAAGGCTCGTCCATTCCTTTCTTCAAGGTGGTCTTTTCGGACATCGGAGACGAGCAGAGCATCGAGAAAGATCTCTCTACGTTCTCGGCTCACCTGACCAATATCACGAGTTTCTTGCCCCAATGTGATGAGTCGGCGCTTGTGCTCTTGGACGAGCTCTTTGCAGGTACTGACCCTCAACAGGGCTCAGCGCTCGCCGTGGCACTTTTGGAAGATTTGGCGACGCGTCAGACGCGGACCTTCATCTCTACGCACCTCGAAGGTCTCAAGACGCTGGCCCTGGAGAATCCGTCTTTCGTTAACGCCTCCATGGGTTTTGATGTCAAAAGCCTGAGGCCGACCTACGAGATGACGCTCGGAGTACCGGGGAGTTCGTTCGCCCTTCGAATCGCTGACAGACTCGGCTTTCCTGAGCATCTCGTGGAGCGCGCCGCACGTGTGCTCGAAGGCGAGGGTAAATTGGGTGTGGATGAAATCCTCGCGCAACTTGAGGACCAGGCTACAAGGCTCAAGGCTGAGCAGAAACATTATGAACAACTTCGCCGAGAGGCCGAGGTCGCACGCAATAAGTACCAGAATAAGTTTCAGGAATTGCGTGGAAAGGAACGCGAGATGTTGCACGAGGAATCTCGCGCGCTCAAGAAACGTCTAGATGAGGCGCGAAACACCATCAAAGCGCAACTCAAGGCCTTGAGAGACGCCGAGATTACTCGAAGCGAAGTGGATCAAGCGCAACGAAAGCTTCAAGAGGCTGAGAAGGCACTTGAGTCCGTCAAGGAGAAGACTCGCGCTCCGAGCGCAGACGCCTCGGGATACGTGCCGGTTGAGATCGAAGAAATCGAAGTGGGCATGGATGTCTTCGTTGCGTCGTTCAAACGTCCTGGCGTGGTTCTCTCTAAGCCTACGTCCAACAACGACGTGCAGGTCCAAGTTGGAGCCATCAAGTTGATGGCACAGGCAAACGACCTCTACTTCCCATCCGAAGCCGCGAGAAAAGGCCGCTCTTCGAGACCTGGCCCCACGTTGGAGAGTCCACCTTCGGGAGTCTTTGTTCAAACTTCAGCCAACACGGTGGACTTGCGCGGGATGCGTGTGGAGGAGGCCATCGAGAGAACCGACCTCTTCTTGGACGCGATGTCCATGCAGGGTGAGGCCGGCGCGATGATTATTCACGGGCATGGAACCGGGGCGCTAAAGCGCGCCATTCGAGACTACCTGGCGAGCTCGAATTACGTGAAAGAGTACCGACGTGGTGAGCGCGAAGAGGGCGGAGACGGAGTGACCATTGCCTTGCTTGGAGCCAAGTAATGGCGTGGATTCATCACTTGAGCCTGCATTTTCCGATTGCCCTGAGTTTTGTGCTCGCGGCCTTCGGAATATACACGCTCAAACGTGACGAGGATTCACTTTGGACGGCGCTCGTCTGGGGTTCGCGGTTTGCCTTTCTGACGACTTCGATTGCGGCGATCAGCGGCTTGTTGGCTGCACGTGAGCTCTGGACCGAAGACGGCCCCTATGTCCTCATCCACCATCGAAACCTAGGGCTTCTGGTCTGGGCGTGCGCTGGAGCCGCGTTTGCTGGTCTCGAGTGGGGGCGTTACGAAGGTGAGAAGAAAGCGATGAAGTTCGGAGCGCTCGCGTGGATTGCAGTTTCCGTTGCAGTTCTTGGTGCCGGACATTGGGGTGGTTGGGGTATACACCATGACGTACTCCCGTGGGATGTAGAAGATCCCGGCGTTCGCATCGAGCGTCGAGGGTAGAGAACAAGGCATTAAATGGAATTTCATGGATTGAAACTCGACGGCTTTCAGGCCGACGCCGTACGCCACATTCAGGATGGGAAGTCGGTGTTGGTGGCCGCACCCACGGGAACGGGAAAGACCCTGATCGCGGACTACCTGATTGAGCAGGTGCTCAACGATGGCGGAGAGGTAATCTACACCGCTCCTATCAAGGCGCTCTCGAACCAGAAATACCGAGAGTATTCGCGTCAATACGGCGAGGAGAAGGTCGGGCTGGTCACGGGTGATATCGTGATCAATCGCGACGCTCCAGTACGCATCATGACAACCGAAATCCTGAGAAATATCCTTCTTCAGGAGCATGAGGATCTCAACACTTCGGCCGAGGAGGCTCAAGAGCTTCGAGACACAGCACCGGCTAGCTACATGCGCCTTCCAGAGACGAGCCGTCTCCGCGCTGTAATCGTGGACGAGATCCACTTCGTAGATGACCCGGATCGCGGCACCGTTTGGGAAGAAATGCTCATCTACTTGCCGAGAACGGTGAGAATTCTGGGCCTTTCCGCAACGCTTTCGAACCTCGAGCAATTCGCGAGCTGGCTTTCTCATATCCGAGGCACTCAGGTGGAGGTCGTGCGCGAAAACCAGCGTGCCGTTCCTCTCGAATTCCACATGGTCAATCAGGAGACGGGCCTCGTCTCCCCGAAGGACTTTGAAAAGTCATGGCGAAGGTGGCGAAAGGAGAAGAAGGAAAATCGCTCGGACCGCGACTCACAAAGCAAGGGTCGAGGCCGACGAGACAAAGGCAGGGGAGGGCGGCGCAACGACTTCGCCGAGCGCACGCGCCACGTAGATGTCTTTAGGCTTTTGCCCGCCAACCAATACCCCGCGCTCTACTTCATCTACTCTCGCAAGATGACCGAACAGCTCGCGTTCGAACTCTCCAGAACACCGGTGGGTAGGACGCTTGCGCGGAGCGCAAAAACTCAGGAAATCTCCAAGCGTATCGCGCCGTTTGAGTCCGAGTACCCCGAGGTCTTTACGACGCACCTCAAGGGACTTCTGGAGAAAGGGATTGCTTTCCACCACGCGGGTCTTCACGTGGCGCTCAAGGCGTTGGTAGAGGAGCTCTACGAGGCCAAACTTATACAAGTTCTCTACTGCACGTCGACCTTTGCGCTCGGTATCAACATGCCAGCGCGCACGGTGATTTTTGATTCGCTAGAGAAATTTGACGGGGTGGAAATGGTCCCCCTGAGCGTACGCGAGTTCATGCAGATGGCCGGACGCGCGGGTCGCCGTGGAATTGATACCGAAGGCGACGTGGTCATGCGCATGGACTTTAGCGAGTTCAGCGAAGCGTCAACTTTCTTTAAAACCCTGCTCGGAGGCCGAAGCGAGCCAGTCTCCTCGTCCTTCAATCTTTCCTTCAATTCGGTTGTGAACCTTTTGGAGCGTTACTCGGACGACGAGATTCGCGTCATCTTGGGGCGCTCGTTTAAAGCCTATCAGTACACCGAGGACGTTGAGTTTTTAGAGGAGGATCTGCGCGAGTTGAGGGCGGCGAAGCCTTCGTCAGACAAGCAGCTGCGCGAATACAATCTGGAAGAAGCAGTGCTTGAGCGAGCGATTGCTGAGGCCGGGCGTCCCCATCTCTGGGAAAACTTCCTCAAGAAGGTCGAGTTCCTGAGAACGTTTGGTTACCTAAATCCCGACGGCTCGTTGCGTTCGGCCGCAAAAGTACTCAAGAAGATCCAGTTCCAAGAAATACTGGTGACAGAGCTCTTGCTCGAAGGAATCTTCGAGGACAAGTCTCCCGAAATGATCTTCGGCATCATGTGCGGACTCGTGCAGACGCTTCCAAGAACGGCCAGAGTTCGTCCACCCGACTCCGAAGAATGGTGGTCTACTTTCAGCGCTGTGGAGGCTGTCTTCAACTCCGATATCGTTCAAGCGGCGTACGGCCTGGTGCAGGGCGAACCTGTGTGTACCCCAGCGATCATGCCGCTCGGAGAAGCCTGGGCAAACGGAAGTACACTCCCCGAGATTTTGGAGATGGTTTCAAACCCCACCGATTTGTCGGGGGATTTGGTCGGCTCGTTTAGACGTGGCAAAGACCTTGTCGGTCAGCTTCGCAATCTTTACGACGACGATCCGGACCGTCGTAAAGAACTCACCAAGCTCATACGCGCTGTGACACGCGATGAGGTCGAAGTTATCGACTAACCCTCGGCTTCTTGAAGCTCTTGCAGGCCTTGAAAGCGGCGGATCGAGAGGTCGAGATATTCATCGCTCTGGTCGAGCCCGACGTATTTACGACCGTGTGAAACCGCAGCGATTCCAGTCGTTCCCGAACCCGAGAACGGGTCGAGAATCGTTGCGCCTTCGTCGGTGCTCGCCAGCACAATGCGGCGCAAAAGCTCCATCGGCTTTTGGGTAGGGTGTTTGCCGAACGTCTTCTCGTCTTTTCGAGGTGACATGATCGACCATAGATTTTTCATCTGTTTGCCGCCGTTCTCTTCCTTCATCAGCGCGTAATTGAAGGTGTACTTGGCTTTATGGTTCTTGGCCGCCCAGAGAATGGTCTCCGTCCCGTGCGTGAAGTATCTGCACGAGAGATTCGGCGGAGGATTGACCTTGAACCACGCGATATCATTGAGGATCTTGAAGTCCAGAAGCTGCATAGCAAAGCCGATGCTGTAGATCACGTGATGGGTCCCTGAAACCCACATGGTGCCGTTGGGCTTGAGAAGTCGTTGGCACTCGTTGAGCCACGCCATGTTGAACTCATGATTGGCTTGAGCACCCTGGCTTCGGTCCCAGCGGCCCTTATCCACAGAAACCATGCGGCCGTTCTTACACGTTACGCCACCGTTGCTGAGAAAGTACGGTGGGTCAGCAAAAATCATATCGAATTGTGCGTCAGCCATGCCGCGCATCAGTTCGAGTGAATCACCCTGAAAAAGTGTAAATTCGGGACTCTGAAAATAAGGTGCAGATAGCGTCTGCGGCTGGTCGTTTGACCAGATCTCCATCGATGACATGACTTCCCTGTCGCGTCGCGTTCGCATCCTTGCGAACGGGCCTTCACGGCCAGTTTTAATGCGGTTCTCCGGTCGAAATGCGCATCCTTGCGCTGGACCAAACCGCCCTCAAAACGAGCTTATGACGCCACGGATCGGTGTCAAAAAAACTATTTAAATTTTTCGAAATCAGCGGCGCATGGGAATGCGTACGCGCCTTGCTCGGCGTTTCCGGGGCGCTGCATCAACACAACGTCAAACCCTGCTTCCGACGCGGCTTGAGCCTCTTGAAGGATATCCGTGGCAAAGAGAACGTGCTCGCCACCAATCGCTTCTTTGATGAGACGGTAACTAGCCGCCTCACGTTTGGGGCCGGTGGTGGTGTCGAAGTAGCCGCTCAGCATGCCTGTGAGGTCGCCAGCCACGCTATGGCCAAAGAGGAGTTTCTGTGCGGCGATGCTACCCGAAGAGTAGATATAAGTTTTTGCGCCCCTACCGTGCCAACGATGCAATGCCGCTGGAACATCGGGAAAGACGTGTCCTTTCAAGCGGCCGTCTTTGTAGCCGGCTTTCCAAATCATGCCTTGAAGACTCTTGAGCGCGGTGGTCTTTCTGTCCTGGTCCATCTGCCAGAGCACGTTTTTGGCAGCGTTTTCAGGGGAATCGGGGAGCGGAGCGCTCAGTCCCTCGGCTCTGTCGGACTCGGCTTGTGCCAACAGGCCGGCACGAACCTCGGAGAGCGTATCCCAGTTTTGGGAGAGATAGTTTTGCACTTCGTTTCGAGCGAAGGGAAAGAGCTCATCGTAGACAAACGAGATAGATGTAGTTGTGCCCTCGATATCGAGCACAAATCGGTCATAGGTTTTCATCGTCATCCAAGCCTTGTTTTGGGCAAAGTTCGTGGTCAAGTCGTGTTTCGGCACTCTTCGGGTCGAGCTCCCACGCCCTCAAAAGAAAGGTCTGAGCTGCGTCGTAATCCTGCCTTGCACACGCGCGGTCGGCGTGCTCAATCCAGCCCTGCGCGTCATCTTTGACGGGTCGACCTGTCTGTGCGTAACACCCGCTCAGCCCCACGAGGAGCGCTATGAAATAGAGTAGATTCATCACGCGGGTTTGATACCATAGGAAGGCGCGAGAGGTCAGCCATCTGAATCAAATTCGGGACTTCCGCGTCTAAATATCGAGAACATCGAGAATCGCGCCACACCGCAGTTGGAGTTCAAAATGGCCCGTATACTCGCGTATATATGCAACGATATTTCGCTTTCGTCCCATCTTTTCAAGACGGTCGAGCCCTCTGAATCTCTGGTGACATCCTCGTCTGGGATCGGTTGGGTTCAAAATGAACGCTCGCTTCTGAGGATCAATCCAAAGCCGAGCCGGACCTCGCCCATTGAACTGATTGCCGACGTACCCGCTCGGGCAACCATCGCCAGCCTGAACGACGACCAGGTCACGCGCAATGCCCACGATGTGCAGCCGTTCAGATTCAGACGTTGGGTCTTTGCGAGCGCCGGTATGAGCTCAGCAGAGGACCTGCCTAGACAAGATCTTGTGGACCACGTGGCGCCTTTTCTCGTGCAGAACATCAAAGGGTCCTCGTTGGATGAGGTGGTTTTCCATGTCCTGATGACCCATATACACCAGGCGGAAACACGGGCAGGGGATAGGAGTACTGAAGAGCTCGCCAACGCCATTCTCGAAGGAGTTCAGTGCCTTCGAGAACTCGACAAAATCGAGTTTCAGGCTCTCATTGCGACTCATCGAAACGTGTTCAGTGTGGGTATCGGCAGCCCGATTTATGCACAATCGTTTGCGGGCCTTGATGTGCAAGAGGACGCTCTCTTCGCCGGCCACAAGCCAAAGACTACCTCCAATCCGGCCTTTAGGGCCGCTATGCTTCAGAATTGGGAGGAAAAGGAGAGCGTCCGTCTGAACGACGGTGTCTCTTGGATCGACGCCAACTGGGAGATTCAAACGCTCCCACTCTAGCGCTAATCCTCTTCTTCGACCTTCTTACGCCGAATAAACGTTGGGACCTCAGCATCCTCGATCTCCTCCACGCCTTCTAGACGGCTATGGTCGGGGGATGCCTCTTCGCGAAAGCAACGACGGCAAATGTAGGGCTTGCCGCGACGCGGTGGCTTGGAGGACTCCTCTTGGCGACCGCATTCTGTGCAGGTCATCATCCAAGAGCGTTTCTTAGTCTCCATTTCCTTCTTTTCGCGAACCATTTCCCAGCGAACTTTCCCCTGAGCCTTCATGCATGCTTCGCAGAGGATTTCATTCAGTGGAACGCCTTTGGGCTTGTAGTCCAGCGACGATTCAAGGCCGCAGCCCGAACACACAAAATTCATGACGACTCGTGTTCCGTGCTTCTTGCGCGGAGCATTGAGTGTCTTTTCGAGATTGTAAGTAGGGCCATCTGATTCCCGAAACTCGGGTTCATCAAAGCCTTGGTTGTCGTCGTCATGCCTGCTCATACGTCCTCAGGGCGAGTTGTCGGATGCGGGACTCGGAGTCATCAAGTGGAAGTCCACCGAGTTATCATCCGTGTCTCCTACCACACTTGGGTCCGAAATTGGCCATCGTGAAAGTGATTTTCCGGCACTGCTCGTCGAGAAAGATTTGGAACTGCCTTCGCCGGCAAAAGTATCTGAGGCGCCAAATGAACCGTAGCCGATTGCGTCGACAACGCGTCCGCCAAACTCAAGCACGAAATTATCGGGCCCGTTTTGGAAATCCGATCCCTCGTAGGGCACCGTGCATCGGTTCAAGAGCGCGTTTGAAGCTGTGTCGATATTGCAGACCACGACGTAACCCGAGTTGATGCCTTCGTTAAGGGTGTATCCGCTGAAGTCCACTCCATCCACGACTGCAGTGCCATTTTCATCAAAGGTGAAGATATAGTCGTTGCCATTTAGACCATTGATGGCACGCAAGACGTAGCCGTCGAGCGCGATATCTTCCCACCCTTGAATCGGTGCAACTACCTCAACAAAGGTATCTGAACCGGTGTCCGTGCCAGGTTGGTCGAAGTAGACCTCGTTGATTCTGAGGTCAGCATTCGGAATGCCTGGTGTGGGGTAGAAGGTCAGGAAATCAGCCGAGTTATCATCGGTATCGACGCCGTTAGTTCGGCCGATCGAGCGTCCGGAAGTCGACGATGGGGCAGCTGTGCCTTCGCCTTCAAACACGCTGGTTCCGGCGAAGGTTCCGTATCCCACCGCGTCGACAACTTGGTCCGAAACATCCAGTAATTTCACATTATCCGGACCGTTTTGCATGCCGTCTTGGCCACCGCCGTACGAGGTCATGATGAAGTATTTATTCGTTGGGATGAACGAGAGGAAGTTGTCAGGAGTTTCCATGCCGATGATGGCGAACCCGTTGCCGTCAAGCTGTGCACCAGCTGGCAAGGTGAACGTTCCATAAGTCGCGCCACCCGATCCGTTGACAAGTTGAATCTCAAAATCCGCGATCGAAAGACCCGGAGGGCCAAAGAGCTCGATGAAGGTTGGCGATGTTCCATTGGAGCGCACATCGTCACCGGCAGCGTCATAGAAGATCTCGTTGATCACGACCTTTCCAGTCACGGCTGGGGCCTCGCACATGGTGGCGCCACCGCCAGACACGCAGGTCTCGGTGCCTGGACACGCTGCTGGGGGTGAGAACGCCAGACATCCGTCAGTTTGAGTTTCACATCGTGAGATCTGATTTCCTACACAAACAGCTTCGTTGGCGAGGCATCCGTCCTGGCATGTCGTGGCCGCAACACACTCACCGGCTCTGCACTCTTCGCCAGCGGAGCAAGCCACCGCTGATGAGAGCTCGGAACACGAGTCAGAGTCGTAGTTTCCACAGGTCAAGACGCCGTTTGGCGAGCAGATGGTCTCTTCGCCTTCGCACTCGTCTTCGCATGCCGTTGACGTCACGCAGGCACCTTCTTCGCACGCCGTTCCGGCTTCACACTCTTTGCCGGCGCCGAACACGAGGCATCCCTGAGGGTTGCGCGTACAGGTGCTCAGAAGGCCTTCGAGGCACGCTGTGGCGCTCTCTTCGCACTCATCCACACACTCCGACTGCTTACACAAGCCATCAGCGCTATCGCAATATTCGCCAGCCTGGCATGCAGCTGCAGAACCAAACTCAAGACAGCCGTCGTCATTATGATCGGCACATGTCTCGGATTGGCCCATACTATTGCAGCGATTGGCGGGCGCTTGGCAGGTATCTTCGCAGGTCTTTGGGACCCCAAGACAATCGTTATCGGTGCAGGTTTCGTCCATTGCACAGACCCTGCGCTCAAGCGCAAAACATCCGGTCAAGGGATTGCGCAGGCAAACCTCCACGGTGTTCGCATCCATGCACGAGCGGTCGCCAAGCACGCATTCGTCCTCGCATTCACCGTCCACATTATTCGGGGCAGGTGTGCCGGGATCGTCGGTGCCACAAGCACCTGCAAAGAGAGTAACTAAAGCTAAAAGTAGAAATTTACGGGACATTCTTCCTCCAAAGTCCAACATGTTTGCGCGTGGATAACACAATATGAATCCGAATGCGAAATTGGATGTGCACACAATTTATTGTCTGCACTCTTTGTAGCTGATACGTTAGACTGCGAACAAATCTTTAGGAAAGTAATGGCAGTATGCCCAAAATGTGGTCATCGGGGAGGAGATGTTGCGTCGCCTTGCCCCAATGACGACCACTACCTCGTTCCCGAATCTGCGATCTCCCCTCATAAGAACGACAAGAATCTCGGTCGCCTCATCGGCGGAAAGTACATTGTGACCTCGTTGATTAGCGAAGGCGGGATGGGCGCTGTCTACCGAGCCATTCAGACGCCAGTGGACCGCGAAGTCGCGCTCAAAGTGCTTAAAGCCGAGCTTGAATCCTCGGCAGAAGGCGCTGAGAGATTCTTGAGAGAGGCGAGGGCGGTCTCCAGGCTTTCGCACCCGAACATCATTACGCTCTTTGATTTTGGTGTGGACGCAGGCCAGCCGTTTATGGCCATGGAGTACGCGCCTGGGGTCAGCCTCGGGAAATGGCTGGAAAGCACCACACTCTCCTTGGATCGGATTATACACGTCATCACCCAGACGGCGTCGGCTTTGGCTGAGGCCCATAATCAGGGGATTGTGCACCGAGATCTAAAGCCCGAGAATATCATCGTCATCCGCTCTGGAAACGACCCTGACTTTGTGAAGCTCTTGGACTTCGGCATCGCCCGTTTGGTGAACGCGACAGCCACGCGAGGCCTGACGCGAGAAGGCGAGGTCTACGGGACGCCGCACTATATGGCGCCTGAGCAGGCAAAAGGTGAGGCGAATATTGGGCCTCCGGCAGACGTGTATTCCATAGGAATCATGCTCTATCAGCTGCTCTGCGCAAAGATGCCCTTCGACGCGCCTACACCACTAGCCGTGCTCTACCAGCACTTGCATGAGCCGCTTCCTGCTATCGCGGCGCGCCCTGGAGTGGTGGTTTCTCCTGAGCTGGAAAGGATCATTCGCACAGCGACGCAGAAGTCGGTTCAAGACCGCTACCAGACGGCTTCAGAGCTTCTCGGGGCGCTGCAAAATCTTAAGAACCCCACTAGGGCTCCGGCCTTGGCGGAGGAGTTATTCGCTGATTTTGGGGGTACGATTCCGGGAGCCACACCCCTGGCATCCACGCAGAATCATCCGGCTCTGCAATCTTCGGCAATTCCTGTCCATGATCCTGACCCAAGCATCGAATTGCCGCCGGAGCCCCACGTTGAAGAAGGCGTGTCCAAAGCTCTGATCGGCTTGGTTGCCGCGTTAATGCTGGCTGTCATCGGTGGAGTTGCATATCTTGCTCTGGATACTTTCTCAGGTCAGGCAACGACTGAACCCGTAGATGTGGTTCAGAATCCACCAGTCGAAAAGAAGACCCCGCCCCAGCCTGAGAAGACCGAACCAGAGAAAGTGGCCGAAGTACCCAAAGTCGAACCTGTGGCTGTGCAAGAACCTGAGAAAGTTGAGCCCGAGAAAGTCGAGCCTGAAAAGGTAGAGCCCGAAAAGGCAGAGCCCGAGAAAACCGCGGAATTGGCCAAACCTGAGCCGAAGACAAAAGTTGCGGCTTCAACAAAAACTAAAGTCAAGAAAGTCTCAGAACCTAAGGTCGAGAAGACCGAGCCC
Organism: Microvenator marinus; assembly: GCF_007993755.1. Classification (GTDB taxonomy): domain Bacteria; phylum Myxococcota_A; class Bradymonadia; order Bradymonadales; family Bradymonadaceae; genus Allomicrovenator; species Allomicrovenator marinus. Next base: position 4,923,752 of record NZ_CP042467.1, read on the forward strand.
GCGAAAGTAGAAGAGCCCGTTGAGGCTGAAAAGAAAGTGGAACCGATGAAGTTCAAACCCGTCGGTGACCCTCGAAAATGGAATTAGTCACGAATCTTGACGTGTCGGGCGCCGCGTAGCACTCTTCGATGAGTCGAATAAGGTGTCTTTTATGAATAGTTCCCGATACTCGAGTGTGCTTGTGGTGATGCTGAGCGTTTTGCTCGCCTCACCCAATGTTTGGGCCGATCCCGGCAAGGCTGCAGAGTACTACAAACAAGCCAGCGAGGCCTACGCCGCCGGGCGCCTGCAAGAGGCTGCAGATCTACTCGAGCGAGCTTTCGCCGAAGAGCCGGACCTCGTCTACCAATACAATCGGATTCTGGCGTTTGAGGGACTCAACGATTTTGACGCTGCGCTCAGACTTGTGGATATCTACAAAGACCCGATGCTGCGCGACCCGGACAACCGGTTCTCAGATATCGCGACCATCGAGCAGCGCCTCAAAGACGGCAAAGAAGTCGCTCGACTCAAGGCGCAAGTTGAGGAAGAAGAACGATTAAAGAGAGAAGAGGAAGAAAAGAAGAACGCCGAGCTCAAGACTCCCCCTGATCCAGAGCCTAAAGACTCGGATGAGGCCGGTCCAAACTGGGTCGCGATTTCGCTTGTTTCCGCAGGGGTAGTCTCTCTGGGCGCGGGCGGTCTTTTTGCCTCTGGCTTGCTAGTCTCAGACGAGCTCGATTCGACAAAGTGCGTGAACGATAATCTCTCGGCAGGATCGGCTGGAGACGCGATTTTCCAAAATTGCGATGCCTACGCCGGCTTGATTTCCTACGACGCAAGAGCCAACCAATACGCGGACGACAAGAGCGCGATTGAGACCCAACAACTCATGAGCATCGTGTTTCTCTCGGCAGGGGCGGTCCTGGCCACCAGCGGCGTACTCGTGTGGGTACTCTCCGATTCCTCCGAAGCGAATGCCTCGCTCTTCCCAGTGGTCGGGGCAGATCGTGCGGGAGCCGGTTTAAATGTCAACTTCTGAAATCCAAGGTTTTGACAACCCCATCGAACGTCTACGAGACCTCTGGCAAACGCCAGCGGACGTTTCACCCACGCCGTTCCCGTCTCCATCAAACCTCGCTGAATTGCGATTACGGCTCCTGAAGCACTCTTTGCCCGCTCATGAGGAATCTCCTCTGAGTGAGATTTTTGATTCGGCGATGGAATCGGTGCTTGAAACGGGGCCATGGGAATACACGCGGCCCCAAGACCCCATGCAATTCCTTAATCTGCGCGTGAGTGGCGTGGATCCCGAACCTCCGGCGAAGAAAGAAGAGGCGAAGGCTCAACCTGCAAAAGCAGCGGCTAACGAGGCTTCTCCGCTGAGTCATATTCTTGGGCAAGAACTTCTGAACTTGGCTCAGGGCCAGGCACTCAGCCCCGAGGCGCGCGCCGAGGCACTCGAGGCAACTGCACTTGCGCTCGTTAACCCCACACAGGACAACGTACGAGCCATTCTAAGGGCTTTGATTCGCGGACTTAAGGTCTAAGCCTCACTCAAACACGGCGCCCTTAGGAATCACTACAATTCCATCCGAGACAGTAAATCTCTTTGCGTCGTGAACGGGGTCGTATCCGATCGTGGTGTCGGGAGGGATATTGACCCCCTTGTCGATAATCGCCTTGCGAATTCGAGCGCGTCTCCCGACCGTCACATCCTCGAAAAGCACCGATTGTTCAATATGGCTATACGAATTGACCCTGACTCGAGGGAAGAGAACCGAGCTGCGGATGATGCCACCGGAGACGATTACACCTTCAGCCACGATTGAGTTGATAGCCGCACCCACACGGGCGTTGGTCGGATCGTCGTGTACAAACTTGGCGGGCGGATAGTGATTATGGTGTGAACGAATTGGCCATCGTTTGTTGTAGAGGTCGAATTTCGGCGTCAATGAAACGAGCTCCATCGATGCATCCCAATAGGACCAAAGCGTCCCCACGTCTCGCCAATAGCCTCGCTCGGCCTCCGATTGACCTGGAACGTGATTGTGGGTGAAGTCGTAGACGTAGACCGAATAGCGCGACTCGCGAGCCATCTTAGTTATGATGCTCTTACCAAAATCATGCGCGCTCTTTTGGTCCAACGCATCCACCCGAATCTCTTCCACAAGCGCCTCGCGCTGGAAAATATAGTTCCCCATCGAGGCAAGGCAGCGAGTTGGGTCGCCTGGCATGGGCTTTGGCTTTTTGGGTTTCTCCTCGAATCCAACCATGCGCGACTCTTCGTCCACTTCGATGATGCCGAAATTCGACCCTTCCTCGATGGGCACTGGAATAGCGGCAACGGTGAGCGCAGCTTCGCGCTCGCGATGAAACGTGAGCATTTGAGACACGTCCATCTTGTAGATATGGTCGGCTCCGAAGACGCAAACGTCGCGCGGATCCTCGTCTTCAATAAGGTTTAGATTCTGAAAGATGGCGTCAGCACTACCCAGATACCAGGTTGGCCCGGTTCGCTGCTGCGCTGGAACTATCTCCACAAAATGGCCAACCATCTCGGAGAGTCGCCAACCCCTTGAGATATGCTGGGTGAGGGACTCGCTCTTGTACTGCGTCAAGACCTTGATCTTGAAGAAACCGCTGTTGACGAAGTTGGAGAGCGCGAAGTCGATGATTCGATAACGGCCGCCAAAAGGGACCGCCGGTTTCGCCCGCTCTTGAGTGAGTGGGCGCAAACGACTGCCTTCGCCTCCCGCCAAAATCATAACCAAAACGTCGTTATTCATGGTGTTCCCTGCTCAAGGAATTCACCCCTGAGTCATCACCACACCTATCACGGCCAGTATGCAAAGCAAGATCAGCACGGAGACCACGATCATCACAGTCTTCGAGCCTTCCTTCTTGACCTTGATTTCCTGAGTTGTTCCCGAGCGTTTTGCAGCCGCTTCGGCTTTGGCCTGTGCGGCAGGCACAAACTCGGCTTGCCCCTGAATATCGTGCGCTAGCTCGATGGAGCGGTCAGGTGCTGCGCCTTTTTGCGGCCCACGTTGGTGTAAGGGGACATCGGCGCCCGGCCTTCCTGCGGCGCGCTGCGCGTGGCGAATCGCGTCCTGAGCCACCTGTGGGTTAACCTCCACAGTTGCTTCCTCGGGTGAAATCGTAGGGTGCCCACCTGGGTAGGTTTGGCGCCTGCGCATGATTTCGTCGAGTCCACGCTCTTGCCATGCTTCGTCTTCGCTGACCGGAGCCTCCCGAACCGAGACGTCATCCAGCCCGAAATCAGCCCAGAGCCTTGGATCCTCAAAACTCCCGTCATCGCCAAATTCTCCTCCGCCTTCCGACTCGAACTTGCCGTACTGGCTCGCAAGGTAGAGGTCGAGGTCTTCGACTTCTTCGAGCGACACGATTCGGTTCACCGCGGCCTGAATCTCAGCGTCCACAGCTTTGTCTTTCTCGGTACGCTTCGGTGGACTCTTATGGGCCCGGTAGTGCTGGACGAAACCCGCGATATCAAAAGACGTGACGGGGCGTCCGTAGGAAAAAAGAAACGCAGATACCGCTCGGCCCAACTCTTCCGCCGTTTGATAGCGCTTCTGAATGTCGCTTTCCAGGGCGTGCCGAATGATTGCCTCGAATTCGGGTGGCACATCGCTACGGAATTTTGAAAGCGGCGGGACTTTGTTCTTTCGAACGAGTTGCAAGGTGTCGATATCCGACTCGCCTAAGAAGAGGCGAGTACCGGTGAGCATCTCCCACATCAAGATGCCAACAGCAAACACGTCTGTTCGCGCGTCAACGGCCTCACCGTGAGCAGCTTCCGGCGAAAGATAGCCGAACTTACCCTTCACGATGCCCGGATCGGTTGTCTCCACCTGGGATTTGGCTTTCGCCAGACCGAAGTCCGTAATCTTGACCTCGCCCTCCGACGAAATGAGCACGTTTGGAGGGCTGATATCGCGATGGACGATGCCGAGGTGGTTGTTCTGCTGGTCTTTCTTATTGTGCGCGTGTGCGAGCCCCTTACAGATTTCAAGCGCAATATAGGCTACCTGCTCGGTAGAAATCGCTTTGCCCTGCGCCTTCAGCAGCTCAATAATATTCTTGAGATTCGTGCCGTCCACGAACTCCATCACGATGAAGTAGGTGCTATCGGCGAGTCCGAGGTCAAAAACTTGGACGCAGTTCGTGTGATTTAGGTGGAGCGAGACCTTGGCTTCATCAAGGAACATGCGCACGAAACGCTCGTTCTTGGTCAAGTCAGGCAGAATGCGTTTGATCGCAACTAGCTTCTCGAAACCCTGAAGGCTGGTGGAGTTGGCCTTGAAAACTTCGGCCATGCCACCGGCGTCAATGCGTTCGATGACGTGATATCGTTGCTGAGCCATGGTTGAGGTCCGTACAGCGTTTCTTAAAGGTCCAACCTAAGCCACTTATAGCCGGTTGTCACAAATTCTTTTCCCTCACCAGTTCCTAGGTGATTGATGCGTCTCAGTGTCGTCACCAACGGGCTTGAGGTTGAGAACCCGATAAATATCTACATGCTCGAGCTTACCCTTCAATTTGGTTGGCGGAAGTTTTTCGAGGTCGAATAAAAATCCAACTTCTCTGAAGGTGTTTTCGCCTATCAAGACGTCTTGGGGGCCGGCCGTGCTGCAGAAGCGTGCCGCAGTGTTTACGGTGTCACCCATCACCGTATAGTTCATGCTCTTGGTAGAACCCATATAGCCCGCCACAACCTCGCCAGTATTCAGCCCGATGCCGATCTCGAACCCCACGTTCCCCGAGAGATCTTGCGCTTCGTTGAACCGCCGCATGGCCTGTTGCATCTCTACCGCCGCCCGCACCGCACGTTCGGTGTCGTCAGGTCTTGTAATCGGAGCGCCCCAAACAGCCATAATTTCATCGCCGACGAACTTATCGAGCGTGCCCTCGTACTTGAAGATGATGTCCACCATCAGCTCAAAATATTCGTTCAAGAGATTAACCACCTCTTGAGGAGGCATGCGCTCGGAAATCGTCGTAAACCCACGGATATCGGCGAACATCACGGTGGCCCGCCTTAGCTCGCCGCCTTTCTTAATATCGAGTCGGCCCGAGACCACTTCTTCCACAAGTTGAGGCGAGAGAAGTCGGTGCAATTTCTCACGCATCACGACCTGGCTTTCGAACTCGGTCAGCAGTCGCTGGTGCCTAATCATGAGCGCCGCTTGACGCGCAAATCCCGAGAGCACCTGAAGGTCCTTTTCCATAAAGGCGCCAGATGCGATTTTGGAGTCGAGGTGGATGACTCCCAAAACCTCGTCGTCGTGCATCAGGGGGACTGTCATGGTGGAGCGAATCTGTTCCAGGATAATCGAGTGCGAGCCCGCAAACCTCGAGTCCATCATGGCGTCGGACGAAAGGAGGCCCTGTTTCTCTTCCATGATTTCGCTCAGAATCGTCTGCGAAATCCGCACATTCTCAATATTGGCTTCTCCGCCACGAGCCTTGACGACCATGGGCACCAAAGTGGCACTCTCAGCCTCTTTGAGTAGGATCACGCCACGGTCGGCTGGGAAAATCTCAAACGCCTTGTCCAAGATCTTGTCGAGCAAGACTTCCAAGTCCATCTCGAGACCGATGGCCTGATTGAGCTCATAGGAGATTCGCAGCTTTTCGTAGTCTTGGCGAAGGTGCCTCTCATCTTCGACGTTTCCTTCGGGCAGGAATCGGCCTTCGTCTCGCGATGCCACTCGTCCGCGGATATGGGTGTCCATATTCCCGGCCATGATGGTCACGCGGCCAGCCAAGGGGTCAGTTTTCATCTCTTCCGAGAAAACTATCTCACTCGAGCCGATGGTAATTCGGTCCCCATTTCGCAATTCCGAGCGTGTTTCAACGAGTTTGCCATTGACGAACGTACCGTTTCGGCTGCCTGCATCGCGCACGAAATAGCGGCCCGTCGCGTCTTTCTCCACGATGGAATGTTGCTTGGAGACAACTCGGTCGAGGACCTGTAAGTCTTGGTCTGGGTGCCGGCCCACGGTGGCCTGGTGCCCAAGCGTGACTTCGTGTACACGCCCTCTGCTATCTACGTAGGTAAGTTTTGCCATGACTTCACGCCAGTTTGGATGATGCCAAACTCTGCGGTAGGGTATCGCGGGCAACGATTGTTATGCAAACCCAAAGCAACCCCGAACGCCACATATCTCATGAACACTGCCAGAATACTTCTCGTAGACGATGAAATTGCGCATCTAAAAACACTCGAGAAGTTGTTTGCCAAGGAGGGATACGAGGTCCTGAGCGCCGAAGGGGGGACTTCCGCCCTTGAAATCCTGCGCCAGGAGCCCGTCAATCTGGTCATCACGGACCTCATGATGCCCGATCTCGGCGGCATGGAGCTTCTCAAACTCATCAAGACGATTCGCCCCGAGTGCGAAGTGATTCTAATGACGGCATTCGGCACGGTGGAGCGAGCTGTCCAGGGGATGAAAGAGGGCGCCTACGACTTCATCACAAAGCCCATCAAGAGGGCGACTATCGTCAAGAGTGCGGCACAGGCGCTCGAGAGGCAGGCCCTTGTGGCAGAGAACCGAGTGTTGAAGGCACAAATCGCAGAGCTCAAAAACGAGCGAACCATCGTCGGTCAGTCCCCACCCATTTTGAAGGCTATCAGCCTTGTTAAACAGGTCGCTCCGTCGGATGTGACGGTGCTACTCACCGGCGAGTCAGGAACCGGAAAGGAGTTGCTCGCGCGAATGATCGTAGAGCGTTCTCAGCGCGAAAAGAAGCCGTTCATCACAGTGAACTGCGCTGCCCTTCCCGAATCCATCCTCGAGAGCGAATTGTTTGGCTATGAGAAGGGCGCCTTTACCGGCGCAAATCAGCGTCGGATAGGCCGATTTGAGGCCGCAAGCGGCGGGACCATCTTCCTGGATGAAATCGGAGAGTTGAGCCCAGCCGTGCAGGTCAAGCTGCTGCGTGTGCTTCAAGAAGGAGAGTTCGAACGTCTTGGCTCAAACCAGAGGATCGAGGTTGATGTACGTGTCATCGCCGCCACAAACCGAGATTTGGAAGAGGAAATGCGGACTGGGAATTTTAGAGATGACCTCTATTGGAGACTAAACGTGGTCAATATCCACGCTCCAGCCCTGCGCGCCAGAACTGACGACGTCCCCTTGCTCGCCCAACATTTCCTCGCGATCTACGCCAAGAAGAACCGTCGGCAAATCCAGGGAATTCGCGCCGAAGTCATGGAGACGCTCCGAAACTACTCGTGGCCGGGCAACGTCAGAGAGTTAGAGAATCTGATCGAACGTGCGGTCGTTCTCGACCGTGACGGGATTGTCGGAGAGGACGACTTGCCCGATGGACTCTCCACAACCACAAAGAATCCGCAACATCTGAGCGTGCCGCTCGGTACGACTCTGGAAGAGATCGAACGAAGAGTTATCGAAGAGACGCTCAAAATGACGGGCAATGATAAGAAGTTAACGGCGAAACTCCTCGGTGTGGCCACTCGAACCATCTATCGCAAGATTTGAAGTTTGTTCACGGGCAATTTCTGGCTTAGTATGCGCGCCACCAAATGGCTTAGTAACGGAGCATTAACGTGATTAAAGTAGTTTTGACAGCAGGTGTGGTTTCGGTCCTTCTCGCAGCGGCAGCCTGTAGCGACGATGAAGAGACGGTCAATTGTAACGATCCAAATATCGTGTGCACCACGAACAACGGCACAAACCAGTCGTCCAACAACCAGACAACCAGTAACAACGCGTCGAACAACGACACGACGCCAACCAACAATCAGACCACTACGAACAATCAGACCACTACGAACAATCAGACCACCACGAATGGCGGTGGCGTGGTTGAGTCTTGTGAGCAGATCAGCGCAGCGGTTTGTGAGTACAGCGTGGATTGCACCGAGACCACGGTTTGCGAGACGCAGAACAATCCCGCGACTGAGGTGCGTTGTTGTGTCCCTGGAACGCGTGGAACCAAGCAGCTTGGCGAAGAGTGCTCGGACACCGTGGAAGAGTGTGAGTCGGGTGCATGCGTAAACAACGTATGTGCTGAGCGCTGCACCACAGAAGGAGAGTGTCCAACCGGTTACGAATGTAACGCTTTCCTCTTCCTCTGCTTGCCTGAATAAGGTCCTTTCATGGACCTTCGTGTCCACCTTCAAGACAAAGGGATCAGCTTCATCGACGCCGCCGACGTTCAGCCGGCCTCCGATGAAAGCCTTGTCCTCGATGCCCTTCGCGGCTCTAGGCTCGCCGTTCTCTTGAAAGATGTAGAACGCGGGACATGGCCGGTGGTCAGTCCGGGCCGCTACACCCTACAACTCCAGATCCAATTGAAGCGAGAGGGCGTATCGGCTTTGGCGACAATCGACCGTATCCTTTATGAGATTTACGCAATTGAAACCGCGAAAGTTTGGAGACTTGAGAGGAAAAAATGGCCCTAAAACTCTATGTTTCCGAGGCGAGTCCTTATTCGATTAAGATTTGGGCTCTGCTCAATTATGTGGGCCTAGCACCCCAAGTTGTGCACCAGAACATCATCAATCGTTTCGCGACCATCAAGCGACGCTCAGGAGCTACCATGGTGCCCATGCTCTTGGAGTCTGGACGCCCGATCAACGACTCAACCCGCATCATCGAACATATCCAGAGTAGGGCGGAACGCCCGTTGATTCCGGATTTTGAAGGCGCAGGGTTTCTGGCGTGGCTTCTTGAAGATTTTGCGGATGAATGGATGGTTCGTTGGTTCGTCACCGACCGATGGGCGCCCGACGTCGCCGAAGTCTGTGGAAAGCGCGTTGGCAGGGAGCTCTTCTTTGGCATTCCTGTCGCCTCCGAGGCTCTTGGTGTCCAGGTTGGGCGAGTACTCTCAAAGACTCTGGCAAAAAAAGGGGTCTTGAGCGACCAAGAGGCGCTCAAAGCGTCCAGAAGCCGTCTCCTCTCTACTTTAGAGACTCTCTTTGAGGATCAACCCTACATCTTCGGGAACACCCCGAGCGTTGCCGACTTCTCGTTCTACGGCGTCTTATGGCAACATCGCTCGGACCCGCTTGGTGCAAAGGCGCTGGAGGGCTACCCCAGGGTCAACGAGTTCATCGATCGCGTGGATGCATGGCGCTGGCATAAAGGCGTTTGGCTCGAACCAAAATTGCGCGACTTAAGTGAACTCGAGGATCTCTTTGCCGAAGTCTTCGGAACCTACATGTTGATGCTGGTTGAGAATTTGAAGTCCCGATCCTCAAGCTCGAGGTCTGCGAAGGCGACCCTACTCGACGGCAGCCCATTCGAGTTCCAGGCTTCGGGCTATTTTATCGCTCGGCTCAAGGAGCACCTCGCGAGAGGTATCCAGCCGCGACAAGATCTTCTGCCCGACGCTGCGGCCAAGATTGAGGAGGGGTGGTTCGGCGTGCTTCGACAACTCTCAGACTTTGAAGCGGGTCGCCAAGTGCTCAAGGAATTTGGCTTTGAATAGTTGGGGCCAGCGGCTAGTATCACGCTGAAGGTATTCGAATTTAGGAGTCACGATGTTGAAGCTGAAACTTGCCGTTCTAAGTCTTGCGATGGTGCTACCCACATTGGCTAGCGCTCAAGGAGCCCCTTATAGTCCTAAGGCTGCTGACTATTCATCGCTCCTTAAGCCAGCGAGTTACAAAGAATCTCCGCTCCAACTTCCGTATCCTCTGATCGAGGCCAGGCAGGTTGTGAACGGGCCGAGACTCGACTTCGAACACGTCTACGACGTTCCTTACATGCAGCTCATCGACGAATTGGACAAAGCATTTAAGGGCCAAGAGCCACTCACCATGCTTCGGCCAGGCGCGATTCCCTATCTGAATAACGCGCAACTCTACGTCATGGGTATGAGTCAGACACCGAGCGGTGATCGGCGGATCGTCCTCGGGATGAAGGACGTTGCGCTTAGGTTTTCGTTCGATGTCATCTCAGATAATGGCAGGTCGATCGTGGTCATTCAGAACGCCATCTTCTCGCAGCTCTATAGCGGCGTCATGCCTGCTCGAGCTGGATACAAGCCTGCCGACGCGCAAAGTGTTCCGTTCCGATGGAACTAAGTTGACAGACCAATCGGACAAATATATTCACTCAGCCCGCGCGGAAGTGGCGGAATGGTAGACGCGCTGGCTTCAGGTGCCAGTGGCCGCAAGGTCGTGGGGGTTCAAGTCCCCCCTTCCGCATAAAAGAAAAGCCCCGAATTTCGGGGCTTTTCGCTTTTCTTGGCCTTCCACTCAAAGGGGAAGGTCTGCCGCGACCGTCTGCACCACTTTCTCCATCGCGCCTGAATACTCAAACTCCTCAACCGCCGACAATCCGTCCACGCCAAACGCTCGTTTGATGAGCGCCGGATCAAGCTCGAGGAACGCCTTCTTGATGGACTCCTTGTCTTCGGGAGACATCATGCTCTTCATCGAGAACGACGCACGGGGTACCGGGCCCTGGGTATTCAAGATCTTGAGCTTTGCGCGTGTTTCCTCGTCGAGTTTCTCGAATCCGTCCTGACTAAGCGCCACGGCGTCCAAGTCCCCAGCTATCAATCGATCGACGCTTGTGCGTTCTCCACCAGTGAATTGGACGTCTTTGAAGATTTTCATCGGGTCATCATCGAGAGTCAGAACCTTCGCGTCAAAGAGCGCCGCTGAAGCAAACAGGTAGCCCGCTGCAGATGTGTTCGTTGTGAATCCAATCGCCTTCGATTTCAACTCCACCAGCGACTTCGCCTTTTCATCGGCTCGCACCACCCAGAGAGAGTCTTGTGAGGATTTCCCGTTGACCATCTCTACAGCAAACACCGACATGTCGGCCCGATGATGCGCGGCCAGGTAAGGCCACGCGGGGAGGCGGGCGAGGTTGGCTTCATTGTTGCGAAGCGACTCCACGACTCCTGCGACATCGGCCGAAATGGAAACCTCAAATGACCTCCCAAGTTTCTCCGATAGTGCCTTCTCAAGTTCCGCGATCGCCGCATTATCAGCGATGCTGGCCGCAGTGAGGTTCAGGGTCAATTTCTCTTCGGTCGCGGGGACTTCGACCTCGGTCGTCTTCGGTCCGGCCTGATTGGTTTCGGGTTTAACCTCTGTCGCCTCTTCCTTTTTGCATGAAGCAAAGAGGAGTAGGGCGATCAGGCCGAAGAGAGGAGCGGTACGGGTCTTCATGGACATCTCCAAATTTAGAAAGTTCTGGAGACACTTACTTCGAATTACGTCTAGTCGTCTAGCTAGAGCTTGAGTTCTGGCGATCTGCAAAGTTGTGACCTAGCATCCAAGATGAACGACCTTGGAGCTTTCCTATGCAGCTTTTGGATATCTTAAATTTCACTGAGCGTCTTGAGGCCCTCCCACGAACGGGTTGGCTCAACGCTGGTGTTTCCCCGTGCGAAAACATTTCTTCTCACGTCTTCCACGTGGCGTTGATCACCATGTGGCTCTGCGACCAAGTCGAAGGCGTTGACGAAGCATGTGCGCTCAAGATGGCGCTCTTGCATGATATCGGTGAGTCTCTGATCGGTGATCTGACGCCCGAGTCGAAGCGGCTTCTCGGTGATGTGGCCCACGAGGCAGAAAGAAACGCAGTGGAGAAGATCGTCGGGACGGGCGAGTGGCTCGAGCTCTGGGAGCGCTATCATCGAAGAGAGTGTCCAGAGTCAAAAGTGGTGAAAGCCGCCGACGTGATCCATCTCTACTCAAAGGCCCTTCGTTATTCCGAGCAACGTGGAGCGAACGTAAGCGAGTTTTTTACGCAGCGTCCCAGCACCGGAATCCCAAGTGCCGACGCTGTGATCACAGACATCTTTGAGCGTTGGGGGAAAACAACGAAATGAGGGACTGGACCCGCCCCCTTCAGTCTGCTATTTTGTCGCTATCTGTGGAACTTTAACTCAACTTGAGTGCGCTACTCGGGAGATGACGCATGGCAAAGAAAAAACTCCTCATCGCAGCGATTATCGTCGGTCTATTCGCTGCTGTTTTGCTCTACCTCTACGCAAGTCAGCTAGAGAAAGAAACCGAAGTGTTGATGAGAGACCAGCGTGAGGTGGTCAAAGCTGCGCGTAATATCCCCGCTGGCACCCCGCTCACCAAAGACAGAATCACAACCGAGAAAGTGCCTGAGCGCTTCCTTCCTCCTAACCCACTTCTTGAGGCAGACCTGAACATCTACCTCAACACGCCTCTGGCGGTGAACGTGGAGCAGGGCGCGATGATTCTTACGAGCGACTTCAGCGTTCAAGAGGTTTCGAGGACCTTGTCGTCCAAGATTCCTCCATCAGAGCGCGCGATGTCGATGCCTGTTGATGCTATCAGCGGCGTTTCGGGCCTTCTCCGTCCAGGGGATCGCGTGGACATCCTCGCGACGTTCCCTGTGGGTAGCGCGGACCAAGTTGTGGCGGACGAAAAGGGCGAAGACGGCGTGGGCTACATCACCATGACGCTCCTTCAAAACGTGACCCTTCTCGCTGTGGGCCAAGAGATCTCCGATGTTCCAACGGGTGACCAGCGTCAGGCTTCGGGCTACGCAACCGTCACGCTCTCGGTGACCATCGAAGAAGCTGAGCTCATCACCATCTCGCAGACCCGCGGAAAGATGACGCTTCTGCTCAGAAACCGCGAAGATGTGGACATGCACACCGTGTCGCGTCGAACACTCAAAGAGGTCATGACGCAGCTCGAAGTTATCCAAGCTGCTCGTACCGTCAGGGTTAAGAAGTCCGGGCCGAAAAAGCCAGCAGGACCAATTATCGAGCGCGGCGACGACCGTCGATAAACCTCTTGATTCTCCACTATCAAACCCGGCCTGCCGGGTTTTTTTGTTTCTTGGCCTCTTCTTTTGGGAATCTATAGGAAAATGCCAATTTCCATGGTTGCGATTTTTCTCGCGTCGTACCATACTCCACAACGTTAATTACCAATGCTTAAGGGTCGACAGCGTGAACACACGCTAAAGACTAGTCGACGAGTTAAGGAGAGACATGAACACCTTGAATCGCTTGGGTGCTGTTGGACTGACCTTTGCTGCAACCGCGCTCGCCTCGAGTGTGGCAGTCGCACAGGCGCCAGACAAAGAATTCACCATTTCAGTTGGCGAAACACTGACCTTCAATGCCCGTGGCGTTGACCGTGTAACCATCGGTCTCTCCCAGATCGCAGACGCCCGTCCTACCTCGGACAACCGTCAGATCATCCTGACTGGAAAGCAGCCTGGTGTGACCACTGTCAATATCTTCTCAGACCGCGGTCAACGCACGCTTCTCATTCGAGTGGTGGACGTAAACCCTGACTCGCTTGCAGAAGAAGTTCGGGAAACCCTCGGCGAGCGCTCCGGCGTGGATGTGCGAGTGGTTAAGGGGCGCGTTTTGCTTGAAGGCGAGGTCGCGAGCGAAATCTACAAGCGCAAGATCGAAAAGCTTGTTGAGATCTACCCGCAGCAGGTTTTGAACTTTACCACCTTCCGTGAGGCTTTCGTTGAAGGCGCTCGAATGGTGGCTATCGACCTCTATTTCCTCCAGTTGGCAACGACCAATCAGGACAATATCGGTGTGGGTTGGGGTCAATTCCTCGGCGCAAACTACTCCTTCGGTACCGGCCAGGTTCCGCTCTTCTACCCCGGAAGCACGGGTGGAGAGTCTTTCGGATCGGGTGTGCTCCCTGGAGAAGTTAATCCTGGTCGTCTTCCGGATGCCATCGGTTTGACTGGTGGAGACGGCGCGTCTTACTGGTCCTTGATCGGCAATATCAACCTCACGCTTGATCTGATGGAGCAACACGGCCTCATCAAGGAAGTTAAGAAAGGGTTGATCGTCACAGAAACCGGTACGGAAGCTGAATACCACTCAGGTGGTACGCTCCTCATCCGTATCGTTGGACAAGACGTGGGCGCTGTTGTTGAGAAGGAGTACGGTCTTCGCGTGAAAGTGAAGCCGATTCTCGACTTCGAAAATCGCGTCAAAGTGGCGATCGATGCCGATATCTCGGAGCTCGATTATGCCAACGGCGTCGGTGATCTGCCTGCATTGCGTAACACCTCGCTCAATAGCGTTGTGAACATGATGGAAGGGCAATCTGTCCTGATCTCAGCTCAGCAAAACGTGCTTGATACCTCCAACGAGCAAGGCTTCTGGATGTTGAGCCGAATTCCGATTCTCGGCTGGCTCTTCAAGTCTCGTAGCTACGTCGGTACCGGTATCGACAATGCCTTCTTCCTGACCCCTCGCGTGTACGAGCCAGGTGGAAAGCTTCACAGAACGCTTGTTGAAGCCGCATTTGAAGACCTCTTGAATGCCGGTGCTGAGGCGGAAGATCTTCCAGAACTCTCCAACGTGCAGGCACCTGCTGCAGCCCCTAAACCAGCGCCAAAGGCTGAGACCAAGCCAGATCCGAACGCTGACTTACTCGATTGATCTATGAAGCAAATACGCGTCGTTGATAACTTCGGCAAAGAGTACTTCTATCCCGTAGAGCAGGCTGTAGCCGAAATATCGATCGGACGAAGTCAGAATAACGATATCATCTTGGGGTCAAAAACCGTCAGCCGACGGCACGCCACCATCAAGGTGATGGGCGATCGTATCCTTCTTGTGAATCAGTCGGCCAATGGATGTATGGTCAACGGCGAGCGCGTCGATCGCGTCCGTGAAATGCGGCTCGGAGAGGCGGCTCAGATCGATATCTACATGGTCAGTGTGGAAGGACCGGGCGCCCAATCAGGCGCGTCTGCTCCGATCTCCCCTGTCTCTCGATCTGCACAGGTCTCGGAGACGGGTCAGAGCATTAGACCGGCCATTTCCCCGACACCGAGGCCGAGCGGTCCATCGTCGCAATCGCAACCGCAGCCAACGTCTGCGCCGTTGCCGAAGCGTCACTCGCACGGTCGAGACATGGGAACGCGCGAGCTTCGGTCCAATGATCCCGAAGATGTACGAAACTTCCTCGGCTTCCTTGCGCCGGATGCACAGCCTCCTGAGCCGCGCATCAGCCTCACGGGTACTAAGGTGGAGATGCTTCCTAGGGAGCAGCGAAACGAAATCATTCGCTTCAAGCATCAACTCCACGAAGAACTCAAAGAAAGGCTCGACCTCCACTCCTTTGAGATTACTGACTACGCGTCTCCTCGAGTGGTTCGCCAGGTCTCTGAAAAGCTCAAAGAGTTGCTTCAAATTCACGGCCACCTCATTCCGCCACCATTTACCAAAGAAGGCGTCTTCAAGGATTTGATGGACGACGTGTGTGGCTTGGGCGCGATCGAGGACCTGATCAAACACCGCAAAGTGACCGAGGTCATGGTTGTGGATCGCGAGCATATCTACGCGGAGATGGGCGGAAAGCTGATTCTCACAGACCGATTCTTTAACGACGAAAAAGCGATGATGACGGTCATCGAGCGTATCGTGATTCCTCGCGGCCGTCGTATCGATGAATCGACTCCGCTGGTTGATACTCGTTTGGCTGACGGATCTCGCGTTAATGCCGTGATTCCTCCGCTTGCGCTTAAAGACCCGTGCTTGACCATTCGTAAGTTCCCTGAGGATCGCCTCGGTATTGGCGATCTCATCAAGTTTCAGTCCTTGACCCCGGAAATGGGTAAGTTCCTCGCCCGTGCAGTTCGTGGGCGTAAGAACATCATCATTTCGGGTGGTACAGGGTCCGGTAAGACCACGCTCTTGAACGTGCTCTCGTCCTTCATCGGGCCCACAGAACGTGTTGTGACCATCGAAGATGCGGCCGAGCTACAGCTTCAGCAGGAACACGTGGTGAGTCTCGAGACCAAACCTCCGAACTTGGAAGGTAAAGGAGCGATCGAGATCCGTGACCTCGTGAAAAATGCGCTCCGGATGCGTCCTGACCGAATTGTGGTCGGTGAGTGTCGAAGTGGTGAAGCACTCGACATGTTGCAGGCCATGAACACCGGTCACGACGGGTCCATGACAACCGTTCACTCGAATAGCCCTATTGAGGCCATTTCTCGCCTCGAAACCCTGGTTCTGATGAGTGGTATGGAGCTCCCGACACGCGCGATTCGTGAGCAAATTGCCAACTCGGTGAACATCATCGTTCAGCAGTCTCGCTTCAGTGACGGGTCTCGCCGCGTCACCTATATCTCAGAGGTAGTCGGGATCGACGATGACGGTTTTGTGCACATTGAGGATATTTATCGCTACAAGCAGACGGGCATTGACGAGAAAAACAAAGTGCAGGGATATCACCTCGCGACGGGCTATCTTCCTACGTTTGTGCAGGAATTTATCGTGAAAGGATTGGCCACAGCAGAAGACTTCTTCTAGTCTGTGCTCCTTGCGAATCTGTTTACAGGCAGCTAAACTTCAACGAACTTTATTCGTAGTACGCCACTATGGTGTAATGTCGACTTGTTCGCACACTAAAGAGGTTCTCCGATGGGAGATATGACAATCATTGTCGCCATTGCGCTTGCATTCATCGCCGCCGCTCTGGCTGTGGTCGGAGGAGGCGAGTGGGCTGCCTCGAAGGTTGCCAAAGAACGTGGTGTTTACGAGCGTATCGTAGGAAAGGAGCTTTACCGACTCTTCCTCGACGTTTCGCCACAAGAGTTCTTCCTCCTTCACATCGTGTTCTTTGCGTTCGCGATTGTCATGATGAGTATCCTACTTGGCGACTGGCTCTTCGGAACCGTTGTTGGAGCCGTTATCGGCATCATGGGGCCGAGGTTCTACCTTCAGAGTTCGTGGAAAAAGCGTCTGCGAATGATCGACGAACAGGTCGAAGAGTCCATGATTTACATGGCGAACAGCTTCAAAGCTAACCCTGCACTTCCTGACGCTATCCAAGACTGTATCAATTCGATGGGTCCTCCAATTACGCAGGAATTCAGCGTTTTGCTCAAAGAGTACAAACTCGGTACTCCCCTCGATCAAGCGCTCATCAATATGCAACAGCGCGTTCCAGCAAGGAACCTGCAGCTCGCCGTATCGGCGCTCATTATTGGAAGAACGGTGGGTGGCAATATCCCAAAAATTCTGGAAGATATCGCGTCGACCATCCGAGAGAGCTATCGTCTTGAGCGCGTCATCGATACTCAGACTGCGCAAGGAAAGATGCAGGCTTGGGTTATGGGCTTGATGCCTGCGGTGGTTGTGGGGTTGTTCTACTTGATGGACCCCGAGCTCATTACGCCTCTATTCGAGACATTGCCTGGGTACGGCATTCTGGCTGTGGCTGCGATTCTTAACGTTATCGGCGTCGTCTTGATTCTCAAGATTATCCGTATTCAAGTCTGAGGTCTCCATGTTTGGAATCCCAACACAAGTCTTTGCGTACCTCTCGGTCATTCTCATATTCATCGCCTTCTCCCTCTTTGTTTTTGGGTTTGTGCCTGATGAAGTGGAAGAGGACGAGATCTTCGGCTACCGCCTCACCAAGAGAAAGCGTCTACTCGAGAACAACGATCTCTACGCGATTACGCTGCCTCTGATTAAGATTTTCGCTCACTATTTCCGGAGCATGCCGGATACAAAGTTCTTTCAGATCTCCAAGCTTCGCATGGACCTTCGCGACAAGCTGATGCGTTCTGGCTTCATGGGTGCGTTCACTCCAAACGAGTTCCTTGGCCTTTGTTGTGTTTCAGCACTCGGAATGTTTCTGGCACTCTTCTTTCTCACCATGATGATGACAGGGCTTCCGCAGATTCCTGTGGCTGTGATCGCATCAGGAGTGGGCTTCTACATGCCATTTTTGAGCTTGAATGGAGCGATCGTGGAGCGCTTGATGGAGATCGACCGCCGACTCCCTTACACCGTCGACCTTTTGGTGCTTTCAATGCGCGCTGGTCTTGACTTCATGACCGCGCTCGACCGCGTTGTGACTCGTGGTCAGGAGCAGAATCCAGATGACCCGATGTGCCAGGAATTGGGCGTGGTTCTTCAGGAGATGCGCGTGGGTACGGCGCGTTCAGATGCGTTGATTAACCTTTGTGAGCGCGTGAAGTCCGACTATCTGCAATCGATGGTCGGAACCATTCTTCAGTCTGAGAAACGCGGTAGCCCTCTTGCGAACGTGCTTGAGGTGCAGGTGGATACCATCCGAAACAAGCGTACTCAAAAGATCGAGAAAATGGCCAGTCAGGCCGCGGTTAAGATTCTTATGCCACTGATGTTCATCTTCGGTGCTGTGATCGTGGTGGTCATGGGCGCCATGGTTCTGAAGATCATGAATCAGTGAGAGTGCGAGCTGTAAATGTCGTTTTGGTTAGAGCATGAACAGGATGGGCAGCGTCAAAAGTACACGTTTGACACGCCCAGCATCTCCATCGGTCGTGACCAGAGCGCAGATTTCGTGCTCGATCACCCGACCGTTTCCCGTCAGCATGCGCGCATTGTAGGGCAGGGCGGCGCGTATCGTCTTGTTGTCCTTTCAAAAGGCGGACTCACTGCGATCAATGGATCTGCAGTCAGTGGAGAAGTCGCTCTTAGTGACGGAAACGCCCTTCAGATAGGGCAGTTTTCCTTCGTGTTCCGCGCCGACGCTCCTTCATACGCTCAACCAAATAGTCAGCCAGGCTTTGGCGGTTTTGGTGCGCCACCTTCATCGAGTGGCTTTGGTGCCCCTCCCGCTTCTGGTGGATTCGGCACTCCTCCCGCTTCTGGTGGATTCGGAGCACCCCCTGCCTCAGGCGGTTTTGGAGCCCCTCCCGCGTCTGGTGGTTTTGGCGCACCTCCCGCACCGAGCGGCTTTGGTGCCCCTCCGGCGTCAGGTGGATTTAATCAGCCGGCAAGTCCACCCAGTGGATTCGGAACGCCACCTTCATCTGGTGGCTTTGGAACTGCACCGCCTGCTTCGGGCGGATTTGGACAGCCATCGGGTTTTGGACAGCCATCGGGTTTTGGCCAGCCTGCGTCTTCTCCCGGTCAACCCGCTCCTCCACGCGACGACAACCACATCACTTCGTGGGATGAAATCGCTCAGAGCGCGGATGCCATGGGGGAAAAGGAGGTTGCTGAGACGGATTTCCAGAGGCTTGAGGCAGCGCAGAAGAAAGCTACCGAAAAGTCTCAGCGCACGAATCCACTTCTCATTCTCGTGGTCTTGGCCGCCGTAGGTGGGACTGGATGGTTCGTATTTGGTGACGGGCCGAAACAAAAAGCGGAAACCAGCCAAGAGATTAGCGAGACTGAGCCTTTGCGCTTCCAGGGTAGCGAAGTCGATTGTGTGGGCGCAGCCGAGTGCACGGAGCGAGCGACCAACGAGTTCCGTGTGGCCGAACAATTGTCTCAAAAGATCGAAGTGGATATTCGAAACCGATTCGATGCTTACTTCAAGTATGAGTTGGCGCTTGCCCTTCTCGAGAAAGGCGGTGTGGATCCGATACCGCCACAGTTTGCCAGTCTGAAGACGAATCGCGACAAGCTCCGTACCGAGTTGGATACAATTTTCCAGCAGCGGCGCGTCAGATACCACGACCTTTCGAAGCGTAAAATGTACCGAGAGATGGTGGCTATCCTGAATGAAGTTCAGGCTATTTTCCCCTACAAGGGCGCGAGAGAGAATATCTGGGCGGTCAAACTTGAGCGCGATCTCAAGGATCAGAACCTCTATCCCATGACCCCGTATTGAACATGAAACGATTATTGGTGGTGTTTTTCCTCGCATTCGGGACTCTTGCGGGGTGCGCCACAGCTCGCACCTACGGTGACCAAGAGTTCGAGAAGGGCAATTATAACGCGGCCTTGACGCGCTATGAGCAGGCTTTTGCTGAGGGTGAGAAGGATTGGAGAGCCTATCACAATGCAGCGAAAGCTAGCCTTGCGACCGCTGATTTCTCCAAGGCTGAACGCTACTACGCGCAGGCGATTCGATTGGGGGCGGATATCGAAGTCGCGCGCGAGCTCGCTGCGTTTTACGTCAAGACCTCGAATTACGTCAGCGCTGTGCAGATGTATCAGTACCTATTGAACTACGAGAAGGATCCTCGGCCAGTGTACACCAACCTTGGAGCCGCGCTGATGTACGCCGGCAAGCCTCTAGAGGGTGAGTCATTCCTTCTCATGGCCCAGCAGCTCGACCCCGTGGCGAAGGTTCCCTATCTGAACCTTGGTATTCTCTACGATCAGCACCTACGCCAACCGCAACACTCACTTGGCTTCTACAAGTGCTTCCTCACTTACGCCACAGATGAAGACCCGAACCGCGTGAAGGTGGACCAACGTATCCGAGAGCTTGCAGCGAAGTATCCTTCGGCCGCGAATCGAACCATTGAGTGCGGAAAGCCCTATTCGCCAGATTTGGAGACCAAATCGGTGAATCTTAAGGCCGAGATGGAAAAGGTTGAAAAGGAATATGAGTTGTTCGAGGGGCAGGCCAAGTCTGAGGAATCGAAGGAAGTCGTGATCGAAAAGATGGTTGAAGAAGACTCACCGGAGAAAGAGAAAGGTACCTCGGAGGCCGATCGCCGATATCTGATAGGTGATTATGAAGAAGCCACTCGCATCTACATGGACCAACAAGTCTCTAAACTCACGCCTCTTCAGGTGCGTCGCCTTGCGATAGGTCTCTCGCGGCTTCAGAAGCACGCAGAAGCCGAGATGTGGATTACTATGGCTCTTGGGCAGGAAGAGACTCCTGAGCTCGTCAGGGCCGCTCTCGTGTCGCTTAAGGCAATCGAGAAGCAAGACAAAGTGGACGAACTTTGCCAGAAGTTCAAAGATCGGGCAGAGTACAAGGAAGCGCTTGAACCCTGTAACGGTCCATAACTTATGCTGAAACGACTTCGACTGAACCGTCGTGGAGCTACCGCGACTGAATATATCGTGATGATTGTGCTCGTCGCACTCTTTGTGCTCGGCATCATCCGGGTCTTCGGCGACACCGTCAAAGACAAGTACATGCGGGCCAATAGTGAGCTGACCGGTACTTTGGCCGAGGAAGATGGACAGGCAGGCTCCATGGGCCAAGACGGTACTTACGGCGACGGCTCTGCCGCGGGAAGTGGGCAAGGTCAGGGTGGTGCTGGGGGCCAAGGAGGCTCAGAGGCTGGCGGTTCCGGGGGTTCGGGATCAGCGGGCGGTGCGTCTGCCTCAAAAGGTGGCAAGTCAGGGTCTGGGAAGAGTGGTGGTGGAGGCTCCGGCGATAAAGGCTCCGGCGCGGGGGGCGGTAGTTCTGGTGACGATGCTGACGCCGCCGGTGGTGGCGGAGGTGGAGGAGGCGGTGGCCTCTTTGGCGGAAAAGGAAGTTTCAATCCGATGATCCTGCTCGCCGCACTCCTCATGGTAGGACTTCTCCTATACGTGATGTTCAAAGGGAAAGATGGATGAGCTCAGGCGCCTTTTCGCCTCACCTCTGAAGCTCGCTGCGTTCTGGTGGCTGCTTCCCATCTGCGGGATCCTCTTTGCTGCCACGATAAATCCCATTCCACCTCATGATTATTGGTGGGCGCTCGTGATGGGTCGCGAAATCTCGGCAGGCCATTTTCCTGACGCAAATCTCTTTCTCTTCACGTTACCCGCAGACAAACCCTTCCTGAACCAGCCCTGGCTTGGTCAGTGGCTGCTCTTCGAATTGAGTCAATGGGGGCACGGGGCAAATGTTTTGGCACGCAATTTGAGCCTTGGTCTCTCTCTTGGTCTGATGATGTGGTCGGGTCTGAGAGTCAATCCTCGCGTGGAGTCGGTATCCATATTGGCCATTGGGGTGATGGTGGTTGCGTTTCCGGGTCTCGCGGTTCGGACTCAATCCTTTGCACTCCTTCCCTTTGTGTGGACGCTGGTGCTCGTCTTGGGCGTGCGAGATGGGAGGTTCGAGCGCAAGTGGCTCTGGACCCTCGTGCCGGTAATCTGGTTTTGGGCCCAAGTTCACGGGACCTTTGTATTGGCTCCGGTCATGCTTGGCGTCATCTGGATGGATGCACAAGAACGATGGGCAAAGGAGTGGGTCGTGGTCGGCGCTGCTTCTGCACTGATTGGGCTCTTACATCCTCTTGGACTCGAAATTTTTACCTACGTTAAAGGGCTGGTCTTCGATTCGACGGTCGGGACGACCGTGCAGGAGTGGTCTCCTCCTGGTTTAGATGATGCGCAGGGAATCGGTTTCTGGCTCCTGTGCTTTGCAGGGCTTGCGGTCGCAACCGCGCAACGAAAACGGCTCGCAATCTCCGATGCCGTCTTGCTCTTGCTCGCCACATGGCTAGGGACGGGTGCCGTACGAAATTTGGTCTGGTGGGCGTTCATCTGGGTTGTTGTCTTGGCGAAGACCCTTCCTCGTTCCATTCAAGAGTCCGAGACAAAGCCATTTGAACACAAACTGCATTGGAGTTTGGTTTCTGCGTGTGTTCTTGGCCTGATAGTGGCTCAACCAGGGCTCTTTCACACTCATTTTGTCCAGGCGACGAGCATTGAGTTCGCGAAGAAGCAGGGCGAGGGCGCGATGGTTCTTGAGAAACGAAACTCAATTGAATTGGTCAGAGCCCTAAAGGGCGAGTCTGCGCAAAGGGTGTTCCACGACCAGGCGCTAGGCGGCCTTATCGAGTTTGAGCTCTCCACCCGAGATGTCCAGGCCGTTGCCTTTGTGGACCAACGAATGGAGCTGATCGACGAAGATATCTGGGACGACTACTTCCTCGCTTCTGCCGGTCAGGTCGGATGGAAAGAAGTGTTTGAACGGTGGAAGATCGATGCGGCGGTTCTGCACATCGAAGACCAAGCACCGCTTATCGAAGCACTGAGAGCTAGCGGGTGGCGCTTGATGGGTGAGTCCGAGGTGCATCAGCTCTACCTTCCGCCTATTCGATAGCCGAGAGAATCCATCGGAAGAGCCAGAGCCCGAGCATAAAGTACACCACGTCAGCCACGCCCATACCCACGAGCCATGTAAGAACCTCCTCGCGGCCTTGAAGGTCGTTCGAGAGTACTTGTGCTGTCACTTTCACCCCGCCGATGAGTAGAGGAGACGCCATCGGGAAGAGGATCACAGGGAGGAAGACATCGCGCATTTGAATGTGCACGAGCATGGCGGCAACCACGGTTCCAAGCGCTGCGAATCCCGCTGTCGCTAGAACTAAAGCAAGGATGAGCGGACTTGAGTCGAACTCCCAACTCACGCCGAAGGTAAAAAGTAGAAGCGGAACCAGAATCACCTGAAAACCCAGCATAAACACCAGATTCATGATGTATTTGCCGATGAAGAGGCTGCGTTCCGTGCCTGGGATTAGAGCGAGTGCTCGAAGGCATTGGCCTTCTTTTTCGTGGTCAAATGAGCGCGTCAACACGAGCGTTCCCGTGAAGAGTACCGATATCCACAGAACGCCTGGAAAAATCCCGATGGCCGACTCATCGTGTTTGAAGAATCCGAATGCAAAAATGACCATGAGCATTAGCGAAAACGCCAATGTGGTGGTCAAGACCTCACGTGTTCGAAGCTCACGTTGGAGGTCCTTTTGGATGATATGCTTAGTTTGGGATAGCCAAGCGGGCATTAGGAAGTCTTTTCAAGATAGAGGTCCGCAAGGTTCATACCTTCGTGGGTGCTATCGTGGAAGACAAGTTTTCCCTGGTCCAAAATGATCACACGGTCTGCCATCGAGATAGGCACCGAAAAATCATGGGTGATCATCACCACAATTTGCCCTTGTGAACGCGCCTCGTCAAAAATACGCAGCATGACGTCCTTCGAGCGGTGGTCGAGTCCAGTCATAGGCTCATCGAGAAGCACGAGGGCAGGCCGATGAATCAAGGCGCGGGCAATACTCAGGCGTTGCTTCATTCCTCTTGAATAGGTTCTAACACGCTTGTCTGCAGCCGCACTCAGCTCAATTCTCTCGAGCCAATCTTGTGCGGTTTTGCTCGGGTTCTTGATGCCATACATCTTGGCGTAGAATTCAAGGTTCTCGCGACCTGAGAGCTCAGGATATAGCAGGGAGTCGTGACTGACCCAACCGATATTTCGGCGGCCGCGGCGTGAAAATGTTTCGAAATCCCAATCGCCAAATCGGATACTGCCGTCACTTGGGGGCTCAAGTGTGGCGAGCAGATTCATTAGAGTGGTCTTGCCGGCGCCGTTTCCTCCCAAGACTAGAGTGAGCTGACCTGCGTTGAACTCTGTGGTGACACGATGTAGGGCGAAATGGCGCTGATAGACCTTTGAGACGTTATCGAGCCTAATCGTTTTCATGCTCAGGCTTGAGCCGCAGCGGTTTTGACGTTGAGTTCATGCTCGAAGTCCTGAATCTTCTTGTTGATGATCGCCAGACGCGCTTTGAGTGCGAGGTCAAGCGATTCAAACTCATTCTCAGACATCTCATCGCGAAGAGTCTCCAACTCGGCAATTCTCCGGAGGACGAGCTCGCGCTCTGACTTCAAGGATTGAATAGCGGTTTGGAGCGACTTCGATTGTTGAGAGAGGGCATATTCTCGGCGTCCAAAGAAGATCACCAATCCACTAAAGAGCAGGGCCAGTCCAAGCACCACGAAGGGGCCAATTGGGCGAGCGAAAGGCAGGTTTGATAGTTTGAACTTAAACGACTCACCTGGCTTGAGGCTTGGACCCTTTGCTCCGATGAAATCCATATCATCGCGCAGGTCAAAGATGCCCTTTCCCGAAAGCATTTCTGCCTCGGGCATGGCCATAGACACATCCGAGAGACGCGGGAGCTTTTGGAATTGCGTCTGAAGTGGAACGGCAACCTCGACGTTATCCACGGGGTAATCAACTTCCTGCTCATAGACAAAGTCAGCGCTACTGACCGCCATCGAGAAGCGGATTTGGATTGGCACTCTCTCGCCGGGCCTAATTCGACCTTTCCAATACGCCGTGGAATTTACGACAGTGTGTTCACCGGCAGCGCTCACCTGAACCCCAAGGGCCTTGACTGGCAACTCGATGGGCATGCCGCGCTCGTGGTCGAAGCCTTGAACAGAAACCGTCTCAATCACCGTGCTACTGGTATTCTCGAGCACGTAGAATTGGGTGAAGACAAGGTAGTCTTCCCAAAGTTCAGTGATCGTTCGGATACTCACGAACTTCAGGGCCGATGCATCGGTTCCCTTCTCGTATACGGGGACCTTGAGTTGAAGGGCGTTGATCGGCGGTTCTGCAGACGACTTGAACGCGACACCACCGTAGGTGGTCACCGCATGAATTCTAAGCCCGGTCTCAGTGACGTTCTTTGGAATTGAAAATGTGGCTACCCCAGTTGAATCGGTAATCTCGGACCACTCAAATTGCGGTTCAGGGTCAGTAGGTTCAAACGGACCCTTGGGCCGCGCCGCTCTCAGGAAAACCACGGCGTCAGCCACCTTCTCGGAGGTGGTGCCATGCGAGACGTGGACGCGGATACTAAGAGAGTCGGTCTGAGGCTTGACCTCTAGTGACTCGGGTGGTGTTTCCGCAGGAGCTTCTTGCCCAAAGGCAGGAGCGGCAAGGAAGAGTAGCGCAATGAATAGAATTGGCTTCATCCAGGCACCTCTTGTGACATACGTGTGGTGAGTTCGGGCCTTACGGGTGTCCCACACTTGGCGCAGAATCGGTCATCTAAGGAGAGCGGTGCGCTGCAAGATGAACACTCCAAACTCTTCTGTGCCTTTTCAATCTTTTCGACCATTGGCTTGTGGTCCCTGACGTAGGCTTCTGTTTCTGCGCGCCATCCCCTACCGCCGTGAATCTGGTCCAGTTCTCTCATGACACCCATAGCCTGGCGTTCCAGTTTGATTTTGAAGCGTTCGAAGTCTTCTTGCGAGATCTTCTCGGTGCCTCGGTCGAATTCAAGCTCACGCAAACCGCGCAGAAGCGCCTCTTTGCGAGCGAGCAAGAGCTCAACTTCTCTGATCTCATCATCGATTAGCTCGAGTCTGGCCTGCTCTTCCCGCGACTTAAGAAAGGGCTGGAGCGTGAGGTAGACCGCGACGAGCGTGAAAAATGCCCCGATCAAGATGAGTAGGAAGCTCATGGTAAGTCGGTAGTTTCGGTAATGATATGAGTGTTGGCTACCAGTTCATAGCGCAACGCTGAGCCCCATGGTGTAAACGATTCCACGGCAAGCAACAACATCGGCAGCATGGCGAGGAAGAGAAAACTAGAGACCAGGGCAACTCGGGCCACAAGGTGCGAGGTCGGTCTTAGAGAATGGAGACCTTCGCGTGTTGGCCACATGCAGATCATCGTGCCAAACATCAAGACCGCAGCGCCAAACCAGAACCACCACGTAAATGGTGAGACGAAGATCTTGAAGCTCGCCCGGGTGCCCGTTGAGTCGTAGTTGACTAGCGCAACGTAGACGTCCTCAAGTGGCGTGGAACGGATGTCGATTTCACTGGTCGGCATGTTTGGCGACGTGTGGAAAATCGCTTTGCCAGGGTGGATGGTGTAGAGCATCTTCCCGCGCTGGGTCACGTCCATATCGGCGATGATCAGCAACTTCTCCTGGTCATTCTTTTCTCTAAGATTATTGAATTTGAAGGTGTAGTCGCCAACGGTGACGGTTTCACCACGTGCGATGGAGATATCCTTCTCAATCTTGAGCGCGTTTCCTGCGAATGCAATGAAGGCGAAGAGAATTCCGATGTGGATAATGTAGCCGCCATATCGTCTGCGCTGTTTAACCAAGAGTTCGTAGATCGCTTTGACAACAGACTCTTCATGCGACTTTCGGCGAGCCAAGATGCCTCGGACGAATTCTTCAACGGACGCTGCGCCGGCGAAGAAACAAAGCGCGACTGCGATCACGGCGTAGGTAACATCGTTCGGGTTTGGGTTAACGCCCAAGTATTGGGCGCGTGCGAACCAGTAAATGGCAAGGGAGAGCGGAGTAAGCACGAGCATGGTGATGGTTGGCCAGATAAAGTTCTTCTTAAAACTCTTTCCGGTGGTCTTGCGCCAAGACATGACGGTACCAAGCCCCATCAGAAGGAGGAGAACTAGGCCCATCGGGGCCATCCACTTATTGAACCATAGTGGTCCGATCGTGATTTCTTGGCCCCAGATTCCTTCTTTGACCTTTGGCCACATGGTGCCGAAGAGAACCACGCCGGTCATGGCCATGAAGAGCCAGTTATTGAAGATGAACGCAGCTTCTTTGGACGCGGTGCTATCGAGCCTTTGCTCGGCTTTCATCGACGGCCATCGCCAGGCGAACATGCCAAAACCAATGACTGTCACACTGACCAAAAGGACAAGGAAGTACGGTCCAATCTCACTTTGAGCGAAGGAGTGTACGGACTCGATGAGTCCACTTCGGGTGATGTAGGTACCAAAAATCGTCAGGATGAAGGAACCGATCATAAGCCCAAGATTCCAGCGCTTTAACATGCCACGCCGTTCTTGGATCATCAGTGAGTGAATCAACGCTGTGGTGGTCAACCATGGCAAGAATGATGCGTTCTCAACGGGGTCCCAGGCCCAGTAGCCACCCCAACCGAGCTCTTCATAGGCCCACATTCCGCCAAGCATGTTTCCGATACTGAGGAAGAACCACGGAATGAGGATCCATTGACGCGAAGCCTCGACCCATGCATTTGAGAAGTTCTTTGCGATCAGTGCAGCCATCGCGAACGCGAACGGAATGGTCATGGTGGCCATTCCAGTCAAGAGGCTCGGCGGATGTACCACCATTTTGGGGGTTTGAAGCAGCGGATTTAGGCCTTTTCCTTTTGTTGGGTCGTCGATGATCGAAAACGGTTCAAAGGGATTCGACCCGAAAACGAGGATCACCAACAAGCCTGTGATTACGGCGAGGCTCACAAAGGAAACCCAGGGCATCATGTCCTGGTATTTGTTGCGGTTGACATACATGCAGCTGGCAGTGGTGATTGCCACGATAGAAGTCCAGAAGAGCAAACTACCCGCCTGTCCACCCCACATAGCGCCCATCAAGTAGAAGAGCGGCATGGATTCATCGGAGAAAGACGCCACGTACTGGATGCTAAAGTCGTGCGTAAAGAGGGCGTGCATAAGCACGCTACTCGCGGTCGCGATAGCCCCGAACGTGGCGTAGGTCGCCCAACGACTCGAAATGAGAAAGCGCCGTGACTGAGTTTGGCCGGCAACCCAGCTGAGTGCCATGCCAACGATGCTGAAATAGAGTGCAGCGTAGAGAGCTGCTGTCCCTAGCAATTTCATGAGGTGCCTCTTAGGCTAGAGGGATGCTTGAGGTTGATGCGCGGTGGGCGGAGCCCCTTCGTACCGGCTTGGACACTTTACGAGGACTTCGTTCGCCTCGACGATCATATCGTCAGAAACGACGCCTTCCACAACCACTTCCATGTCTTCATCGAAGGTGTCGGGCATCGCCTTATCGTAAGTCACAGCGATTGATTTTCCGTTTTCAATCACGTTGAACTTGCGATGCAGTTCTCCGTCATTGCCTACGATCGTACCGGGTTCAACCTTTCCCTTGATACGTACTTTTTGGCCCACGAGGTCCGGACCTTTCGCTACGGCCTGATCAACGGTGTAGAAATAGGTTTCTGCGCCCATTCCGTCCATGACCAAAAAGGCCACGCCCACAGCGGCCATGAGAAGTCCAACGATCAAGAGCCAAGGAGTAGACTTGCCACTCTCTTCTTCGAGCTCTGCCTCGATGGGTGAATCTGGATCCAAGTCGTATTGCTCTGTCATAGTCACCTCGCCATCGTCGCTTTAGAACCTACACCAAAAAGTGTGATTAAGCGACTCAAAGGGGTAATAGATGACTAAAAGGCAGAACGGAAGACCGATATTCCTCACCAGAGGTCGATTTCGCCCTTCTTGCGCGGATCTTCTTTTTTCTTAGCGGGGGCGCGTTTGATCACGCGCTTTCTGACAGGAGCACTTCTTCTTGGCTTTGCTTTCGTCTTTCGGGCTTCTAGAGCGTTGACGAAGCTTTCTTCGATCAAAAAGATCTCCGAGTTAAACCCGAGTCCAACCTCAAAGGTCGGATTTTCAGGAATCGGTAGAATGGGATCTTTGAGGGGATCTACGGAAGGGGTCTTGATGCTGAACTTGACTTTGGTCTCTGGCACGCCAACAAACACGATATGTGCTTGGCCCATGTCGTCTGTCCGCCCGATCTCTTCACCATCCTTCAGGACAGGTAGGTTTTCGCAGAATGTAGAGTCGATCATCTTCGGGTCGCAATTTGCTGATACCCAAACCATGTATTCTTTCTTCTGAGACTCGAACGACGCGTTTAGAGCTACCGGTACACCTAGGCCCGAGCTCGTAAGTCGAAGGGACTCCGTCACGGATTCATCACTCATTAAGCGGTATCCGGAGAGAGTTCCAATTCCGAGTGTGACGCTTGCACCGGGACGCTCCGTAAGCATCGCTTCAAACTTGCCGTCTTGGTCGGTGTAGCCGATGACTTTGCCGTCCACGAGGACTGGCGCCAGCGGAACTGGCCCACCGGGCTCAGTGGCAGACACTTCGAGACGGAAATCTTTCATTGGAGGGGGCGGTGGGGGCCCTTCATCTCCGCATCCCAATAGTGGGGACGTCATGGCGATCAATAGTGAAATGGCGAGTGTTCTCATAGGAGCTCCTTGGTCCTTTTGTTCCTATGGACTCGGTTCTTCAGTTCGTTCGACTTTAACGGCCTTAAGCAGCTTGTTTCTATTGAAGAATCCTTGCTGATCCGCACCTGGGTCGATCTTACTAAGTTGCTGATAATAGAGCCGTGCGGCGCTAATCTTATCGTCCTTGATGGAGTTCCGAACTTGCTCAACCGATTCCTTTCGGATCTCCTTAACGAGCGAGGCGTCATAAAGATCTTCGATAAATTTCTTATCTTCATCGGTGAGTTCGGAATAGCGAATGGCTTCTGCCATCTTCTCAAGTGCGATGCTGTATTGCTCTTGTTGAGACTTTCTGGTCAGACGATTGATGCCCTTGACGGCCTCTTGTGCAACTTTCCTCGCATTATCAGCGCGCTCTTGGTCTTTCTCAACAGGGGCATCTGCCGTTTCTTCTGGAGGCAGCGGGTTGGTCTCATAACTGAGTGTAACCGCGACTCTCGGGTCTGTCTCTTTGGCCAGACCCTCGGGAAGCCCTGGCTTTGGGTCTTCGGCCGGAGCGTCTTCCCCTGCGGCGTTCTCGGTATTTGGCGTTGGCTCTTCCAGGTTATCTGGCGGCGCAACTGCGATATCCGGCCCGGCAACAGGCTTGGGCTTCGGCTTCTGCTGAGAAACGTATCCGATGCCTAAGACGAGAACTGCGATTAGGGCAAAGACTCCAATTCCCACCTTCATGCGGTGTTCCGGTGGAATCCCCTTGATACCTTTACCTCCCGAGCCTTTTTGTGGAGCAAGAGCCGCCGCAAAATCAGCCGGCGTCGCGATCCTCTGTGCAGGATCTTGCTGAAGCCCTTGAATACAAGCACCCGAGAACGGTGCCGGCAGCTGGGGCGTAATAGCCAGATTGAGCGGGTAGCCGGAGAGCATGGCCACACAAACAGCAGCCAAGCTGTAGACGTCCGTTGCGGGATAAACCTGACGCTGCTGCGGAGGAATATTGAGTTCTGGTGGCCCAAAGGGCCCGAGATTCCCTCGATCTTGGAACGCCACGATGTCGAAGGGTTCGATCATGATGTTTCCATCATCCTGAACCCAGACAGAATCGGTGGTGAGGTTTGCGTAAACAAACTGGAACTGGTGGATATGAGCCAGCGCCTGCGCGATTTGATTGACCCACTGAACCACGAGTTCGGGGTTCTGCGGGCCGTTCTGCGCGAGCACGTTCGTAAGCTGATAGCCAGACGGCATGGGCATTTCCACCCAGGCACCAGACGGGCTAGCCAACATCCCAGTAATACCCAAAAGGTGGGGATGTTTGATCTGGTCGAGCATCATGCAGCGTTGGCTGATCTCAAAAGGCATGGTGTTTACGTCCCCCTCCCAAATTCGCTTGAGCACGACTTGGCGGCCCATCCTGTTCTGGGCGAAAATCAGCGTGAGCTCACCAGACTGGATGTTTTCAGGGCCATACGCATACTCTTGTTTGAGTACCGGGTCGTTTTCGACGGAGTTCGAGTTCGAGACTCCAGCCCCTGCTTGCAAGGCATTGATATCGACAAATTGAGTATTCTGTTCGCTTGGAGCAGGCGCACCGGCCGCTAACTCGGCGATATTCAGGAATTGGGTCGCCCCTTCAGGCTCCTGCGATTGACCGATCACAAGCCCCGGACTCGAGCCGGGCTGAGCATAGCCACCGCTTTGGGGAGGCTGCCCGTATCCACCACTTTGTGGAGGCTGCCCGTAACCGCCGCTTTGAGGGCCGTGCCCTTGGACTTGAACACCTGGACCTGCGCCGGAAGGTTTTGGGTTTCCGTACGCGTCGATCGAGAACATTTCGGTCGCTTCATCTCCCGGGGCATCGTTCTGCATGGGAGGTAGCGAACTCAAATTTACCATCGCTGTAGCTTCATCGCCGAAGTCATCATCTTCGAATTGGCGTTGATTCTGGCGATCAATGAGGCTTTTGCGTGCCTGTTTGAACCGGTCTTCTGACATGGGCCTTCAGGGGCGAGGGTGTATGGGCTTAATGCCTCGGTGGTTTGAACCAGTTTTCGTCGTAATCTAGTCCACGCGTCTTAATATCATCGGCGAAAGTTGGAATATTTCCAAGAGCTTCCATTTGTCCGAGGACTTTTCCGGTGCCAGGCTCGTAGCCACGATGCTTGAATTCAAAGAGCGGATAAATTCTGTATTCGCCGATTTCATCGAGTCCAAGGCACTCCACAATATGCGTCAGCTTTCTCGAACCATCGTTGAATCGAGAAGTCTGAATGATGATATTGATGGCGGACGCCACCTGAGAGCGAATCGCTTTGAGCGGCAGTTCCACCTCGGACATCATACACATGGTTTCCAAACGTCTCAACGTATCGTCCGGATAGGTGGCGTGAGTGGTAGACATTGAGCCACCGTGACCGGAGGTCATGGCCTGAATCAGGTCGAGGGCCTCACCACCACGAATCTCACCGATGACCACGCGGTCTGGGCGCAAACGCATCGCGGAGCGGAAGAGGTCGCCGATTTCGACTTTGCCACGGCCCTTTGAGTCCGCCTGCCGCGCCTCGAGCATGAGTACGTGGGGCTGTTGGAGCTGTAGCTCGGTCGAGTCCTCGATCACAATGATGCGCTCAGCTGGGTCGATCAGGGTGGACACACAGTTCAGAAGCGAGGTTTTTCCAGATCCGGTACCGCCGGCGACCATGATATTCTTTTCCGAGTGCACGCAGCACTCGATGAATTTTGCGGCTTCGTGCGTAATCGAGCCGTAGCTGATGAGTTTGTCGATGGTCAGGTCGAACTTACCGAATCGACGGATGGCAATCGAGACCCCGTTTCGAGCACAGGGTGGAATGATGACGTGAACACGACTCCCGTCTGGCAGACGCGCATCAAGTCGAGGGTTGAGTTCGTTGAGCGTCTTCCCAACGTACTGAGCGATGTTCTTGGCACCGCCCATCAAATCATCTTCGTTGTCGAAAACCGCCTCAGTCTTTTGAAGCTTACCCTTGACCTCGATCCAGATATCGTCGGGTCCATTGATCATGATCTCAGAGACGGAATCATCCTCAAGGTATGGCTGAATGCACTTGAAGTACCGTTTGATCGACTGATCGAATATCTCTTTAGGGATCATGCGAAAGTCCTAGAAATCACGCAAAAATGGTGTCTTCGAAATGATAGTAGTGAGAGCTCTCGGTCGCACTATACATGAGGGAGAAAATGCAGGTCAATCCGCGGTCTTGTTTGCGGCTGCTTCCTCAATTTTTTGTCTGCGCTTAAGTCGTTTTCGTCTCTCAATCTCTTCCTGTTCGGCAGCCCAACGGCCTATATAATAGCCTGCGAATACGCCTACGAGCAAAATAACTGGTATGTAAAAAATGTGGGCGGTGGACATATCATTCCTCCACACCTGCAATGGAGTCGAGTCGCTTCTGAAGCGTCTCGAGATCGTCTTCAATCGCAGATTGTCGGCGAGAAAGGATGGCTAGATAGCCAAGTAAGAGTGCGAAGAACCCGATGTACGAGGCGAGCATGAGCACGCCGCCAGGGACGCTGGTTTCGTTCGAAGCCATATTCTGAGCGACGGCATTCGTGCTCAAAAGGCAAAGTGTTACGCAAATGACGGGGGTAAGTCGGCTCATCATTTCACAGACCTCGAGTAATCTTCAAAATCGACGTAGAGGCGGTCGAGAGCTAGCTGTCGCGCGCGGATTCGGGATGCAAGCCACACGAGGACCACAAAGACCAGAAGTACGGCGAGCATGGAAAATCGGAAACTAAAGGCGATTTCGTCCGAGAGACCTCCGCCGCCTTCGCGCTCAACGGTTGGGTGCAAGCCGCCCCACTTTCGCACGGCGTAGTGAACGATTGGGATGTCCACAAATGCGAAGATCGTCGCAGCAGCTGCAATTTTCTTAATGCGCTCAGAGTTGCCGGCAAAGCTTCGAATCAAGAAGGCCCCGCCGTAGAGTAAGAAAAGTACAAAGGTCGCAGTCAGTTGAGGGTCCCAAACCCATGCCTTGCCCCACGCTTTGTAAGCCCAGAGGGGTCCGGAAACAAAGACGTAAAGGCAAAACAAGAGACCTATTTCTACGCCTGTCTGAGAGAGTGCATCCCAGCCGGCTCGAGGTCTCATGAGGTAGGCGAGGCTCGCAACGGAAGCTACGGTAAAGCCCGCGTAGGCGGCCATCGCGGCGGGCACATGCGTGTAGAAAATCTTCTGCACAATGCCCATGGTTTGCTCAATGGGGGCGCTAAAGAACACCAGATAGAGAGCAAACAACATCAAAGAAGAGGCTGCGATTAGTAGCCCCCAGTAGAGTTTTCTAAGTCTCATGTTTTAGACCTCAGGTCCGGCGCGCAACACCGTATATCATAAGGTCTAAGGTTCCCAGAACTCTTTTTGCTTTCCGAAACCGGCATTTTCAAGTGCGGTGCCGAGCATGAGTTGTAGTTCGGCGAGATTTTGGTGGGCAGCGGCCGAAATCGCGATGAAGGGGAGTTTCTCTTCTTCTTCGAAATAGGCGCGAAGTCTCTCGATTTCGTCACTCACAAACGGCAAGTCTGCCTTGTTTAGGATGACAATCTGAGGTCGTTCTAAAATTTCTGGATTGAAACTCGCCAGTTCCTTGCAGATACGGTGGAAATCCTGAATTGGATCTCTCTCGGTTTCTTGTCCTTCAAGTTGGGGGACTAC
This sequence comes from Microvenator marinus, assembly GCF_007993755.1. GTDB lineage: Bacteria > Myxococcota_A > Bradymonadia > Bradymonadales > Bradymonadaceae > Allomicrovenator > Allomicrovenator marinus. The sequence goes on from NZ_CP042467.1 coordinate 4,957,890, forward strand.
CTCGATGACGTGCGCGATCAGGTTAGTCCTCTCCACGTGCTTTAGGAATTGGATGCCCAGACCGTGACCTTCGGAGGCACCTTCGATGAGCCCTGGGACGTCCGCGATCACGAACTCTTTGTAATCGGCCCAGCGAACGACACCTAGGTTTGGCACGAGGGTCGTGAAAGGGTAGGCGGCAATCTTCGGCCGCGCGTTGGAAAGGGCAGCGATGATGGTTGACTTCCCGACCGAAGGATAGCCTACCAAAGCGACGTCAGCGATGAGTTTGAGCTCAAGCTGCAGCTTCTTTTCTTCGCCTGGCCATCCGGGTGTAGCCTTTCGGGGCGTTCGGTTTCTGGCGGTTGCAAATCGTGCGTTGCCTTGTCCACCGTCACCGCCCTTTGCGACCACCACACGTTGTCCAGCCTCGATAAGGTCTGCGACGAGCTCACCGGTAGCGAGGTCTGTGATCAATGTGCCGACCGGGAGTTCGACGACGACGTCTTCTCCACTTTTTCCAGACATATTGTTGCCACCACCTTGTGCTCCCTTTTGGGCACGCAGGTGTCGCACGTGTCGGAAATCGGCGAGTGTGTTTGCGTTATGAGAGGCTACGAAGATGACATCTCCGCCCTTGCCGCCATCTCCGCCTGCCGGTCCTCCACGGGGCACGTATTTTTCGCGTCGGAACGCAACTGCGCCATCTCCTCCGTCTCCAGCAGAGACTTCAACTGTGGCTTCATCGACAAACATGGGATGCCTCGTGGTTGGGCAGAAACACAAAACGCCTCTCGAGTGGAGGCGTTAGAAGGTGAGTGAATTTCGAAGAACTTCTTATTCAGCGGCGCTTTCGACCGGAACAACAGAGACTTCTTTTTTGCCGCGTGAATCGCGAAATTCAACGACGCCATCAATAAGAGCGAAAAGCGTGTGGTCTCGGCCAACACCTACATTGCGTCCAGGCTTCATTTTGGTGCCGCGCTGACGCACAAGGATGTTTCCTGCCACTACGATTTGGCCGCCGAACTTTTTGACGCCGAGTCGTTTGCTTTCTGAATCGCGACCGTTTCGCGAACTACCTTGGCCTTTTTTATGTGCCATGACTTAACTCCTCACGCCCCTTAGGCGTTGATTTCAAGAATCCTAACACGTGTGTAGTGCTGACGGTGACCACGCTTAACCTGATAGCCTTTGCGACGCTTCTTTTTGAAGATGATGATCTTCTTTCCGCGCTCGTTAGCAATCACACTTGCTTTTACACTGGCGTTGCCGACAAGAGGTGTCCCGATTTTCAGGGATTCACCTTCACCCACAGCCAAAACTTGGTCGAATACGACCTCTCCACCTTTTTCGGCTTCGAGCTTCTCAATTTTGAGCTCATCGCCAGCTTTAACGCGGTATTGCTTTCCGCCGGTTCGGATCACTGCGTGCATACGTCACTCCTGGACATCAAACTGTTTCTTGTGAGGACTTTCTGAGCCCGGAGTGGTGTACCTATTACACTCACGAGGCGCCTTCACAAAGGACGGCGAACCATACAGATCGACCCCAGTAGCGTCAAGGACTTAGATCTCTTTTTGTTCATTTGGCGAGTCGCGAGGCCAGTTCTTGGAGAATCCGGTCTGATTCTCCCACGGATTTGCGGAAATACTCGGCTCGGAGGCGAACTTTTTGGGAATCGTCGAGATCGCCCGGGCCTGCAGTCTGACCAAATCGCTTGAGTCGAAGATGGTGCAGGGAGATCGCGGCGGCGACCGAGATGTTAAAACTCTGAGAAAACCCGGCCATAGGCAGGATTACGGTGTGGTCAGCGTGTTCGCGCATGAGCTCCGAGGCCCCGAACTTTTCGTTACCGAAGACGAGCGCGGTGGGTTTTGAGAGGTCGAGATCGTCGATCGACGCCGAAGCGTTGAGATCGGTCACAACGAGTTGAAGACCTTCGCGTTTAACGGCGGCCACGCATTCCTCGGTGGAGTGCCATCGCTGAATCTCGAGCCATTTTTCAGCGCCCTGGGACACGCGATTCGCCATCCGAAGTTTTTTCCTGCGTGCCTCGACAACGTGAACCGCGCCCATACCCAGGCCTTCGATGGTCCTTAAGACCGCTGACATATTGCCGCGATCGGCCAGGCTTTCGAGGATCGGCTGTATGCCGAAGCATCTGGATTCGATGACTTTTTCGATCCGAGCCTTTCTGCGCGGCTGAACCAGTGACTCTAAAGCTTGGACCACCTCGGACGCGTTGAGGAAATGGCCATCTATTTCAACGAATTCATCAAATGGGAATGGAGTCATCTTTGACCGTGCGTGGGCTTTCGTTATAGTGCGCGCGTTGACAAATAGTTTAATGAGGACTGGTATGGCTTTTCCAACCCTGAAAATTGCGTGTGTCGCGCTCGTTGGCGCGTCACTTCTTATGGTGTCTTGTAGTGACGACGTCGATCAGACGCCGTCGGGTCCCGTTCAGTGTGAGCCGGGAAGTGTTTACAACCCGATCACCGGCGTATGTTCTCCTACAGGCAACAACAATCCGGACCCGCCCAATAACACGAGTTCCAATAATGTTGTCAGCACGAACAACATGAGTGGAAATAACTCGAACAACATTTCGAACAATCAGACCAATAATCAGACGACCACCAACAATACGATGGGAAGCGATCGCTGTTTGCCTGGGCTTGATTCGGATGAAGACGGTTTGGAGAATGAGTGTGAGTGCTTCCTTGGCACGAATCCATACTTAGCTGATACCGACGGTGATGGTTTGGAGGACGGCGAGGAAGACGCGAACGGGAGTTGTGATTTCGATCCGGGCGAGACGGATCCGAGAAGCGCGGATACGGATAGTGACGGCCTCAACGATGGTGATGAAATCACCGCGAATACCGATCCCTTGGCTCCTGACTCCGACGGCGATGGAATTCCTGACGGAGCTGAAGTAGCCAGCGGGTGTATGAATCCGCTTGAGACAGATACGGACGGTGATGGGCTGCCAGATGACCTGGAAGATTCCAATGGTGATGGCGAGTTGGGCACATGCGTCAATCGCATGTTTGACCCCCAATGTGCTGGAGGCGAGTCAGATCCTTGCGTTGTAGATACGGACGGCGACGGCACGCCTGATAGCGGCGAGGCTCAGTACCGTCAGTGTTTGCCTGAGGACACACAGAATCTGATCGTTGCGCAGAAAGTAGACAATATGAATGCCAACTATCAGTTGGTGCACGATGCATCCGCCTCGGTCTTTCCCGTTTCAACAACGACTTCCGCTCCAGTGGAAGCTCATGTGTTTGAGGACGCCACGGCTCGATATACGGGTTTTGTACTCTCTTTTGATCCGTCGGGAGAAACCAACCCTGTTCTTCTGGGCGATGCCCTGGTGGGTAGCATTCAAGCGGAGTACCCAAGCGCCGCGCGCCGCGTTTCCGGAAGGCGTGTTGTGACGCATGACGGATTTGAGGCGGCAGTTGCCTCGATTGTAGACCTTCCTGCAGGCACCTCGTTGTCAGCTGCTCGTGACGCGTTGCTGGCTGAGATTGCAGGCGTGATGCCTTCCGAAATCTCGCACGGAGCGACCACAGCGATCGCGGGGGATACGAGCCCCACGGTATTTGTGCATCAAGTAGTTTCGCGCTCGGCTTCGCAGGCAATTGTGGTGGGCGCGCTGGTAACTCTTGATGACTATCAAAACACCGCCATTCGCACTGGTTATCTCGTGGACGACCTCACGGGTGGCAACAGCCTCGCCGGTCAAATGGATCAGGCTGTGGAAGAGTGTGTAGCGTATACCGTTACGGCAAAGCCTAAGGTCGACATCATCATCTCGATCGACGGTTCTGGCTCGATGAATGATGAGCAAAATCGCCTCGCGAGTTTCGTGACGACATTCACCACGCTTCTGACGAACTCAAACCTGGATTGGCGCGCGGCAGTCACACGACCTGATTGCAACGATAATATGGGGCTCTCGCAGGACATGACCGACCTGATTTCGGCGCATTGTCAGGCGATTCCAATTCCGATTGGTTTTCCTTTCCCTGGATTTGGTGGAAAGACGGGCGAGTTGGTGGCCGGCGGCTTTACTGGCGACCCCTCCGAGCTTCAGAATCGTCTTGATCCAAGCACGTTTGAGTCAGGCGGGGAGTACACGATTTCTGCGCTTACCGCGGCAGCGGACCGCGCACTTCCTCGCTCGGACACGGATGCCACTAAGTTTAGAACTGAAGCTGCGGTGGTCTTGATCGCGATCACTGATGAAGAAGATGAATTCTTCCAAGATGCTCTTTCGTTTGGAAACTCCCAGTCCATTACATTGGACGCAACGCAAGAAGCTGAGCTTGAGACCGAGACACAGCCTTGGATCGACTTCCTCCTTCGCCCTGAGATCGGCGCAACGTCATTCGGAATTGTGTGGCCTCCAGGTGAGGCATGCCCCTCTGGTAACGGCGCTGCTGTAGCGCATGCTGTGGCGGCGATTGCCAATGGAACGGGTGGAAGTGTGGGTTCGATCTGCCAGGCCGATATCGCGTCGACTTTGCAGGAAATTGCGAATGCAACGGCGGGTATTGCGTCGGGGCTTCGACTCCGAGGCGCGCCACTTCCGCCAACCCTCAAAGTGGTTCACGGCGAGGCCGTATCTGGAAATATCTCAGATATGCCGCGAAGCCGAGCAGATGGGTTTGACTACGATTCCATCGTCAACCGCGTCAAATTCACCGGAACCACACCTCCGCAAACTGGTGATCGCGTGGTGATTCCTTATCGTCGATGGGAGAACTCCGTGTTCGTGTGCCAGACCAATGCGGATTGTCCTTCGGAGCAGAAACTCGAGTGTTTGGACGGTGAATGCCGATAGTGGATTGCCGATAATGGACCCACGGTTAAATTCCGTTTACACTTCGGTGCGACTAAAACGAGCGAGTGAGAAATATGAACGAAAGAGCGCTGATGTGTAGCGTCAAATGGGCTGCAATCTTGGGTTTGTTGGCGTTCAGCCTTGGCTGTGCGCCTGAGACTCTGGAAGGTTTGGAAGAGAATCCGAACACTACGAACAATCAGTCGAATATGGGCGGGAACAATCCCACCAATATGGGTGGTGGCGATTTCACACCTGAGTTCGTCAACGTGACCTCGATTCTAACCGCGAACTGCACTCAGGCTGCGTGCCACGGCCAGTTCTCGGCGAACGGATTCGTGGTGGCAACGGACGACAATGCAACTCCCGCTGAGATGCGCGGAGCGCTCGAAGGCAAGATGGCGAATGTTTCTGGTAATTTGCTGATTAATCCAGGGACGCCTGATTCTTCGGATATCTGGGTCAGAATGAACCTGCCCAATGATGACCCTCAGTATATGCCGTCCACCAAGATGGTGCTGGACCAGGCAGCATATGACGCACTTGAGGCTTGGATCGCTAACGGTGCGGTCTACACCCAATAAGCTCGAGTCATCCGAACTTCCTCAGCAGCGCGAAACTCGCCCAGAGTGCAATGAACGTTCCGATGACGGCGAGGAGCGTTGGATATCGCTCTTCGTAGTCCGTGTTTCCGCTGGGTAACTCACCTTTAAACAGTCCTCTTGGGGTTAAGATGTAGAGCGTGGAGCCGGAGAGCACCAAGTCTTGCACGGACGACACTGTAAAGCCTCCATCGACCGAGATGGTGAACGTTCTAGTGCTGGACTCTCGGATGTTCTCCCTCACGTGTAGTGAGACGGCGCCGTGATTGTCGGAAAGAACTGCGGCTCTCTGATTATCGATATGAAGTCCAAAGATTAGGCCGTTCTTCCATGGGCCTGAGATGGGTGTCCAAGAATCACCATCTTCCGTGACTTCGAGTACATCGTCGTATGCGGCGTAGAGAGATTGATTCAAACCCATTTGCAAGATGACTGGGGATGGAGTCGGAGGAAAACTTCGAAGTGCGACCCAGGTTCCGCCGCCCTGGCGGCTCGACCAGAGCTGGGCCGGAGTTCCAGGATGGTGTGAGCGTTCCATCAAATACACTTCGTCGCCGATTTGAAAGATATGGGTGAGGCTGGAGCCCTTGAGTGTGTTGGTTAGGGCCTCTGGAATGACGAAGGGCTCCCATGTAGCTCCAAGGTCGTTGGAGACCATGGCGCCATTTGCTCTCGACCAGGCATAGAGTCGTGTATTCCCGCGCGCGAGCTTCACAACGGCTTCTGGCCTTGGCGCAAGGCGTCTTAACTCATCGGGGAGGAACTCTGGCGCTTTTTGAATGGGTATCTCAATGGATTCTTGCTTAGGGACAACGATTTTGCCGTCCGACGTTCCCACAAGCAAACCCTTTTCGGGAACTTTAAGTAGGCTTGTCGCGGGTGTCGCATGCACTCGTTCCCATTCCGCGTCGATGGTTTTCCTAAAGACGCCTGAATTTGTGGCTACCGTGATTTCGTCGCCTTCGACAATAAAGGCGTGAGTTCGCATCGCACGGAGCCCTTGATTGGCGGATTGCCAGGATTCTCCGAGGTCTTTGGAGCGAAGGGCGCCACCGCCGAGTGCCGTGGCCCATAGGTTCTCGCCATCAAAATGGAAACCCGTAATGGCGAAGCCATCTTGAGCCCAGACTTCGGTCCACTCCGCTCCGTTATGGCGCAGGATTTCCCCGTTTTTCGTACCGACGAGCACAAACTGCCTCTGGCCTTCAAGGACGGGGTAAATGACCTCAATCTCCTTATCTTCAAATGGCCAGAACCTCAGCCATGTTTCGGCGTGATCATCGCTTCGGAAAACGGAGTCATCGGTCGCGAGGAAGAGTGTGGTACCGCTGCCTTCAGAGGAGTTTCGTTGTTCGAAGCCAACGACTTGTCTCTCTCCCACGGGGAACGTGGATGTAAGGACCCATTCCTGGTCCGCCTCACGCCTGTAGATCAGGAGTTGGTTGCTCAGAACCGTCAGGATATCAAAGTCTCGAAGAGAGTTTGCCGGCAAGAAGCTTCGAATCGCTGGAGGCAGTTCGTTTGCATTTTCGTCCAAAAGTACCGCGTTTAGATCGATGGCGCGCCACGAGGCGATATCCGTGGGGTCTTCGAGGGTCCAGATATATTTTGGATGTAGAAGGTGGAGTTTTTCGCCTGCCACCAACCGATAAGGCTCTATGGGGCGGATGAGACTTTGCTCGGGGAGAAACGAGGGTATCTCGATGAAATTGAAGGTACGACCACCGTCTTGGCTCATCCAGGGTCTAGACGTGGAATCCACGAACCAGAGTTGAGAGTCTATGCCCGTGAAAAGCATGGAGCGCGGCATGGATAGCGTATGAGACGTGTCTCTCAAATGGTCCATGTTGGGTACACGAAACGACGGCAAGAGCTGCGAGTCGACTCGGGTAAAGCCCTCGTCTTGAAACTGATAGACACCAAACTCCCCAGCAGCGAGGGTGAGCGGAGTTCCCCCAACTTCCACACTGGTTGCGGCGAAGAGCGAGCCTCCGTTCGGAGTGCGGACACGCTCCATTTTGATGGTGTTATCGGTTTCGCATCCCAGCGAGTTGATGCTCAACGCCAGGGTCCCCAGCGCTAGCAGGAGGGCTCTCATCAGTTGGATCTCATCTCCAGGATGATGAACTCGACTCGGCGATTGTAGGCTCTGCCTTCGGCCGTGTCATTGTCGCGAATCGGGCGAGTCAGTCCGAAACCTATGGCTTCGAGCCTGTTCTCGGCGATTCCGTTATCGGTCATGTACTTGAGCACCGATTCTGCACGTCCCTGGCTGAGTTCAAGGTTCATTTGCTCGCCGCCGCGGTTGTCCGTGTGCCCTTCGATCCTCACTTTGACGATCTGCGGGTTCTCTTTCATGACCTTGATAACAGCGTCCAGGATCTCGAAACTCTGCTTCTTGATCGAAGTCTTGGCCGTATCGAAATACACTTGTTCGGTGATGATGATTCGGTCGCGCGCAATGTGCACCTTATCATTCGGGTTGTCAGGGCAGCCATCATCGTCCATGAAGTCGTTGAACGTCTCTGGCTCATTTGGACAAGTGTCCACGGTGTCTGGGATACCGTCGCCGTCGTTATCAGGGTCGGGGCAGCCATCTACGTCTTGGAACCCGTCGATATCCTCTGGGTCTTCGGGACACTTATCCATGTCATTGGGGATACCGTCGCCGTCGATATCGTTGTCAGGACAGCCGTCTGGTCCAACCGGAACGCCGGGTGGGCTCGCGGGGCACTTGTCCATAGCGTCAGGAATTCCGTCGCCGTCGTTGTCGTAGTCTGGGCAGCCGTCGTCGTCCTCGTGGCCGTCGAAGTCTTCTGCCTGCATTGGGCATTTGTCGTGCACGCCGTAGATGCCGTCTTTATCGTAGTCATAGCCCCAGGCTCCGCCCGAGACCCAGTAGCCTCCGATGCCCAAAAATACGCGGAAATCCGGGGTTCCAACGGCTTCTTCGTTCAGTCCAAACCCCATACCGCCGGTAAGTGTCCAGTCCTCGTGTAATCGGTAGCGAACGGCCCCTTTGATCTCGGCGGGAACCTCGGTTCCCCGAATGCCTTCGCGGCCTTCAGGTTTCGACGCAACTCCAATCACACCGTCGATTTCCGCGATGAAATCTAGCGAATCCACAAAGAGCGGGAACTGACCAGCAAGGCCCCACATGATGCCATCACTGATGAACGCATCCCTGACCTGTACTCGTTCGTGTCGGTATCTGTAGCCCAAGTTGATGCCTGCTCGGATTCCTCCAATGAGGAACTTATCAGCACTCACAACGGCATCCATTCCGAAGGACTGGTCGCCAACAAATCGGTCATCCAGGCCGACGGGGATATACCCTGCTAAAACGAAGGCCAAGCCGACCTGGTCGCTCATGATATCGAGGAATTGAGCCTTTGCGTGCAGACGAATATCATTGATGCCGAACGAATCGACCGAGGCATTTCTCGGGTCCGTGCCAATCGGGACAATCGCGTCAAGTGCGCCATGGGTTTGCCAAAGCGTTACAGGCAAGAGAAGTCCGACCTCAAAATTATCCCAGAGTCCAAGATTGGCCATCAAAGAGAGCGTCATCTGGCTCTCCATCACGGCGTTGAACTCTTGAGTGGCCGATGGGACTTTAAGCGGGTTGTCGGCGTAGTCGATGTAGAAGCCGAAATCCGGGTCGAGGTGTGGCGCGGTCTTCGAGCCGTAAACATTCAGGAAATCCGATGGTCCCGTCCCGGGACGGAATTGTTGGAGTTGGAGCTCCGGATAGTCTTGCGCTGAAACAGATTGCGCGAACATGGCTGCTGCCATGATGGCCAAGAGTGTAAAAAGCGGTCTCTTCATCGGAATATCCATTAAGTTGTGAGTGCCTGAAGTGCTCTTCTTACTTCATCCACCTTGTCCGTGGCAACGTCCGCAGATTCTGCGATGGCGATAGCTTGGGTCAGAAGAACCCGTGCCGCGTCTGTTTCGCCGATTTCGTGATGTAAAAGGCCGCTTTCACGAAGAACTCGAAAGCGCTCATTGGGGTCAAGGAGCAAGTCTGCGTAGGCTTCGAGGTCTTGGGCGAGGTCGCGCTTGGCGCCAAGCTTGCGATTGATCTCGATACGCCGCTCGAGTGCTTCAACATGGTCTGGCCAAAGTCGGTGTACGAGCTTCCAAAGGTGCCGTGCTTCGTCCAAACTCTCGAGCTCGGCTTCAACCACATGGGCCAAATCCGAGACGATTTGACTCGCTGGAATCCTGAGCGGGGTCGGGATGGACTCGGCCTCAAGCGTAGTTAGTGCCGGGACGTCCAAATCTTTACGTCCGGTCAAGAGGCTCAGCTCGAGAAGCAGGCTCTCTGTGTATCCTTTCCAATCGCCGAGCTTCACCTGCGCACTCTTGAGCATATTGAGCGCGCCAGAGTCGCCCGGTGCGGCTTCGAGAACACTTCTCAAGTGTTGAATGGCTTGTCTTGGCTTTCCGAGATGATCGCTGAGGATTTTGGCGAGCTCACGCTCGGTTTCGACGGAATCCAAGCCGCCAGACGAGACCGCGAGTACGGTCCGCAGGTGTTCTGCAGCGGCTTCCCAGTCTTCGAGCTCCCTTGCGATTTCAGCGAGGAGTCGATGCGCGGCTTCGTGCCTGGGCTCTTTTTCGAGAATGCGGTTGAGCCAGGTGCCGGCCCGATCTCTGTCCCCAAAAGTTTCCCAGATCAGTTGAGCCAAAAGGAGCCGATAGACGGTGTCCATCTCTTCCGATTCAGCGCGCGCGAGCCTCTCTTCAAGGATTTTGATTCGGCCTTCGGCATGCCCGGTTTCTTCATAAATAGCCTCGAGCGCATTCATGATGCCCGGCTGTGCCCCAACACCCTCAGGGTCGGATTCCCGCACAAATTCGAGATGAGCGAGGGCTGGCTTAGACTCTTCGAGGTCGTAGTAGTAGAGCTCACCCAGCTCCTTGGAGTGGCGAACGATTTCATCCGCGTCCAACAGGACGCGTCCTTCTTTTGCGGCAGTTACCAGGGCTTCTAGCGCCCCAGCGAGTTCGCTCGGATCGTCGCTTGCGCGAGCGTCATTGACCTTTTGGACAAAGTCTTGAGGTTTGGGGGCGCTGAGCCCCTTAGGAACAAGGCTCTTCGCACTCAACGACTCGAGTGGCGGAATCGAGTGCGGCTTCTTAATCGTTTGTTCGAACTCGCGCCTAAACTCGTGCACATTCGCTGGCTCTTTGGCCTCTTCTGGCGAAGTAACTTCTTCAAAAGGGTTTCCAAGAAGTTCGTCGAGTCTCTCATCGACTTTTCCGCTTCGAGCCAATCCTGATGCGCGCTCCGAGGCAACCCGAGCCTGCTCTTGGTCACCGCGAAGGGTCGCGAGCTCGGCCAGTCGAATCAGTGCGTCGCGCTGTAGCTCGTGGTCCGGGCTGACCTCTGCGAGTCTCGAGACGATACGTTCGAGAAGTCTCGAAGCCGGTCCTTGGCCCACCGGTGAGGGGGCGTGGTAGTCCTTGGAGACGATGACCTCAAGCGCATCTCTCGCGCCGTAGAGGGCCTCGAGCTGCGTAGGCCGGACCTGCAGTGCTTCCATATAGTAGCGGGTCGCTGCAGGCGCGTCCGCGAGCCCGAAGAGAGATGTTCGGCCCAGCGAGACCAATACTTCCCACCTCGCATCTCTTTCTTCGATCTGAGGCAGCTTTCGCGCGAGGACATCTCGAAGTCTTCCAAAGAGTTGGCTTCTTTCGAGAAGTTGAGTCAAATGGTCGAGCGCGCGCGGGTGGCCAAGGTCGAGTGCCCGTTCAAGGGCTGATGCTGCATCTTCGATCATGCCTAGATGCTTGAATACGTCGGCAGTTTTGAGCGCAAGTTCCGCTTTGTCGGCCTTTGAGTCGCGTTGATTTTCAAGAAATCTGAAGAGTTCTAGAAGCTGTTCTGGCGAGCCCGAGAGCTTGTAGTGTTCTTCGAGCTTGGTGGCGGCCACGGGATCAGCCGGGGCGAGTTCGAGGACTCGCCTCAAATGAGAGGCCGCCGAATCATCCCTTTGTCTGAGGGTGAAGATCTCCGCCAATTTGTGGTGGATTTCGATCTCCTCTTCTTTGCTCGACTTGCGCTCGAGAATCTCCAGAGCCCCCACGAGGTAGGTGACGGCTTCGTCGAGTCGGTCATGCGTGGCGCAGAGGTCGGCAACCCATCTCAGAAGGTCAGCGCGTTCAGCGTCGGGGCGCTCGTCGGATAGTTCGAGTGCACGGCGTGCGCTAAGCAAGGCCTGTTGTGGGTCCTGAACGTGTTCGAGCCAAATCTTCGCGGCCTTTTCGTGGAGTTGCGAGGCCCTCGAGTTTTGCTGACGAACCTGGGCGGATCTCGCTGCGGAGCCAAATGCCTTCAAGGCTCTCAAGGGCTCAAGGCTTAGCAAATACGACTCGCCGAGCGTGTAAAGAGCGTCCAATTGGGTCGGGTCGAGCCTCAATACACGTTCGAGATACACGCGTGCTTCGGCGAGTTCTCCCTGCCGATTCATGAGGTGTTGAGCGAGTTCTAGATAGGTCTGTGTCAACTTCTCGCGGTCAGTATAAACGCCGGTTAGTCGCTTTAGGACGTCTTCTACCCCGGCGCTCTCGGACTCGTTTTCGTAGATTCGTTTGAGCTGTTCGAGCACGATTTGATTTCGAGGGGACACCCGGAGAATCTCGCGCAGAATCGCCGCCGCCTCTTTGGGAGATTGGCTCTCAAGTAATTCGGCCAACGAGAGCTGGCAAAGGATCCAATCGAGCGTCTCGCCGCGTTGATGCAGGAGCTCGGCAATTCTCTTCAATGATGCGATGGACCGTGCATTATCCGAGCGAACTCTCGCGGCGCGCATGCGTGCGACTGCGGCGTTCAAATCATCGGGATCTTCCCGTTCGAGCTCGTCACAGATTGCATCGAGATGCGCGAGGTTCGAGACGCTTGGGTCGGCGAGCAAAAGGTCGAAGAGTCGAGCGATGAGTTCTGGATGGTTGCCGTAGATGTCTCGATAGCCAAAGAACTGGTCGAGGGCCTGCGGCAGTTGACGGTCAAAGATCGCCTGGTCACCGTGCGAGAAGAGGTCTTTGGCCTCGTATGCCGCTAGCGCGCGCCCGCCTTCCGTGGTGGCCACCAAAGGCGTTCTGAACGAGGCCTTTTGAGTCTCCCAGTTCTCAGGGGAGAGCGCGCGTAATGTCAAGCGGCCAGGGCGAATATGAGCTTGGTCAAGCGTGATATTCGAAAGATTTGGAAGCTTCCACCCGACGTGCGGAAAGAGGTGGAGCAAGAGCAGTTTTAGAGGTCTAACCCGCAGGATGTCTCCGGCGATTCCAATCGAGAACGAGTCTCCGCGCCCAGGGGGGCGAAGCGCCGGAGTCGATAGTATTCGGGTCATGAGCTCAGCGACCAGAATCCGTGCGGGGAAAGGGAGTGTTCCGTAGGCCCGATAATCGTATATCGAGACGTGTACTTCGTCCGCGCGGGAGGGCTCAGGAGGGATCAGTGCGACTCGGAAACTTATGAATGCGCTTGCACCGAGGGACTTTACGCGGGCGGATACATGGATCGCTCCATCTAGGAAATGCACATCGATGGCATCGAAGCCGTGGACTTCTTTAGCGGCTCTCGAGACGAGATCCGCGAGTCCGACTTCCGAAGTGGAGATCTCGATTTCTCGCACCAAGCACCGGGTATTTCGGAAGCGATGAAGTCCTGAGCGCGCGTCGAATGGGAAGGCGAGGTCTGGAATCTCCATTCGGAGGTGGTCGAGTTCAATCCAGTCGCTGAGCCTTTCATTCTTTGCCCAGAGGTATCCCCTCCCGAAAAGAAAATCGAGGTTGAGGCCAAGTGGGTTGTTTTGAGTCGATTCCGCGTCCATGCTCGGCTTTGTACGAGAGTCAAAGGGTATTGTCCCCTTGAAAACACATTGTGGCAATTTCCACAATTGCTGTGGTTTATCACAGAGAGGGCCTTGACGTAATTTAAGTCAAGAGTAGTGTTCGAGACGATGGTATGCGCCTAGTCGGTGGCATGCCTAGGTTCCCGTAACTTGGTTGGAATTGGAATATTTGGCACCACAGTTGGCGGGAGCGGCAGCCTTGCAATTTTCGGTGGCTCTGGTCCTCTTCAACCTCTATCTGCGTGAGCATTCCGAGTATCTAAAGTGGTGGTCCATCTCTTATTCGTTGAGTGCATTGCGTCACATTCTGGGGGTGCTCTTTATTTACACCGGTGCCGAGTTTACCAATGTTGGAATGCACTTGACGCTGATTTTCGCCGGCGTGTTCCTTCTACACGGCACGGCCTTGCTCGCCGGCGCTCAGAATCTTAAATGGTGGTTTTCACTTGGTTTGCTCGTGTCCGGATGGATGCTAGTCGGATCGAACCTCGAATGGTCATTCCTAACCGTGACCATGCCAGTTTTCCTCTTCCGAGGATTTACAGATCTCTTGGCGGGCATTGTGCTCTTAAGGAGCGTAAAGGCGCGGGGCCTTGGCAAATGGGTGGCGTCGGCGAGTTTTATTCTCTGGGGTTTTCACCGATTCAACTATCCCTTCTTGCGGCCTTTGGACTGGTTCGCACCGTGGGGCTTTGCGCTGGCTTCGGTGCTTGGCGTGGTGACGGGGCTTGGACTTTTGGTCCTGCACTACGACCGTGCAAAGGCGGAAGGCGAGGCGAGTGAGGCCTCGTTCCGAGACATGTTTGAAAACGCGTTGGACGGGTACATTCGAAACGACCGTCAAGGTGTGATCCTTGCTGCAAATCCAGCGCTTGTTGCCATGCTCGGGTATTCGAGTGAAGCCGAACTGCTAGCGAAGAACCTTCGCGATGATATCTGGGAGTCCCCTCAAGATTGGGCGTACATCCGAGACGTAGACGGCGTAGTTGATGGCCTCGAAGCAAAGTGGCGAAAGCGAGATGGCCGCCTTATTCACGTTGTGATTCGGGTTCGGCAGGTGGTCAGAGATCATGTCGAATACTTTGAGGGGTCGGTCCGGGACTTGACCGAGAATCGGATGTTGGAGGAGCAGCTCGAGCTCGGCCGAAGGCTAGAGGCTGTGGGCAGATTGGCAGGAGGCGTTGCGCACGACTTCAACAATATTCTGACGGCAGTTTTGTCCGGCGTGGATATGATGGAACACGAGCTCGCACAGGGCCGAGACCCTACCGAGGACTTGGAGGCCATTCGCGTGGCGGCGATGCGCGCTGCGGAGCTTTCGAATCAGCTCTTGGCGTTCAGCCGTGCGGACGGCGGAAAGGTTGTCCCCGTTCAGGTCAGTGCCACTCTGCGGACGCTGGAGTTGATGTTGACGCGTATCCTTCCGCGAGATGTGGAGCTCAACATCACCATTGCCTCCGAAGATTGGGTGATGGCGCAAGGTGGGGCGTTGGAAAGAGTGTTGCTCAATCTGGCGGTCAACGCTCAGGATGCGATGCCTGGGGGTGGTCGGCTCGAGATTTCAGTGGGGCCTCATTCCGACGGGGTGATTTGCCTCAAGGTCTCAGATACCGGCGAGGGGATCGATGCTGGTTTGTTGAACTCGATTTTCGAGCCTTATTTCACGACAAAAGGCGATGAAGGTACGGGCCTCGGCCTCTTCAATGTTTATCGCATCATCGACTCAATGGGCGGTGAAATTCGCGTTGAAAGTTCCAAGGATGCCGGCACCACATTTGAAATGCTTTTGCCCACCTGTATTCCTCCGGATGATGACGGTAAATTGCCTGAGGTTGAGGTTGATGGGGAGAGTCGATGCGTGATGGTGGTTGAGGACAAGGAAATCGTGCGGCGAAGTCTTGTGGCCACGCTCAAGAGCGCCAATTTCCAGGTGGTGGCCGCATCGAGCGCCGAAGAGGCCAAAGCTATTCTGGAGGAAGGGCGCGAGATTGACTTGCTCATCAGCGATATCATGATGGAAGGCGCATCAGGTGTGGAGTTGGTGGAGGAATTGCGGGACGTGCGACCTGAGATTCCTTATCTTCTGATTTCTGGTTTCGTCTCCGACGAGTTGAGGCGGCGAATCTTGGATAGTCAGAACTTTCTGTCCAAGCCCTTTGGTGCGCGCACGCTTCTCGAGCGCGTGGGTCTACTCTTGGGCGAGTAGATTTGCCGCGTCCTATCGCCTCTGGTATTCTTGCATCAAGTAATCTTGTGAAAAGCCAACTTCCGGAGGTCGACCGATGAAAAAGATTTTGGTCGTGGAAGATGATCCCATCAATGCCACGATGGTTTTCGATTATCTAACATCGCAAGGGTTTGATGTTGCGCTGGTGATGAACGGCCACGATGCCGTGGATAAGTACACGCAACTCGAGCCTGACCTCATGCTTTTGGATATTCTCTTGCCTCAAAAGAACGGCTTCAATGTCTGCATGGAGATTCGCCGACTTAACGAAAAGGTCTGCCCGATTATCATGATGAGTGCTGTTCATAATGATGAGCAAACGCAGGCGTTCGTGCGAAATGACCTCGAGGTCGTGGCGTTTATCTCCAAGCCCTTCAAGCTCAAGGAGTTGTTGACGCTGGTGGAAGAAGCTCTTTTGAGTGACGCAGCTTGAGTTGGCTTGGCAAGCAGATCGAGGAACTCAACACGCCTTACTACCGTGAGAAGTTGGCATGGGGCGTGCCGTCCGGCTATATCCTGACGATTGGGCTCGCTGTTTTGGCGCTTCTTTTTGGCCATGTGGGGCTCTTGGAAAACGTCTGGAGCATGGTCCTCATATTGGCCCCGATTAAGCTCTTTACGAACACGTTGATGTGGTGGTCATTGCGCAAAGACCGGTTTGTCTTGAGCGTGGCCGTGCTCAACCAGACCGCCGACGTCGGGCTGATTACGGGCATGATTTACTTTACGGGCGGTCCGACATCCCCCGTGATTTCGGTGTACTATGTGGTCCTCGCGCTGATCGCGATGTTGACCAATGTGGGGGCTACCATTTTGACGGGAGCCTTGATGCTTGTGGCATACTCCACAATGCTAGTGCTCATCCATTCTGGCGTTCTGAAGTTCTACCCAACGTTTTTGCAGACCGTGTACGAAGAAGGGGAGTTCACCTGGTTCTTCGTGGTGATCGATATCCTAAAGGTCGGCTTCTTGCTGGCGATCATGGTGGTCGCATCGAGCGCGATTTTGAAGAAGGTCCAGGAACAGCAAGAGGCTTTGCAACTCAAGAACCGAGAGCTCGAAGAGGCGAATCAACTCAAGAGCCAGTTTGTCGCAAATATCACCCACGAACTACGCACCCCGATCCACGGAGTCTTGGGGCTGACGGAGATGCTCGACGACGAGATATACGGTTCAGTGAATCAGCGTCAGAAGAAGGCGTTAGACGGCATCAAGACAAGCGCTGAGGGGCTTTTGCATATGGTGGACGACCTCCTGAGTCTTGAGCGTGTGAACTCGGGGCATCTTTCGATGCGCATTTCCGTCGTACCACTTCAAAAGCTGATCGAAGAACTTATGGCTTTTGGTCTCGGTATTCGTGGCAAACGCGATATCTCTATTGAGGCGCATTGCCCGCCTTCGCTTGTGCTGATGGCGACCGATAAGTCGCTGCTTCATCATATCCTGACCAATCTCCTCGCGAATGCCCTGAAGTTTACGCCGGACGGGGGCAGAGTCGTGATTCGGGTGGAGCGAGAGGGGACTTTCGCAAAGATTTCCGTCAGCGATACTGGGATTGGGATTCCCGAGGAAAAGATACACACGATTTGGGAGCCGTTCAGGCAGATCGACGGTACAGCGTCTCGTTCTTACGGCGGTGCGGGGCTCGGTCTAGCCGTTGTTGCGCGCCTCGCAAAACTTCTGAAGGCCGATGTCTCGGTGGCGAGCAAAGTCGGAGTGGGAACGACCTTCTGTGTGACCCTCGATGGTTGCACGGTGTCCGACTAGGATTTGTGCGCCTTTTCGGCCTCGGATTTCACGTGCTCCAACACACGAAGATGGATTCGGTGGATCAACGAATCCGTGATCACCGACCAGTAAACTCGAGGTGAGATATCTACCTCGTACCACGTGCTTCCCTCAAGGCGGGTGCGGCCGCCGGGGAGTTCGATCAGGCGGAACTCGCCGCGTTTTGACCGCAGATATCCGTCTAGATGAGGCGGATGGATATGGTTGTAGGGGCTCCATTCGTCCATGGGGCGAGGCTGGGACGCGACATCGAAAGCGAGGCGAACGCCTTCTTCCCAATGGGTAATCGGCTCCACAAATGCGCCAGTCGAGAACTCGCAATGCCTCACAGCGCCTACGCCTTCGCCTTCAAGTCGAGCACGAATCGGATAGGCAATGCCGGTGCTTTGAACCCATTTTGGAGGCGGCGGCAGTTCCGAGAAATGGATGACCTGATGCCACACTTCCGAAGGCGGAGCGTCGATCTCCACAGTGGTGGCGACTTCGTAGAGCGGTGACTCTTTGTCCAAGGTCTCGGCACCGCCGAGAATTGGTAGGCTGAACATTACGGCCGTCATCGCTGCATTTCCCTTCCTCGAGATATTGGAGATGGCGATGGCTCGGCCAACCAGTGAGCCTGCCATAGCGACGATCATCGCTGGTGGCATGGCCATAAGGATGCAGATGATGCCTTCGATGGCAAAGAGCAGTGTGGCTAGTCCTGCGATAGAAATCGAGATGGATGAGGTAGTGATTGTGGACATCTTGGAGCGTGGGTTTTCGCGATTCGTCAGAAAACCCACCAACATTCCTACGACAAGTGGTGTGCCGATGAAGAGCGACCAGCCATAGTTTCCAAGCACAAAGACACTCAGGGCCACCATCCCAAGGACGAGAAAGACCCCAAGCGATATGCCCAGAATAGCGGATTTGAGGTCGACCGGGCTCGTCTTGGAGGCGGCGTCCCAATCAAAGGGCTCGCCGTTTCGACGCGTGGGCATGAGGCTCAAAACCAAGATGACCAACCAATTGACACCCGGGATCAAAAAGAGAATCCCTGCCCAAGGTGTCAGTCCGGCATCTGCAGCGCGTCTCACGCTCATCGTTAGCCCGATCCACGCAAAGGGTAGGGCGTACATCACGAGGGCCCAGAGCACCCACTCAGGCGCGGGCCTGATGGCCTCCGAGCGCATGAAAAGTACCGGCGAAAGGTAGGCTGCGAGCGTCCATGCCTTTCCGGTGGTCAGATAGACCACCAACCAGTCTATTCCAAACTTCAAGGCAGCGAGCAGAAGTCCAGCTACCACATACGTTTTCTGGTTGATTGGAGCATGCAGTCCAAACAAAAGCCTCAAAATCGCCATAGGTCCTCCATCGAAGACCCTTCATACCCGATTTTTTAGACTTTTGGCTAGGCCGCTTCGTGCAGCTCGAAGTCTCTCAGGATTTTTTCGGCCTTGGCTTCTTTTAGCCGGTTGACCGTCCGAGATGCCTCGTGATTGTCACGAATGGTCTTGGCGAGTGTGAAGGTAGAACCCACCGTGAATAGCATTCCCATGGCCATGAAGCCTTTGATCCAAGGGTCTACAGGAAGGTAGAAGATTCCGCCAATCGTCGCACCGAATGCGAGGATAAACGAAATCCAAACCTGAAAAATCCATGCTGTCGTGTCGCGTTGTTCAATCATTTCATGCCTCTTAGTCATGTTGTCTCCTTGAGCTGGTTGACTAACATCGCAAGAGGGATGCCAAGGGCTTTAGGTGTTTGTTTTGATTGGTTTTTAGGCTTCTTTGCGGTGGGCGGCTGCCCGAGCTTTTTAGTTGGCGGTGTACGCTTGATGCGCAGCGCGTGGGCATTATTTGCCAGTGAATTTTGGAGTTTCCTTGGCCCTGAATGCTCGAAAACCCTCCGAGTGGTCATCGGTCATCACCGCCATACCTTGCAGTTTTGCTTCCAAATCAAAGGAATCATCCAGACTGTTGGTGGAAGCGAACGCGAGGCACTTCTTAGTCAAACCGATTGCGTGGGTGGGCTTCTCAGCGAGCTCTTGTGCCCACTTGAATGTCTCTTGCTCGAGCATATCCGGGCGCACGACGCGGTTTGCCAGGCCCCACTGAAGGCAGGTCTCGGCTGAGATTCCTTTGCCGGCAATCAAGAACTCAAGGGCTTTGGAGTAGCCCACATGCCTCGCGAGGAACCACGACGAGCCTGCGTCGGGCACGAGTCCGATATTGATGAACGCCGGGTAAATCCCCGCGTTGTCCGACATGATTCGAAGGTCGCATGAGAGAGCGAGCGCCATCCCAGCACCGGCGGCAGCACCACCAATAGAGCCGATCACAGGCTTTGACATCGTGGTGATGGCCCGAATGATGGGCTTATAGTTCGTGTCGAGATAGACCTCCACATCTTCGGGCGTGAGGTCTTTTTCAAACTGAGAGAGGTCCGCACCCGAGCAGAACGCCTTACCTTCGCCTGTCAGGACCACACAACGCACGGAGTCATCATTGGCCAATTCATTCAGAGTCTCGATGAGTTCAGCAGCCAGTGTTTCGTCGACAGCGTTTCGCTGATCCGGGCGGGAAAGTCGCACCGTGGCTACCGCCCCGCGCTTTTCGAGTTTGAGGGTTTTCATGGGATTCCTGTCTATTCAATAGGTACGACGCCAGCTCCCACGGGAGTTTCGTCGTCACCGATATCATCTGTATGGCCGTAGCCAAGTTGGCCAAATTTGTTGTGGCCCCAGCACTTGAGCGTATCTGATTCGAGCACCGCACAATTATGATAACTGCCTGCCGCGATGTAGAGCGCCTTCTCGCCGAGATAGACGTCACCGACGCTCGTGGGCGGCTCATCGTCTCCGATATTGCGCGTATGCGAGTACCCGAGTTGCCCAAAATTGTTCTCGCCGAAACATCTTACGCTGCCACCTTCGAGCAGTGCGCATGTGTGATTGTCGCCGGCCGTGAGCTGCACGACCTTGGCGCCGAGCTCTAGGGGATTTGCGCTCAGAATGGGTTCATCGTCTCCAAGGTCATCCGTAGTACCGAGACCGAGCTGCCCTTTGGAATTCCAGCCCCAACAACGAACCTGGCCACCTTCTAAGAGCGCGCAGGTATGAAGCCGCCCCAAGGCGATGTCGGTGACCTTGCCGTCTAGTTTTACGGCTCCGGCCGAAACGGGAGTTTCGTCGTCTCCTATCGAGTCCTTGTGCCCGTAACCGAGTTGCCCTTTATCGTTCCAACCCCAACACATGAGCGAGTCATCTTCGAGGATGGCACACGAATGGTACTTACCGACGATCACCTTTTTGGCGGGTTGTCCGAGCACCAGGTCCGGTGCGGTTCTCGGAGATTCGTCGTCGCCGATGGTCGTGGTGTGGGCGAGTCCAAGTTGGCCATACCGATTGGCGCCCCAGCACTTTACCGAACCGCCATCGAGCAGTGCACAAGCGTGTGAGCCATATTGTGAGGCGCTAGCAGAGAGCGTGAGGACTTTTTTGCCCAAGTCCACAGGCGGCACGTCCAACACCTTGTTTTCCCGGCCTACGCTTTCCTGATGACCGAGTCCGAGTTGGCCGAATCGATTGCTCCCCCAACAGCGTATGGCGCCAGACTCCAGCACCACGCAGGAAGACGACGCGTTGCGGTCTCCGGCAACGCTGACCTTGTTTGCGGGTTCATCGAGTTCGACGAAAGGGGCTTTGTCAGCCGTTTGCTCCGCTCCAAAACTCGTATTGCTCCCGATCCCCAATTCCCCGTCAAAGTTCGCGCCCCAACACTTCACCTTGCCTACGAGCAAGACGCACGTGTGGAACTTGCCAGCAGACACGCCTTGAATCCGACCTTCAAGGACAAGCGCTTTGGCTTCGGTATCGTCTTGGGAGTCGACGAGGTCGGGTTCAATGCTGGGAGTAGGCAATGTGACCGGTTCGGCTGGGGGCAAGACGGCGACTTCTTTTGCTGGTGCCTTCTCAGCTACCGGCGCCTCGACACCATCTTGCGCATCGATGGCCCAAAATGCAGCCATTACGCCTATGAGTCCAACGCCGAGTCCAGTGGCGATCTTCAGTCCTCTCTTAGGTTTTGCGGCTTCGGGAGTCTTCGCTTCTTTCTGAGCAGCGGGTGGCGGAGGTGGGTTTTGGACCGAATCTGCCTCACGTGTGGGCGCCTCCATCATATGGGCGAGGTCACCCGTATCGAGGAGCCCGGTAAGCTCTACGCTCTCGCCCAGGGTTCCTTCGTAGCCTTCGAGTTTGTCGAATACGATGTGCAGCTCTTGGCGCAATTCAGAGGCGCTGCGAAAGCGGTCCTCTGGAGATTTCGCGAGGCATTTGCGCAAGAAGGTTTCGACTTCGTCTGGGAAGTCGAAGTTCTTCAAGACCGCGAGCGGGTCAAAATCGTCGCGCAGTTTGTAGGCAACGATTTCGTTCTCGGTTTCGCCTGGGAATGGTCGGCGGCCGGTCAGGAGCTCAAAGAGCATCACGCCAACGGCGTAGAGGTCAGACCATGGGCCGATTCCCTTGAGATTGACCTGCTCGGGCGCCATATAGCTCGGCGAGCCGAGCGGCCATTTGGTATCGGCGCGATTTTCCACGAATTTGGCGGTCCCAAAGTCTAGGATTTTGACGTGCATGGGGTTTCCGACCACCCGTTGCAGCATGATGTTTTCAGGTTTGACGTCGCGATGAATGATATTCTGCGCATGCGCCGCCTCGAGCCCGTTTAAAATCTGGTCAAAAAGACTCCGCAGTTCTTTGTGTGAAAACCCACGTCCTTCGCGCGCCCGAACTTGTATTTCCTGGCGTACGGTGTGGGCTTCGTCCACGAACTCCATGACCAGGTAGGGCACCTGCGCATGAACGCCATACTTAAGAAGCTTGACGATATTGGGGTGCGATAGGTCAGCCAGAGCCTCGGCCTCGCCCTGGAATTTCTCGAGCAGCGCTTGCACGAGAACCGCATTGTCCGAAGGGAACTCGAGAAGCTTGAGGGCGCCTCGGAGCCGAAAAATAGGGCTTTGGAGCGCGAGGAAAACCTTGCCGAACCCGCCACTTCCAATCGGAGCAACTACCAGGTAATCCCCGATCAAAAGGCCTAACGTAGGGTCTGGTTGTGCGCCGCCTTTGTGCGCGCGCTCCCAATAATCTACGGGAATGTAGTGATAGCCGCGCTTGGCGCAAGCCCGCTCAGAACAAGCCTGACCGAGTGGTCCCGGTTGGTCACATCCAGGACACTGACCGTTTTGATCTGCCATAACATCTAGTACTTGGCGAAAAGTTACCCATCGTGCCGCCGGATGATGCCAGAAACGATCGAGATACGCTATGCAAATGGCCTCCTGCGCGCTAAGTTGCGGCCGTCAAAACGAACTACGTTCAAAGAAGGAGTCTTAAATATGAAGCACGTGATCAAGCATGACTTGAATATCGATCTTGCGCGCAAAGCCATGAAAAAGGCTTTCGAGATGTATGTCGCAAAGTTTGAGAAATACAACCCAACCGCCAACTGGACGTCTGAAAATCAGGTCAAGATCGGATTCGAAGCCAAAGGCGTCAAAATTCAGGGTGACGTAGACCTTCGCCCGAACGAAATCGAAGTGGATATGAGCGTCCCATTCTTGCTTAAGCCTTTTCAGGGCAAGGCTATCGACGTGGTCGACAAAGAGATCAAAGAGTGGATTGGGAAAGCGAAGAATGGGGAACTTGACGACGTTGAAGCGTGATTGAGGAAAGCAGGCTCTCCGCCGTTTTCACCCCACCAATTGCGGTCGCCAGAGTACTTTGCCCTGGAAAGACCGAATCCCCCACAAGGTAGAGGCCGGGAAAGAACTCACGTGGCCAAAAGTTGCGATAATTATCCCAACCAGCCACACGTGGAATCCCACCCACATAACCGTGTTTGCGGCGCGTGAATCGCTCGAAAGTGCGAGGGCTCGCCGTCATCTCGATGTAGATATGGTTGGCAATCTCCGGCACAAATCGCGCCAGATTTTGGCGCATTGTGTCTTGGATTTCTTGAATCAGTTGGCCTTGTGCTTCTTGGTCCAGCGCCATCAGCTTTGTCATGCGAAGATGCGTGGAAATGGTCACGGTGCGGTAGCCTTTCCTCGACTTGTTTTCGTCGCTTGCGCTCATCGACACAAAAAGATGGTTGCCTTCCTCGAACGGAATTCCTGGGTCTGCCACGATTTCGTAGTGATGGGCATCTGCGCTAAGCGCATCGTTGTCCACCTGCAAGTAAAGCATCACCGCGCCCCATCCCTCCTGAACACGTTTGGTCAAATCGTCTAGCTCAGCGGTCGGCGTTCCGGTCAACTCAACTAGGTTCTGCGGCAACACGTTGGCTACCACCCTTCGCGCGAGCACACTCGAGCGTCTGGATGTGACTCTCCAGAGGCCGTCCTCCCGCTCAATCTTAGTCACGGCGTCTGCCATCCGAGTGTCGGCACCGTTCGCCTGCAGGTGTCTCAAGAGCGCCCAGGCGAGCTCTCCAATCCCGCCTTTGATATGCCCGGTGCCTCTGAAATAGTAATCCATCGTGGCGAACGCAAACGGAGTCTCGGCGTATGTGGCGTTTGTCTGAATCGTGATCTGGCAAATCGCGTTCAGATAGGTCAAAAGCGGCGTGTATTCGTGCAGGTCGAACTCGCGGAGTACTCGACCGAGCGGCTTAGCGACCATCGGCAAGAGTTCCAGATATTTGGGCGAGCGGGCAACGTGTGTAGCGAGTTCTTTGAGTCCAAACGGTGGGAGCAATGAGGGCTCGTCAAAAAGACTCCACAAGAGGTCAGCCACCCGTTGTTGTTTCGCGAAAAAGGCCCGGATTTTATCCGAGGGTGCGTCTGGTAGATTGCAGAGTCTGTCCAGCAATTCTTCGCGTGATCGTGGAATCTCAAGCGTAAAGTCCGGGGTTCTGAACTCCACCAGAGGGTCAAGCGGCTGAAACTCCACGTTGAGATTATGGCGCGTCATCCAATCGTGAAAGAGTTGGCCGGGAGCGAACCCTGAAAAGAGTGTAGCCCCAGATTCGTACTCAGCCCCCCATCGCGAAAATGTACTGGCGCATCCACCCGGGTACTTCAGCGCATCAAAAACTACGATGTTGGCGCCTTCATCGACCAACTTCATGGCTGCTCCGAGGCCGCCAAAGCCTGTGCCTATAACGGCCACGTCGAAGGGGGGTGGTTCTGGGGTTGGCGTAACCATAGGGACTCCGGGCGATGCTTATGACTCTCGAATCGCCGAATGAGCCCTTCTCGGCGTCGAGTTTACCTGACGCAAAGATGCGATTTGAAAGATATCGGTACATCGTCGTTGCGTTTTCGAGTGTGATTTTGCACAAGGGTTAGAGTTCTAGTCCCCCGAGGAGTAAAGATGTTGGACGAAGCAAAGAAATGGATCGAGCGCGACCCTGACCCCAAAACCCGCAACGAAATCTTGGAGCTTGAAAAGGCTAAGGATTTTGATGAGATCGCCGCGCGATTCGCTGGGCGACTCTCGTTTGGTACGGCGGGACTCAGAGGTGTCTTGGGTGCTGGGCCCATGCGGATGAATCGTCTTGTGGTTCGAGAGACGAGCGCCGGGCTCGGCCAGTATTTGCTTCAGAACGTGGACGGAGCTCAAGAAAAGGGCGTGGTGGTTGGCTACGACGGGCGCCTGATGTCCCGGGAGTTTGCCGAAGATACCGCCCGCGTCCTTACGGGGCTCGGGATCAAGGTCTATCTGAGCGAGGACCTGTGTCCGACGCCTGTCGTGGCTTTTGCACTCAAGCATTTTGGAGCCGCGGCCGGTGTCATGGTCACAGCGAGCCACAATCCGCCGGAGTACAACGGATACAAGGTCTATTGGGGAAATGGGGCACAAATTGTACCGCCACATGACTCCGGAATTGCTGCGGCCATCGATGAGGCGTCGCGCGCCGAAATTCCCTTTGCGGACGACCTGGAGTTTGAGCGTTTGGCCGATTTCTTTGGGCGAGAAGTGGACGATATCTATATGGCCGAGGTCAGGAAACTGAGTCTCGTGGACGCGTCCGAATCCCGAAAAGACTTCGCCATCGCTTACACGCCTATGCACGGCGTGGGCTCCAAACTTGTGGAGCGTGCGCTCAAAGAGTCGGGCTTTGAAAAGGTATCGGTCGTTCCCGAACAACGACGTCCTGACGGACTTTTTCCGACTGTAAACTTCCCGAACCCAGAAGAGCCGGGAGCCATGGACCTCGTCTGCGCTCTGGCCGAATCTGTGGGCGCCAATCTGGCGCTAGCCAGCGACCCTGACGCGGATCGCCTGGCTGTGGCGGCTCGAACTGGGAGCGGTGAGTTTAAGATGTTGCGCGGCGATCAGGTCGGCGTTCTGTTTGGATACGAGTGTCTTAGACGCAAAACTGGACATGCCGTTGCGACCACGATCGTTTCGTCGCAACTTCTGGGTGTGATGGCAAAGAAGTTTGGGGCTCCTTATTATGAGACGCTCACTGGGTTCAAATGGATCGCCAACGAGGCGATGGCACACCCCGATACGCCTTTTGCGTTCGGCTACGAGGAGGCGCTTGGATACACGGTTGGCGAGCTTGTCAGGGATAAAGACGGCGTGAGTGCGGCCAAGATTTTTGCGGAGTTGGCCGTGAGTTGGGCTGACGAAGGTCGCGATGTTTGGGCGCAAATCGAGCGAATCGACCGTGAATTCGGCATATATCTCACAGGACAACGCTCGCTTCATTACGATGAAGAGAATCAAGCGCTGAAAAACTTGAATAACGGGATACGTGCAAACCTTCCATGGACGGTGGCAGGTGTGCCTGTCGACTCGATCACCGACCTCGAGGCCGGAACCCGACAATGGGCTGATGGTAGGGTTGAACAGCTCAATCTACCTAAGAGCGATGTCTTGACGTTTTGGCTCAAAGGCGGGGCGCGTATCATTGTTCGTCCGAGCGGTACCGAGCCTAAAATCAAGTGCTATTACGAGATCGTCGAGCCTGTGGCCGGCGATTATGAAGACGCAAAATCAAACGCTAGAAACACGCTTGAGACGCTCATAGAGAGCCACCAAAAGGAACTTGGGGCTCTCGCGAATTGAGCAAATAGATCGGTTTGATGTGGAATATGAATTCGGTGTGCTTAGGTTGAAACCGTTGGTTGATCTAAGCCCCGGAGTGTCCCATTGAACCAGATGATTCACGTACAAACGCTCGAAGAGCGAAGCCCGTTTAGTCGGCTTCTCACCTTTGTCTTGGCTTTTTTCTTCGGAGTGTGGGGCGTGCACCGTTTCTACACGGGCCGAATTCTCACGGGTCTTCTCTGGTTCTTCACGGGCGGACTACTTGGATTCGGGTGGTTCTTCGACCTAATCGTCATTGCGATTGGCCGGTTTAAAGACGGTCAGGGGCGAATTGTTGGAGAACCCGTCTATTCGTCGCGCCCGATGATCGCTGCACAGCCCATGCGCCGAGAGACGGAGAAAGACGAATGGGGTAGCGCCAAAGAATTCGACTTTGGTGAAGTGGATCGTGACCCGCTTTTGGACAAGTTTGCTGAACTCGAAAAACAAGAGATGGGGCGTTAGATTTTGGGACTCAGGCTTCTCGTTTACGACGATACTTGTAGGGATGGGGCGTGGTTTGGGCTGACGCATTCCTGGATAGCCGGAGACGCTCTTTATAAAGCTCTTGGACGTCTTGACGCGAGTTTCGCCGCCCAAGACTGGGACTCGGCACTCGCCTGGCTCGGGAGCTTCGGCGACCAAGAGATCGATGAAATCCAGTTTTGGGGGCACGGGAAGTGGGGCAGGGCCATGGTTGCCCGAGATGCGTTGAATCTAGACTCGTTAAAGTCGCGGGAGAGCCGCCTTTTGGCGATCAAAGAGCGGATGCATCCCGATTCACTCTGGTGGTTTCGCACATGCGAGACGATTGGCGCTGATGCGGGGCATCGGTTCGCGCGGGAGTGGAGCGAGTTCTTCGAGTGCCCTGTAGCTGGACATACCTTCATCATCGGGCCGTGGCAAAGTGGGCTGCACCTCTTAAAGCCTGGCGAGTCGCCGCATTGGACAGCATGGGAGGGGTTGGCTGAAGGGAGCCCCGACGCGCCGAAAAAATCGCTCTGGTCCACGCCATTTCAGCCACGCACAATTCACTGTTTGCGAAGCAGGGTGCCGTCCGGATGGTAATCGGGCGTGGTGTCAAGAAAAAATTCTTGTCTCGGACTGGAAATCTTCTTTGAGTGCTGCTAGGTTCCGCGCGATTTGGGACAACCTGCTGAATTCGGAAAGCGAAAATGATGAAATTTCAAAGATTTATTGTATTGTTTCTAGCCGGGTCACTGGCACTCACCGCATGTGGTGACGACGAGACCAACCTTGATCCTGTGGTTCGAGTAGATCCTCAACCCACTCCTCCACCAGATAATAACAACCAAGAGCCAGAGCCAGAGCCAGAGCCAGAAACTCTCGTGTTTCAGGCAGTGAGCGTCTTGGATCAAGAGGTTGAGGCCAACGCTGAAGTTGAGCTCAAGGTCGAGCTCGTTGGCAGCCGAACTGGCGCTGGACGCGCTGATGAGACCATTCGATTTACTGTACTTCAAGCACCTACCGCCGCTGTGACGCTCTCGGCATCATCGGTTCAAACCGATGACCTCGGACAAGCAGCCGTGATGTTGCAGGTTGGTGAGGTCGCAGGTCCTATCGTTGTTCGTGCTGCGTACCCAGGCCTTGCGCCGGTTGAGTTTGAAGTTCGCGTCAAAGGTCTTCCAGGAGGGTCAATTCGCGTTGAGATTCAGCGCCCAACACAGGGGCCAGGAACTCTCGCGCCATTTAAGGTGCGCGCGTATCCATCCTCGATGTTCGCTTGTGCAAACTTCCCACGCCGAATCGACACAGCCGGTTATGCTGCTGGAGTCGAGAGCCAAGGGTTGTTGGCTACGTTGACCGACGTCGCTGTTGAAGAGACCTACACCGTGACCGTTCAGGCCATGGGCAACGGGAACATCCCTGTGGCAACAGGTTGTGTGAACACCGTTTCTGTCCAGTCAGAAGAGACCACGAGTGTCATCGTTCCCCTTGAGTTGTTGCCTCTCGACCCAACGGGCGTTTACGACGTCCTCGGATACTGGGACCTCACTCAGGCGATTGCACAGTCCGGACAAGCCGGCGGCTTCTTGATCGGTCTGATCGACTTTATGTCGAATCCAGGACTCTTCGTTTACGAAGCTTTGGAGGATGCACTTGAAAACGCGTTGGGAATTAACAACTTGGATGTTTACCTCGCTGCTTTCGGAATTCCGGGAATCGTCGAAAACACCGTCAATGACTTCATTTTCCAAAACGCTGAGCTCCAAGAGTTCCGAGCGATTGCTCAGGGTCTTCAGTCCATGCTCAACAACCTTGAGGTCGAGAGCGAGCTCGTAATCAACAAGACGGAAGACGACTTCTCGTTCACCGGCTACGAGCACTGGCAGAAAGTTATTCTCTACTTCTCGTGGCAGTGTGATTCTACTTCACCTCCAGATTGTGGACGCTACGAGCTTCCGGTTGCTGCCAATGGTCAGATTCAAGGCCTCGGCCACGTGAGCTACGACTGGACCGGCAACGTGGAGAACTACAACCAACTCAACCTTTACAGCATCGAAACTCGTTTTGATTACGGTGCGTTGATGGTGACCATCCTTGAGCAAGTTGTGATTCCACAACTTACCGGCGGCGCTGCTAACTCCGTGGCTGGATTCCTCGTAAATCTTGTGGATTGCCCGGGTATTGCGGCATCCATCTCCGGCAGCTCAAGCGGCTCCGGTCTGGCTTACCAGCTTGTAAACGGCGCATGCACCGGAGTGGTCACCCAGCTTGCCAACGAGGTAACTCAACCTCTTCAGAACTTGCAGGTTGAGTTCGACCTTGAGCTCGATGGAACGGCTACACTTATCGACGGTCAGTCGGCAGGTTTCGTGGATGAGATCCAAAACGGACTCAACCTCGGCACGGTGGTTAGCACCCAGGCGCCCGTGACTGTGGAGTGGAGCGCAACGCTCAACACTCTCTAAGAACGCCGAGCAGGCGGACACTGTCCGCCTGTTCAAAAAAAGCTGCACAAAAATTGGGTGGTCTTTCGACTAATGTTTCTGAGAGGTTTTTCAAAACATTAGGCTCTGAGATATGCTTGTAGGCAGAAGACAACCAAAGGCTGTGAGAATGGCGCTATCGCCTGCAGAGCAGGGCTTAGAGGGGCACGTTGAAGCTGAGCAGGCGCTCATCGATCAGGCCGCTACAGGCGATATGGTGGCGTTTCGCGCGCTCTACGACCTTCACGTGGGCTATGTTTCTCGAAATGTGGCCAGATTGACCGGCCCAGGGCCTGAGGTGGAAGACCTGACACAGGACGTCTTTGTGCAGGTCTACAAGTCGCTCGCCCAGTACCGTGGAGATTGCGCGTTTAAGACCTGGCTCTACCGCGTGACTAGGAACGTGACCATCGATCACTTGCGGAAGCGCCGCGTGACCACGGTGGAGCTAGATGCGTGGCGGCCTCTCAGAGGCGGGCCAGACGCGTGGTCTAGGCTCGAGGCTCGTGACCTTTGTCGCGTGCTTCACGCGGCCCTACAAACCGTTGCCATTGAGTACCGCGAAGCATTTTTGCTGCACGAAGTCGAAGGCATGAAGTTGCGCGAGATCGCCGACCTTACGGAAGAATCGATCAACACTGTCGCGGCTCGCATTCGGCGTACTCGCGAAAAGCTGCAGGCCATACTCGAGCAGAAGGCGAAGGAGGGCGATCATGTCTAGCGGTTGGACAGATACCGAGCTCAAACGCCTCGCGTTTGACTATATTCGCGGCGAGCTTTCGATCGATGAATCCGAAGTGATCGAGGCGCGTATCCAAGATTCTCCTGAGTTCGCTGAGTACGTGAGCAAGCTCACTCTCATGCTCGATGGTGCAAAAGAGGCGCCGGCTGAAACGCACTTCGCCTTTGATCAGAATGACCTCTTTGCTCGAATTGCAGCCGAGGTTAGTGCGCCTGAGCCTCAGGATGAGTCAGACGAGGAAGAGCCGCTTAGGGTAGAGCGTGGCCGAGGTGTTTGGGTAGCGCTTGCCGCCGCCGCTGCGCTGATTCTGGTGCTTATCGCGGCCTTTCTGGTGAATGAAGAGGCGCCGCGTCCAGTGGCACCAGAGTTGGCCACAAAACCGGTTCCGGAATTGGCACCCAAGCCCGAGTTCCAAAATCTGAAAGCACATCATGCCGAAAATGATCGCGTACGTGTGTTCTCCACCGAGGACGCGTCCTTCCGAATCGAAGGTGAGCTTGAAAAAGAGCTTACGCTCAACGACGGCATGATTCTCGTGGAGTACGTGTCGAGCCCTGGCGAGCGCCTGAGGGTCCAGGGCGATGGTTTCCAGGTCTTGGTGACTGGGACCGTATTTTACGCTTCGAACGAATCTGGCGGCGTTGTAGGGGTTGTGACGGGCAGCGTGCGCGTGATGCCAGACCGGGGAGCACCAGTGAACGTCAAGGCTGGCCAAGAGTATGTGTTGAATGAAGGGTTGCGCATGGTGGAGCCAGAGCGGCTGAAGGGGGCAGAGGAATGGGTGAGCGTGGAGTCGCATTTAGACCGGCTTGCGAACCGGAGGACTGAGCCACCACTGCCACCGGAGAAGCCTGAGCGTGAGGTAAAGAAGAAGCCGGAAACCCAAGTAGTACCAAAGCACAAGGTGGCTAGAGAGTTGAGAGGTCGCGCCCAAGAAGCCTTGGCTCGAGGGGATTTTGAGCGGGCTTCGGAGCTTATGGAGGAGCTGCTCGGCCAGATTCCCGCATCAGATCCCGTGGCGGGAACGGTGCGTTTGGATCTTTCGAGAATTTATCTCAAGAATCTGAAGAAGCCGCAGAGGGCTGCGCATCACCTGAGGCAATTTGTGAAGTCGCGTCCTGCCGATGCTGCGACTCCGCTGGCCAAGGAAGAACTTTGCCGTATCGTTTCTGAGTCGGGATCTGCGGATCCGCTGTGTGTGCCATGAAGTGGGCTCTAGTTCTTTTGCTCTTCCTGCCTTCTTTGGGAATGGCTGCCGAGCTTCCACAAATCGCGTTGAAGATTGATCCGCAATGCGCCGATTCGAGCGCCGAGGGGCTTCTCGTTCGCGAGTTGCGCACTCGCCTTCCCGAAAACACCTTGACCTTCGGAGAGCCGCTCGAGCGCGATTGGAGGGTTGTTTGGAGCGAGGAGTTTGAGTGTCGAATTCTCGTGAACCGAGAAGAGCAGGAATCCATCATCAAAGTCGATAGCAGCGAGGTGCGGGAGATCGAGTATGCGGCGAGTCAGGTGGCTTGGATTGTGACGATGACTCGTGATGCTGAAGCCGCAAAGCCTGTCGAGACTGCTCCGCCTGAAGAACCTCCTGAGCCGGAAGCTCCCATTGAACCCGAGGAGCCCATTGAACCCGAGGAGCCCGTTGAACCCGAGGAACCTGTCGAAACCGAGGAGCCTGCTGAACCAGAACTTCCAGTAGAGCCGGCCCCTGCGCAAGAGAGTCTGCCTGAGGAGACTGACGGCATCCTCATGGCAGCGACGTTGATTCCCACGCCTGAGTCCGCGAGCATCGTGCCGAATCTCGCCATAAACCTGATTGGCGGCTACCGCGGCCTTGATGGTCTTGAGCTAGGGTTTGGGAACATGGAAGACGAGTTCATGCATGGTGCTCAGTTCGCCCTAATTTTCAATAGCGTTGCGGGCACGAGTCGTGGGTTACAGGCCGCTTTCGCCTACAATCATACGGCCGTCTATCACTCGGGTTTGCAGTTGGCGTTTGGCGTAAATCACGCTGGCGACGTCAAAGGTGCGCAGGTTGGGGCCGTGAATCTGGCGGATCGGGTTTCGGGCGCCCAAGTCGGGTTTGTGAACGTCGCGGACACAGCAGACCTTTCGTTGGGGCTCGTGAGTATTATGCGAGAGGAACCGATTTACGGCGTGGCTTGGATTTCAAGTTCTGGGTTCTTGCTGGGTGGAATTCAGCACGGGAGCAAACATTTTAGAACCATGTTGTTCCTCGGCGGGGCCGCAACAGGGCTCGAGGAGGGGCAAGTTGGGGCCGCAGGATTGGGGCTCAGCGTGCACCTCCCACTCACTGATTGGTTCTATCTGGACATCGACTATCTCGCGACTCAGGTGGCCGTGGCTGATTATCGAAAACAAAGTCACCTCTCGATGTTCCGTCTACTCACCGGCTTTAAGCCCGGCGAGCATTTCGCAATTTATCTAGGCCCCGCTGTGGCTGGTCTATTTTCCGGGCGCGAAGACGGTCTTGGGATCCCGCCGGAGTATGCGGTTCGAAACGGTGATGCGGTCAATGGCTACACCTGGTTTTGGCCTGAGTTCCACCTTGGCGTCAGGTTTTAGGGCGACTTAGGGACGCTCTTCGGGTCTAGGTGTTTGCACGGAGTGCTTGAGCAATTCGGGGTTAGACGATGAGTTCGAGACTTCCTGGTGGTTTAGCCACCACTCTTCGGCATGATGGGCTGTCCAAAGGCCATGCGCTTTGCAGGTGTGAAGCCTGGAGAGAATGGATGTCACGCTTTCCGGGCGCGAATCCTGCTCCTGACTGAGGCACTGCATGATGAGTTTCTCAAGGTCTTCGGGAACGTTCTCGTTCAGCTTTTCGGATGGCAAGGGCGGCGGACCATCCTTTTGTTGGGCAAAAATGCTGGCCCGCGACGTGCCCTCGTAAGCGGGTCTGCCGCTGATCATCAGATAGGCCAGAGCACCGATGGCGTAGATGTCCGCGCTCGGACGAGGGCGGTAGCCCATGGCGGCCGCTTCTGGGGCAATATAGCCGGGCGTACCCATCAGGCGTGTGCTCTTTCCCGGAGAAATCTCCGCATCCACTTCTTTGACCAGACCGAAGTCCAAGACCTTCACGAAGTCGTAAGACGAGCCGCGATGGGCCAAAAAGACGTTGTCGGGTTTGATGTCTCTGTGAATAAAGCCCTTGGCGTGCGCCTCTTCAAGCGAGCCACAGACTTGCTCCAGAATGTGGATCACGCGCTCCGCGGGCATCGGCCCCGAACGTTCCACAACTTCGCCAACCGTCGCACCTTCCAAGTACTCCATCGCAAAAAAGAGCGTTTCGCCTTGTGTGCCAAAATCGTAGACGGTCACGGTGTTTGGGTGCGTCAGGCTGGCGGTCACTCTGACTTCGTGTTTAAAGCGCTCGCGGGTTTTCCGGTCTCGGGTATCCTTGAT
Organism: Microvenator marinus; assembly: GCF_007993755.1. Lineage (GTDB taxonomy): Bacteria > Myxococcota_A > Bradymonadia > Bradymonadales > Bradymonadaceae > Allomicrovenator > Allomicrovenator marinus. The sequence continues at coordinate 4,991,404 of NZ_CP042467.1, forward strand.
GACTTTGAGCGCTGTAATCCGTCTCAGCGAGCGATGCTCAGCCAGACAGACCTCGCCTGCGCCTCCAGTCCCGATGACCTTTCCGAGCACGTAGGCCCCGAGTCGGTTTTTGTCTTGTTTGGGCGCGTCCGGAATCTTCAAACGTCGGTAGAGAAGCAATGCGATGCCCAAGATTGCGGCGAGTAGTATTCCCAGCCAAATGAACTGAGAAGGGGCGTCGGGGGAGAAATCGGAATCAGGCGCTGCCACCACGATCCAAAGCCGCGTTGTGCCCATTTCAAATGGTCGGGTGACAGCCCACCACGCCTGCCCGTCCGAGTGAAACGAAAATGCACGGGTTCCGCTACCCTTCCATGCGCGGTTAAGCGCGTCGTTCTCCAGCTGGTGAAGGGGTTTGAGGAGGTACTCCTGTGGGTTGGCGCCGTTTGCAACAGACGGCAGCCCTATCACCGTACCTTCTTCCGTGAGCAACACCGCGATCCCGTTTTCTCCAATTTTCATCGTCGACGTGAACGCCGAGAGATCTTTGAGCATGACGTCGAACGCCACGACCATAGTGGTGCCGTCACTGGTCTTCAGACGAGAAGATACAGTCATGCCGACGTCCCGCGTGGTGAAGAAGATGTAGGGCTCGGTCCAGTGGGGTTCTCCCTCAGGATGCTCCATTGCGCCCCGAAACCATGGGCGGAGACGGGGGTCGTACTCGAGCTCTTTGGTCCACTCCTCGACGGGTTCAAGGTCGTTGTTCCACCTAAACCAGCGTGTCGTCTTACCGTCTTCGGCCACGTCCACCCTGCGGTTGACCCACGTTCCTTTGTCGTTGAGCAGCATATACTCACGACCATTCTCGTCCGCGATGAGCATGGATGTGATTGGCGTGTGCCGGGCCAGAAGCGGGATAAAACGTCGGTTTAACTCCTCGGTGTTGTCGAGCTTCACCTCACCACCCTTGGTCCAATCGTGCGTGACCAAAAGGTTATCTTGCAAGGGACGGAAAAAGGTATGAAGCTTGGCCTGTGCGAGTTCTGCAGAACCATCTAAAGATTCTTCAGAGAGTTTCTCAACCGCTTGAAATGACGAATAATAAAAGATGAACGCAACCATAGCCATCGCAAGCGCACCTATGCCCACAAGGGACGTGAGTAGGTACTGCTTGGGTGGAGAAGGTGTATCCATAACCAAAAGGGCGTTCCGAATCGTCATTTTCAATAGGCCTGATCATATCTATGTCTCAGAACCTTGTCCAAGTGTAGTTTTTTGCGCGTTGCGGAGTGCGATTTGAGTCATCCTTTCCTTGAAATGTCGATATTTACGACGCGCCTCTTTTTCCGCTCAATTGGTGTTTCAGGGCGCGAAAACATTCCCGCTGACGTTCCGATATTGGTGGTGGCGAATCATCCGAATGCCTTGATAGACGGGATTATTGTTCGGATTGCGCTCGGTCGAGATGTTGGTTTCTTGGCCAAAAGTACGCTCTTCCAAAATCCGTTTGGAAAACTTTGGATGGAAGGAGTTGCGGGCGTTCCTGTCTACCGAGTCAAAGATGGTGAAGACACGTCCAAGAACGATCTCACCTATCAGATGATCGCCGAGAGATTTTCTCAGGGGCGCTCGATTGTCATTTTTCCGGAAGGTGTGAGCCATGACGAGCCTCAACTGAGAAAGCTCAAGACGGGCGCGGCTCGATTTGCGTTGCGGTACGTACTTACGCACGAGGGTCCGCTCTATGTGTTGCCGATGGGCATGTTCTACGAAGACAAGGCCACCTTTAGGTCCAGGGTCTCAGTGGCCATCGGGCCTGCCATTGATCCACGCGACTGGATCGAAAAGGCCAAAGAGGCCGAGTTTGAGGCCGCCCTCGACCTCACCAAACGTATTACCGATGGGCTTTCTGAGCTCGTGCTCGAGGCCGACAACACGCAGATGTGGCAGATGTTTGCGGCGGTGGCCAGGTGGACCGAGCCCAAGGCGCGCGAAGACGTGACGGTGGCGCAGGACAAGGCGCAGGAGCTTGCGGAGGCTTATCGCAGGTTGAGGTTGGAGCTACCCGGGCGTGCTGAGGAGATTCAGGAAGCAGTCTTGAGGTTCGAGCGCGAGCTCAAAGCTGTAGGAATCGACAATCCATGGGATGTGGAGGATGTTTTCCCCAACCCTTCGAAGATCGCGTGGATTGTGGCCTCCACCGCGTTGATTTTCGTTCCGGCCATGGTCGGTACGGTGGCGAGCTTCGTGCCTTATCAGGCGATTGGACCGCTGGCCCGCAAGATTTCCGGTAAGAATCAAGACATGATCTCCACGGTCAAAGCCGTCGGTGGTCTAGTGTTTATGCCGTGGGTTTTTGCTCTAGAGGCCTTGATGATAGGGATTTTTTGGCGCTGGGAAGCAGGGCTCATTGCGTTGGTACTACTGCCCCTCTGCGGGCTCGCTGCTTTGCGTTTCTGGGAAGCGATCGAGGTGCGTCGCCGAGCCCTAAAGGCGTCGTGGCTAAGAGTTTCCAAGAGGGAAGTAGCGGAGGCGATTCGAGCGCGCCGACAGGAGTTGAGCGCCGATATTGAGCGCGCGTACGAAGAGCTTTCTAGCCTTCCAGGCTGACGTCGACTTCGTCGATATGCTTGAATCCCGCGTATGCAAGGAGTTCTCGAGGGAACTCAAGCTGCCCCGATGTGGTACCAGGTCGCTCAGCAATACGCCCATGAACCGACTTCAAACCGCCGTGCCAGAAGAATGGGGCCGATACCACGATGAGGTCGCCAGGGTCGGCTCCAAGCGCCTTCTGGTCGTCTGGATGGACGTGGAACTCAAGCTCGTCTCCAAGCGCTGAATCCTCAGCGAGCTCTTCCACCACGAGGAGTTTAAGCCGTGTGGTAGCGCCGGGCTTTTTCGGCTCGCTGCCTTTGAATTCTCGCATAGCGTCGGCTTCCGAAGAGGCTATCAAGTGTGGGTGTTCTTCTGGGGCTTCGCGGAATAGGAACGTTCCCACAACTGCCAGCACGGAGCTCACGACCAGACCGTAGAAAGCTCGCATAAACGAGTGACCTTTCATGCCCGCTCCGCCGATTTCAGAGCCTTGTGCGAATGGCGTGATGATCTCAGGAAAGACGAGCGAGATTCCAACGGCAATCGCACCACCGACCATGGTCAAGAGTGCGGCTTTGGTGCCGAACCTTGGCCAGCAAATCCCGAGGATGAGCGTCACGGCCATCGGTGGAATGACGGCCGCAATGAACGCTGCGTGAGCCGCATAAATGCTCTCGAACTGCATGAAGAGCGGCACCAGACTGAGCGCCACCGCCGATGCCCCAACGGTGGTAAAACGCGCCACCTTGAGGATCTGTTTATCGTCCGAATCTTGGCCAAAATAGGGGCGGTAGACATCGTTGACGATGACCGCAGACGTGGCTGTCACAAGGGTATCTACCGTGGACATGAGCGCCGCGACGAGTGCCGCCATGATGAGTCCAAACACCCCAGGAAGGGCCAGAATATTCGATACCACGATGAACACGTTGTCTGGGTCGATCAAGGCCGGAAGCTCGCCGGAGCTCACCATAGAGCGCCCGACCCAGCCCACGCCGGATACTGCCATCGCAGCGAGAGGCATCACGAAGATCACCACCAACATCACGGCTTTACGGGCTTCTTCCACGTTTCGGGCGGACATAAAGCGCATCATGACGCCCTGATTGATGAAGTAGAACGCGACCCCTCCAGCCATGGCGTCTTGCCAGAAGACCCCCATGGTATGAAACCCTGGCGGACTATTGAGCGCCGCGAGTCCGGCACGATGCGGGCCGGGAAGACCAACCCAGAAAATCTCCCAACCGCCCACGTGGACAACCCCTGCCACAAAGAGTCCGAGACCCACGCCCAACAAGAGGAAAGCCTGGGCGAGGTCAGTCATGATCACGGAGGTCTGGCCTCCAAAAGCTACGTAGATTGCGGTGGCACAAGCGGCGACTAGAGCAGAGAGGAAAATTGGCCAGCCGGTCAGCGTGTTGATGGCCTTCCCGAGTGTGAAATAGTTGATACTGATATAGCCCATGAGGAAAACGAGGAGTACGCCCGTGGCCACGTTTCTGGTGCGTCGGTCGAATCGCTTCTCAAAGTACTCCGGGATGGATTTTAGGCGTCCGTAGTAGATGATCGGCAACCAGACGAGCATCCAGAGCGGCATCCAGAACCAGTCGTTCAAGTAGGTCATGGTGCTCGAGAGCCCGTAACTAAATGCCGTGGATGTGTATTTGAGGAAGGAATACGAGCCGATGGTAGTGGCCACACAGGACATGGCGATGAGCCACCCTTTGAAACGGCGTCCGCCAAAGAAGAAGTCCTTGCTCGAGCGCGTGAATCTGGCGAAATACGAGCCGATGGAGATGATGCCCACAAAGTAGACGATAACTACGGCCGCATCGATCCACGTCCCAATAAACCCTTGTGTTCCACGCTCTTTGCCTGTGACAGGCAATTCACCGGGTGCCGAAAAACCTTGGAGCATCGCGTGTAGGCCGGCGTACGCGAAAAAGCCCGCGAGCAGGAACCCAAGTAGGCGTTTGCTCGTGAGGGCACCAGCCCTCCATGCCACAATAAGTCCGCCTAAAAAGACGAGCCCTCCAACGAGGTAGACGTAGAGAAAAGAAGACCACTGCTCCATCACAACTCCTAAATGGGGGTTGGTTCTAACCCCTAATGGCATTGGTTTCCACCCCAAGCGTTCTACGGGTTGAATTTGATTCCAAAGGAGATTTGCTGCTAAACTCCTTCAATACAGAAGTGTTTTTGGAGTTAGGTATGATTAGACCCCCTGGGCGCCGAGTTTTGATTCTTGCTCTGGTGATGACCGCGGCTTCCGTGTTGACCGCCTGTAGCGTGTCGGTCGCGGGAGGTGTTGGTGGGCTCGGTTTGACGCTCTTATTGGTCGGTCTCTTTGCGTTCCAAACTACACAATCCGGTTGTGCCGACGATGATGACAAGGACCCGGACGTGGGCCCCTGTCTAAGCATTGAATACGACATGGGCTGGGACCTCGCCGAGGACATGGAAGATGACGCCTATGTGGGCCCATGCCTGAGCCCGCCGCCCCCGGATATGGGCGAAGACGCCAATCAAGATATGGAAGACGATGCCTCCATAGGTCCTTGTTTGAGCATGCCTCCACCGGATATGAACGAGGACATGCAAGACGCGGATATGGCGCTAAAGCCCGCGTCTGACAAAGCTCAAATCTTGGCCAAGCTTGAGGCGGACCTGCCCGCAGATGTTCTAGAGCGTCTCAAGAACCGGAAAGCCTGATGGGCATTCTCGACGCCTTTTCAAAACCAAAAAATGTCACGATACCTCGGCTCGACCTTGAACTTACAACGGGTTGTGACCACGGCTGTGGGCACTGTTACAACGTCTGGGGCGCCAAAGATTCGGATCCACAAGGTGGCTACAAGAAGGGCTCACTTCGCACCGACGAATACCTCAAGATGTTGGACAAAGTTGTTGGGCAAACGGGTGCTGAGCACATCACCGTGACCGGTGGTGAGCCGCTTCTACACAAAGGTGCGCTTGAGATCATTGAACGTGCATGTGCGCTGGTGAAATCAGTCCAGCTCATCACTAACGGTAGCCATATCACGCCTAAGATCGCCCAGCGATTCAAGCAAGCGGGTTTGCGCTCGGTGCAGCTTACGCTTTTGAGTGCCAAACGCGCTCGACACGATATGCTTAAGGGCTCGGTTTGTTTTGATGATACGGTGAGAGCGGCGCTGGACCTCAAGGATGCGGGTGTTCCCGTGCAGGTCTGCTTCGTGGCCATGCAAAAGAATTGGGAGGAGTTCGAAGACGTATTCGAGCTCGCGTACGTCCTTGGCGTAAGGGCGATTTCGTACAATCGCATGTCTCCCACGGGCGGCGCCGTTCACCATATCAACCAGCTCTTGCCTACCGTGGAACAAGTCGAGCACAACTTGATGACAGCCGAGAGACTAGGTCCTCAGTATTCGATCCGAGTTTCCACTGCCATGCCGATTCCCCCGTGTCTGATTCGAATGGATCGGTTTAAGTGGTTTGATTTCGGGTTTTGCAGCACCGGTACTCATTCACCCAATATCGTGGTGGATCCTTCGGGAAATATCCGTTCCTGCAACCTTTCGAGCGGCATTCTAGGCAATATCGTGGAGGAGGATTGGCCTCAGGTTTACGAGCGGGTCCGGTCCTATCAAGATACGTTCAAGCGCGAAGTGCCTGAGGTTTGCCGGGGTTGTCGCTACGAGACGACCTGTCAAGGAGGGTGCAAGGAAAGCGCCTTTGCGACCTTCGGCTCAACCACTCATCCCGAGCCCTTCCTCTACCAAGCCCAAAATCCTGGGTGGCCCAGTGCGTGACCCTTGTGTGCTTCTCATCTCACCGGGGATTTTGAAGTGGACGGACATGGATTTTGGCCTTCCACATCTGGTCTCGGTGGGCGGGTTTCTGCAGCACCATTTGAATATCCGTGTGGAGATTTTGGACCTGAACTTCGAGGGCGGAGACCATACGCAGCTCGCGAAAACACTGGAGGAGCTAGGGCCGTTCTTGGTAGCCGGGATCTCGTGTTACTCGAGCTTCGACTACATGCGAGTCATGAGCCTCGGGCGGTTTTTTAAGACCTTGTATCCAGACGTGCCGTTGGTGACCGGCGGATATCACGCGAGCGCTCTTCCCGGCGATGTGATCTTTGATGGCTCCCCGTTTGACGCGGTGATTCCTGGTGAGGGCGAGCAGTCGATGCTGCAGATCGTGCGGGGATTATTGGGCGGAGGGCGGCTCGAGCATCAGATTTACCCAAAAGAGGTCGTGCCTTGTATGGACGAGCTTCCGCCCTATAAATGGGAGCTTCTCGAGCGCTACTGGCCGCGTGCGCGCGATATCGGTCGTAAATTCCAGATCTATTTGTCCCGAGGATGTCCGTATCACTGCACGTTTTGTATGGAGCGCTCCAAGAGCGGGTATCAGTGGCGCGCATTTAGCTCAGAGCGTGCCGTGGACGAGCTCAAACGACTCTCGACCTTCACACCCCTCGAACACTGGGTCATCAATCTCGCCGACCCATTGTTTGGGTTTAAGCGGAGCTGGCGCCGCGAAGTCTTGGAGGGGATTATCGAGAATAAGCTCTTCCCGAGGCAGTATTGGACTCTGACTCGGTCCGACGACCTCCAAGAAGAAGACGTTGAGCTCCTCGCGCGTGCTCGGTTTTCCATAGGCATCGGCATGGAGAGCGGTAGCCCCGAAATGCTTGGGATCATGCAAAAGGTGGTCAAGCCCGAGCGCTACCTCGAAGCCCAGCTAAGACTTGCGCGGCTGAGCCGAAAACACGGGCTAAACTGGGCGGGGAATATCATCGTGGGGCATCCCGGCGAGACCCTTAAGACGATGACGGAAACGCGGGATTTTGCGCGGGAGCTCTTCACTTCCGCATCCGATACGTGTGGCTGGCTCTCGCTCGATCCGTTTCGCCTCTATCCCGGCTCGCACGTTCACGAAAATATGGATGAATATCAGGCGAAATACGGCACCCAATTCTACCATAAACGCTGGTGGACGAGTTGGTATGACGGTCCGTTTCGTGCCGAGCATTTGGACGCGAGTTCGTCAGTGGATTTCGAGACCCGCGTGCGATTTATGTACGAGCATTTTGCGCCTCTGATGCGAGATATTCTTGGGAAATTTCGAGGGCAGGGGAGAAGCGTAGACCGTGTGTTCCAACGTTCTTTGGCCGAGCAGACCGACCTGCTGAGTGACCGAATGCGTGATGTCATTATTCGCAAAGCCAAATGGACGCGTGAGCGCCTGCCGGCGGACCCGGTGGATGCCGCGATATCTGGGGCGAGCATGCTTTCGGTACCGATTGGACTGCACGTCAAGGACCCGGCGATTCGGGCGCGTGAAGAGGCTGTAAGACGCCTTCTGGAAAACGGCACGCTCAGGTCCGACCGTGTGATCGAAGCGTTTTTGAGCGTTGGTCCACACGAGTACATGCCCGAGGTTCGTGCCCGTGAGATGTTGCGCGGCAAAACCGAGTTGCCTGAGGTTGAAGGGGCGCCCGGTGTGCTCAGTGTAGATGCCTACGCGATAGGGCTGGAGGCGCTGAACCCGGGGCTTGGAGAGTGTGTGTCTGATCTAGCGCCCGTGAATGGCTATCTAGGTGCTTTGCTGAAGATTCTGGTGGGGGCCGAAGGCGTGGTGGATTCAGGCGCAACCGGGGCCTACGACTCGCTCTTTCTGGGGGCTGCTATGCCCCTAGTCCCAAAGCGCCTTCTGGAGAAACTCCGCCATCAAGGGCGTTTTGTAGGCTTTGTGGGGCCAAGGTTTCGGCCCCAAGACATGGTTTGCTTGACGCGTCATGATGATGAGTGGACCGAACGCCTCTTGGCGAAGGTTCGTGTACCGGTGCTCGCCGGGCCAAACGGTTGGCTGAAGAAGGCGGGCTGATGAACATTGAGTTTAGAGCGCCTTTGCACGCCCAGCTCTACTACGAGGTCCTTAGTCTGATTGACCTTGGTCAAGACGCCGCGAACCTCTACCGCGGCAAAAGCGCCGCGTGGTCTGAAGAATTGGCTTCCCTCTTCAACGTGCCTGGCGCGATTTACCTTCACGGAATCCCGCTTTGGACGCGTGACCTTGAGCACTTGTTTGCGGCATTGGAGAAGGGTTTTAGACCGCTGGATACACACGAGAGTCGCGTGCTTCGGCAAAGGCTCCAAGACGTCTTGAACGACGTGGCAGCAGGGTTCGATCACGAGGACCTACCCGCGTTAAGCCTTGAGTTAGAGGAGTTAGACGCGTTGCGCCAAAAGCTTTGGAGCGAGGCCGCACCACCACTAGAAGTGTGGCACATTCCAGCATTGGGGGACGGCCAGTTCACTCATGGGCGCGCAATGTCTTTGAAGTCAAAAAGGGTGGTGGCCGTCTCTCTCAATGTGGCTCCGGAGCAGGCGCTCGTGCAGATTATCCACGAGGACACGCACGCGCTCACCGACCCGCCTATTCGTCTGGAGTTTGGTGGTGCCCAAGAGACCCGTCGCGGCTCCAGAGGACACGCGCTCCATAAACGCCTTGAGTCCGCCGTTATTGCCAACAACCTCGCCCTCTTTGAAGAACATGCGCCGCAGCTTTTGCCGGCTCTTGAGAAGTGGTGTGATTGGTATGGAGTTAGTTCCCCGCGTCGGGGCCAGACTCCATAGGAGTGGGCTGCACGTCTGGGCTGCAATAAGATTCCGAGACATTTTCAAACGACATGACGTCGTCACGGGCTTCAACCTGTGGCGCCCGCTGCAACTCTTGCCTCAAAGTATCAATCGTAAACGTGCCTCGAAGGGCTTGGGGCATGGACATTACGCACCATTCATGGGCTTGGAACTTGAATCCGTCCTCGTATGATACGCCCCATGGCATGCCCGAGGTGAATAGTTTGCCTTCTTCCTCCACGGCGTGAATCAACACCGTTTGGCCTTCTTGAACCGCGTACTCCGAACTCCAAGCCACGCTTGAACTCAACTCGATGGCAGGTGAGCGTTTGCCCTGGGGAATCCAAGCGCCGTCCATTCTATGCTTCGGGATGCTATTCCACTGCATCTTCTGGGGATTGATGAAGACGGAGGCGGTGTCTCCCTCTCCCTTGATATTCTCCTGGATGTCAAAATCTACTTGAAGGGGCCATTCGTAGAGCCTTGGGTCGCAATTCTCGGCAAGCCCGTCTTGAACGAAGTGAACTCTGGATACCGTTCCTACAAAGATGCGATCTACGATGGCGTCAATATCCCCGCCTGAGGCTTCTGGGACACTGTCCACGAGGCAAAGTGAGTTCGCTTCTTATTCAGCAAGAAAGTCATGATTGTCTCCGACGTACTTCCTGTCCTTTGCGGGTTTGTACAGGTACGAGTCAGGTGCGGGTGAATCGGAAAGTTGGTAGACGGTGGCGCCAATCGTGACATGAATCGCGACAAATCGCGACATTTCTGGATGAAATCGCGACAAATCGTGACATTCTCTGATGGAATCGCGACATATCGCGACACCGTAGTCCTAATCTTCGGACCAATATGAGAACAATTGCGTGTGACAGATCCGCGCCCCGTTAGGCCCCGCGCTTGGCCTCCATGTTGGACTGGATTGGTAAAACACAGACCGCGGTCCCGGGGGTGGAGGTGGCGGTGGAGGCTTCACACGGTCATGGCATGAGTATTCTCGAGTTCGCCACCGAATACACTTGTCTTCCCAACGACCAACGCCGATTTTCCCCGAGTCTCCCAATGTTGTCTCGTCGGAGAAAATTCTAATCAACTGACCTGCCCATTCGGGGCATCTCACGGTGTAGTGGCCCACGTGATAAACAGCGGGCACGCCTGGTTCGCAGATGAATACGGGTGTGATTGCATGGCCATCCCGCTCCACTCGGAATTGACCACCTAAGGCGAACACCTCTCTTTGCTCTATTTGGCTCAGACTAAAGGATAAGAGGGAATAGTCTGCAAATGGGACCCAAGACCCGTCATCATCAGGAGTTTGGAGTTGGAAGTTGATCGATTCGTACTCCTCGGGTTGAACACACTGGCGCCCGGAGAGTGCCAGAGCGCTGGAAGATAGGCATATGGTCAGTGCCAAAAGGCTCAGTGAATGCAGCTTTGTGGACATTCTCGCTCCAGGTTCTTTTGGAATCTTAGGAACTCCGGGAAGATTTCGACACCAAAAAAACCATCCGTTGAGAACGGCAAATCTTCGGCTGAGCAGAGGTCCGCTATCTCAAACGGCTCGCCGCGAAGCGTGCCTCGCATATAGAAGGGGCGAAGCGAATCCGAGCACCAGTTTCGTTTCATTTGTCGAATCTGCGGGCCGTTCCAGAGCTGGTCCTTCATGATCTTTTCATATTCTTCGACTCGACCGGGCTTTCCGAAATAGCCCTCTTCGATGCGGATATAGTCTTCGGTCAGCCGGAAGGACTCCGGTATGATGACGTGGTTCCAGCAGCCTTCGTCGATACGCAGATTGCTAAGCATGGCGCCGGCGTGCTGCATCTGGACGCCTGTGTACGGGGTGAGGCTGTTGAGTAGGAATAGCCCGACAATCAGGCGGATGGCCCAGTTGCCTTGGCGAGGGCGCTCCTCGCGATGTGCTCGTGCCTTAAAGAGATGGACTAAGGAACCGGCGGCGAGCGCCCAGAGCATCCATTCGCGCACGATCATCGTGAAGTCAGGGGTGATATTGGCGTTCAGCACGCTCAGAGTAGTAATGCTCACACTTATGGGAATGATCCAAATTGCCGACCGTTTTACCCATACGTCGAAGGCCTCGCGGTCCGCATCGGTTGCGAAGGCTGCGTGCCCGGCGAACATCACGAACGCAAACGCTGGCGCCATCGTGATGGTGAGTGGAATATGAAAGAAGGCAACCAAAACCCAGGCAAGTCGGTGTCTCCCAAGGCTCAAGAGCACGGGGATGGCACCTTCTGCGAGCAAGGCGACCCCGGGCCAGATGACCCACTCAGACCATTCGGTGGGCAGGCTCCAGTGCACGAAAAGCTCGTTCATGCCGTAGTTCGCGCAACTCGTCACCGGATTCAGAAACTCGGTATTCAATTTGTGAAAGGTGGCCACCGTATACGTCAGGGCCGTGATGGATTGCAGGCCACGCCAGAAGTGGCCAACTTGGCCGCGGCCGCGGGCGAGCTGCACGTGAAAAACCATGCCAATGGCTGCGTAGCTCATCAAGACGACGCTTTGCGTCAGCTGGTCTCTCAGAAAGAGCAAGGGCAGGAGTTTTCCCACGAAGCAGAGCATCCACGCGGCGAAACACGGGTTGACGCTCAAGAGAATCAGGCCGAGCGCGGCGAGCGCGTTTGGGAACTCCCAGCCGTCGGTCCACGCATCGCCGAGCCAAAGATGGCAGAGCATTCCAAATGCATAAATGCGTGTAACAAGTCGGTACTTCCACGCATCATAGGTGCTAAATATGGCCGGCAAAACGCCGGTTGGATGCATAAAATCGTGACTCAAAACGCTCGCCGGAAACCAAGTTTATTGTTGACACACCGTGTCAGAGTCGTAGACCTAGCAACGGATTTTAAGCAACACTTAAACGTACAGAGTCACGAGTCGGAGTTCGATCCATGTTGACCTTTAAGAAAGCCCTCTCTTCATCGATAGGCAAGAAGTATTTGATGGCAGCCAGCGGGCTCTTGCTCATCGGATTTCTAGTCACCCACCTGGCTGCAAACCTGCTGCTTTATTTGCCCGACGGCACGGCATTCAACATGTATGCGAAGGGTTTGAAAGACCTCGGCCCGGGCCTCTGGGTGCTTGAGTCGGGTCTTTTTGGACTCTTCCTATTGCACATTGCGGTGGGCGTGAAGTTGCACTTTGCGTCTCCCAAAGGTCGTCCAAAAGGTTATGTGGCTGGTCAGAGCAGCAAAGGCGGCCAGAGCAAGTACGGGATTTCATCGAACGCGATGAAGTGGACGGGCGGCATTTTGGCGCTCTTCTTAGTGGGCCACGTGGCGTGGTTCCGTTTTGAGGTCGGTGTCGAGGGCGACTACATGACCACGCTCAACGGGGAGCCGGCGCGAGACCTTCACAGGTTGGTTGTGGATACGTTCCAAAACCCTATCGTGGTGGTCGTGTACTCAGCAGTGATGGCGCTCTTGTTCTTCCATCTTCGACATGGATTTTGGAGCGCGTTTCAGTCGCTCGGCGCGATGGCGCCGAAATACGACAAGGCGATTTATGGGGCGGGCTTTGTAGTCGCAGCCCTTTTGGCGGCAGGCTTTTTGGGTCTTCCGTCGTACATTTACTTCATGAAGTAATCAGGAGCAGATCATGACGCTTGACGCAGGAATTCCCAGCGGACCGCTGGATGAAAAATGGGATCGATTTAAGGCTTCGATGAAGCTTGTGAGTCCCGCGAACAAACGCAAGCACACGATCATCGTCGTGGGCTCAGGACTGGCCGGAGCGTCGGCTGCAGCCACGCTCGGCGAGCTCGGCTACAACGTGAAGTGCTTCTGTATTCAGGACTCGCCGCGTCGCGCCCACAGTATTGCGGCGCAGGGCGGTATCAACGCCGCCAAGAACTACCCGTACGACGGCGATAGCGTCTACAACCTCTTTTACGACACCATCAAGGGTGGCGACTATCGCTCTCGTGAGGGCAACGTCTACCGCCTGGCTCAGGTCAGTACGAGCATCATCGACCAGTGTGTGGCACAAGGCGTGCCGTTCGCACGCGAGTACGGTGGTGAGCTCGCGATGCGCTCCTTCGGTGGTGCGCAGGTTTCACGTACGTTTTACGCGCGTGGTCAGACGGGTCAGCAGTTGTTGCTCGGCGCGTATGGTGCGCTGAATCGTCAAATCGAGGCTGGCCGCGTCAAGATGTACTCTCGCCGCGAGATGCTGGACTTGGTGGTTCACGACGGCCAAGCCAAAGGCATCATCGCGAGAAACCTCGTCACTGGTGAGCTTGAGAAGTACGCGGGACACGCGGTGCTTCTGTGCACCGGTGGATACGGACGCGTTTACTTCCTGAGCACCAACGCGTTCAACTCCAACGGCACGGCTGCATGGCGCGCACACAAGCGTGGCGCGATGTTCGGAAACCCTTGCTACGTTCAGATTCACCCGACCTGTATCCCGCAATCTGGCGACTATCAGTCGAAGCTCACGCTGATGTCTGAGTCGCTTCGTAACGACGGCCGCGTCTGGGTTCCGCGCGAAAAAGAAGACGCTCAGGCGCTGCGCGATGGCAAGAAGAAGGCCGCAGATATTCCGCGCGATAAGCGTTGGTACTATCTCGAGGAGAAGTATCCGAGCTTCGGAAACCTCGTTCCTCGCGACGTGGCGTCCAGAAATGCGAAGGCGATGTGCGATATGGGCCTCGGAGTGAACCCAACCGGGCGCGCCGTGTTTCTCGACTTCACCGATGCGATCAAAGAGTACGGTGAGGACACGATTCGTGACCGCTACGGCAACCTCTTCGATATGTACCAGAAGATCACGGGTGATAACCCGTATCAGGTACCGATGAAGATTTACCCTGCCATTCACTACGCGATGGGTGGTCTTTGGGTGGATTATAGCTTGATGACTACCATTCCAGGCCTCTTTGCGCTGGGTGAGGCAAACTTCTCAGACCACGGCGCAAACCGCCTCGGTGCCTCGGCACTCATGCAGGGTCTGGCAGACGGCTACTTTGTGATTCCGCACACGCTCGGTAACTACCTCGCGACGCAGAAGCCGACGGCTATCGACACGAACCACGAAGCGTTTGTGAAGACCGAGAAGGAAGTGACTGAGGATATCGCCAAGATCATCGAAACCGGCAAGACCGGGACGAAGAGCGTCGTGGATATCTACAAGAAGCTCGGCGAGATCATGTGGGATAACGTTGGGATGAGTCGCTCCGAAGCGTCGCTTAAGAAGGCGCTTGAGGAGCTTCCCGCACTTGTGGAAGAGTTCGAGCGTGATGTTCGAGTTCCCGCAGACAGTGACTTCAACAAGTATCTCGAGCTAGCCATGCGTACCAAGGACTTCTTGGAGCTGGCACAACTCATGGCGCGTGACGCGCTTGAGCGTGAGGAATCTTGCGGTGGTCACTTCCGGGAGGAGTACCAGACGCCCGAAGGCGAAGCGCTCAGAAATGACGACGACTTCACCTACGTGTCCGCGTGGGAATGGAAGGGTAAGGCAGACGCGCATCAGCTCCATAAAGAGCCGCTCGTCTTCGAAAATGTGAAGCTGACCCAGCGAAGCTATAAATGAGGAATGACTATGTCGAATAAGAATTTTAGGCTCAAAGTTTGGCGCCAAGAAGGCCCAGACCAAGAAGGGCGGCTCGAAGATTTTTCAGAATTCTCAAAGGACGTCAGCGAGCACGCTTCATTCCTTGAGATGCTTGACCTTGTGAACGACCGACTCATCCGCGCGGGCAAACGACCTATCGAATTCGATAGTGATTGTCGCGAGGGGATCTGCGGCTCATGTGGCTGTGTTATCAACGGACAGGCTCACGGGCCTGAGCGCGGAACGGCTGCGTGTCAGCTGCACATGCGCGTATTCCGCGATGGCGATGAGATCACGGTCGAACCCTACCGCGCACGCGCCTTCCCAGTCATCAAAGACCTGGTGGTGGATCGCGAGGCGTTCGATAAGATTCAACACGCTGGCGGTTATGTTTCGGTGAATACCGGACCAAAGCCTGACGCGAACAGCATGAAGATCGGCAAAGAGGTCTCTGACCGTGCGTTCGACGCCGCCGCATGTATCGGTTGCGGTGCGTGTGTAGCTGCATGCCCGAACGGCTCAGCATCGCTCTTCACGGCTGCAAAAGTGGCGCAGTTCGCGTTGCTTCCGCAAGGCGAGGCCGAGCGGGGACGTCGCGTCGTGAGTATGGTTGAGCGAATGGACGAACTTGGATTCGGTCACTGCTCGAATATCGGCGAGTGCGAAGCCGCATGCCCTAAGGAAATCTCCTTGGACAATATCGCGATCATGAAGCGCGAATATATGAAGGCCGTCTTCTCAGGCCACTAGACTCTCGGTCGCAATCGCGAGCATCAAATCATCCACAAATTGGCGGTCGACTTGGTCCGGAAGGGCTGAGCGCACCGCTGCGTCCTTGATTGCCACACCGATCTTCTCGGCGTAATCGATTAGGTCTTCATAAGACCATGCGCCATCCTTAATGGCCCTGAGTTCATGGGCATCTTTGCGTTTTACTTGGAGCTCGCCGGTTTCAAGTGCCTCAAGTGCCATTCTGAGCAGGCGAACCAGATGAGCGGCGTGTTTTGTGTCGTAGCCAAACTTGCGTTCCAGCTCAGCTCGGGCGGCATTCCGGCTATCTAAAGGGCCGCCGTTCTTGATGAGTTCCTCTCGGTGGTTCTGGATTCGCCGAAGCTGCCCCGTGGCGTATCCCACGAATGAATGTTGAACACGCGTCGTCAAAAATGCGTGGCGCACGGCGTAGATTGTTTGCCAGGTGGGAGTCTCAATGATCCAGTCGGTGGGATCAGTGAAGAGAATCTCCAAGGCATTTGGGTTGGAAGAGGCACAGAGGCCGAGGAATTTGGCGATATCAAAAATCGTGCACTCGAGCTTTTGAGAAAGCCCTCTGGCGGCCTCCGGATGCTCCTGCAATTGCGGGAGTACGCGCGCTTCAAGGCCCTTGGGTAGGTCGCCTTCCCCTTGTTCAAAGGACTCGAAAAGCGAGAGCCGAACGTTAAGCGGCGCAACACACACTCCCTTGAGATCCACGTCTGATGTCGCATGAGACGTGCCGTGCGCGATGCTTCCACCAAGTCCGAGAAAAATCGTGTGGTTTTCTATGGCGAAGTTCATGGCAGGACTTTATCGTGCGCAGGTCTTGGTGACGAGGTTGTAATGCGTGCAAGTGCTCTAGCTCGGTCAAATATTGCGTTGGTGAAGTACTGGGGAAAACGTGATGCCACCTTGAATCTTCCGGCTGCCGGGTCTATTTCGATGACCCTGGATGGCCTTGAGACCCGCACCACAGTTGAGTTTGGGCCTTGGGAAAGAGACAGTGTTTTCATCAACGACGAGGCACTTGAAGGGAAAGGGCTCGCGAAGATTTCCAAGTTTTTGGATTTGGTGCGCCCCGGTACGCTATGTGCCGATGTGCGATCCACAAATAGCTTCCCAACTGCGGCCGGGCTTGCTTCTTCGGCGTCTGGATTTGCTGCTCTGGCCTTGGCTGCTTCGCAGGCGGCCGGTCTTGAGTTGACTCCGCAAGAACTCTCTGTGCTGGCTCGCCGTGGCTCAGGAAGTGCGGCCCGGTCTATCGTGGGCGGCTTCGCGATTTGGCACGAAGGCCAAAAGTCAGATGGTACCGATAGTTTTGCCGAAGAACTCGTGCCGGCAGAGCACTGGGACCTCAGGTGTGTGGTGCTCGTGACTCGTAAAGGCCCAAAGGATGTGCCGTCTACAGAAGGTATGAATCACACCATGGAGACCTCGCCGTTTTACGCAGAGTGGCTCAACACCGTGCGCCGCGACATGGACGGGGCAAAAGAGGCAGTCTTCGAGAAAGATTTTGTGCGGCTGGCCGAGATATCCGAGGGAAGCTGTTTGGCTATGCACGCGAGTGCCATGGCCGCGCGGCCAGCTGTAATCTATTGGAATGCTCGGACACTTGAGCTCATCCATGAGGTGAGGCGCTTGAGGGTACAAGGAAAGGCGTGTTTCTTCACGATCGATGCCGGGCCACACGTCAAGGTCTTTACAACGGCGGAAGACTTGGACGGGGTCAAGGCGTATTTCCAAGACCACCCGAGTGTCGAAGACCTGCTCGTGGCCAAACCAGGGCAAGGAGCTGAGCTCCTATGAGTTTCGCTCCTGGAAAGCTCTTTCTACTTGGCGAGTACGCGGTATTGCATGGGGGCATCGCGCTGGTGACGGCTGTGGATAGAGGGATTCGCGCAGAATTGCGTTCGGACCGCGATGGATATCGCGTGGCGGGCGCGGATTTGGACCAGAAGCTTCCGATTAGGGTTTTGGACCATGGTGATAGGGCGGAGCTTCTGCAACGCCTTAGCGTGGACGTGAGCGCCTTCTTCGAGGGGAAAACCAAGTTAGGTCTCGGGTCTTCTGCGGCATCCTCTGTGGCGATTCTCAAAGCAGCACGTCCGGAGCTGAGTGCGGCGGAGGTGTTTCGCATCGCCGACCGCGCCCACCGCGAACACCAGGCAGGGCGGGGAAGTGGCGCTGATGTGGCAGCCTCGGCGTTTGGTGGGACCATTTCGTACCGCTTGAGTGTTCGGTGGGCGCAGCATCCGTGGATCGGGACTCCGCCTCAAGAGACGCAAGTAGAGCCTCTAAAACTTCCGGCCGACCTCAGGTTTGTGGCGGTCTGGATGGGAGATGCGGCGAGCTCCACGGAACTTTCAGGAAAAGTCGCGAAGTTGGTTTTGCACGAGGATGTGAGAGCAACCTTAAGTTCAATTGCGTCAACCGCTTCCTACGGCGTGGGCGCATGCGTGAACGATGATGCGCAATCGTTGATGGATGCGCTCTCGTCGGGTGATGCGCTCATGGAGAGGCTCGGTGAGCAGACTGGAGCGCCAATCATCTGTGAGGGGCACCGTGCGCTTCGCGAGTTTGCGGCTGAGTTTGGTTTGGTCGCAAAACCGAGCGGAGCGGGTGGAGGCGATTTTTCAATCGTTGCGGGGCCCAAGCATTCTAGATGGTTGAGGTTCTGTGCGGATCTGGCGGATTTGGGTCTTCGCGCCATACCTCTAGAGTTCGGCTACTCTCCGGATTCTGAATCGGAGGAACATAGTCCGTGAAGCACCAGATGGTGCATGGCCTCGAGCTCTTTTGCGAGGTCCGAGAACCTCTGTGAGTAGAGAGTTGGGGGCGTGAACGTGGCATAAGCTCTGAAGATCGAGGTCACCAGCGCTTGAGTATTTGGGTGGTCGAGGTGTTCGACAAGCAGGTCCGCCAGAATCTTCTTCTGAGCGTCTTTGAAGGCCTCAAACTCGCGGTGAACAGCATCACAGGCGCAATGAACCAACTCGGTGGCATGTGCACCTGGCTCGGCTATCCGGATGAAGGCGTCCACACGTGCATTCATCATGGCCATGAACTTTCCGGAGAACTCGGCGTGCTGTGCAGCTGCGCCTCGCATTCGCTCAAGCACGTAGGCGTGTTTTCGGCGCGCGAGCTCCGCCAAAATCTCGTCCTTGGACTTAAACTCGAGGTAGACCGTGCCGACACCAATATGCGCCTCTCTGGCAATGTCAGAGATGGTGGTCTTTGAGACACCGTAATGGATGACAAGCCTTTCTGCTGCGATCAATATTTTCTTTTGTCGGCTCTCATCCATTCCTGTTTTGTACCGCCGATCGGCGTGGCACTGCAACACGGAGCTGGTTTCCAAACAGGGTGAAGGTGCCTTTTAATTTTTGAATTCAGTCTTGCGACTTGATACTTTACGCCCTTTACACCGGGGCCAAAGTAGCCATGTTTGGCATAGATTCAGATTTTCAGAACATCCCCAAGGTCAGTTTGCAGATTGTTGATAAGTGTCCTTCTGGAGGCGGAACAGCGGTGGTATCAACCGCCTCCGTTAGTGCGGGGGCTTTGCGGAAGAAGATTAGGTTGAGTTCACCGACTACGCAGATTCACGGAAGGTGCCTATATGCTCGCATGGTGGGGCAGAGTGTTCCGAGTGGTGGATGGAAGGTTTGGGCTGCAACCATGGCATTCTCAAACGATCCCGATTTGCATTGAGGTGGCTATGAGAAACACGGTTCTGGTTTTGTTTTTGGTCGTGTTGTGCTTTGGATGTGTCGAAGAGGAAATCGTTCTGGCGTACCGGTATGACCCTGAAAAGCTCTGTCTGGTGGACTCCGATTCACCCATTGAAGTTGCAAGAAGGGAGCCGAAAGGACCAAATCCAACCACTCTCTTACGACCCACTTGCAGTATTAACGAAGACAGGCGTCTAGTTAGTTTTCAGACCTACTTCACCGAAGAGTTCGTGGATTGCTATCATGTTTGGGAGGAGGTCGTTTATTGGGAGGAGGTTCCGGGAAAGACGAGTATCTCAGATCTTGAGTGCCAAGATTGAACTTGTCGCTGGATGCGGAACGAAGCGCCCTGATCGCGGGTCGCAAGTAGGTGTTTGCAATGAAGTATGTACTCGTTTGCCTGGTTTTCCTTTGGGGGAGTTCGGCCTGCGTTGAGGATCAAGAGGAGGTTGTAGCCTACGAGTATGACCCAGCGAGGCTTTGTGTCGTAGATGCGAACTCACCCGTAGTGCTTGCTCATCGTGAGCCCCGTCAACGAAACCCCCTGCTATTCATCAGTCCCACTTGCAGCATCAATCAGGAGAGGCGCCTCGTCAGTTTTCAGACATACTTCTCCGAGGGCTTCGTAGACTGCTCTAGTATCTGGGAGGAGGTCGTGTACTGGGAGGAGGTTCCGGGAAGGACGAGTATCTCAGATCTTGAGTGCCAAGATTGAACTTGTTGGGATGAAGGCTCTAGAAGAGCTCTAGAGGGGAGTTAAAATTTTTCTTGGGAAAAGTGTTTGCATAGCAGTCGAAAAGTGTCTACCTTTTCAAAAAGGGCCAAAAATGGCCCATTATGACGAGGTGAGAAAATGAAACTGAAGAAGATGAATTGGATTTTGGTGCTTGGCCTTTTGGGAGGACTTGGTTGTTCGGACGATCTGAAGAGCGAAGAAAATAATCCCGACACCACGTGTGGGGCTGGAGAGTCCGTAGAGGTTGGTGGCGACAGGGCGTGTGTGTATCGAAGCGAGCTTATCGAGGAAGGCTTTGAGTGTCCGGCCTCCCTACCCACTGGATTTTTGCTCGGTGGTGGTGGCGTGGCATGTGTGGTGGGGCAGACCATGCCCGACTTGCTTGCTGAGCGTCTGGGAGAGCTCGGATATGGGCCAGAGAGCCCGGAGTGTTTTGGTGAGAATCCTGATTCCTCGTGTTTTTACACCACGGAGCCGGAGGAGGGTGGGGCGTTTGATTTAACCGGTGCCGCCAAGATTGAGTATCGCACCTATGAAGAGACGCTGAGTGCCTACTGTGTCAATGTGGGCGATGTGCTGGAGTTTTCGCTCGACCTTGAGACCAACGCCATTCAGTTTGGGATCGGCATTGAAGGCGAGGAAGGCTCGGACCGGTGCGTTAATGCTGGCGTTCCGTGTGTTGAGCGCGCAGGCTTCAGGCTGGAGCTGACTGAGACACAGGTGGATGAAATCGAAGCGCTCGTGGCAGCGGTTCCAGCACCTCAATGCACCGCAGACCCTGAGGTGGTTTGCGGCGAGAGCTGTGTGATTCCTACTCTTTTGGTGGATTCACAAGAGGTTTCGGACCTGTGCTGCGGGACCATGGTGGAAGGTTTCCGCGAGGCCTTCTACGCGGTGGTAGACTACGTCAAAACGTTGCAACCTGAGGAAGTACCGGTCTTTGATAACGCGGATTCTTTTGCAACGCTGACCTACACCACGGGGCCCGGCTTTGGTTACTGCATCAACGAAGACCAAATCGTGAGCTCGACCATCACTAGGCAAGGCGACGGAACGCTCTCGGCAGAGGGTTTCTACACGGCGGTCGGCACGGAGGGCGTGGATGAATGTCTTCCTGATACGAACGATGCGTGTTTGGTGTCTACGGCGTTTGGCCCAATGACCTTGGGCGCCACAGCGCAAACCGAACTCGAGGCTCGACTCGCCGTTCTTCCCGCGCCGATGTGCATGGAAGAGCCGGGCTTAGTCTGTGACCCATGCATTATCCAGACGCTCACGCTCGACCAAACCGAGGTCAGCGGGGATTGTTGCGGCAATACGCTGCCAGGATTTGGGCCTGCGTTCTTGGATATTGTCGAAAGCATCGAGGCCGCGCGATGAGTTCAGGCTCCGAGGAAAATTCGGACCTATTGCATCGACGAATCATGTTCTCGATGTTGGGACCCGCGGCCTATCTGGCCGCGCGCCTCGACTTTCCGTTGAAGGAGCTCACACACTTCATGCGTTTGAGCTACGTGCGTGAACTGCGGGCATCTGGCGTCACGTTGGCAGAAGCCGCGGAGCGGATTGAGGTCAGCACTCGTACTCTCAAACGACTCAACGCTGAGCTTCGCTCGGACTTCTTCCTACCGGAGATCGAGCAGACTTTGGCGCGTAGAATTGAGTTCATGGTTTGGGCCGAGCCTCAAAGTCAGGCCAGGATTTCTCAACTTCTTCCGGGCGTTGAAGTCTCCGAGATTGAGCTCGCCCTCGCAACTCTTCTGGATGAAGGGCGAGTAGAGATGGTGGAGGAGGGGAGAACAGCTAGGTATCGCGCGGTTAAACAGGTCACTAGTCTTGTGAGCGAGAACTTTGCGAGACGAATCGGCGCGCTCAATTCTCTGGTCCAGAACGTGGCGGAAACGGTCGTTGCACGTTTTATAGAGCCGCGTACGGGTTCTTTTGCGCGAACCTTGAACTTCAGGGTACGCGAAGAAGACCTTGTGGAGCTTGAAACTGCATATCGAGAACTTCTCGATCGGATGTTGGAACTCGAGGCCAAGGCAGATTCCACGTCCGTTCCCATCCGAATGTCCGTGCTTTGGACCCCGGTCGACGAATAGCCTTTCGGCGAGTATTTAAGGGCGATTTTGGGGTTGAAAGTGTGGAATTGGTGTTCAGTTTGGAAACACTTCAAATAAAAAGCTTGACTGAATTGTGAACGTTTTTAGTTTTCATTCATCATTCAATTGATGCGGATGTTCTGCACTCGATTGAAGGTATGACTAAGGAGACAAAGATGACGTTGCAAAACGAATATAGAAACGTAGTTGGCCCGCTTCCTCTGATTCCTTTGAGGAATATGGTGCTTTTCCCGAAAGCCGTGCTTTCCATCAATGTGGGGCGGCCCAAGAGCGCTGAGCTCGTTCGCGGCTTGAATCAGGGCGATCTCGTTGTGCTTGGTGTGCAACGTGAGGCGAAGATTGAGGAGCCCGAGCTCACAGATGTGTTGCCGGTTGGGACCTTGGCAAAGGTGGTTAAGGTGGTCCGCCAAAAGCATGGATTCACCATGGTAGTTGAGGGAGTTGTGCGCTTCCAGATTGAAGGGCTCGCGAGCGCTGATACCTGGCTTGCGAACGGTCGGGTGGTGGAGGACCAGGGCGATATGGCCGAGGCATCCGTCTATGCAGAAGTCCTTGTGGAGTCCGTTCAGAAGATGGTCGAAGAGAGCGGTGGCGCGCTCGAGATCGAGTTTGAAGGGGCGCCCGGTGAGTTCGCCGACCGCGTGGCCGCCACGTTGAGTCCCGGCATGGATCACGCCATGGACCTCTTGATGACCTTCGATGTGCAAGAGCGCCTGCGAGCGTTGACGAGGCTCATCGGCGAGCTTCGTGCACAGACGGCTGTGCGCCAGAAGATCGAGTCCGAAGTGCGCAACGAGCTTACCAAGAATCATCGTGAAGCGGTGCTTCGCCAGCAGCTCAAGGCTATTCAGAATGAGCTCTCTGGGGACGAAGAAGACGATTTGAGCGAGCTTCGACGCCGGCTCTCCGAACGCGACTTCCCCGAAGATGCTCAGAAAGCCGTAGACAAAGAGCTCAAGCGCCTCGAGAGCCTTGAGCCTAATCAGGCTGAGTTTGGAGTGGTGCGAAACTACCTTGAATGGATGGCGGACCTTCCGTGGGGCGTCTCGGCTGCGGACGAAGGCGATGTGGACGCGATTGAGGCACAGCTCGATGCGGACCATTTTGGGCTCGATGACGTCAAGGAGCGCATTCTCGAGCATATGGCGGTCTTGCAGCTCTCGGGCAACCCACGCGGCACCATTCTTTGCCTTGCGGGCCCTCCCGGGGTTGGAAAGACTTCACTCGGAAAGTCGATTGCGGATGCCACCGGCCGGCCGTTTGTGAGGATTGCTCTGGGTGGTGTTCGAGATGAAGCCGAGATTCGCGGGCACCGTCGGACCTATGTGGGAAGCCGTCCGGGAAGGATCGTGCATGCTTTGAAGAAGGCAGGTGCGTCCAACCCAGTCATCCTTTTGGATGAGGTGGATAAGCTCGCGAAGGGCTGGTCGGGAGACCCTGAGGCCGCCCTCTTGGAGGTTTTGGACCCGGAGCAAAATGCGTTCTTCCAGGACCACTATCTGGAGGTGCCGTTTGACCTTTCGAAGGCGCTTTTCATTGTGACGGCCAATAATTTGGAGAATATGTCAGCGCCTTTGCGCGACCGTCTCGAGATTATTGAGGTGTCTGGATATACGGTTGAGGAGAAGGCCCAGATTGGTCAGCATCACCTCCTGCCCAAACAGCGCACTGAGCATGGAATTGCCGAAGACCAGTTGACGGTCAGTGATGATGCGTTTCGAGAGGTTATCACGAGCTATACGCGCGAGGCTGGAGTTCGGCAGCTCAACCGCCTTGTGACCAAAGTTTGCCGTTCTGTGGCGCTCGAGGTTGCCAGAAAGGGCTCGGACGGTGCGGTGCGGGTTGAGGTAGAGGACGTTGAGAAGTACCTCGGAAAGCCGAAGTTCCAGTCCGAAGTTGCTGCACGTACCGCTTCGCCGGGCGTTGCAACGGGGCTCGCGTGGACGCCTGTTGGAGGTGATATTCTCTTCATTGAGACCTCCAAGATGGGTGGCGCGGGCCAGCTTCAAATCACCGGTCAGCTTGGTGAGGTGATGCAGGAATCGGCCAAAGCGGCGCTGACCTATGTGAGGAGTCATGCGGATGAACTCGGCGTCGACCCGGCGTTTTTGAAGACGCACGATGTGCATATTCACGTGCCGGCCGGGGCCGTTCCGAAGGATGGGCCGTCTGCAGGTGTGACGATTTTCACCGCCCTCACCTCGTTGTTGACCGGCCGAGCCGTAAGGTCGGATACGGCGATGACGGGCGAGGCGACGTTGCGTGGTCGTGTGATGCCTGTGGGAGGTATCAAGGCCAAAGTCTTGGCAGCCCACCGTGCGGGGATCAAGCGTGTTATCCTACCGCTACAGAATCGCCGAGACCTGGACGAGGTCCCGGATTCTGTGAAGGCTGAGCTTGAATTCCACTTCGCCGAGGATATGTCCGAAGTGCTTGAGTGGGCCTTGCTCGATGCGGATACGCCGTTGGTCGGGACTTCACTCGATGTCGACCACAAAACGGTCATCGAGGGCTAACCAGCCGCCCTGGCCAGGATTTCCTACAAACACCCACCAGATTCTCTCTGGTGGGTGAAATCGTTTGGCCAGATCTTCCTGTGAAAAGTCACCCGTAAAGCGGTCCGGGTCTGGGCACAGGCCTTCAACGAGCTTTCCTCGAATCCCCATGTAGCAAAGGCCTGAGCCCGCATACATGTACACAATGACTTGTTCTCTTGGGTTCAACTCGGTGTAGAAGACTTCTTCGCCTGTTCGGTATTCAGCGGTCACGAGATAGCCTTCGACCTCGGTACCGGTCTTCGCCTGGTAGAATCTGGGCCGGTACACGCCCACCACAGACTGAGTCCATCGTACAATTTCGCCGGGTTGAAAGATGGCCTCGGCGACCGGAATGGAGTTTAGGGACGGGATATCTGCCAATGGGACGGGCGTAGATGCGGCGTCCCAGCGTGCGGTAAAGCGCCTGCCTTCCTCCTGCAAGGGCCATCCTGGTAGTAATGCCAGCGCTTCGGGATGATGAGTGGGTCTTTGTGGGGCTTCTTTTTCGATTTGGATTCTGCCGGCCATTTGGGCGTTTCTGGCTTGTTCAACTTCGGCAGGTGGTTTGCCTACAACTTCCTCTTTGGGGGTTGAGCAGCCAAACAAAAGTGAGAGTGCGACGCTAAGGGAAATAGAGAACCTGGTCATCACCATGGAGACTCCGGAGGGTATCGATTCTTTTGAGTAGTTCTGTTCTTCTGGCCCAGAATACCTTTAAACGTTGTTCTTCGGTACCTTCGAGGCCGATATCTTCGAAGAGAATCGAGTCTGCCCAACTCGGGTCGAGGCGGCGCACCGAGAAGACCATGGACCTCGAGAATCGTTGAACGGGGTCGAAGCGTTGGTCCACGCGTGAGGAAGAGAGCGTGTGAAACGCCGCACCATTATCGAGCGAAATCATTCGCCCGTCAGCGAAGTGGTTGTTGACGCCAAAATATTCCTCGCGCTCGCTCCAGCGGTCCCAGTTATTGGTCAGGTAGTCGAAGACGAAGATATTGGAGAGCTGGCGAGCGATGGACGAGACCGGCGCCCCGTTGTGCTGGCGTAAAATCGCCCTGACGACTTCGCCGTCGCGCAGGTGTTTGATGGGCGCGATTTCTTCAGCGAGCGTGTTGTGGAGACGAGTGGGGTCCGCTTCGGCGCTGAGCCATGGTTGCCAGAGGTCCGGGACTTCGACGGGGAAGTCTACGATGGTTGGGACCCAAACTTTGAGGACGCCGTAGAGCCACTCCTCCGGGCCGTTTGGTCCAGCTTCTTCCACCCAGTTGAGGTCTACGAACCGAGCCTGATATTCGCGTTGGTGGTCAGTCTGAGCAGGGTAGAGCCGCTCGAAGTCTTTGCGGGAGATCCGGGCCGTCTGGCTTTGGGGGACGAGGAACTCGCAGACCACGATTTGGCAAAACCGCCACGCTGCGACTTCCGAGCGCCAGCCGTCTCCCCATTCCTTCTGGGCGGGCTTGAACACATGTGTGTTTTCGCCGTCCTTTCGAAGTTTTAAGGATATGGAGCGACCACCTCCGAGCGGAAGAATAGAGTCCACGTCCAGGGTAGCGATATCGATGATATTGGGTCGAAGCGACGGGTCAGAGTCGATGCTTTGATCGAAGAGTTTTTGGAGTCTTGAGTCTTCATGCCGAGACATCGCGCGCAGTGTGAGCATGCGGGCATCGTGGAATTGCCGAGCTCCGAGCTTCGCCTCGACTTCCAACACTACATAGTCGAGGTTTTCAGGGGCTCTGAGCAGGAGTTCGCCGATGAGTTCCCATGCCGCCCCGAAGTTGTTCGCCTTTATCTGGGCATTGGCCTCCTCGTAGAGCTCTTCCTCGGACTTGGCGCGCAGCTTGGCGATGCTTTTGGAAATTGCCTCGGCGCGGCCTTCTGTGAGGACAGCCTGGCGAATGGCCTCAGGTGGCTCAGGTGTGGGTTCGATGTATTCGACTCGCGTTTCGGGCTCGCGGCTCAAAGCCCAGAAAGCCGTGGCTAAGGCGGCAAGGATAGCGAACGCCCCGGCCAGCCTAAACACCCCAGACGTGAGCCGTCTCCGGGGTTTAGGTTCTGGGCCTTCAAGGCTTTCTAAAGCTCTTTGGGGCTCTGGCAGTTCCGCGGGTTCAAAGAGCTCTACGCGCTGAGGAATCGGTATTTCTTCCACGACCTCCGGAGGTCGCGCAAGTATTGGTTCTACTTGTACTTCCGCCAAATCCTCAGATGGATCCAAGACGGCTTGAAGTTCGGGTTCTGCTTCTTCAGGAGACGGATCCCGCGGGATTTCAGGGACTTCAATGTTTTGCTGAGGCTCTGGAATTTCCGGGATTTGTGGGTTTTCTGCGATTTGTCCGCGAGCCGGGACTTCAAGGATGTCTAGGTTTTGCGGGGGCTCCGGTGGTTTCTGGACTTCAAGGGTTTCAGCGTTTTGCGGGAGAATCTGGAGATCTGAGGGTTCAACGATTTCGACCGAAACTGGTTTCTGTTCAACTTCTACTTCCGTAAGATCCTCAGTGGATTCCATAACGTCTAGAGGCTCTGGCTCTACTTCTTCTTCTACTTCGCGCGCGACCTGAGCATGGGCGGTTGATGTTCCAAAAATCTCAGCGTGGGAGATGCTTCGCACGGTGCTTTCTTCGGGCACGGAGATCTCGTGCCCGCATTTTCGGCACGGCACGGCCGAAGGCCGTGTGCGGCGGATGGTCAATCTGAATCCTGCCCCGCAGTGATGGCATCTTATTTCCAATGTAGAACTCATCGCGGCATATCTTACGGTGCGTTCGGGCCCGTGTCGAAAATTGCGTGCCTGCCCTTAAGCTTGCCTTTCGAGTTCTCGTGCTTAGTTTTAGTTTGTAAGCGCAATGTAAGCGGCTTGCCCGCTTGCTTCACAAGACTTTTGACCACGGAGAATTTATGTCGAACGACATCGTGAAAGAAATGAATCTACTACTTGCCGACGAAATGGTGTTTTACCAGAAGCTTCGCAACTTCCATTGGAACGTTCGCGGACCGGCATTCTTCCAGCTTCATACGAAGTTTGAAGAGATGTACACGGCGTCATCGTTGACCGTCGACCAAATCGCGGAGCGCATCCGTGCGCTAGGTGGCAGACCACTTTCTACAATGAAAGAGTTTTTGGACTCCTCAAGGATTAGCGAGCAATCCGACGTGCCGTCCGCAAATCACATGGTGGGTGAACTTCAGAGCGACCTCGAGAAGTTGGTGGAGTTTACTAACGGTCTGAGAAAGAGTGCGGGCAATGCCGGCGACGATACCACTGTGGCACTCATGGACGATCTGGCCGATGCTCATGAGCAAGACGCCTGGATGTTGAAAGCCTGGTTGGGGTAAAGCCTAATCCGCTGATTTCGGCTGCTCAGGCCGGTCCACGTTGGTTCCGAGTAAGTAGAGCGCGCCTGCGCTTCCCACGATTATTCCAGCATAAGCCAGCCAAATGGGGAGGCCTAAGGCTACGCCCACGTAGCCCCCCAGGGCTGCCAGAACCATCGTGATGATGGCGTAAGGTGCCTGAGTCCGGACATGGTCCATTAGATCCGCTCCGGAGGCGATCGAGCTCATGACCGTTGTGTCTGAGATCGGAGAGCAGTGGTCGCCAAAAATCGCCCCGTCCAAGACCGCGCCAAAACACAAAAAGACGATGAGTTCTGAGCCGGGTTGCCCGTGGGTCAAAAATGCAGCCATGGGAACCATCGCTGGAAGGAGAATTCCCATGGTGCCCCACGAGGTCCCGGTCGAAAAGCCTACCACTGCCGCCAAGAGGAAGGTGATGAGCGGTAGTGCCGTAGGCGAAATCAGGTCTTGGACCACGCCCACCAAGTAGATGCTGGTCCCGAGGTCATCGCAAACCGCGCGAATAGACCACGCCAAAATCAAAATCAGAATGGCCTCGGCCATGGTTCGTCCGCTCTGAATCCATGCGCGCCCAGCCTCCGCTGGTGTGAGGATTCGTTGGGAAACCACAAGTGCAAACGCGATGAGGCTCCCGATGGCTGCGGACACAAAGAGCACTAACGCGTTGTCCGCATTGCTGAACGCGTCTCGCCACGCTGAGAAACTGCCCAAGTCGCCAAATGCGTGCCCCCAGCCCGAAAAAATCGCTCCAAACTCGCCGCTGAAAGCCGAAGGGATGCTTAAGTCGCCTCGGCTCCAGCCCGACCAAAACATCCCGATGAAGACTGCAAAGATGACGCTGAGCACGGGGATAGCCGCGTTTTGCCAGCGTGTAGGTTTGTCGGGCTTTGGCTCCAAAACCTCGGAGTCTGAGCGCGCCAACGGTTTTGATTCTGGGTTGAACATTTGCCCCGCCTGGGTGCGCCGTTCTGCCTTGAGCATTGGCCCGAAGTCTCGGCCCGAGTAGGCGTTTAGAAGCACAAAAATCAGCGCACCGATGCAGTAGAAACGAAGGGGCAGAATCGTAAAGAAGATTTCATAACCACTTTGACCGAGCGCGAGCTGTCGGCTGATTTCGTCAAAGAGGCCGACCTCGTAGCCAATCCACGTGGAGACTACGGCGATTCCTGCGATGGGCGCGCTTGTAGAGTCAACGATATAGGCGAGTTTCTCTCGGCTGATTCGTTGAGCGTCTGTGAGTGGACGCATGGTTGTGCCCACCACAAACGTGTTCGCGTAATCGTCAAAGAAAACGGCCCCGCCCATAAACACCGCGGCTAGCCGGGTGGAGCGCGCGCTTCGTGCGAGTGAGCGCACTCGGTTTACGATTCCTTGAACACCTCCGCCGCGCGTGATGATGTGCACCATCCCGACGAGCGCGATGGTAAAGAGGATAATGTTGATGTTGAATGAATCTGTGACGGAGGTCCAGATATGGCCGAGGCCTCGGTAGCTCGCTTCAACAAGCGTTGGTGCGCCGATGGCGCCTCCTACCACAACCGCACCGAGCAAGGCGGGAATCAACGCGCGAAAGTAGAGGGCAACTAGGACCGCCAAAATTGGTGGGAAAAGAGCCCACCATTTGGCCACCCGCCGCTCGGACTTCCAGGTGGAATCTCCGTGCTCTACGCTTAGAGCAACCATAGAATCTTGAGTTGCCCGCACTATCAAATGGGGATTGGTGCCTGGCGTGAGCTTCCAGGTTTCGCGGGAAAGTTCGTCCACAATCGGCTGTTCTAATGCCGCGGGGCCTTCGTAGACGTAGGTCCACTCGGACTGGGTCTTGAGCGTGTCGCTTGCGTCGGCGAGCAGTCCGCGAGCGGCTACTTCCGCGGCAATTCGCTGCGAGACGTCGTCCGGTGCCTGAACGGCAAAGGTCAGGAATCCGAACGATAAAAGCGTGATAAGAAATGCGAAAATTCTCTTTTGCATGGCGTGAATCTACTCGTGTCTGAGCAAAAACATAAGGCGTCAAAGAGATTTCGCGAGATTTTGCGTACGAACTCAGTTGAAGTGGTGGATCAGAGGGTTTAGTGTAGGGCGGAATACGTGTTTTAGAGGAGGTCCGCGTGAATCAACGCGTGCAAAGACAGGGAAACGTCAGCCAAACCGTCACAAGCGTCGCCCCAAAATCGGTGGCGGTTGAGATTCGCGGCCAGAAGTTCGCGGTCAAGACGGATAAGGAAGCAGCTCACGTAGAGCGGCTCGCGAAGTTTGTGGACTCGAAGGCCGCAGAGATTCAAGCTGCGGCACCCGGCGTGCCAACAGAGCGTTTGATGATGCTCGTGGGAATGATGATCGCGGAGGAGTATTTCGAGGCAAAGACCTCGCTCGACCGCACCAAGGCTGAACTTCAGCGAGGCGTCGACGCTTGCCTTGAAGCGCTCGCCGCGGTTGAAGCAGAAGAGTGAAATCCGATTCCAAAAGAAGCCTTCGGGCACGAATGTTGGCCAAGCGGGGAGCAGTTGCTGCAGACGAAAAGTCTGAGGCCGAGGGTGCCGTCTCGAAGTACCTCCTAGAGCTCCTCGAAGAGACTGGCGCAAATCGCATTGCGGCGTATCGCGCGCTCCCCGGCGAGATCTCCGTGGATGGGTTTTGGCAACAAGCGTTTGAGAGTGGGGTCAAGGTTTGTTTTCCACGCGTGCTTGGGCCCGGCGAGATGGAGTTCGTGGACATTGACTCTAAGGACGATTTTTCGGCGGGCAGATTTGGGGTGCTTGAGCCGACGGGGCAGGCGAATCCACCCGAGGCTGAAGTGGATCTCGTGCTCGTTCCGGGGCTCGCATTTGACCTCAAAGGTTATCGCCTCGGCTTTGGTGGCGGGTACTACGACCGTGCGTTGGCGGCCATCGAGTCTTTGAGGGTCGGCGTGGTCTTTGATTTTCAGATTTTGTCGCGTGTTCCTCGAGAATCCTGGGACGTCCCGGTTCATCAGATAATCAGCCCTAGAAAACGCTATCTGATCTGATTCAGGAACAAAGCGAGCCGAAAATTCCTTTCAGTCTTTGCGAACTAACTATAAGGTGTCGCGTCCGAGAAATCCGACCTTGCGGGTCGTTTTACATAGAAGGGGTTTAGCCCCACAGGAGTACCTAAAATGGAAGATTCAATGCAAACGCTCACAGTGGCGTATTCGCTGCTGGCGCTGGTTTTGGGCGTTGTTATTGGCTGGCTTTTGTACAAGAGCCGGTCCATTCGAGAACTACAAGATATGGTCGATGAGCGCGTGGCACAACTTCGAGCCCGTACCATCGAAGAGACCAAAAGTGAGATACAGCGAACCCTGACGAGCGACCTCGAGGACAAAGTCCGTGAGGAGCTGAAAGAGAAACTTAAGGCGGACGTCGAAGAAGAGGTTCAGAGAACCGCGAGGAAGCTAGAGTCGGATGCCGAGACCAAGGCTCAAGAGCGCATCCGTGCTGCGGAGAAGGAGGCCAAAGAGCTTCTGAGCGCCGCCAAGAAAGAGATGCAGGAGGAGACAGCTAGTCGCAGGCAAGAGCTCGAGAAGTCCGAGGCGCGTCTTACGCAGCGCGCATCTAGTCTGGATGCCCGTGAAGAGAAGCTTGAGAAGCGCACGCAGGAATTGGCCACTAAGGACGCTGAGTTGATGGGAACTTCCCGCAAACTCAAGGACCGTGAGGCTGAGATTGAGGCGAAGAGTGCTGGGATTCAGGCTGAGCTTGAGCGAGTGGCAGGTCTTAGTGCCGATGCCGCGCGTACCGAACTCGTGGAGTCGTTGACTGGTGAGGCTAAGCTCGAAGCGGCTAAAGTTGCTCGGCAGTACGAGGAAGAGGCGATTGAGGAGGCCGACCGACGCGCCAAGAAAGTCATCGCGACCTCGGTGCAGCGCTGGGCCGGCGAGTATGTGGCTGAGCGCGCCGTGACCGTCGTCCCGATTCCGAACGACGAAATCAAAGGGCGGATTATCGGCCGTGAGGGCCGCAATATCCGCGCTTTGGAGGCCGCAACCGGGATCGACATCATCATCGATGACACCCCTGAGGCGGTGATGGTGAGCGGCTTTGACCCTGTAAGGCGTCAGGTCGCTCGTATCTCGCTTGAGAAGTTGATTTCCGACGGTCGTATTCACCCTTCGCGTATTGAAGAAGTGGTTGAGAAGACCAGCGCCGAAGTGGAGTCGCAAATCAAAGAATACGGCGAGCGTGCTGCGTTTGAGCTGGGAATCCACAATCTACATATCGACTTGATTAAGCTGGTTGGTCGCCTTCAATTCCGAACCAGCTATGGTCAGAATATGTGGTCACACAGCATCGAGGTCGGATTCCTCTGTGGCATGATGGCGGCTGAGCTCGGTCTCAACGTCAAGCATGCCCGCCGAGCTGGCCTTCTTCACGATATCGGCAAGGCCTTGACTCACGAAAATGACGGGCCACACGCCCTTGTTGGCGCTGAGATTGCCAAGCGTTGCGGCGAGCACGAGGTGGTCCGAAATGCCATCGCGGCGCACCACAACGAAGAGCCTCAGAACTCAGCCATTGCGCACCTCGTGATTGCTGCAGACGCACTCTCAGGCGCACGTCCTGGCGCGCGCCGCGAAGTTCTCGGAACGTACATCAAGCGACTTGAGGACCTCGAGAGAATTTCTCAAGAGTTCGAAGGTGTGGAGAAGGCGTTTGCCGTTCAAGCAGGCCGCGAGATTCGCGTCATGGTCGAGAACTCAAGGGTTACGGACGACCAAGCCTTTGTGCTCAGCAAAGAGATTGCTGCCAAGATCGAGAGCGAGCTCACCTATCCGGGCCAAATCAAGGTCTGTGTGATTCGCGAGACGCGCTCGGTGGACTACGCCCGCTAGACCTCGGGGGCGAATCCGCGCCGCATGGTGTTCTCGGATATCGCCCTCGGCTCCATGAAATTCAGGAGGTAATCAGGACCGCCCGCTTTGGTGCCGGTGCCGGACATCTTGAAGCCTCCGAATGGATGGCGGAAGACCAATGCTCCAGTACACTTGCGGTTGATGTAGAGGTTTCCGACCTTGAACTCTTTTCGTGTGCGCTCAAGGTTGAGCGGAGAGCGGCTGTAGACGCCGCCGGTCAGGGCGAACCGCGTGCTATTGGCGAGCTTGAGCGCCTCGTCGAAGTCCTTCACCTTGAACATGGCGAGCACTGGACCAAAGATTTCTTCTTGGGCAAGGCGACCATCGGCGGGGACATTCTCAAAGACTGCAGGCCCAACGAAGTTTCCGTTGAGCCCCTCAGGCACTCTAGCTTGCACGAGAAGGCTGTTTTCCTTCTTTCCTAGCTCAATGTACCCCTCGATCTTCTGGCGAGCGTCCTCGTCGACTACAGGGCCGATAGCGAAAGCAGGGTCCGTAGATGGCCCAACCTCCAAGCTCCGGGTTGCTTCAACGAGGCGTGTCTTGAATTCTTCGTATGCAGATTCTAGCACGATGACTCTGGAACAGGCGGAGCATTTCTGCCCTTGGAATCCGAACGCCGAGCCGATCACGCCTTTGACAGCTTCATCGAGGTCAGCGTCGGAGTCCACAATGATGGCGTTCTTTCCACCCATCTCACAGACGACTTTCTTGACGTTTGCCTGCCCGTCGGCCACATCGCCGGCCACCTTCAGGATATGGAGGCCGACCTGCATGGATCCGGTAAACGCGATGAGATCTACGTCTTTATGGCGCACGAGAAGGTCGCCAACTTCTTCGCCATACCCCGGCAAGAAGTTGATGACGCCGGGCGGAAATCCAGCCTCGCGGCATGCATCCATCAGGTGAGCCGCGATGACGCTCGATTGCTCGGCAGGCTTCATGATGACGGTGTTTCCGGCTACAGCTGCTGCCACCGTCATTCCGCAAAGAATCGCGAGAGGGAAGTTCCACGGCGCGATCACAGCCGCAATGCCCCTTGGTTGGTAGAATAAGAGGTTCAACTCACCAGCCACGTGGCCCAGGCGTTGTGGTTGCGAGAGTTTCGCCATTTCCAGCGCGTAATAGCGGCAGAAGTCGATGGCCTCGCAGACGTCGGCGTCGGCCTCGCGCCAGTTCTTACCAACCTCGTAGACCATGATGCTCGCGAGCTCTTTTCGGCGCCGCATCATGACATCCGCGAGTTTCATCAAGTACGCCGCGCGTTCTTCGCCCGGCAAATCGGCCCAAGACGCCGAGGCATTCTGGGCTGCTTCAATGGCCTTTTGGGCGTGCTCTAGAGTGGCAACACACACGGTGCCTACGATTTGGTCACGTTTGCTCGGGTTGATGCTCTTGATAACGCGGTCGGTCTTGATTTCAGAGCCGCCGATGACGAGTGGCCAAGTCTTGTCGAACCCTCGCGTGACCTCTTGCATGGCGCGCTCAAAACTCTCGCGGTTGTTCGTGAGTGCAAAGTTGAGCAGTGGAGCGTTCCTAAAGCCCATGGAGTTCAGCGGCTTGATGTGCTCAACCCCGGTGGATTGCTCGTGTCCTTGAGGTGGCGCGGGCTTGGCCAGGAGCTTTTCCATGCTCAAGCCGTCTGCATAGGTCTGGCGCAGCCACGATTCGTTGCTGGTGTTCTCCAGGAGTCTACGCACAAGATACGCCATGCCTGGAATCATCTCGCCGATGGGCACGTACTCGCGCACGCGATAGCCCATTTTCACGAGGGCGAGCTTCATCGGCTCAGCCATTCCGTAAAGCATCTGGAATTCGATGGCATTTTTCGGAAGACCCAGCTCTTCCGCGGTGGCGAGGGCATACGCGAGGCTTCGCACGTTGTGGGAGGCGCAGGCGAGTCGGACGTGTTTGTGGTTTTCGAGGAGGATCTTGGTGCATCGCTCAAAGCAGGCGTCCGTCTCCCACTTTTTGGACCACACTGGGTTTCGCCAAGCTTCTTGCTCGCTGTGGATGGTTTCAAAGTCCCAGTACGCGCCCTTGATCAGGCGAACCGTGATGGGGGTTCCGCGCTCCTTGGCCCAGTTTGCAAGTCCTTGAACATCAGCTTCGGCGTCGCGAAGATAGGCCTGGATCGCGATTCCGGCGTCGGCAAATCCAGCGAATTCCGGCTCGGTCAAAAGGCTCTTGAACAACTCGATGGTCAGGTCCTTGAACTCATAATGCTCCATGTCCAAGTTGATGAACGCACCGTTGTCCCGCGCCTTTCGGAAGAGTGGCCGCAGGCGATTCTTAAGCGAGTCGATGCTGCCCTTTGGGTCGATGGGGTCGATCTGTGAGTAGAGCGACGAGACCTTTACTGAGACGTTGACGCGTGGAACGGCTCCCCACGATGCGTCTTCGAGCAGTGGTTTTGCGGGGAAGCTCTTGGTCTGGGCGATGAGCGTGTCGAGGATTTCGTCATAACGCTTTGCGTAGTCGAGTGCTTCCAATTCACTGACTGTCGACTCGCCGAGCAAGTCCAGAGTGAACGCGAGGTCGGACTTCCAAATCTTCTTAAGAGCAGAGATTGCGTCGGCAGCGGTCGTTCCGGCGATGAACTTCTGCGCCATGCCAGCCATTTGCTTTTCGATTTGGCCGGCAGCCATCTTGGCCACCATACTGTCCGGTTTGACTTTGTTCAGGCCCCACTGAAACGCAGCTGGGAAGTTGGTGTCAGGGCGGCAAAAATACTCTTGGAGGTGTCGTGCGACCTCGACGTGGTTTCTGAGCGTTGGAAAGACGTCAACAAACCTGAACATCTCCACTTTGAAGGCTTCGTCCTTCATGGAGAATTCCATGATCTTCCCGCTCCACCAATCTTTGTTGAAGACCGATGGCGTCTGTCCCTTCATGGTGTCGAAGATCTGGCGTCCAATCTCTTGAATACGTTGTTCGTTTGTGTGTGCCACAGGGCCTCCAGTTCGTACGAGAACGGAGGCAATTAGTACTTGAGTCAAGTGGGTTTGACCAGCGAATGATCATTCAAGATTTGGGTGCATCTCTTCGAGTTGGCGCTTCCACTCCTTCAGAGCGTCTTCATCGTCGATCAGTGCGTCGCCATTGGCCAACGAGTTCAACATTTCGTTTACCGAAGACATGTCGATTTGATAGGGGCTATCCGGACGGCCGCTCACGCTTTTGAAACCCGCTGGGAGCTTGATATTTCTGAAGAGCGGGTCCTCTTTCTCTGGGCGCTGTGCGACCTCAGCGCTGTGTACTGCCTTGGCCATCAAGACGTTTGCGGTGATGAACGTGCGTTCTTCAATTCGCCCGTGCAACGTGGGGCAGAAGTCCTCGAGGGGAAATGGTGCGTCCAGCCATTCCTGGCACGTGTCGCGCCAAATCGGGATGGTGTGTGCGTCAAATACCGGTGCAGTGCACGTCTCGGAACTTATGGCCGCAGGAAACACGTCTCGAACGCTGACCGTGCGCTGTGTGTGGCGCTGAGCGCCGAGGCAGGCGAGCTCGATAGCCCAAGATTCGAGACTCGGGCTTGAGAGTCTTTGGATGTTCGCGCTCTCGTCAAAAGTCGCTTGGATATAGGTTCCGAGGTGTTCGGTGAAGTTGGTCTCGAGCACGGCCTCTGGAGTAGGCAAAAACGCGGTCAGCTCCTCACCCTGTCTGATAGATGTGAGAGTCTGCGTGCAACATTCCCGAGCTTGCGGGCTCTTTGCCCCGGTTGCGCAGGTGAAAAGCTGCATCAGCGCACCCGGTGCGCCCACGCGGTCAGCATGAAAGAGGTGGCTCGCCGTTTGGCACATCTCTTCGCCTTTCAAATCCGAGGACATCAAGATTCCGGACCATTGAGCCTGCCGCCAAGCGAGTACTGGGTGATCTCCCCCAAATGAGATGGCCGGCATGATGCAATGGTCTAGATCATCGGAAACGCTCAAGGCCTCCAGGAGCACAGGCGTACTTAAGGAGGCCGAGTGGGTCTGAATGGTTTGACAGGCCGTTTCTCGAACCTCGGGTGCAGGATCAAGGAGAGCCTGTTCGGCAGGCAAGCTCCAACGAGCCGCGGCGGCTTCTTCAACGATGAGCGAGCGCACGCTCGGAATCAGGAATGAGGCGATGAGTCCGCAGTAAATGGCTGCCGCAAGCAGGAGTGGAATCAGCGTGACGCGAACCCTTACCCCAACAGAAGGCGAGTCCACCTTGACGATCGCATCTTTCTTCTTGGTCGGGTCTAGCGCAACGGCGCCAATTGTTGCGTAGAACAACAAAGGAAGAACGGTGAAGCCCACGAAGAGGGCGAGTGGTAACCAGGAAAGGTGCCACTGCCAGACGCTGACGCCCAGAATACTAGCCGCAATCAGTCCCTGCATTGCAAAGACGGTGACCCAATATCTGAGCGGTGCTTTCATGGCTCAAGTGTGCCCCAAAACTCAAAGCCGCGCCAGAGTCGTGCACTAGTTGGCCACGAAATTCAGAATTTTTCCGGGCACAAAGACCACTTTGCGTATCGTCTTGCCTTCCAGATGTTTTGCGACGTTTTCGTCCTTCATAGCGAGCTCTTGGGCTGCGCCCTGGTCAGCATCTGTGGGGCAGTCGATGGTGCCACGGAGCTTGCCCATGACCTGAACCGCAAGCTGGTAGGAGTCGCGTTTTAGCAACTCCTCATTCCATGCAGGCCACGCTTGGGTCTGGATGCCAGGCGTCTGACCGAGGCGCTCCCAGACTTCCTCCGCGAGGTGCGGTGCATAGGGCGCAAGCAGTTGGATGAACGGAGGCAAAACCTCAAAGGGCACGGTGTCGAGCTTGTAGAGATGATTCACAAACTCCATCATCGCCGCAATTGCCGTGTTGAAGCGTAACTCCTCTGTGTCTTCGGTGACCTTCTTGATGGTCTTGTGCAGCTCGACCAGCGTCTCTTTTTGCGCTGGATCCTGGCTGATTTTTTCCGAAAGGCCTGTGTCTGCGCACACCAATCTCCAGATTCTGGAAAGGAATCGGTGTACACCGCCGACGCTTCGCGGATTCCAAGGCTTCATCTGCTCGAGAGGTCCCATGAACATCTCATAAAGCCTGAGCGAGTCGGCACCGAACTCCGCGATCACCGAGTCCGGATTGACCACGTTTCCGCGAGATTTGGCCATCTTCTCTGTGAGTTCCAAAAGCTCGATATCGGCGTCTGGGTGGTAAGGCTTTTCGCCTTTCCACAAGACATCATCTGCGTGCACGGTTCGGGGGAGAAGATCTTCGAACTTCTCTTTGTCTTTGTACCCGACCTTTTGGCCGTCTTTGGTCTCGTAGAATTCGTACGCAAGTCCAAGGACCATGCCCTGATTCACGATGCGTTGGAACGGCTCTTTGGTCGTAACGAGACCGCAATCGTAGAGAACTTTATGCCAGAATCGGGCATAGAGAAGGTGCAAGACGGCATGTTCCGTGCCGCCGACATAGAGGTCCACGTTCATCCAGTACTTTTCTTTCTCGGCGTCCCAAGGTGCTTGATCGTTCTTTGGGTCGATGTAACGCAGATAGTACCAGCATGAGCCGGCCCACTGAGGCATGGTGTTCGTCTCACGCAGCGCGGGCCTGCCCGCCGAGTCCGTAGCCTTCAGCCATTCTTTTGCGCGAGCGAGAGGGGGCTCACCGTCGCCGGTCGGCTTGAAGTCGTCTAACTCAGGAAGACGCAAAGGGAGTTGCTCTTCAGGGATGGCTTCGTGCGTGCCATCTTCACGGTGTACGATAGGGAACGGCTCGCCCCAGTAGCGCTGTCGAGAAAAGAGCCAGTCACGCAACTTGAAGTTGATCGTGGCTTTGCCGAGCCCTTTTTCCTCAAGCCATGCGGTGATTTTTTTCTTTGCTTCATCGTTATTCAAGCCGTCAATTAGACCTGAGTTCACATGCGGGCCGTCCCCTGTGAACGGCGCCTCTGTAACGTCTCCGCCCGAAACAACCTCAACGATCGGAAGCCCGAAGGTGCTTGCAAACTCCCAGTCACGCTCATCGTGTCCAGGAACCGCCATGATCGCACCTGTCCCGTAGCCCGCGAGCACGTAATCCGCGACCCAGATCGGGATGCGGGCATTGTTGACGGGGTTGATCGCATACGCGCCCGTGAACACGCCCGTTTTTGATTTCTGGAGTTCGGTCCGCTGGAGCTCAGATTTGCGCGCAGCCTCTTCTTTGTACGTTTGAACGGCGTCCTTTTGTTCATCGGATACGATCTGCTCCACAAGCGCGTGCTCGGGCGCGAGCACCATATACGTGGCGCCGAAAAGGGTGTCCGGTCGGGTCGTAAAGACGCGGATATTTGCTCGAGTTCCCCGCGCCGTCTCAGGGTCGAGCGCGAACTCGACCTCGGCGCCCGTGGAGCGGCCGATCCAGTTTCGCTGCATATCCTTGAGGTATTCAGGCCAGTCCAAGAGGTCCAAATCCTCTAACAAGCGATCGGCGTACTCTGTGATTTTGAGCATCCACTGTCGCATCGGCTTTCGGATGACCGGGAAGCCGCCGCGCTCGCTCTTGCCGTCGATGACCTCCTCATTGGCGAGCACTGTACCGAGCTCCGGGCACCAGTTCACGGGCACCTCAGCAATGTAGGCGAGTCCTCGCTCGTAGAGCTTGAGGAAGATCCACTGCGTCCACTTGTAATAACCAGGATCCGTGGTGTTAACCTCGCGCTCCCAGTCGTACGAAAATCCGAGGCGCTTGAGCTGGCGCTTAAACGTCGCCACGTTCTTGGCCGTGGTCTCCTCCGGATGGGTGCCCGTGTTGATCGCGTATTGCTCCGCAGGGAGGCCAAATGCATCCCATCCCATAGGGTGGAGCACGTTGAAGCCCTTGGCGCGCTTGTAGCGAGACACGATATCGGTGGCCGTATATCCCTCGCAATGGCCTACGTGTAGGCCGGAGCCGGAAGGGTATGGAAACATGTCGAGCACATAATACTTAGGCTTTTCGAAGTTATCATGCGCACGATTGCTCGCGTTTTCTTCCCAG
This sequence comes from Microvenator marinus, assembly GCF_007993755.1. GTDB lineage: Bacteria > Myxococcota_A > Bradymonadia > Bradymonadales > Bradymonadaceae > Allomicrovenator > Allomicrovenator marinus. Next base: position 5,031,293 of record NZ_CP042467.1, read on the forward strand.
AAGGCTTGCCATTTGGGCTCGATTTCGTTCGGGCGATATTCCGACATAGGACGACTACTTGGTAATGAGAAAAAGGAACAAAAAAACGGTGTGAAGGAATAGTTCATGCCCAAGAATCAATCAAGACTAAGCGCGGAACTGACAATGGGTTGGGGTCGCGCTATGGTCCGGCGAGTCCGGCATCAGGAGTGATATGAGATTTTTGAGTTTAATTCTAACCCTAGTGATCCTGGGTGGATGTGCGGGCGCGCCTGAGAAGGACGCGATTTGGCCGCCTGTATCAGGAACTCCTGAAAGTGCGCCGGCCAATTTGAACGCTCCAGCTGGCGCGACGCTCCTGAAAAGAAGCGAGGATGGCCGGCTCTGGATTGTAGGCGACTTGAGCGAAAAGAAGCCGGGGGACATTTTTTACGCTCGTTATAGCGGAACCTGGCCCCTTCAAGACATGGCACGTCCCGCGTTTGCAATGGGAGAGGTCGGGCGCGTTTATTCGGCTGGTTCGGCCCTCGCGCGGGTGATTTATGCACTTCCGTCGGTGGCGCTCGAGGACCTGGAGGTGACGTGGGGCTCACGAGAAAATCTTGAGGCCGTTGGCAAAGGCGTGTTGCCCTACATTAAGAACGCCGACTCAAACGAGGCTCGCCTCGAAATAGGCGAGGCGGAGGGCGTTCAGCCAGGAGATATCTATGGACTGATGCGATCAGGGGACGGTCCGATCGCCCGACGAATGGTCCGATTCTGCGTGGTCGTTGACGCTGCTGAGGTTGCAACCTGCCGACTGCTTCAGGGAGCTGAGATGCCCGAGCTGAATGTCGATCCGGTCGGGTACGCAGTCTTTCTTGAACATACCTATGGGAAAACTCCTCCAACGGCGAAAATCCAGCTCTTGAGCAGTGACCGGCAGCTTCTCGAAAAGCTTCAGGCGGCGTTCGATAAGCATCTAAGTGGCGTTGATCGAGCCAATATCAGTCTTGTGTTGGTAGATAAGGTTGTAGACCCGACGCGCCCGGACTTCCATCGCGTGGAGCGTGACGCTGAGTATTCAGGTGAGGCGACCATTGTGGTCGGTGTGCGATCTTTGGATGGTAAGATTCGTGCGAATTATACCGGCGTGGGGCCAGCGAGTGGGCCCGGAATGATAGCTGCTCCGCCAATCGGCGGGGTGGCGCTTGAATCCGAGGAAGACTTTCAGTCCTTTGCAGGCATGGTCTTCGCTGCGGTTCAGGTCTATCGCGGCCAGACGGCTGAAGCCCTCGGCCAGATTCGGGGGATGTTGGCTGACCCGGCACTCAAGGGGCCCATGCGCTGGCATTTGAGAGACCAGTTCGCCATGCGTTTTGCTGGCCTAGGGCGCATGGAAGACGCGATTTATCTGGTGGAGGAGGACATGGCGAGCGCGCGGGCAGCGGGCGACCAAGAGGCATACTTGAATGCGCTGGGGACCATCGTTCGCCTTCACGACTTGCAAGACCGCCCAGATAAGGCGCTCGCCGGGGCTTTGGAATATCTCGATGCACGCAAGCCCGGCGATCCGTCGAGCTATCTCGGAGCGCTCTCGATGTACGTGGAGATGCTCCTTGCGAAGAATCAGCTCGATGAGGCTAAGGCGCGAATTGAGGAGATGAAAAGCCTTTGTCCTGATGGTTGTGATGGGGATCTGGCCGGTCTTTTGTCCGGTGTCTATTGGGCTCTGCCCAAAGACGCGAAAGAGCTCCAAGCCGAGCTTCTCACCACACTTGAACAATACTCTATGGGCGCCAAGGGCGGCGCCGAGGCGGCCTTCCGAGTCTACCAGGGGCTATCTCTTTTTGGAGATGGTGATGTCGAACAAGGACTGATCGCCTTCTTGGAAGCTGAACGCCTCTACTCGGGCCTCAAGTATCAACAAGGTGTGGCGCGCGCACAGTTCCTGCGGATGATGGCTCAGATTTCCCGCGGTGAAGCTGACGATGCGCTCGAGGCCGGCAAGTCGGCGATCGAGATTCATCGGCAGCTACAAGATTTTGGGCAGGTGGCGACAGTCTACGAACGCCTTTCTGGTCTTTATGCGAATCTTGACGGCAGTATTCAGCCGGGACCCTGGCTCGGGGCCGGCGAGCACGTGATGCTTGGCGCTATCGCTGCCGCGAGTGCGATGGGGCACATCCCTCAATTGGCTGAAGCGAGTTTCAACTATGGGTCGTTTTTGATCCGTGTTGGGCAGACCGAGGATAGCAAAACTGGGTTTCGCCGGGCGGCAATTTATGCGATTCGCACAGCACGATTTGAAATTGCGGCGATGAGCCATCTCTCACTGGCCATGGTCGCGCGCCAGGAAGGCGATTTTGAGACGTTCCGTGATGAGTTGACGCGCGCTCAGGCTATGGCAAAAGTAGCCGACGACCCAGAACTGATGAAAGCCATCGAGAGGGCGCTGATGCCACCACCAGAGACCGAGGCACCACCGACGATCTCGCTCTAGAGGACGAGCGATAGGGAGAAGTATGGAAGCTTATATCCTAAAGATGGAGCCTGCGCTCAAGACCAAGGTGTGGGGCGGTCGACGACTCGAAACTCTTGGCCGGTCTCTGCCGGATTCCGAGTTCTACGGCGAATCATGGGAGGTTTCGGGCCTCGAAGATGGACCGTCCAAAATTGCAAACGGCCCGCTCAAATCAAAGACATTGATCGAGGCCTCGGAAATCTTGGGTGAGAGTCTTCTGGGCGAGCACCCGGTCTTTCCTTTATTGGTGAAGTTCCTCGACGCTCGCGAAGATCTAAGCGTTCAGGTTCATCCTGGAGCCCGTCATATCGATGAGATCCGGTCGAAGTTCGGGGAATCCGCCGATTCGAAAGACGAGGCGTGGCTGATTCTTGATGCGGATGACGAGGGCTCTATCCTCTGGGGAGTCAAAGAGCATATTGATTCAGAGACCATGGCGTCTGCCCTTCGCGAAGGTACTCTCGTCTCGTATTTGCGCCGAATTCGGGTCAAGAAAGGGGATGTGTTCAGGGTGCCACCGGGTACGATTCATGCCATCTGTGCCGGAGTTCTTTTGCTGGAGATACAGGAACCTTCGGACACCACCTACAGGCTCTATGATTACGACCGCCCGGGCTTGGACGGTGAGCCGCGAGAGCTCCACATCGAACAAGCGCTTCACGTGGCACGGCGCTTCCCGGAAGATCCAACAGAGGTGCGTTGCCTGGACGGGGAGCCGCTGACCGATACCCGAAGTGTGCTTCTCGTAGACGCTCCCACCTACCGGATCGAGAGGTTCCAACTGGTGGACCACTCCGAGGCGTTGACGCTTAACGCCCCCGGCCCTTACGTCTTGACGGTCTTGGAAGGACATATCTGGCTGAACGATGTAGAGCTGCGAGATTGGGATTCCGCGGTGATTCCCGCTCAATTTTCAAACGTGCATGTACAAGGGAGCGGAACTTTTGTACTGAGCGCCGCACGATCGTGAATCCTTCGTTGATGCCGATACATCACAAGGCGAGATCGACTCAGATCGTACTTTAAAGCGGTGTTCAATGTCGCGTGACCAAAAACAAGATGTCTCGTTGCTTCAAGATAGGGAGCAACTCCTCGATTATTTTCGTGCTGGGATAAAGAGCGCGGACCGTCTCACCATCGGCACCGAACACGAGAAGTTCCTCTGGCACCGAGCCAACGGACGCTTGTTCAATTTTGACGAGATCGAGGGTCTTCTGCACAAGCTGGGCGATCGTTTTGGCTACGAAAAGGCCTGGGACGGCGACCGATTGGTTGCGTTGGAGCGAAATGACGAGGCGATCACCTTAGAGCCAAGCGGCCAATTCGAGCTTTCCGGTGGTTTGAAGAAGACCATTTTCGAGACAGAGGTAGAGCTCGAGCGACATTTTGAGGAACTGAACGCCGTGGGTGGCCCGGAAATGGGCATGGCACTCTTGGGCATCAACCCTTACGACGATATCTCTGACCTCGGTTGGGTGCCGAAATCTAGATACAAGATCATGCGCGAGTACTTGCCCACCCGTGGTGACCTTGCGCATTGGATGATGAAGCTCACCTGTACCATTCAGGCGAATATGGACTTCACGTCCGAGGAAGATGCATCCGATCTCGTCCGAACCGGGTACGTGGTCTCGCCCTTTGTTCACGCGCTCTTTGCAAATAGTTCGGTACATCACGGAAAGCCGAGCGGATATCAGTCCTACCGTGGACATATTTGGACTCGAACCGACCCTGACCGCTCCGGTGTACCCGATTTTGTGCTCCGCGATGATTGGGGATTTGGTGAGTATTTGGATTACGTTCTGGACGTCCCGATGTTCTTTATTCGGCGTGACCACGGCTACGTCAACCTTGCTGGGCGCTCCTTCCGTGAGTTCATGGAAAAGGGACTCGATGGCTACCAAGCCACGATGGGCGATTTTGAACTTCACCTCTCCACCGCTTTCCCCGAGGTTCGCATGAAGCGATATGTGGAAGTCCGGAGCGGCGATGGTGGCCCGTTGAGTCATATGTTGGCGCTACCCGCATTCTGGAAGGGCGTGCTCTACGACGCTGAGGCTCGTCGCGAATCATGGGAACGATTGAGCTGGCTTGATCACGGAAATCTGCTCAGTCTAAACCTCGAAGCCTCAAAGAACGGCATTCATGGGGTCGCGCCGAACGGGGAGTCGATCATGGATATCTGCCGTGATCTGGTGCGAATTTCATCCGAAGGGCTCGCACGTCTCGCCAAACGAGATGGACATGACTCGGAAGCGATCTTCCTGCAACCCCTTCAAACCATTCTGGAAACTCGGAAGTCGGCGGCTGATTGTGTAGCCGAAGACGTGGAGCGCCTGAGCCGAATCGAGCTACTTTCCAAGTACAGTCTCTAAACTCTCAGACTTCGTGCGATTTCTTGCAGGTGGGCAAATGTAGTATTAGCATTTGAAATAAGCTAATAGTGTCCCTATAGTGCGCGCTTGATTTCGACAGAACCGCAAAAGTAGTAGATTTGCACGAAGGTGTAGAATGAATTTGAAAAGACTGATTGGTTTGGCTTTTTGCCTGATGCTCGCATCATTGGGAACTAGCTGTAGCAGTGATACGGCGACAGCCCGCTCATGTACGTTTGATGCTGACTGTGAACTTGGCGCTGTGTGCCAGCTCACCACGAACACCTGTATTGTGGTTCCGTGCCAGGACGAACAAGGCAATAGGATTTGTTTGCCAGAACAAGTGTGCTTGGTAACCGAGGCGAATCCTCAGGGAACGTGTTCGGCTCCAGAGTGCACGACTGCTAGCGATTGTGCAGAAGGCCAGTGTGTTGGGGGCCTTTGCTCCACCGGTGGATGTACCACTGCTGCTGATTGCCCGACGGGCCAAGTGTGTAACCTCGCGGGACAATGCGAAGCTGGCGACGGCTCGTGTACTGCAGACACCGACTGCCCAAGTGGACAAGCATGTGTCTCAGACGCATGTGTGCCTGGTTGCCGTTCAAACGACGAATGCCAAGACACCGAGTACTGCTCAAGTGCCAAAGCATGTGTAGCGGGATGCCGTGACGCAAGCGGATGTGGAACCGGGCAGGATTGCCGTGAGGGCGCCTGTGTTTGCACGCCCGGAAGCTGTGGTGAAGGCCGAGTATGTAATACCGAGGCCGGACAATGTGAAGACATCAGCTCATGTGATCAGGTCACTTGCCCAGAAGGCGAAGTTTGTAATCCCGTCATCTTGAGCTGCGAGACACGTTGTACTCCTGATTCATGCGGTGTTGGAGAAGCATGCAATGCTCAAACGGGCGTTTGCGAATCTTCGAACTGCCCAGGCGCAGATACAACCCAATGCGCTGGAACCGCTCGCCCAATTTGGGACCCGATTCGCTGCTTCTGCGCAGAATGCACTAGCGACACGGACTGCAATACGGCAGCAGGCGAGACCTGCAACGCTGCCGGTGTGTGTTTCGCTTGCGAAACTGCATGTGATTCCGGTGCTCCCGGAACCTGTGGTGGCGCAACTCCTTACTGCATCGAAGATTGCTGTGTGGAGTGTATCGGCGCGAGCGACTGTGCTGCCGGTGAGCTTTGCCTGCAGGGAACCTGTGGTCAGCCTCCGAGCTGCACCGTGGACCCAACGGTTTGCCCTGCTGGAACCACCTGCCAAAACGGCCAGTGCCAGGCTAACCAAGGCGGCGGCTCTTGTGATCCTTCAGACCCAACTACCTGCCCAGCGGGTACCTTCTGCGATCCGCTTCAAGGAACATGCAGCAGCGATATCGGTGGTGGCTTCGGCTGCGGCCTTTGTAACGCAGATTGTACCTGTGACGGTGGCTTGACCTGCGACGGCTTCTTCTGTGGCGGATGCCGAACATGCGTAACCATTCTTGGAGTGGAAGTCTGCACGGAGGGTGTTGATTGCCCCAACGGTCAAAGCTGCTTCCCTGGCGAGGCTATTGGCTTCGCAAACTTCTGCATCTGAGCCAAAAACCCAGTTACAACTTTCTCTGAACACAATCAGGGGTTCGTTCGGCATGATTCTCGCTTAGAGTAAAACGTATGAATGGCAAAGTTCATAGTTTAACGCTTCTAAGCGTGTTTTTGTTTGGGCTGACAGTGAGTTGTTCGAATATCGAATTCGAATTTGGACCGTATTCTATCCAAGAGATGGATATCGTTTACTCCGAACAGGAGGACGTGACCTTCCTCACCTGGCGGCTTCGCGAGGATGCGGATCTGGACCGTGTGCGCTTTGAAGTTAAAGAAGGGGATGTTTGGGAAAACCTTGACCTGAAAGAGGCGATTTTTCCTAGCGCGCCGTTTAAGTGTGGGGCTTCGTGGTGCTTTCAGTACCAGTGGGATGGCTACAGATCCTGGACGGGTCCGCCGCTTCGTTCCGTGCACGAGGATGAAGGCTATTTTGCCTCGCGCGAGGCTCGAACCCGCGAAGTTGGAACCACGATCTCCATCCAGCCTATCGCGCTCGGAAAGAACGATAGCATCGATCCTGTACTCGAGGACGGAGTTGCTTTGCTTCAGCCGCCGACCAGACGAAACTTCGACTGGGAGCTAAGGACCGGGGCGTTTCCCTGTGAGGGTACGGCTTTGTTTGGAGGCGAACTTTCGCCCTTTGCTGCTGTCTCGGATCCCACGTGGGTTGAGGTAGACGCCTGTCTTGTGGTTTGGGCAAAGCGGCGCGATGAGCGGAGATTGGAGGTCTTTTCTCCAGTGAAGCCGGCAGCCCAGACATTTTGGGTAGAAGCGCGGTATACGCCAGAGGTGGAGGAAGCTCCGATCGCCTACAATATTCTCTTTGACCTCGAAATACCTAGCCCGGAGCGGTGCCGCGAAGTCCAGGATACAATCAGCGACCTCTTCCGCGAGTCGTTTGGTGCGCGAGGGGAGCTCGCCGAATTGGGCACGTACTATCCGGTGGACCCAAGCACGGGGGAGAGTTTTGATGGTTGTGCCCAGTCCTCAACTCAGGACTATCCGACAAGTTCCATGATCCGAGATGCCGATGTGTTTGCGCGGCGGTACGACCCGAGTCCGATCAAGGTCGTTTGGATTTATGTGAACAATATTGACGTACCTCCGAATTCACGACTCGAAGCCCATTTCAACGCGATTAGTGAAGAAGAGTTTAATCGCTCGACCTTTGTCTGGGGGCTCGGTGCCAACGGTCTGCTTCAGAGTGGCTTGGATTGGGGCGAAGCGATGGGTTGGCGCCCGATTGAGGATCGAACGTTGAGCCGAGATATTCGAGCACGTGCGCGCGCCATTTTGCCATTCAAGACGATGCTTCACGATGATTCTACCCGCGTGAAAATTGATCCTCCTGAGGTTGAGGTGGAAAAGTTCAAGTTGTGCGCATCCAACCCGCGGTCAATTGAAAAGATTGGACTCGGCCGACAGCCGCCGACCATATACAGAACGGACATCATCGGCTGGGTGCCTTGGACCGATGAGTTTGAGATCTTCTATTTCCTGGAAGGACTTGAGGAGCAACGGGCGGTTCCAAACAATGAATATATCCGCCACGAGATCGTGACCGTTTATGAGTTTTGTACTCGGTTTTGCGCGAATCCGTTTCGCACTCAAGGCGGTCTGGACGTAGAGTCTTGGACAGACCCTCAGTTTGAACCGGGAATGCAGGTATGTCAGTGGGAAGGTTGATTCTGACCATAGCGCTCTTTCTGAGCACGTCTGCTCAGGCGCAGGAACGTGCGACGGTTCAGGAGCGATTCGCCACCAAGGAATCTTCCATCTATGGCCATGCGACCGTCTCATCGCACGTCAGGAACGACTTCTATGACTCGATCGGTGCTGGGGTCGATCTGGGTTTCTGGGGGACCGAAAACATAGGTGGCGAACTCAGGTTGCATTATTTCAATACGACTCTAGGCGCCGAAGCACAACGAATCCAAGAGACGACAGGGCTGACTCCTGATGCTCGGCCGCAAGATATGATGGTTTCGGCCGGGGCTCGGTGGTCACTCGGGTACGGAAAATTTCATATCTGGGAGCGTTGGGTTGTGCATTTTGACCCACAATTGGTGGGTCATGCAGGTGTGACTTTTGCTGAGACTCGCCTATTGCCAACGTTGAGCCTGGGGTTTTCGTTTCTTACGCATTGGCGTTGGAACATTCAGGCGAAGTTCGATTTACAGATCACGGTCCAATCCGAAGAGAGGGCGGCCCGAGGCCAAGTCACGAGCCTCGGTTTCCTTCCAATGCTCGGCGTGGGCTGGGCGTGGGAGGGGCTATGAGACTCTTGGCCCTCGGAGCCGTGATTTGGTTGGGCGGCTGCGTGCCGTTTCAGACCGTGGAGCTGGACGGAGAACGGTTTGAGGCCCTGCAGAAGCGCGATTTGGTCGGGACAGACCAACGTGCGCGCTGGGAGAAACAAGTCGGTCAAGAGGATGATTGGACCTCGGTGTTGCGAGCCTGGGTGTCATTCTCCATGTGTGAATCCATCGGCATGCGATTTAGCTCAACGAACGACTTGAGGGCCGAAGTTCACCTGGTCTTGTTGGAGTTTGAGAGCGTTCGGCGTGAGATTTTGGTGAGCGATCGAGGCTGGTCCGCAGTCCGAGGCACGGTTTCCGATTCACTTCTGCAGCCGGAGCACTGGGCACGATATCGTCAAGAGGCCGAACACGAAGTGAATTGGCCGGCGGCGCGGGAGAAATGGGGTGACGAGCTTCCATCGGAACAGGATATCATCGGGTCCTGCCAAAACTTGGGGAAGCTCACGCCAAAAGAGCAGACCGAGCGCCTTGAAGCGGTGATGTGGCCGGCTCTTAAATTGCTCGTTGAGGAGGCACAGGGTGGACCACTTGCCGAGCCTCTCTATCTCGCGGTCGGTTGGAGCCTCTTGACTTTGGAGAGGCTTGAGCAGGACGGTGCGGTCTTGAGCCGAGAGCTCGACGATTTGATCGAGATCTTTCTCAAAGTTGAGGCTCCGAATTCCCGCTCAAAAGAAATTGCGCAGGTGGAGTTGAATCGGGCGCGATGGGCGGGTTCATCAGCCGAGAGACTCACATTTGCTCAGGCGGCGTTGGAGAGTGCGTCTAACGAGAGCGCCGATTATTGGTATGCACGCTATCTGGTTCAGAAGTCGCGATATGAGGCCGGTGAATGGGAACTTCTGTCTTCAGACGCCGAGCTTCCGCCTCGAAATCACCCGGTGTTCACCGCAATGCTCTGGCGCACGGCTTCAGCGGCGAAGAAGGCCAATCGGCCGGAGGTCTTTTTGCGGATTGCGATGCAGGCGTTTGAAGATCGTTCACCTGGGCGCGACCCTTTTGTTGCCGCCCTTTACCGCAGTGTGCTCGAGCTGATTTCTGAGTATCCATTTGATGAACGCGTGGCCGAAATCGTTGAGAATCTGGGGCCGAGAAATCAAACATTTGCGCGTTGGGAAGACCTGGCGCGGATTTCGTTGGACCGTGGTTATCCCGAGAACGCGAGCGCGATTGCGTTGAAGTTACTCGGCGAGAATGGAGACGCGAGAGCACACGCTCGGTATCACGGGATCTTGGCTCTCTCCGCGTTTATGGACGATGACCAGGCGCGATTTGTTCGGCATGCGCGCCAGATCGCAAAGAGGGATGAGAGGGTCTTGTCGGCTCTTGGGACTGGGCGTCGGGCATCGTTCTTCTCTGGGCCAGATGAGGAGTTTGCGCGGATTCTGCGAACCACGCTCCCGATCATGGCGGAATGGGGTGAGTCGAATGAAGCGCGCGAGATGCGCGAGCGTTGGTTGCGCGTCCTGGTGGATGAAATGCAGCGATTCCTTCGAAGCACCGAGGAATCCGTGGTTCGCCCACAACTCTTGGAGCTCTATCGAATCGCGAGTGAGTCCTTAGCCGACCATCCTCGAGGCTATGCGCAGAGGCTTGGTAGCCCGGCTTCGACCTTGGTCATCGGTACCGTTCGCGTTCCTGATAGCAATCTCGAGGTACACGAGCCAAAGGTCGAAGTGAGCGAGTTGCGGCCGTTTTCAGTACTCATGGTGCCCTCGGATGGCGCTGGAAATCAGTGGGAGCTCTTGAGGGGGATACCATGAAGATTTTGGCGTCTCTTGTGCTTTTCGTGGTCCTCTTTCCTGCGTTGGTCTTTGCAGAAGATCCCAAGGCATGTGTCTATTCGTTTCAGTGCGGACAAGGATTTGTGTGTGAGGCCGGAGAGTGTGATCGCCTCGATTTCCAGCCTACCGAGGGTGCCGAAGCCATGTGCGGCGCCGATAGGCGGTGCAGGATCGAGCGAATGAAGCGGTTGAATGCAAATCGGCGTCAGGTCCAAATCGCTGAAGACGAGAGGATTGCTCGTGCGCGCCTCGCGGAGATTGAGGCTGAGAAAGAGGGGCCGCAAATTCGGCTAGATAGCCCGCTCAGCGTGGATTGGCGGGCGAGTCGTGCAGGGGCGCTTGGGTTTGCAGCGGGGTACACGTTGACGCGGTCGCTCAAAGTCGAGGGCCAGGCCTTTTTTTGGGAGGGTGATTATTATGGCGGAAATTATCGGTTCTACGAGCTGAATTACCTAAGCCTCTCGGGCATTTACTTCACGCACGGGGGCCCGCTTGCTGGCTACGTATCGGCCGGCTTTATGTATGGGTTTGGGGATTCGTCGGGCGATTTCTTCAGTGATTCCGAAGAGATTGTCTCTCATGCCCTCGACCTTCAACTGGGCGTGGATGTTCAATTTGAGCGGGGTTTCCACACGCGCCTCGGAATCGGCTATCGCCCGCTGATTTACCATAGAGCGGCGATTTCGCCTGGTGTTTACCCGCCGGATGCAGAAGACGCATTCGAAGACTGGCACTCGGATAATGTGATGCTGGATGTAATTTTCCTTGTAGGTTGGGCCTTCTGATGAAGATATTTTTGACTGTAATGATCGCCCTGATTTTGGCCTTCCCCTCGGTGGTTTTCTCCCAAGACGATCCCTTTGCTGAGCTGCGCCAAGAGGTGGCTGAAGATGCCGTGGATCCGAGGATAGAAGAGATCAATGAGTCCGTGGAAAAGCAGGTGATTTCTGGCCAAGGCTCGATTCACTTGTACCAACTCGTCGAAGAGATGACCGACGATCTCGTCGTCGATCTACAGGATTTGAATCTCGCTGCTGTCTCGCCTGTGGCGATGCGCCGAATGGGGCTGAGTCCAAACCTGAGCGCGGCATTCGGGGATTTTGTGGAATCCACGGTGGTTTCCGAGATTTCAAACGCCACCAAGCTGCGCGTCAAACGTTGTGTAGCTTGTTCTTCACTGCGCTCGCGCATTGAAGGCGGGGATTGGGTGGTGACCCTAGGTATGACGCAACACGAGGACTTCCGGCGCGAGGCCGAGGCGCTGGGCGTCAAGGCGTTCCTCGATTTGCGATTCGCGTTCTATCCTGGGGTCAATATCGCGGCGCTCAACGTGGAGGTGATACGGGCCGAGGACGGTGCGGTGATGTGGGCCGAAACATATCGCTCAGACTCGTCGACCGCCGCCATCTTGCGGTCTGGGGATCGCGTCGAATCGCGAAAAGAACGTTTGCTTGAGCTTGAGCGAAAACTAGATGCGAGGCCGTACTACGGGCATATCGTCTACGGGGGCGGAACCTATATCCCGTACGATTCGGACGCGGGGTCCATCTCAGGAATGGCGATGGGATATCGAATTTACGAGAAGTTTGGAGAAGATAGGAGATGGATGTTCGGCGTTGGGGCGGAGGGATTTGCAAACTTCAGCGAGGATAACGCGCTTCTGGGGAGCTTTGTCGGCGCCACATTGCACTTCCAGCTGACGGAGCCCAATTTGAATTCGGTCACGGTACGGACAGGGCCATCGCTCTACGGCTTCTTCGCCGGGACCGAGGGGAACTCCGCGGCTCTTGAGTGGGGCATTGATGCAATTATGCAGTTTCGGCTCGGGGTCGGGGCGAGTGCTTTCTACTTCGTTCCGACTGAGTTTGCCGGGGCAGATTTGGGTGGACTTGGATTTAAGGGTCGCGTCACCTTTAATTGGTGAGGATAAAATTATGAAGATTTGTCTGATATTCATTTTGGCTTTGGCCTTTGGTTGCGCGAGCACGGAGAAGCCGTCTACGACCATCATCGTGCCTAGCGCCGCGACCAGTGCTCCGGAGTACCGAGGAGACGGAACGATGCCCGCACAGCGTTACGTGGTGCGGATGAGCGACGGTGAGCGAGATTGGGAAGTCGAGTTCCCGGAGACGGCTTCCGGCTACGAAATTCGGATCCCGCTCGAGGCGCAAAAGACCAAAGGCGTGACCTGGCAGTCCGAAAACTTGACGGATGCCGACCGAAAGATCCTTGAGCGCGAACGAAGGATGAATCCAGGAATGGAGCGCGACGGCATCTTTGTGGGCGGAGAGAACCTTGCGGATGGAAGTGCCGAGCCGGGCGCTGAGCTCGATGAAAATGGTCAACCTATCGAGAGTCGAGAAGTTGGTCGGGTCAATGAAGACGCGGCGGCGCCGTCTAGGCCTAGCTACCTTCTGGGGATCGACGAGGTACAGGAGCTCTTTCAGGCTGGGAAATTTGAGCTCGCGATGGTTCGGGTGACCGAATTGGAGAAGGCGTACCCCAATGATGCGAAGCTTCTATCCATGATGGGGACCCTTTGGTTGCAGCTTGGCCGCAGAGAGCTTGCTCGGGAGACCTGGGAACGCGTCTTGCAGATTGACCCTGAGAACCGAGCGGTGATCGAAGCCTTACGCCAGCTCAACGGAGAATGAAATGCACGTGATTATTGGTGCACTGATGATTTTGGGGACCTTTGGGCTGGCCATGGAGCATATGAGCCAGGATTTCGATGGGTTTATCAACTACTATGCGTTGATTCTTCTGCTTGGGGTTCCGCTTGGGGGCGTGGTTCTGACGTATCGCTTCACCACCCTTTGGGACGCCATCAAGGCCTTTTTCAGGGCGGTCTTTGGGAGTCCAACGGCGGAGCGCGAGAGGTTGGCAAAGAACCTCCTAGCCTTTGGCAGGGAGATTCGTCGCGATAAGGCATTGCTCGCCTCGAAGATTTTGGACGACGAAAAGGACCCAGTTTTTAAGATTCTCGGGCGCCAGGTGCTTCAGAAATCTGATGCGGATGAGATCGAATCGGATGCCCTTGTGCTCGGACGCCGAGAATTGAGCGCATACCGGACCGGCGAACGTGTGTTCGGGACGCTTGGCGACCTTGCTCCAGCTATGGGCATGATCGGAACGGTCATCGGTTTGATTCAGCTCTTGGCCAATATGCGAGATTTCGAAAAGCTCGGTCCAGGCATGGCCATCGCCTTGTTGACCACGTTCTACGGGCTGATACTCGCCCACCTGGTCTATTTGCCTCTGAGTCGCTTGATCGCGGATTATGGCGCACGTCGAGCCGAAAATCTGGGATTGGTTGCCGACGGAATGTTGAAAATTGCGCGCCGTCGTCCGCTCCATGAGCTCTCGGATGTGGTTGGCGCGCAGGTGGACCTCGGTGCAAGCGCACAGGGGAGTACATGATGTTCAACCAAGACCGATTCACCTATGAGGCGGCCGACCATAAGGTTGGCTGGATCATGAGCTATGCTGATTTGATCACGATTCTTTTGACCTTCATGATTCTCTTGCTCTCCATCTCCGACCTGACTCAGACGCGTTTCGATATGCTCGTTGAGGCTTTGACGGGGGAGAAGGTCGGAAATCTGAACGAAGTGAAGGCGGAGCTTGATGAGGTGATTGAAGTCGACGGCTTGACCGGCGAGGTGTCTACCACTCTGGATGAATTCGGTCTGAAGGTTGAGTTTTCAAACGCTTTGCTTTTTGCGTCCGGCGAGGCCGAGCTGAGCGCGCGAGGTGAAACCGTGTTTCGTCCATTTGCGCAAAAGCTCGTGGCCGGCCTCGACCCCATTTATGGCGTAGTCGTTGAGGGATATACGGATGACGTTCCGATTTCGAATTCAAGATTTCGCTCAAACTGGGAGCTTTCGACGAGCCGAGCGATTCACGTCATGGAGCGGCTTACGGCCGCAGGAATCGACAGGCGGCGGGTGTCTGTGCAGGGTTTCGCCGACACTCGTGCCGCCACCGAAGTTGACCTCTTGGACGATAAAACCAAGGCTGAGCTCAGTGAGGCTGAGCTCGAAGACGCACGGAGTATGAATCGCCGTGTGATCTTAAGAATCGATGAGCTGCATGAGGACGTCTTGGGGCGGCTCCTAAAGCCGGTTCAAAATGAGGGAGGAGAGCAATGAAGTCGTTATTGATACTCGCGTTTCTTTTGGCTTCGAGCTTGTCGAGCGTGGCAAGCGCCCAAGATCTTTCACCCAGAGAGCGCGATTCGGTTCGGGCAGCCCAGGCGTCCACCAAGAAGGCGGCTCAGGACTCTGTTGCCGCGCTCTTCGCTAGACTTTGTCCTGGGCGCTGCGAGGTGATCGGGGTCGAGGTTGAAATGGAGGCGCCGAGGGCCTTGGGGCCAGTAGCTCCTGGATTTGAGTCGGTCACAGGGGCTTCGCTCTCGGTGGATCCCAAGTCTATCCAGGTCTCGGTGCTCCTCGATTCCAAACTGCCGCGTAATTTTCAACGAAACATTCCGAGAATGATCCAGCACCGACTTGGCTCCCTGGCACCTGTGGTTGAAGTTCGCCCCGAACTCTTGGATTTTCCTGAGCCTCAGTTGGAGCCGCTTCCGCCGTTCTACCCTGAGCCGCCCAGGTCTCAGCCTGCGCCAGCCCCGTTGCCTGAACCAGCACCACTGCCGGAGCCAGCCGTTGAAGAAGTCAAGGAGGCGCCACCGGCACCAGTTGAAGTGCCGTCGGTTTGGGAGTCTTTTGGCCCGTGGATTGGACCGCTGATCATGGCGCTTCTGCTCTTTTTGATGATGCTCTACTTGCTCAAGCGAATTGCAGAAATCGCAAAGCCTCAGACGTCGGAGACGGAATCTGTGGCCCGAAAGAGGTCTGTGGACGTTGAGGCGCTTCGTGAGGAGGTCTTGGCGTCAAGGTCTGTGCGAAATCGAATGATGCGCGAATGGGTCAACGAGGATTTGGACGGGGCCGTGAGAGCGGTTCATGTCTTGGGTCCTGACGTGTTGAACGATCTAAAGTCAGAGAGGGGCCTCAAGCCTGCATTGCAGCAGGTTGCGAAGGGGTTGGTGGAAACTCCTGAGCCGCTTGATGCCGAGCTGGAGTCCGTGGTCGCACGGATTCGGACCCGCCTTCGAGCTGCGCAGGTCTTGCACGATGATTCTGCGGCTGCTGAGTGGGAGTTCCTCGAGGGTGTTGCGCCCGGAAGTGTGATGCAGGCGGCGCAAAAGCTGACGCCGGCGGAGCTTCTTCACGTGGTGGGGCATTTACGTCCTGAGATTCAGGGAGCGCTGATGGAGCGGTTGACTAAAGAAGGACGTGAGTCATTGTTCTCTGGGGCCGCAAAGGGTCTTAGTAGATCCGAGTCTCAGGAGCTCGCGTCCAGGTTTCGACGGGCGGTCGAGGAGTTCGGGCAAGAGTCGTCGGAGGCGCAAGTTCTGGGGGCAATGTTGGGTTCGCTCAACGCCGCCGAACAAGAGGAAACCATGCGGGAACTTCGCCAAAAACGTCCACAGCTCGCTGCAGAGGTTCTGAGCGGACATCTTCTGGAGAGCGCTGTGAGCTACGCGCCACCCGAGGCCGTGGCCGACGCACTCTTGCGTGTAGAGCTCGAGTCGCTCGCCGCTTTTGCGCGGGGAAGTTCTCAGGCCATCCGAGATAGCTTGTTGTCGCTTGTGAGCGGGTCTCGCAAAGCGGCGTTGGAGGCCGAGCTCAGTCTTGAGATCCCCGTAGGGCGCGCGGCGTTTCTGGAGGCGCGTAAGGCGTTCCTCTCCAATCTTCAGGGCGCACTTGAGCGAGAAGGAGAGGATATCTTGCGGGTGAACTCAAAGGCTTTGATGAAAAAGCCCCTGAACCCTGTTGAAGCTAATGAGGCGAGTTCATGAGACTACTTCTGATATTGCTGACTTTGTCGCTCTCGGGATGTACCGTGATCCGTTACGTGGACCCCGAGGAGAACAACACCACTAACAACGGCGACACGCCGCCGCGCGTGGTGGATATGTTGGTGATGGTCGACATGAGCCGATCATCGGCGACGCTCTCAAATGAGTATTTTAGGATTTTGGGTTTTCTGACTAGTGGTCTCGCGTCTCAACGCGTGGAAGTGCGAAAGATGGCGCTCGCGCCGCTAGACAGGCGAATTGGGCAGACTGTGCCGCTGATTTACGGGACCGACGACGCAAATGCAGAGTTTGGGTCGCCTGCGGAAGCTTTGGTCTATTACGCAAAGGATGGTGGAACTCTCTTTTTGACCGATGAGGCCGAGTCTGATTTTGAGAACCTTGCGCTCCTTGGGCCCGGCATCGAAAGTCAGGCCATCTACCGAGCCAACGGAGCTACGCAGGACGGCCGGCCATACTTCACGGCGCCAGAGGACGGTTTGATCGTGGTGACTTTGAGTCCTTCGGCCCGAATTTGTGGTGCGGCAGACGAGAACTGCTTCCTGGACAACCAACCCGCGGCTGACTTTCTTCTCTCGGAGACGGGTGAGGGCGCTGCGTGGCTCGACTTTCCGGGTGATAAGGAGCTCGGCGTTTCAAAAGTCTTTCACGTGGTCGTAGCGACTCAGGAAGGGCAGGGCGATTTTCAAGCGTTCTCTGAGTATTGCCGGGATTTTGCAGGATTTCCGAGCGGTACGATCGATTTGCTAGAACCCTCGGCTCTCACCTATTTTGGGCCGACAGTTGAGCGTATCAATGATGGGCCGGGGCGGGCTTTGTTTATCGACCTCTGCGAAGGGATGTCGGAGCTTGGCGAGATCGCGGTCGGCAAGGCGGTTGTCGAAATCCGGCGTGGGCTTTGATGGATCGAGAGGTTGCAGAACGTGTCAGCAGTGCCTTGGCCGTGGTAGCCGCGCTTTGCGTGGGACTTTTTCTCGGAGGTAAGTATTGCGCCGAAGTCCCGCCGGTGGTGGAGCCTGCCCCGGAAGTTGCTCCAGAGAAGGTCTGTCCTGAGCCCGCACCTTGCCTTGACGACGTGGACATGGACCCGCCAGATGCGCCCGCTCCCGCGCCAGAAGAAGAAATGCCTGAGCCCAAGACGCCCGCAAGACGCGAGCTTCCCGAAGCGCCTCCAGTTCTTGAGCCAAAGTTAAAACAGCGTCTGCTGGCGTTTGTTCGCGACAACGCCTCGGAGCTTAAGCCGTGCCGAGAGCCGCAAGGTGCGGTCCGGCTCGGCGTGTTGTTGGACGTGCAGCCCGACGGACGGGTCAAGAGAGTGAGTTTTCAAGCCGGCAAGGACGAGCTAGAACCACAAACCTTGGAATGCCTCCGCACTCGAATTCTTGAGTGGGAGGTTCCAGAAGAGTTCTTTAGCGAAGATCAGCGAGTGATGTTCTCGCTCATACTTTAGAAGCCTCGGGTTCTTTGATGAAAAAGATCGGCTTGATTTCAGACACGCATGGGTGGGTTCATCCTCATATTCACCAGGCTTTTGCCGACATGGATTTCATCGTTCATGCCGGAGATATTGGTAAGCCTGAGGTCCTCGAAGAGCTCGAGCGGATTGCGCCTGTCAAAGCCGTCAAAGGAAATATCGACGGTGGTGAGTTACGGTTCTTGCCCCTTGAGTTGGTGGAAGAGGTGGAGGGATTGAGGCTCGGAGTACTGCATATTGCGGGTAATCCCAAAAATCCAAACCGAGATGCCAGATCGTTTATCGCAAGGGAGAAGCTCGATGTGATCGTGGTGGGGCATAGCCATATTCCGGTGGTCGCGAGGTTTTCGGAGACCCTTTGGATAAACCCGGGCGCAGCCGGAAAGAGCGGATTTCACCTCGAGCGATTTGCCGCGATTCTTGAGGTCGATTCCGGGGAGGTTTTGGGCATGAGCCGGGTGCTCTTAGGGGCGCGCGGCGAGAAAGCGTAGTCCGGGACGTATCGTTTCGTGGACGCTGATCATCAAAGCGATTAGAATGCAGCGCTCTCTTGGACCTAGGAAAAGCTATTTGAGCTTCCCGAATCCCGAAAACCTGGTTCCATTACCTCAGCGGGTCTGGGGCTTTATCTGGCGAATTCTCAAGAATTTTCGGCGAAACAAAGGTCTACTTCTTGCGGGGGCTGTTGGGTACAACGCATTGTTGTCCATGATCCCGGCCCTGGCGATCGCCATCTACGTGCTCTCAGCATTTATGGACACCGAGGCGCTTCTGATGGTGATCTCGGCTGAGGTGGACCTCGCGATTCCAGGCCGAACAGAAGCCATATCCTCGGCGCTTGAGTCCTTCTCAGAGACGCGCCATTTGGTGGGCGCCGTGGGTCTTGCGGTCTTGCTCTTCTTCGCGAGTATCGCGTTCAGAATGGTTGAGGATGCGATGTCGATCATCTTCAGACACCACAAAAAAGTTAAGACTCGCCATCCGGTGATTTCCGCCCTGATGCCGTTCATTTACGTCTCGGTGGTGACCTTTGCGGTCTTTGTCGTGACGGTTGTCGTGACGGCTTACGAGGCCGTTGCGAGCCGTGGCGTCTGGTTGTTTGACCGTGAATTGCAGCTTGAGGGCTACTTGCCACTCTTGCTCAAGTTCCTCGGGTTTGTGGGCGTGGTCTCACTCTTTACTTCGTTCTATCGCGTGCTGCCGATGGCTCGAGTTCGCCTGCGTCTGGCCATCTTCGGAGGGCTAATTGCGGGAATTCTCTGGGAGATCGTGCGCGCGTTCTTGGTCTGGTATTTCGCCTCCATTTCGCTTGTGAATGCAGTCTATGGGTCGGTGGCTACGGTGGTGATCGTGCTCCTTTCCATGGAGATTGCCGCCGTGATCTTGTTGCTCGGGGCTCAGGTTATCGCCGAAATCGAGGTGAGTGCGGAGGCAGGATTGCCGTGGTGGGAAGAGCCAAAGAGGTCTGTGCGCGTGTTCCACGACCCTCCCACCGAAGATCTGGAAACCAAATAGCTCTTGGGTTGGATTTATATTTGAGTCGGGGCTAAGATGTGTTCAACTCGATTTACCTGTTGAAAAATGAAGAATGGAGTCTGCCCGTGAAGACTTGGTTAGCGAGAGTATTCTTACTAAGCGCGATTTTCGCCTTGGGTTGTGGTGGTGACGGTCCGGCAATTCAAACCGGACCCGATGACAACAACGAAAACAACGAAAACAACACGAATAACGGTGGTCTCAAAGCTGTCGGCGAGTCGTGTTCGCAAGGCTCTGAGTGTGAGTCTCTGGCATGTACGCTAGGCACTTGTGCTGCTGCGACCTGCTTGGACGGCGTCAAGAATGGTGCCGAAACCGATGTGGATTGCGGCGCTCCAGGATGTTCTCGCTGTCTCGTTGGGAAAGCCTGTACGTCCAATGAACAGTGTGTATCGCAGATTTGTGGCGGCGGGCTTTGTTTGGACTCCAACTGCGGCGACGGGCTTTTGAACGGTCTTGAGACGGACGTGGACTGCGGTGGACTCTGTGGCCCCTGCGATGATGGAAAGGCGTGCGACCTCGCGAGCGAATGTGTCAGCGGCGTGTGTGCCGAGGAAATTTGTCAGGTCCCCACATGTGATGACCGACGCCAAAATGGCAATGAAACCGGCGCAGACTGCGGCGGAAGCTGTCCAGGGTGTGCCGATGGTGGCACCTGTTCGGAAGGTTCTGACTGCGAAAGTGGCGTCTGTACCGCTGGTGTGTGCTCAGTTCCAACGTGTTCCGATACAGTGAAGAACGGCCAGGAAACCGGCGTGGATTGTGGCGGACCGACCTGCCCAACGTGTCCTGATAACGAAGGTTGTGAGAACGGACGTGATTGCCAAAACCTCGTGTGTTCGGCGTCGATCTGCGTGGGCGCGAGCTGTGAAGACGATAAGAAGAACGGAAACGAAACCGACGTGGATTGCGGCGGTGATTGTAATGGATGCTCACCTGGTAGTGATTGCAGCACGGGTGATGATTGCGCCCATTTCATCTGCAATGCTGAAGGAACCTGCGCGGTGCCGACCTGCTCCGACGGAGTTAGAAACGGCGTCGAACTAAACGTCGACTGCGGTGGCGGCTGCGTGGGCTGTCCAGATGGCAATATCTGTAACGTCAATGGCGACTGTTTGAGTAACGTATGTAATGCCGGCATCTGCCAAGAGTCCGAGTGTTCGGACGGTACCCAGAACGGTATCGAGACGGATGTGGATTGTGGAAACGACTGTACGCCTTGTGCGGTTGGGAAATTCTGTGTTGCGGGAACAGACTGTATCTCCAAGGTCTGCGGAAATAACGGCCGTTGCACCGCACCTCGTTGTGATGATGGCGTCCAGAACGGAACCGAGTCCGACGTAGATTGTGGCGGTAGTTGTAATGACCGCTGCGTGCCTGGAGATTCGTGTACGGACGGAAGCGATTGCGAAAGCGGTGTGTGTAACAATGGAACCTGTGCAGCTTCAACGTGTACCGACGGCGTTCAAAATCAAGATGAGACAGATTTGGATTGTGGCGGCGTGACCTGTCCAAAATGTGACCTCTTCGAGTCCTGTGAACGAGGCACTGATTGCGCTTCGAATATCTGCAGTGGCGGTG
Organism: Microvenator marinus; assembly: GCF_007993755.1. Classification (GTDB taxonomy): domain Bacteria; phylum Myxococcota_A; class Bradymonadia; order Bradymonadales; family Bradymonadaceae; genus Allomicrovenator; species Allomicrovenator marinus. Next base: position 5,052,317 of record NZ_CP042467.1, read on the forward strand.
CCGCAGGCCCGATTTGTACGGTGTGTTCTGAGAACCAAAGACAGACCATCCAGCAAGGTTGTGGGTTCCAAAACCGCGGTCGTGTGGAGCAGACATGTCAGCTTGGACAGTGGGTTTCCACGGGTTGTGTGGATGTCTGGTTCGGCTCCTGTAAAGAGATCCTGACCGCCGATCCTAGTTCACAAGACGGCACGTACGAGCTCGACCCGGACGGCCCGGCCATGGAATACGAGGCCTTTGATGTGTTCTGCGACATGACTACAGATGGTGGTGGATGGACCGATATCACGCCTTGTATCGCGCGAAACGAACTCAAGGCTGAGTTGGTTAACCTCGTGGCGCCAACAGATTCTGGCTTTGAGAACTGTGCACCAGTGACCATGGACGAAGGCGGTGGGCATGCAGTCCATTGGACCTTCGACTTCCCAGCTGGATATCGTGAGTTCTACTTCCAAGATTATGAAATCAAGGCCAATGCTCGGGAAATGCCGCTCGAGACGAGCGACCTTGGCTGGGTGATCAACTCATGGACAAACGCCAACGCCTACTTTGGGAACAACACCGGCGATGTGGCCTTTGGAAGCCCGGCTAAATCAGGTCCTACCACGTCATATAGCGCGTTCTCGTCGGCCTCTGGTCAGACCTGCAATAGTTGTGTGATCGGTTGGCCAGGCCAGTCCCAGATCAACAGCGTGGGCGGCGATTCCTTTAAATTCCGTATTATGTGGAGCGAAGTCGGACCTCAATGGGAAGGCTGGTATCCGTGGTGGAGCGGTACGATTCGCTTGCGTTAACGCGCGTATCCTTTTAGTAAAACCTAGAGGAATTTCTCAGAGAGTCAGGTGGTTGCACCGGCTCTCTTTTTTTTCAAGGAGGTGTGGATGGCTACTGTGACTATCCCGGAAGAAAATCGAACGCTTGAGAATCCCGAAGAAATTTCGGAGTTTCTCTCTCAATTTGGGATTTGGTATCGGCGATTTGAAGGGTCGGATGATCTCTCGGACGAGGCGACGAACGAGGAGATCCTTGAGGCCTACTCAGAGCCGATCAACAAGCTAAAGGCCGAGGGCGGCTACGTCACCGCAGACGTCATCAACATCATGCCAACCACGCCAAATCTAGACATGATGCTGGCAAAGTTCGATAAAGAGCACTGGCACGACGAAGATGAAGTGCGTTTCATCGTCAAGGGAAGCGGGCTCTTTCATATCCATCCTGACAAGGGCCCAGTCTTCAGGATCGAAGTGGTCAAAGGAGATATGATCAACGTGCCTCGTGGCACCCACCACTGGTTTCATCTCTGCACCGAGCGTACGATTCGTGCCATTCGACTTTTTCAAGATATGTCGGGATGGACACCTCATTACACGGAGTCTGGAACGGACCAATCTTTCCAACCACTGTGTTTTGGACCGAATTACATCCCTTGAGTTGACACAATAGGGTTGCATATGTAGGTTGTCGCGCTCTCTGGGCAAGGGTGTCCAAAGAAGTGAGGATAGTGTGCAGCTCTTTATCGACGAATTTTCCGGGGACAAAAACCGGAGCAAACATCTCGAACTCGAGATGAGTCGTGAGGAGTTGGCGGTCCTGCTTGAAGATATTGCGGATTTCGCACCCGCGGACAAACTGACCGCCAGTGTGGATGTAGAGAGGGTAGAGACCACGTTTCGCCTTCATATCTCGTGTTCCGTAGATATGGAGTTTGAGTGTGGCAGGTGCGTTCGCCGTCAAGTTTTGCCGGTGTATGCCGAGGGCGATTGGGTCATGATGTTGCGCCGAGACTTCGACTCCAAGTATGGAGGCGAGGAGGTCGAACTTCTCGAAGAAGACCTCGACGTGACGTTCTACGAGGGTGAGGTCATCGATCTCAATCCCGTGATTCGGGAAGCGATCATTCTTGAGTTGCCGACGTTTGCGCGGTGCGAAGAGGGTGATACCGAATGTGACCTTGCGTTTGAGGCGTTTATTGGAGAAAAGGGCGTTGCTCAGCAAGAGGAGGGGAAGATCGACCTCCGTTGGGCAGCACTTAAAGATTTGAAAGTCAGTAAGAATTAGGAATAGCGCCGGTTTTAGGCGAGGAGAATGTCATGGCAGTTCCAAAGAAAAGAAAATCGAAGTCGAAGACACGTACACGTCGTTCGCACAACATGCGCTTGACGATGCCTGGTTTCCAAGAATGCCCAAGCTGTGGCGCGATGAAGCAATCGCACCGTGCATGCGGTTCATGTGGAACCTACAAGAACGAACAAGTTCTTGAGGTCATCGAGTACTGAGCGTACTCATGTCCACGCGTCAGCGAGTTATACAAATCGTCGCAGATGTCATCGAGGCGCCCGAATCCGAGGTGCGCCCCGATTCGCATTTCTTGAACGACCTGGGAATGACCAGTCTTGAGATCGTCAATTTGATTTGGCGAGTTGAGAGTGAGTTTTCTCTGGGCGAGACGCCTGAGTCTGTGCTCGAAGGTCTGGCGACGGTGGCGCAGCTCGTTGAATTTGTGGATTCCTTGCGCAACGAAGAGTCTGAGGTGATCGAGAGCGCGAATGGCGCCGTGATCCTAGCCTCAGACCATGCGGGCATCGGCCTAAAAGCGCATTTGATCGAGTGGTTGAGGGCGCGGGGCTGGGATGCAATAGATCTCGGCCCATCGGACTCCACCGCGGTGGATTATCCAAGCTTCGCTGGGAATCTCGCCCGCAAGGTGTCCCGTGGTGATTTTCACGCGGGAGTTTTGATTTGCGGTTCTGGAATCGGGATGTCGATCGCCGCGAATAAGGTGCCCGGAATACGCGCTGCTCTAGTCAATGAGCCGCTTTCAGCTTCAATGTCACGCAAGCACAACAACGCAAATGTGCTCTGCCTCGGCGCACGGATGGTCGGTCCTGACCTCGCTGCGGCGTGCCTCCAAGGATTTTTGGAGACCGAGTTCGAACCCGGCGATGACGGTCGTCATCAAAGGCGGGTGAATATGATTTCCGATCTAGAGCACGGATAGAATGCCATGCGGTGTCCTTTTTGCGGTCATATGGAGGACAAGGTCGTCGATTCCAGGCCGTCTAAAGATGGTGCGGCAATTCGGCGTCGTCGCGAGTGTTTAGAGTGCCAGCGGCGCTTCACCTCGTACGAGCATATCGAGGAAGTCTTCCCTCAGATTATTAAACGAGACGGGACTCTTGAAGATTACGATCGGGGCAAAGTCCTCCAAGGCGTCAAGATCGCGTGCAAGAAGCTGCCGATCTCAAGGGTTCAGATCGAAGCGTTGATCGAAGCCGTAGAAGAAAGGCTCCTGCACCAGAATCAGCGTGAGGTTTCTAGCGAATGGCTGGGCTCGGAAGTCTCAGCACAGCTCCGTCTTCTCGACCCGGTGGCCTATATTCGATTCGCATCCGTCTACCGCGCATTCGGGGATATTCAACAATTCCTGAAGGAATTGCGTGAGCTCGAACCTGAGGCTCGCCCCAGGCCCGTAAACCTTGTGGCTTTGAGCTTCGAGGAGAGCGAGAACGAATCTGATGATTCGGACGGGGTCATCAATGAGCAATGATGAAGCGTGGATGCGGAGGGCGATTGAACTTGCCCGCAAAGGCGCAGGTCGAACCCGTCCAAACCCTCATGTCGGCTGCGTGGTGGTTCGTGATGGTGCGGTGATCGCCGAAGGGTGGCATCGGAAGGCCGGTGATGTTCACGCTGAGGTCGATGCGCTTCGGAAGACTGACGATGCTCAAGGGGCTACGGCCTACGTCAACCTCGAGCCGTGTTCTCATCATGGTAGGACTCCACCCTGTGTTGATGCGCTCGTAAATGCTCGCGTCTCCCGTGTTGTGGTTGCCATGATCGACCCCGATCCGCGGGTGAGTGGACGTGGGATTGAGCACCTAAGAGCCCATGGGATCGAAGTTGAGGTTGGGGTTCTCGAAGAGGAGGCTCGGTACCTCAATCGTGGCTATTTGAAGCTACAACGCACTCAAACCCCCTGGGTCTTGGCCAAATGGGCGATGACCCTCGATGGCAGAATCTCTAGTACCACCGGCCATTCTGCTTGGGTGACTGGAGAAGAGTCGCGGGGACTAGTCCATGAACTTCGTGATGAGCTCGATGCCATCTTGGTCGGGGCCGGAACGGTGCGTCTCGATGACCCGCAGTTAACATGTCGTCGGGAAGGTGGCAGAAACCCAACCCGCGTCATACTCGACTCGTTACTTAGTCTGGAGCCGACGCGGCGCGTATTTGACTCCAATGCCGACGTGCTTGTCTACGCGTCTGTGAACGCACCGGAGCAGGCGGAACACCTTCTTAAGGCGCGCGGCGTCAAGGTTGTGAGGGTTCCACGTCTTGCCGGTGGTTTGGATCTTCAGGCTATACTTCAGGACCTGGGTAAGCGTGGCATCATGAGCATGCTCGTCGAGGGAGGCGGTGCGGTCCACGGAAGTTTTTTTGACGCCAAGTTGGTGGACGAGGTCTTTGCATTTGTTTCGCCCAAGATCATTGGCGGAGAGCTAGCTCCAGGGCCTGTTGGAGGCCTCGGGATTCCGCGCATGGATCAGAGTTTGAAGCTCTCCAAGGTGCAATCACGAACCCTTGGGGAGGATTTCCTCATCCAAGGCTTGCCCGTCTATGAGGAGCGCTAATGTTCACAGGATTGATTACGGATATTGGGGTCATACGAGACGTTAAAGGGAGTCGCACAAAGACTCTTCGAATCGAGACATCGTACGATACCAAAGACATCGAGCTCGGCGAGTCGATCGCGGTGGACGGTGTGTGTTTGACCGTGACGGAGATCCAGGACCGTTCGTTCAGTGTAGACGCGGGCTGGGAGACTCTTGAGAAAACGGCGATAGGCAGGCGAGGACCCGGCTCCAAGGTGCACCTTGAGCGCGCATTGGCGCTCGGTGACAGGCTTGGCGGCCATTGGGTTAGTGGCCACGTAGACGGCGTGGGTCGCGTGACCAGGCGGCAAGACTTGGACAAGTCCGTGCTCCTGGAGTTCAGCGCCCCGTCTCATGTTGCCGAGCTTTTGGTGGAGAAGGGAAGTATTGCCATCGATGGCGTGAGTTTGACCGTAAACACCGTGGACGGCGATAAGTTCACGGTTGCGATCATTCCGTATACACAGGGAAAGACACATCTCCTTGATTTGAAGGTCTCCGATGAGGTCAACCTCGAGTCCGACATTTTGGGGAAGTACGTCCGGAAGTTATTGGGCCGCAGCGCCCGGATCGACGAAGAGTTTTTGAAGGCCAATGGTTTTTCTGTGGAGTGAGCGATGGATGACGCGATCAAGAGAGTAGAGGCAGGGCTTAAAGCGATTGCCGACGGAAAGTTCGTGATCTTGGTGGACGATGAAGATCGAGAGAACGAAGGTGATCTTGTGATCGCGGCCGAGAAGATCACGCCAGAGGCCATCAATTTTATGGCCGTGGAGGCCCGTGGCCTGATCTGTTTGGCGATGAGCGGCGAACTCCTCGATAAGCTAAAAATTCCGATGATGGTGAGCTCGAATCAGAGCCCGTATCAGACGGCCTTTGCCGTGAGTATCGAGGCAAAAACGGGCGTGACCACCGGGATTTCAGCGGCAGACCGTTCACGCACGATTCAAGTCGCGGTGGATGATGATTCGGGACCTGAGGATTTGGTGATGCCCGGTCATATCTTCCCTTTGCGTGCACGTGAAGGTGGGGTGCTCGTCCGAACTGGTCAGACCGAAGGCAGTGTGGACCTCGCGAAGCTCGCCGGACTCAAGTCTGCTGCGGTGATCTGTGAGATCATGAATCCAGATGGAACCATGTCCCGGATGGCGGACCTTGAGGTCTTTGCCGAGAAGCACGACTTGATGATTCTATCGGTGGCAGATCTGATCGCCTATCGGCTCCAGAAGCAAAGCCTTGTCCGGTGTATCTTGGAAGAGAAACTTGAGACCGAATGGCCAGGGGATTGGAATGTGAAGGTCTACAAGACCGTGGTCGACGATCACGAGCATTTTGTGCTGACCTGTGGAGATCTTACAGGTGACGAGCCCACACTAGTTAGGGTGCAGCATCGCGTCGATTCTTTCGAAGTCTTTACGCAGCGTCGCTCGGAGACCTTTGCGAATCTTCAAGGTGCAATGAAGAAGATTTCGGAGGTCGGCAAGGGGCTTATCATCTACCTCGATAGACCTGCCAGCGGCGCAAAAGCTGTGTTGAGAAAGCATCAAGGAACCTCTCAAGATGAGGTCGATGTGAATCGACCCCAAGAGGTTTTGCGAGATCTTGGAATCGGCGCACAAATCCTCGTGGACTGTGGCGTGCACAAGATTCGCGTGTTAACGAATCGCCCGCGTAAAATCTTAGGCACCGAAGCCTACGGTTTGGAGATCGTGGACCACGTTCCAATCGACTGAAAGAATTTAGGAGTTAGTGATGACAATCGACGGTGTAAAGGTTGTAGAAGGCCTCTTTCAGGCTCAGGGTAAGCGCTTTGGAATCGTAGCGAGCCGCTGGAATGGGTTCTTCGCAGACCGTTTGGTCGAAGGAGCCATCGATGCTTTGGTCCGCCACGGTGCTTCGCGCGACGACATTTCCGTAGTGAAGTGCCCGGGGAGCTTCGAGGTGCCAATGGTGACCAAGAAACTCGCGGAGACTAAGAAGTTTGACGCGATCATTTCGCTTGGTGTCCTCATTCGTGGCGCGACCCCGCATTTCGACCATATCAGCGCCGAGGCCACTAAGGGCATTGCGTCGGTGAGCATGGATTCTGGAATTCCGGTGGCCTTTGGCGTCCTGACCTGTGATTCGCTCGAGCAAGCTATCGAGAGAAGCGGCTCCAAGGCAGGAAATAAGGGCGTTGAAGCGGCTATGGCAGCGATTGAGATGGTGAGCCTCTACGACGCGATCGAGGGGCTATGAGAAATCGAGACGATCAGGCGCCTTATCGCAAGGCTGCGCTCTTGGTGTTGGCTTCACTCGATATCTCCCCTCAGGAGACTTCGGAGGCTTTGAGACTTGAGCGCGGGACGTTGCGAGAAGAGTTCGGTCCAGATTTGGACGCGAATTGGCACCTCGTAGAAGAGCGAGTTGAGGGTGTCTTCAGCCAAATGGCGAAGCTCAACGAAGAGATTCAAGCGGTCAGCCCGCGTTGGAAGATGGCCAGGATGGCTCCTGTGGATCGGAGTATTCTTAGGCTTGGGTTCTGGGATATTTTGCACGGTGGGTACAACGCTTGGGCCGTCATCAACGATTGTGTGGAGCTCGCCAAAGATTACGGTGAGAAAGGAACCCCTGCCTTTGTAAACGGACTTCTGGACCAGATGTGCAAAAATCACGGTATCTCTATCCTTTAATCCTGGTCAGTGCCCTCGCGCTGGGTTGCCGAGACTCTGGAGAGTCGGCGTCCGGTCCGGAGCAGTACTTGAGCGCCGGCAAACGAGTTGTTCTGAACTCGGCGGAAGGGCAACCGCTCTTCAAGATTCGGCGTAAATCACGCTACGACAAAGTCTACGATGATGATCTCAGGGGCGTTGGACGGGTCTGGGTCGAAGATGCCACCGTGCACGTCGAACCTTTAGACGGGGAGCCAACTTCCAGCGGGTGGAGCGAGGAGAACTGGAGTCTCGGTGAGCGCGTGCGCGTTGAGCCCATGGAGGACGCGTGGCTCGTTTGGGGAGCGAAGAACAAACTCATCGGTTATCTGACCCACGTCGGAGATGTCTGGGAATTCCGCCGAGAATGGGGCGAGGCTCCAGAATGGGTGGCGTCCAAAGAGGGGAGTGGAGCCGTGGTTAAAACGGAAGATAAAGTCGTCGCACGTTCCACGCGAATGACGCCGCTGGAGGCGATTTGCGCGCTTCTTCCTGAACTCGGGCCGCTAGAGCGCGCTGCGCTCTCGAAGGCCTTAGAGCTGGTCTAGAAGCTCTTTACGGCGCTTTCTGTCGAACACACCTAAAGAGAGGGCTTCAGCTGCGACACGGCGCATATGTTCGGCTTCCTCTCGGATCTCCTTGCTCTCTCGGTCATTCTCCATGCGTTCTTCCATCCAGAGATGTAGGCGTGTGGAGAGCAGAGCAACTTGTTCCTCGAGTGCCTGAGCCCGTTTTTCTGCTGATTCGTTGCGATTGTTCGCCTGGTCTCGTTGCCAGATGGCGAACTCACAGAGTTGGTAGAGTTCGTGGAGGGTTCGGTCCACCTCAAGCCAACGCTCGAGGGGCATGGTGACCGCAGTCTCTTTGACTTTGGGGGCGCGTCGGATGCCCTGGGATGGCTCGCCAAATTTCTGAACTTGTGAGTCTTCGGTTTGTTCGGCGTGTTCTGCGAATTCAACGAACTCGGCTTCGATAATCGTGGACATGTCTCCTCCATGAAACTTTTGCGCAACTTCCTTGTGCGCGTTGAAACGATCTCCAACGAGTCTGAACGATTTGTGCCGATCGTCAAAAAAATGAAAAAATCTATGTGCTTAGTTCTGGGAGCCTTGACGTAGGTCTCGGAATTCTCTAGTGAAGCGGGCACAATAACTTAGAGACAGGGACGGCGTGGGACATGGCCGTGATCCGTCGATCTTCAGGGAGATGTGATGAGAGAAGAATTAAAGTCAGTTTTAGAAGGAATTACGTCTGCTCGGCAGCTCGAGGCAGAGTTCTTAAATACATTGTCGTTGCTTGAGTTTACGGGAGCGCGCAAGATCTCAAAGACCGTGGCTGAGCACCATCCGAGCCTCGAAGTATTGGACCACCTCGCCGACGAAACTCGCCACGCTGCCGCGCTCAAGCGCCTCGCGGTCGAGGTCGGTGGTGGCGAGCCTGGCTACATCGCTCGTGAGGCTGCTGCGAAGTACTTCTATAAGCTCGATCGTGAATTGGCCGCTTGGGTGGAGGACTTGGTTGGGCAGCCCGACATGGTGCTCACCTACCGTTTGGTCACGACGATGATCGAGCGTCGTGCGATGGTGCTCTATCCGCTCTATCGCAAGGCGAGCGCGACTTCGAGCGTTCGAGACGAGTTGCGGGCGATTATCATTGAAGAACAAGGTCATCGTGTGGCGATTGAGGAGGCGTGTGTCGCCATGCTCGAGCCCTACGGCGTGACGAGCCTTGCGGCCCCAGAAGCTGTTGAGTCGGCGTTCTTCAGTGCGTTCTTAAGAGAGCTTGCTGCCGAAGTCGAGGACAGGTTGGTCTTCGAGAAATCGGCTTAGTGCCGTTCCCTACTCGAAGTCCGACGCATTGAGTTCGTCGGAGCCTTCTCGGCCTTGAGCTGCCTGAATCCTATCCAAGACAAGGAAGGTGTGGGCGTAAGGGTTCTTTTCATCAGCCGCAACGTGGGTGGATTCAACAACTTTCCATTCCGACGGGACGATGGCTGGAAACCGCGTGTCACCTTCTGGTTTTGCGTGCACAACCGTGAGGTAGAACCGGTCCGCTCGGGGCAGGAAATGTTGATAGAGTCCGCTGCCGCCTAGAATCATGAGTTCTTGGTCTTCGCTCGGGTCGGCAAGCTCGATAGCGTCCTCGGGGGATGAGGCCGATTCAATGCCTTCAACACCTCTTGAGGAGACCACGATGATTCGCCGCGAGGGCAGTGGAAATCCTAAGGACTCCCAGGTCAGTCTTCCCATCAAACACGTTTTCCCAATGGTCTTGGCTTTGAACCATTTGAGGTCTGAAGGAAGCCTCCATGGGAGGTCGCCATCCTTTCCAATGACGTAGTTTTCGGCGACCGCTGCGATGAGGCTAATCTTCATGTTCAGACCGCGATTGGAGCTTTGATGGATGGGTGCGATTGATAGCCCAAGATTTGAATGTCTTCGAATCGGAAGTCATTGATGTCTTTGACCTCGGGGTTGAGCTCAAGTTTAGGCAAAGGGTAGGGCTCTCTGCTCAGTTGAAGCTGAACCTGTTCCATATGATTGAGATAGATATGAGCGTCGCCAAATGTGTGCACAAACTCCCCGACTTCTAGACCCACAACTTGAGCCACCATATGCGTTAGAAGTGCGTACGATGCGATGTTGAACGGCACACCCAGAAAGATATCGGCGCTTCGCTGATAGAGCTGGCACGAGAGCTTGGAATTCGCGACGTAGAATTGGAAGAGCGCGTGGCAAGGCGGCAGCGCCATGTCGTCCACCAGCGCCGGGTTCCACGCGCTTACGATATGCCTTCGTGAGTCTGGGTTATGCTTGAGTGAGTGGATGACTTTCTCGATCTGGTCGATGGTTTGGCCGTCGGGTGTGGGCCAGCTTCGCCATTGGACACCGTAGACGGGACCTAAGTCTCCGTTTTCGTCGGCCCACTCGTCCCAAATTGAGACTCCGTTTTCTTGAAGGTATCGGATGTTTTGGTCGCCCCTTAAGAACCAGAGGAGTTCGTGGATGATCGACCGAAAATGCAGCTTCTTTGTGGTCACGGCCGGAAAGCCTTTCGAGAGGTCAAATCTCATTTGGTAGCCGAAAACACTGCGTGTGCCTGTTCCCGTTCGGTCTTGCTTTTCAACCCCGTATTCCAATACATGTTCGAGCAGTCGATGATAGTTTTCCATGAGTACTCCTGTGATCAAGGTGTGTCTTAACAGGATTTTGGTGGGGCTTGCACTGCTTTTTGCATCGGAAGGCGCGGCCGAAGAACCGGAATACCAGGTTCAGACCGAGGAAACGCGGGCCCGTGAAGAATCGTGGCGTGCCGGGACCAAGGTGGGACGTGAGGAGTTCGAAGAAAGACTACCTAGATCGGCTCCAGACGCGTTGCGCTACGAACCGGGCGTATTTGTGCAAGAGACGGCGCACTCGCAGGCTTCTGTTTTTGTGCGAGGCCGAACTGGCCAACAAACCGTCATCCTTTTTGATGACGTGAAGATGAACAATAGCGTGTGGCGACAGGGACCTAACCAGTATTTCTTTACGGTTGATGCCCTGACTCTCAAGAGCGTGGAAGTCTTGAGAGGGTCAGCCTCGACCCGGTACGGATCGGACGCAATCGGGGGTGTGATTCACGCGCGACCTATGGAGCCCGAGTTTTCCGAAGACGGGGACCTTCTTTTGCGTCCGCGTGGCGTGTTTCGGTGGCGAAGCTCAGATCGCGAACGAGGTGGACGCGCTGAAGTTGGCGCTTCAAAGGGGGATTGGGGCGTCTTGGCCGGAATTGGCTACCGTAAGGTGGACGAGCTAGAGGCCTCGGGGCCCGTTTTTAGCCCGTTGGACGGAACGCTCCCAGAAGTGCCGAGGTTCAGGCCAGATGGTCGCACGCAACGCGGGACGGGCTTCGATGAGTTGACCGCAGACGTGGCTCTTGTATGGACACCTAACACCTCCACCAAGTTGAAGCTCGCCTGGTACGACTACCGGCAGTTTGACGCTCCCCGAACCGATGCGTGTCCACCTGCTTACGCGCCTTTCAACGAGTGTTTTAGGTACGAAGAACAGTTTCGAGATGTTCTCTATTTGAAGTGGGATACTTCGTTATCCAGGGCGGCGGAGGACCTTGTCGCAACCGCCTCCTATCAAAGGCAGCACGAGCGAAAGGCTCAGGAACGACCATTTGCGCTGGCGAACGAGATTGGACGCGATGACGTGGATACTTTCGGGGCGAATCTACGGGCAAATACGGATTGGTTCAGCGTCGCCGGACTGTGGGATTTGAGGCTGCGATATGGGGTCGATGGTGCGTACGACCGTGTTTCGAGCGCGTCGTGGTTGGTGTTTTCAACGGTGGACCTGGTTCGAGAGCGTTCCCGTGGGCTCTACATCGATGGGTCCACCTATGCGTCTGGTGGCGTTTGGGCAGAACAGGAGTCACGACTTTTTGACGCGCTCATTTTGCGAGCCGGCGGTCGACTCTCGCATTTCAGCGTTCAAAGTCCTGGTGATGAGGAGTCTGGAACGCAGGCATTGGAACAGTCATGGACCCCGACGAGTTTGAATGCGGGCTTGGAGTGGTGGATTAACCCGTGGCTTACGGCTCTCGTTAACGTCGAGCAGGGGTTTCGTGCTCCAAACTTGGACGACCTCACGTCGAGGCAACAAACCGGCCCTGGTTTTCAGTTCGAAAATCCTGGGTTGGAGCCGGAACGTTCGCTGACCACGGAGTTGGGAGTTATCGCAAATTTGCGCGGATTTCGGCTCGACCTCTGGGCCTATCGAATGGGCATGGAGAATGCGATGGGGCGCGCGCCGAGAAACACCGAAGAATGTCCTCCCGAGACCCCTTCGTGCGGTAGTTCGTGGTCACGGTTTCAGTTGGTGAATCTGGAGGGCGAGAGTGAGATTCTAGGAGTGGAGGGTGGCTTTAAGGCTGAGCTACCCTACAAGTTGGAGGTCAAGGCGACCATGAGTTGGGCCCGCGGTGAGGGACCTTCCACTGAAGAGGGAAGCAGTGCCCGTGTTCCTCTCTCGAGAATCCCGCCGCTCAATGGCAACGCGGAGCTCGCCTGGAGATTTGTGCCGGGCGCCTACGTGAGCGCTGGCACGCGATGGGCCTCCAAACAAGATAGGCTGGCTCTGCAAGACCAGAGCGACGAGCGAATTCCTCGCGGTGGCACGCCAGGGTTCGCGGTAGTGGATTTGCGCGCCGGATACCGACTTGAGCGAACGCTCGTCTCAGCGTCATTTGAAAATGTCTTAGATGTGCCATACAGATATCATGGTTCGAGCGTCAACGGGGCCGGGCGCGGAGTTTCGGTCTACTTCCAAAGTGGATTCTAAAAGGGAGAATGTATGTTTCTTAGAAAGTGTGCACTGAGCCTAGCGGCCCTAGTGGTCTTCGGGTGCGGTGAAGATGACCCCGTCCCTACAAATACCAATAATGGGTCGGAAACAAATAACTCGGCTTCGAATAATTCGAATAACGGCTCAACGAACAACCAGAGTATGGGTGAGTCGAACAATGCGACCAACACTAACGGCGAGACGAATTCCAACAACGAGTCGTGTCCTGAGCCCGAGAATTATTACAGGCCTGACGAGCAAGATAGTTGGGCCGAATGCATTTCGGATGCTGGAGACTACGTTCAGTTCGAGGCGTCGATCTCTACGGCTGCTCGTGTAGCTGCATTTGAGGCGATCGGTGACTTGCTCTGGAGAAACGAGGCCCCAAACGTTGAGGACTTTGCCAGCGCATATGAGGAATACTCAGTTGCAGAAGGGCTATTGTCGCGCGTTTCACGACGCGAAGATGAGCACTATCCACCCGTTACCAACGACGCGGGAGATACACTGAGTTGTCGAGATGAGGGTGTTCCTGCGATGGATCCGGAGAGATGTGTCGGGCCAGCCGTGATGGTGCCGATGCTCAACGATGCCTTCGAAGCTGGGCTTGAGGGCACCGACCCTTTGATTCAGGCGAAGAAGATCGAAGCGACCTTGCTCTGGTTCCTCTACATCTCGACGTTTAAGGAAGCGGTGACTTGCGGAAATGTGCTCAAAGACTGTGATTCGTCCTATGCCTACTACACGGGCGGTTTCCAACGTGACGGCGGCATTGGACTCGCTGCGTATTTCAAGCGTATTCTTCCCGAAGCGCATGACGAAGTCTTCAATTCGATTCTCGGCGTGCGTTGTTGGAGAGATATCGATTCGGCGATCCCACCGGAGGATTCTCAGCTGCAAGTGCTCTCATTGACCAACTTGGACAGTGCGCTTCTTTGGGGATTTGCCGCACTTGTGCTTGAGCGCATCGAGACCTGGGAAAACGCGGAAGGCGAATTGAAGGTCGCCGAGTGGGAAGCCCTCAAGATTCTTGGGCCAGTGCTTGCCAGGGAGGCCGAACTGAGAAGAGTTGGCGCCGGTGATCTCATCGTCACGGAATTCGCTAAGAGTGCCGAGGAGTTCGACGCGCAAGAGGCTAGAACTCTGATTTCTGAGCTATTTCAGTGTCTGAATTGACCCGTTCGAGGTCTTGGACCGTATCGATTTCTCGCCAGCCCCCGTCGATAAACACAGCGCCAACGTCTGCACCATCGGCGATGAGTTCCAAGATGAGATCCGTGAGGTAGGCCTTCCGGAAGAGCTTGGCCGCTTGGAATGGTTGGTCGTCCTCGTATTGAGCACGCACGCGCTCCCACGTTGTGCGCGCTATTTCCGCACCCTTCGCGTTGAACTTGGCCAGGCCAATGAACTCGCCAGCAGCGCCTTCGGGGCCTACTTGCTTTCCAACGCGCAAGACCTTTTCTCCTTCACAAATTGCAAGCTCGGCTTGCTCCACTGGATGGTCGTCGCGACCTTCGTAGGCCAGAGCCCACTGGCGGTCGATGACGAGGGAAATATCGTGAGTACTCGCGGCTAATTTTGCAACTACTTCGGGCGTGTAAACGATGTCCGAATACGTAGTGATAACGTCGCCTTCCAAGCTTTCTTTGGCGTACATTAGTGAGAAAAGTATGTTGTTTTCTCTATACTTTTCGTTGAGGAAATATTTAACTTTTTCTCCCGCCTCTTCAGGGAGGATGAGCTTGTCAGCGAGGTAGCCACGAATCACATGAAACTCACTGATTCCGTTGGACCTAAGCGCATGGAGTTGGTGATCGAGAATGCTCATCGAATTCACTTCGACCATACATTTGGGCTTTTCGTTGGTGTGGTGTTCGAGGCGACTTCCCATTCCAGCGGCGATAATGATTGCTTTCATATGTGCTCCACGTTCAAGGCTCTTTAGCTAAGCGTTGATTGATCTACCACTCACGCGGAAGAAATAAACTTGTCATTTCCTCTATGCGGTATAAGTTGAGCGAAACTTACCTACGGAGGGTATTTATGAAGAAGTCGATTTTTGTAGCAGTTCTCACACTTCTCGCTTTTGATGCCTCGGCACAAGAGTCTATGTCGAGCCCAGCAGCTTCGGGCGGAAACTCACTTGGAGCGGGGCAATGGTCGCTCTCGATGTCCATTCCTGCAGGAGGAAATCCTTACGCAGCTGGCGCGTTCGGTCTTTGGTACGGGCTTGGTCCCGAGATGAATCTCGGTATCAACGTCGGCCTTGGAATCGATACGGCGCCTGAGGAGGATGTTTTCAACCTTCTTTTGGCACCTGCGCTCAAGTACTACTTTGCTCCAGGTTCTGAGATTACGCCGTTTTTCATCGGTCAACTCAACCTCGGCGTAACAACCGTAGGAGATGACGCGATCGATTTCGGCTTGCTCGCCGGATTCGGTGCTGAGTGGTTCGTCACGCCAATCTTTTCGGTCGCGGGTTATACCGGAATTGGCATCGATATTTTGCGTCCAAACGAGACCGATCCATTCCGCCTCGGAACGTTTACATCCGGGTTTTCTGCACAGCTTTACTTCTAGTTGGTGTGGATGAGCCAAGATTGGTACAATTCACAGAGAAACAAACTAGGAGAAGCTATGAGAAGGTGGATAGGACTCATTGTGGTATCGCTCCTCGCCGCGTGCGGTGGGGATGATGATGCCGTTCAAACCACTCCTTTTTTGCTGGTCGAAGATTCGAGCGGCGAGGCTGAGTTGGCCTTTGGGCACACAGAAGAAGGACTCGGGTGGGTCGACGCAACCAAGCGTCCAGACGCATTCCTCGGAGATCTAGACGGCTTCGATGGTCGTCGTGGTGGCGGTGATGTCTCATTCGAGACGAGCACAGGCGGGACTGTGTTCTTCAACACGGGGTTCTTTAGCGGAAGTGCTACGGCCAATACGCCTGCCACAGTGGACTTTAATACGTCCACGGGTGGGAATGTAAACTTCGATTCGTCCCTCGGAGACGGCTTGATCAGCTGCAATTTGTATAGCCTTTGCGATTTCGCGAATGTGCTCTGCAATCAGTACAACGAATGCGACGAGTTTGAAGTAGGCCTGTGTTATTCGGCTATCTACAACAGCGCCTACCTCGTAGAATACGAAGACGCGTTGTGCCAAGTTGTGGACCTGGCAAATTGCTTCTTAAGTGGCGGACCAACCGCCGCTTGTGGTCGTGGATTTGACCCTGAGCCACAAGGACCGCCCGATAATTTCGGCCCCGATTTCGAATTCTAGAGGATCCATGAAGTTAAAAAGTTTTGGTGCGGTCGAGGGTGTGACGGGTTCCTGTCATATGCTCGAAGTTGGGGACAAGCGCGTCCTTCTTGATTGCGGAATGTTTCAGGGAAGTCGTGACGACGACGAGGAGAACCGTGGACTCGGATTCGATCCGAAAACGCTAGATGCGGTGATCGTGTCGCACGCCCACCTCGACCATATCGGTCGCCTGCCGATCTTGTTCAAGCAAGGTTTTCGAGGCCCAATCTATTCGACTCGAGCGACGTATGATTTGGCCAAGATCTCATTGCTTGACTCCGCGCGCCTTCAAGAGTTTGAGGTGGCGAGGGCGAATCGTAAGCGCCCGAAAGGAACGCCTCCCAAACAGCCAATCTATGACGATCAAGACGTTCTAGATCTCCTCGATCTTTGGGACCGGTGGGTGAAGTACGAAGAACCCGTCGATATCTTCAAAGGGGTCAAAGCCAAGTTTAGCGAGGCCGGCCACATCCTCGGTTCAGCGTTTTTGACCATGGACCTCGAAGAGAACGACAAAGCCTGTAAATTCATCTTCTCGGGCGACCTTGGGAATGTGGGTAAGCCTATCATTCACGACCCATCGACACCTGGACCCGCGGACGTGGTGTTGATGGAAAGCACCTATGGTGATCGCAATCACCGGCCGTTTACGGAGTCGATCGATGAGCTCTTAGGTGCAATCGAAGAGACGTTTAAGCGTGGCGGAAATGTGGTCATCCCGACATTCGCGCTCGAGAGGGCCCAGGAGCTGCTCTACGTGCTCTACGAAGCGTGGAGAGACGGGAAGCTCGCCGAAGATGCTACGATTTATCTGGATAGCCCCATGGCGATTTCAGCGACTCGTGTCTTTGAGAGATACCCTGACCTCTACGATTCCGAGGCGATGGACCTGCACAACCAAGGCGAAACGCCCTTTGATTTTCCTGCCTTGCGCTACACGCGGGAGACGCGAGACTCGATGTCCATCAACGAACACCGTAGCAAGGCCATCATCCTCGCTGGTTCCGGTATGGCAAACGGTGGGCGAGTAATTCACCATCTGCGCCACAATCTCTACAGAGAGGAATGTTCGGTGATCTTCTGTGGATTCCAGGCGCGTGGAACGCTCGGGCGAAAGATTGTCGACGGTGCCGATTTCGTTCATATCCACGGCCATACCGTTCCCATCGCAGCTCAGGTTTACACCATTAACGGCTTCTCAGCGCATGCTGGCCAAGAGGAAATGACTCAATGGGCCAATGCGACTGACGCCAAGAAGATTCTCCTCGTGCACGGGGAAGAAGACGTGAAGGAGCGGTTTCGGCATTATCTGTTGAGGAAAGTTGCGACAAATAATGTGGATATCATGCCTGCCCACAAGGCCATCGACCTCACTGAGTGGGCTCGAAGCATCTCGCGTTAGGGGCCGAACGGGCTCGTGTCTAGCGAGCCGTCTACCCCTGAACATTCCAGGCGCTTGGTTTCATCATTCGCCAACTCCAAGTGCAGCGTCTCTTCGCGCCTCGCGGACAACACAAACGCAAGCGTGGCTGTCAGCGAGCAGAGCGAGATGATCAGCATCGCTGCGGTCGCGAACGACCCACCAAGGGTCATTGCAGCAGCAAAGGTTAGCACGGTTGTTAGTGCGCTTAGGGTCCCAAGATGTAGACGCCGTCTAACGCCTCGGCGGATCATATCCGGATCGGAGGACATCGGTACGTAGTGGCCGGACCTGGGCGAGTCCCGACGATGCACGCGTCTTGGCCGACGGTGAATTGAGGAGTTTCGAAATCGTCGTCGGTTGATCGCCATCACAAGACCCTAGAAGGTTTAACTCATTGATTCAAACCTTCGCAGGATTCGAATTATTCTCGGGGACCTAAAACCGACCCATCCAACCCATGCCGGCACCGGACTCCGTGGGGTAGAGAGAGAGCGAACCTATTGGCTCTTCCTCAGAGTCCCAACTAGACGTCAGAAGGTAAGCGAGGGACATACCGGTCGGGATTCCGATCGCCATCCTAAAATAAGCCCATCGTTCGCTGAAATCGTCCATTCCGAACATCAGGGGCACCCCAGCCGCGAGCATCCCGCCGAGCACCGCACCCACGTCCAACGCAAAGGTCTGCATGCGGCTCAGACCCGAATGTGGTGCCCAGAGTAAGCCAGAAACGAGACCGATATCACCCACGATAAGGGCGGAGATGAAGAGTTGGTCGTAGTCAGAATCGATCAGGCTTGCGTGAATAAGCGTTCCCGTAATCCCTGACCAAATCCCCAGGGTGTTTCCGACTGCGACATGGTCTTCGGTGAGGTCGAGTGCTCGATAAGCTCCGAACCCACCGAGGGTTCCAGCGATTTGAGCTCCCATGAAAAGAGCCGCGCTCGCACGGTCATCGAGCGTGGAGCCTGTGCCGCCGTAGAGTGCCAGTGCCTGCCAGCCGCCCCAGAGCGTTCCAGAGTTTACTGACGAGCTGAGCCCGGGGTCGACTTGCGTGTCCGTAAGGCCAATCATCAACCCCAACCCCACAGCAGCTCCTGCAACCATGCTGGTCGGAAAGGCATCTGAATCCGTCGAACACCCCATTACAACGCAGAGTTCCGCGCCGAGGAAAAGGCCATGTACAGCTTGTCCTATGACGAGTTCGTAGCGTGCTCGTTCGTTGCGAGTGGGTTCAGGGACTCCGAAGATATTCGTTTCTCTTGGTGGCTCGGCGGTGCGCTCCAGCACCTGTGTCTCGGCTTCGCCATCCGTTTCGGCGGTCGAAGTTGGAGTCTCGGCATCTTTGATTTCGGCTATATCTAGAAGCCTTCTGGATTCTTCAGCGGCTTTGGTGCCGGGGTACCTTCTCTCTACTTCCTTGAGTCGAGCCAGTGCGCGGACCTTTTCACCCGCAACGTAGAGTTCAAAGGCTTCGTTGTAGAGGGCATCGGCAGCCGCAATCTCTTCAGTGGAGTATGTTTGCTCCTCTGAATGGCCAATTTGGGGATAAGAGACCCCACAAAGAAATATGCACAACGCAAAAATAGCGCTTCTCATGGTCAACTCCATTGAAATGGGTTCGTTGTGCCCGTAGAGAAGTGCGAGTTGCGTGCCAGACTATTCCGAAAGGCCGATTTCGCCTCGCATCCATGCGTCCTTGAGGCCGTGATGGCTCCAGTAGTCGAGCATGACCGATTTCTTCAGAACTCCAACGGTCGTCATGGGTTGGGCGGCTCCGAGAGGGGAATAGGTCTCTTCGAACCGAGTGATGCGAAACGGATGTGTCGGCTCTATGAAGAGCTTAACTTCGCGGTCCAAGGTGCCATACTTCAAGGTGTAGACGAGTTGGCTCTTGGAGGACTTAAGGCTTGCGCTGACTGGATATGCCGCCACGGGCTTATGTAGCATCCTGAGGTAGTGCATCCCCGGTAAGAGCTCAAAAGAGCCGGTCGGTAGTTTCCGCGGGTCAATGCGTGCGCGAGACCAGAGGGCATCTTCCATCTCAACCGCGGGAAGCTGCTTGTCTTGGTCTCCCTCGGCCTGAAAGTACGAATGGAGCCTTGAGCGCAATCCGTCGGAATTGCGATTGATCTGAGCGTAGACGACCCCACACCACTCGGTAGACGTGAAAGCAAGTTTGAGAGACGGCTCGTCAAGGTCCACAGGTACAAATGCCGACGTGTGAATATGGTAGGGATACACACCCGTCCAGAACTTTCGATGATGGTGGGTCTTTAGAATCGAGGTCTTGTTTTTTCCGTCACCGAACTCGTACTTGACCTGTTTGTCTCTCAGGAAGTCCTCGGTCACGAAGATGACGACAGATTCGCCGGGATGAATCTCCCCGTACCGGACTTGCTGGAGCTCATAGCGGTTGAGCTCCGCAAGTCCCCGATACCAGTAGGAGCCGAAGTCTGGACTTCGCTCCAAAATCTGATCGGAAGTGAAAATCTTCTGCGCATGTGCTTGAAGTGGCACGAGGAGAAGTGTGAGTAGAATGAGAATGGTCGCGTTTTTCATATATTTGGGATTCATCCCAAACGAAAAAGTCGCAACTTTGGACGCTACCTCGAGAAATCGCTATTCGACGATTTCGACAACGAGACCGGAACCACCACCCAGGCGAACGTCACACGACGTGTAGTCACCACCGGAAACAGCGGTGGAATCTGTGCAAAGTAGAATCTCGAAAGTGTCTGCGGGTGTGCCGCCACAGTTTGCGCCATACTCTAGAGCATAGACTTCTGTTCCAGACTCGACCGCGACCGGTACACCGTCACTAACGAATTGGCCGACCATGAAGCCGCCGCATCCCATTGAAGCAACGTAGGTGCTCTCGAAACTATCCGGGCAAGAGAGTCCGAATTCACTGATGCTCCCGTCGAAGATTTGAAACGCGTCGGAGTAGTCGTTTCCATTGGGTGCGTTACCTTCTTGAAAGTCAAAGGCCTCGAACAAGGCTATGACACTGCCCTCCAGATCGTTGAGTGAGATGGCTATCATATCGCTTCCAGGGTCCGAGAACTCGCACGACTCACCCGTGGTGGTGTCGCGAATCACAATGTAGTCGTAGCCTTCGGTGGATGGCACGTTATTTTCGACACATACACTTCCCGGCGCTTGCGAATCGCGCGGAACACAGATCTGGGATGCTGGGCAATCTACTGATGTGGTGCAGGAGATTACACACTGCTCGGACTCGCAAACTTGTCCGGCATCGCAATCGGGATCTACGAGGCAGAGTCCCGAATTGTTCGAATCTGGATTGTTCGGGTCTGGATTGTTTGGATCCGGATTGTTCAAGTTTCCGAAAGGATTGTTTGTAGGAGGTGGATTAGAGCCGCCCTTCTTGATGTCTTCTCCGCATGAAATGAGAAAGATTGAAACTAGTGCAAGGTATTTAAGCATGATCCCCTCTCGTTGGGTCAAAGTTGAATGGCAAAGCTAGGTCGGCGCGGGCTCGGAGTCAAGTTGTTGTACAAGCGGGCTCTGTCCGCTTGGGATGAACGGCGGCGTGCTATAGCCACACAGTTACTTGTGGCTACCGACTTTTCTCTGACACGAACTGAAAAGATTTGGGAGTTAAGTCGACCTTCCCCGACCCATCTGACGAGGACAGAGCCCTCGTCCACTTAGTGAAAGGTGGTCAGCGAGTAGAGGATGAAATACGGCAGGATGATCGCGCCCAAGCCACGCATGAAGCCGGTGTCATACCTTGCCTGTACGGCGGTAAACTCGGAATGGAAGACCCAGACGACAGCCAGGAGATGGCCGACAGGATAGTCAAAAATGGGTGGGATCAGCAAAAATGCGAAACCCGCCATGGAGTATCCAGCGATATACGCCACGTCTCGGAATCGAATAGCCGAACGCGCAAGAACCAGGAGGCCTCCCCACAACACAAGCGTATGGATGGCCAAAACTAGAGCCGCCCGAATAGGGGACGAAAAGACGTTGATATGCCTCACTAAATCTGGGCTGACGCTCAATTCTTTGGCAACCTCTAAAGTCATTTCGTCGTAACGACTCAGAAAGAGGTCGCTCCAGATCGCCCCCATAAAGAGGCCCACCGTCAGCACCAGATATCCAAATGCAAGCGCTGGCATCGGGCGCCCAAAGGGCCTGAAGCTAAAGAACCTGCGAGGGCTACTCAATTCTTCGACGATTGTGTAGGCGAGCCCGTGAAGGCCAGAGAAGACCCCAGTGGCCCCCTCCCATTTGGTCTTCGGGCGTAGATTGTCTGCCACAGGGCAGCCACGACATACCGCGTAGCCGTTGAGCGCCACAGTATGACAATGGATGCAGATATCCTGTCCGCACAACGAGCAAACCGCAATGGCCGGAAGTTCCTTGTGGTTGTAGCAAACGCTCATTTCTTTCGGGCTTTCTGAGCTGCTTTACGCTTTCGCTTCTTGTCTGAGCGCGACGCCGAGCGCGACTTGGTCGCCTTCGAGCTAGTTGACATTTTTCCGCCTGGCGGGGTGTATCCTGGAGGAAGGTTCATGCCGCCAAACCCAGGGAGCCCACCGCCCATGCCTTGTCCTCCTTGAGCGCCACCCATGAGGTCGCCAAGGAGTGAGCCGATGTCCATATTCTTCATCTGGCGCATGGAATTCAGACCGCGGAATCCAGGGATTTTGTTGAGGAAACCACCGCCGAAATTGCTGAACTGCTGCATCATGGCGCGCATCATGTTGAATTGCTGCAGGACCTGCTCAACCTTTTTCAAGTCTTGAGCAGAACCCTTCGCGATACGTTTCACGCGACTCGGCTGGCGAGTCAAAAGGTCTGGATTTGTGCGCTCTTTCGGAGTCATAGACTGAATGATAGCGCGAATTCGGACGAGTTCGTGGTCGTCGAGCGAAACGTCCTTGGGAATGCTACCGCCGAGGAATGGCATCATCTCGGCGAGCTCTTGCATGGACCCTAGTTTCGACATCTGTTGGAGCTGGTTGTAGAAGTCATTGAAGTCGAATTCCCCAGAGAGCATGCGCATGGCGTCTTTCTCGGCATTCGCTGCTTCTTCCTCAGAAAGGGTCTTCTCGAACTTCTGCATGAGGCCCATGACGTCGCCGAACCCGAGAATACGGTTCGCGAAGCCTTCTGGCCTGAAAGGCTCAAGCGCCTCGACCTTCTCTCCAACACCGATGAATTTGATCGGTTTGCCGGTGACTTCCTTGATGGAGAGGGCGGCCCCGCCGCGCGCGTCACCATCGAGCTTCGTCATAATGAAGCCGTCGATCTCAAGGCGTTGATTGAACTCATGCGCCGTGTTTACGGCGTCCTGTCCGATCATCGCGTCGACCACCAAGAAGATATTCTCGGGCTTGGTCGTCTCGACGATCTTTTCGAGCTCAGTCATGAGCACGTCGTCGATGGCCAGTCGGCCAGCGGTGTCAAAAATGACGACGTCGCACTCTTGTTCTTTGGCGATCTTGAGCGCGTCGTTACACACTTGAACAGGATCACCGCCCTCGACAGCGTGTACAGGCACGCCGAGCTGCTGGCCCAGCACCCTGAGTTGCTCGATGGCCGCTGGGCGATAGACGTCAGCACCCACCAAAAGAGGCTTCTTCTTGTGCTGGTCGATGCAGAGTTTCGCGAGCTTAGCGGTCGTGGTGGTTTTACCCGAGCCTTGGAGGCCGACCATCATGATTTTTGTGGGGCCAATTCTCGGGTTTTGGAACGTGATATTCGTGTCCACGGGCCCCATCAGGCCTTCGAGTTCATCGTGGCAAATCTTGATGAAGTGGTCTCCGGGCGTGACTTCACTATCACCAGCCTTGACCCGAACGACCTCGCCGAGGGCCTTTTCCTTCACACGTTCGATGAAGTTCTTGGTGATTCGGAAGTTTACGTCGGCCTCAAGCATACTCATCCGTATGTCTTTAAGCGCGTCCTCGACGTTCTCTTCCGTGATCTCTCGTTTGCCTTCGAATCGATTTCGTACGTCACGAAATCCTTTGGATACTACATCAAACATGCCCATGGTCTTTTCTTCCGCTCTAATGGTTCTTGGGGGAGCAAATGCGCACACCCCGGGTGCAAAAATCAAAGTTTGGGTGGAAGTTTCGCGCCGATTGGGAGGGATCGACGCGCCCGTCAGGTCGTGGCGAAGCTAAGAGCAGAACTGGAACGTGTCAAGGAACGAATTGGTTTGACATGGCTAAAAAAACGAAATATTCCTATTTAGACTGGTCGGTCTAACCGAGTGGTCGGACCGTGCAGTTCAAGTAGTAAAAAAGAGAGATTGTAGTGCCTCCAAGACCTAGATTCGAAAAGTTAGAAGAAGAGAAGAAGCGTTCAATCCTCGAGATCGCCGCAGAAGAGTTTGCCCAGAGCGGCTTTTCGGGTGCGTCGTTCAATCGAATCATTGAGCGCGCGGGGATCTCAAAAGGTGCCGCCTACTACTATTTCGACGATAAGTCCGATCTCTTCGACACTGTGATCTCAATGGGAATTGACCAATTTGACTGGTTTCTAAGGGACACCGACAAAGTTGAAGAAGCCGAGGAATTCTGGACCGTTACCGAAGAGCATTTCCATCGTGGCATTGGCCTCCTTAGAGAGCATGCGTGGATGGGAAAGTTCCTCAAGGTTCTGATTGCAGTGGTCCAGGGTGACGATGATTCCAAAATGGCCAGGGCAGCCCGGGAAATGGCGCACTGGAAGACGTCGAACTTCCTGAAACAAGGGCAAGCAAAAGGCGCCGTCCGCACGGACTTGCCCGATGAGCTTCTCTCGCAATGTCTATTTTCGATCAGTATCACCGTGGATCAGTGGTTCTTGGAGAGGGGAGCCGAACTCAGTGACGAGGACGTCACGTATTGGGCAAGTCTTTTAACCGATATGATGAGGCGCCTATTGGAGCCTCATAAGGGAGGGCAATGATGCAAATGGGAATATTCAGACTTTTGATCTTCATGGCGGCGCTTCTTCCGTGGTCGCTTTCCGCAGAGGAGCCAACAAAGCCGCTGCCAACACTAGAAGAGGTCACGAAGAAGCTTGACGATCTTTATCGCTCGGAGAGCTCGAAGAGCACCGTAGTTATGGAGATCGTGAACAATCGAGGCAAGCGAACGCTGACGATGGACCAGTGGACGCGTGGAGAAGACAACGCACTGATCATCATTCGAAAGCCCGCACGCGAGGCCGGTACAGCTACACTTAAGACCGACGAGGGGTTGTGGAATTATGCGCCAAGAGCCGATCGATTGATTCGCGTGCCAAGTGGACTTCTATCTGACTCTTGGATGGGGTCTCACTTTACGAACGACGACCTCGTGCGCGAGTCGAGCTATGACGACGATTTCGTGGGCGAGTTGAGCCGGGTCGAGGAAGGCGGTCGCAAAGTCCTCAAGGTGAAACTAACTCCAAAGAAGGGCACTCCAGTCGAGTTTGAGAGACTCGAGTATTTCCTCGATGAAGAAGCGTGGGTGCCGATTCGTGCGGACTTCTACGATAAGGGAAAGATCTATCGAAAAATGGAGTTTCGTGACGTACGCGATGTGGACGGAAAGAAGGTTCCCTTTGTCATGGAGCTCAGCGTCATGGACAAGCCGGGAGAAAGAACCACGATTTCCTACACTGAGCTGCGCTTGAACATTGAAGTGCCCGAGTCGACGTTTACTCAACAGGGTCTTAGACGAGCTGCGAAGCAACGATGATACACAAACTTGCTTGGCGGAACTTGGAGAGAAACAAATGGCGTAGCGGCCTTAGTATCGCTGGTGTTTCCGTTGCCGTCGCCCTCTTGGTGTGGACGCTCGCCTACATGGAAGGTTTTGTCGCCGAACTCATTCGAGGGGCGACGAATACTGAGTTGGGCCAGGTTCAGGTTCATTTGCCGGAGTACGTGGAGAGACCACAGATCTTTCACGCTTGGGCATTGGATGATGAAAAGAGAGCCCAAGTAGAGGAGCTGGAAGGCGTCGTTGCAATCGCGCCAAGGGTTCGGGCGTTTGGCATCATTGGCCACGAGAAACGGTCACTAGTAGCTCAGGTCACGGGGGTCGTTCCGGAGGAAGAAAAGAAAGTGTCTTTGGTTGCCGATGCCCTTGTTCAAGGGGAGTGGTTCACCAAAAGGGTGGAAGGAAGAACTGATGCCGTCATCGGAGTCGGACTGGCGAAGCAACTCGGAATCAAAGCAGGAGATGAACTCGTGCTCCTCCTCGAGGCTGCTGATGGTTCGATGGGAAATGAGCTTCTTCACGTCTTAGGTGTCGTGGAGACACGCAACCAAAAAGTCGACCGAAGTGCGGTCTACATGAGGCTTGAAGACGTTCAGTTCGTGGCTGCGATAGACGGTGAAATCCATGAACTAGCAGTTCGTGTAGCCGATGTGCTTGAGGCAGACCTCGTCGCTCAAGAGATTCAAAGCACCCTTGGGGAAGAGCTAAAAGTGAGATCATGGAGGCAGATTCTGCCCGAGATTTCCCAAATGTTGGACATGACTGAGAAGAGTGATTTGGTCATGTACTTCATGGTCTATCTCATCGTTGCCTTCGGACTCTTCAATTCTCAGCGTATGAGCGCATTAGAGCGAGTTAGAGAATTCGGCGTGATGCGCGCTTTGGGAGTGACTCCATCTCAACTGGGAGGGGTCGTATTCCTTGAGACTGTCTGGATGACAGCTATTGGTGCAGGAATTGGGGTCTTGGTTGGCGGTGCAGTCTCGTACTACCACATGGTGCAAGGGCTAGATTTGTCCATGTTTGGGGACAATGTGAGCTTCGATATGATGGGAGTGTCATTCTCTAACACCCTCAAATTTCAGGTGACGCCGAGGGTTCTCTTGAGACCCGTGCTCTTTCTGATGCCGGTTGTGTTCATCTGCGGACTTTATCCTGCTTGGTTAGTCTCAAGACTTGATATCACGCGTTCCATCTCGGGGAGGACCTGATGCTTAGAATGGCCTGGCGAAATCTATGGCGAAATACCAGCCGTTCCATGATCTCCATCAGTGCGATCGGGCTGACCTATGCCATGTTTCTGGTAGCGATGGGAATGAGTCAAGCCATGTATGGCCAACTCGAGGACGGTGCCGCAAAGATGGCGGGTGGCGAGGTTCTGATACACGCGAAAGGCTACTGGCAGAACCAAACCAATGACCTCGTGATTCGCGACTATCAGCCATTATTGGCTGGACTGCGGGATAACGATAGCGGCGTCGTGGCGGCCCGCGTCATTGTGGATGGTCTCTTGAGCACTTCTGCAGGCAACGCCGGGGTGCGTTTACAAGGGATAGAACCAGAGGTGGAAAAGGAGTTTCAAGACTACCACCTTTGGATCCATGAAGGAGAATACCTGGACGGTGCTGAGAACGAGGAAATGCCTATCGTATTGGGCTCGAAGGTAGCGCACGACCTTGACGTCAAGATTGGCGACAGGGTTGTGATGACCACAACCGATTCCCAAGGAGAAATGAGGCGCTCCCTCTTCTTTCTACGGGGTGTCATCAAGACGGGCATCGATTCCATGGATTCAGGAATTGCGCTTACTACCGTCGAGGGGGCGCAAAAGGCGCTCGGAGAGAGTGTGATTACGCAAGTCGGAGTTGTTGGCGGTTTTGATCGCAGTGTCACGACCGAGCTGATGGCTAAGATGGAGGGACAAGAACTTGAGTTATTGACCTGGCGAGAAGCTATGCCCGACCTCGTTGGGATGATTGAGCTCGATAAACAATTTGGAAATCTTTACGGGTTGCTGATCTTCATCGTGGTGATCTTTGCCGTCATGAACACGTTTCTGATGGTCGTCATGGAGCGAATTCGTGAGTTCGGCCTTCTTGGCGCTTTGGGACTGACCCCATGGCAGATTGCCCGTCTCGTGCTCGCCGAATCAAGCCTACTGGCGGTCGTTGCCCTCGCCGGTGGATTCGTGCTTGGGCTAGCGGGGCATATCTATTTGGTTGAGGTCGGGTTCGACCTCCGAGACATCTATTCTAATTTGGACATGGGTGGAGTCACTATCTCAGACCCCATCATACGAAGTGAGATCGATCTCCAAAGATGGGTTGGTGCCACGATCAGCGTGTGGTTCATGGTGATTGCCTCCAGCCTTTATCCCGCCCTCAAAGCAGCGCGCTTAAGACCTTCCGACGCGATGCGCTTTTACCACTGAGGTTTGAAATGACGATTATCAAGGCCAAGGATGTGCACAAAATCTACGTGCAAGGAGAAGTCGAAGTAAACGCGCTCAGAGGAGTCAGCGTTGACTTTGAAGAAGGTGAATTCAGCGTTCTAGCTGGACCATCTGGCTCGGGAAAAACCACGCTCTTGAATATGATCGGATCTCTGGACGATCCGACCCGTGGAGAGGTTTGGGTCGGCTCAAAGGACATCACGAAACTCAGTCCCTCCGAGTCCGCCAAGTATCGGCTCGAACATATCGGCTTTGTATTCCAAGCTTACAACCTATTGCCGGTGCTGAGCGCCTATGAAAATGCTGAGTTCATCTTGATGCTTCAAGGCATGAAGGCTGACGAGCGGCGCAAGATCGTTCTTCCACTCATGGAGAGGGTGGGGTTAGCGGATCTAGTAGATCGCAAGCCAAATCAGCTCAGTGGAGGACAGCAGCAACGGGTCGCGGTAGTTAGAGCGATAGCTTCCAAACCCTTGGTGGTTTTGGCAGACGAACCCACAGCCAATCTGGATTCAAAGACCAGCGAATCCCTCCTCGACCTCATGCTCGAACTCAACAAGGAAGAGGGCGTCACATTTGTTTTTTCTTCTCATGACGATTTGGTGCTCGAGAGAGCAAGGCGCGTCATCCGGTTGGACTCTGGTCAAGTGGTTGGAGACGAAGTGCGATGAGCGATCACCGACGACCACTCTTGGTTCCTGCTCTTTGTCTACTTGCATGCGGCTTGCTCCCAGCGACTTCGGAGGCCAGAACGCTCGTTGAGTCGGAGGACTTTTATCTCGATTGGACGAACTTCTTGAGCCAAACGGGTTTGTTGTCCAACATTCCTTACGAGGTCCCGGGGCTTGAGAGTCCGTCAATTGGAGCCGCCGGCCTTTGGCGCATGGAATGGAGGGCTTCATCAGGTAATCTCTCATTTGAGGTCCACAACAGACTCTTCTGGAGAGTCGATGGTGGGCAGTCACCAAACGTTGGCCTCGGCGCAAGCGTGCCTCCACCGCGCTGGGTGGATTTGCGTACACCGTTGATTGAGCGCCCGGGGCAGCTATTGGAACACGATTTCGACCGTTTGAGCTCAACTTGGTTGACTCCTGTGGCGGATATCACCGTCGGAAGACAGGCTGTAACCTGGGGTGCTGGTTCGTTGATCGGAAGCATGGACTTTTGGACACAGCTCTCACCATTTGACCTCGATTCCAGTCAAAAGCGAGGGGTCGACGCTGCTCGCGCGTTCGCTTACGTGTCGGATGTCGAGTTGGACTTCATTGCAGTGGATCGAGGGACTCTGGATGACCTCTCAGGCGGCGTGAAAGCAGCGTGGAGCGCTGAGTCTTCCGACTACCATCTTGCAGTCGCCAAATCCTACCAACGCGTCTGGGGAGCCTTAGGCTTGGCCATAGATCACGGTTCTTGGCGAAGCCACGGCGAAATTGCAGTCCCATACGCTTTGGAGGAGTCCCAGGTAAGGCTGCCAAAGGCGAGCGTAGGAAGTATGTGGACCGACGGAACATGGTCGTTTGGGATGGAGTACCACTTCAACGGGCTCGGAAGTCCAAGCCTCGAGGACGCGCTCGGATCTGCGGAGCTCGCCCGTGGTGAGATGTTCTTCTTAGGGCGCCACTACGCAGCCGTTCAAGGGGGCTGGACCAAAGATGAGTTTAGCGTCGCTCTCTTTGGCGTTGGAAACTTGGCCGACCCTTCAGTGCTCATGGCTCCGAGCGTAATCTACACTCGGGGAGACAATACCCAGCTTAGGGCTAGTGCGTTTATCGGTGTGGGCGAGAGTCCAACCTTGGATTTGAGCGGCTTCTCATTGCCTTCAGAGTTTGGTCTCTATGGTCAGACCTTCATTCTTGAATCGCAGGTCTTCTTCTAGAAAAAGAAAAAGCCACCGAGATGTCTCGGTGGCTATTAGAAAGGGGCTTTCGTGGAGGTCAGTTGATTACGCCAACGACGTCGCCCGATCCGCTTCCAATAACGTCGGTGCAAGAGGTGATATCACCACTCAATGCGGCGGCGGTATCCGTGCAAAGGACAACTTCCAAACTATCATCAGCAGAGCCACCACAGTTTGGCCCGTACTCAACCACACTGACCTGTGTGGATGAGTCCAGAATAATTGGTGTTCCCATGTCGTCAAGGAAGTTTCCTACCACATAGCCGCCACACCCAAGTGCAGAGACATTTTCAGCTGCGAAACTCTCTGGGCAGGCGAGTTCGAAGGAAGGAGCGTCTCCGTCAATATTGATGAGGATATCTGGATAATCATTTCCGTTAGGCTCATCACCGGCTTCAAAAAACTCAACAGCGTAGTAGCCGAGAATGTTGTTCTCCAGATCCCTCAACCCTACGCTAGCAAGGTCGCTGCCTGGGTCAGAAATTTCACAGCCTTCGGTGCTGGTCGTAGTGTCCCGAATCATTACCGCGTAGAGCGGGGTTGGTTCAGTCGTGTTGTTGTTAGTGCCAGTCGTGTTGTTGGAGTTGTTGTTGTTCGTGTTGTTGGATTGACCAGCGATACAGTACGCGCGGTCACCGTCAATACCTTCACAAACTTCTCCCGCTGCGCAGTCGGCATCTGAAGTACATGTAACCTCGCAAACCTCAGCAACACAGATTTCACCAGTGGCGCATTCAGTGTCTTCGAGGCATGACGTCTCATCGCCACACGCTGCGAAGAGTGCGGCGCTTGCGAGTCCTACAAACAGAAGGCTAATAAGTCGTTTTGTTCTATTCATTTTTTTCTCTCTCTATTGTGGCATCTTTCCGATGCCGTTTTCACAAACTTGGTATTAAAGGACACCAATGACGTCGCCTGAACCGCTGCCAATCACATCGGTGCAGGAGGCGATATTGCCACTCAAAGCAGCAGCCGTGTCCGTGCAAAGGACCACCTCCAAACTATCGTCGGCGGAACCGGCGCAGTTTGGTCCGTACTCGACAACTCTTACCTGCGCTGCTGAAGAATCTAGAATGACGGGTGTACCGGCGTCGTCTAGGAAGTTTCCTATCACATAACCTCCGCACCCTAGCGCGGAAACATTTTCAGCAGCGAAGGATTCTGGGCAGGCGAGTCCGAAAGAAGGGGCATCACCGTCCAAATTAATGAGGATATCAGGGTAGTCATTTCCGTTCGGTTCATCGCCGGCCTCGAAGAATTCAGCGGCGAAGTAGCCCAGAACGTCTCCGCCAAAAGTTTCTAATCCCACGCTCGCAAGGTCGCTTCCCGGGTCAGAAATCTCGCAGCCTGCAGCCCCAGTGGTCGTATCGCGAATCATTACGACGTAGAGTGGGTCTTCACCCGGAATGGTGTTGTTCGGGTCAGTCGTTGTGTTGTTGTTGGTTGCAGGCGCTTCGCCCTCAACACAAATCGAGCCGGCAGAACCACTTGGGCGCGGAACGCACTCGTCAAAAGCTGGGCAGTCAGCTGCCGTCACGCATTCCTGAATGCACAACTCGTCTTCACAAACGAAGCCAGTTTGGCAGTCGGTGTCGGTCAAGCAGCTATCAGCGGACTCACCGCACGCGATGAAGAGTGCTGTACTCGCTAGTCCCACAAAAATCACTCCGAGGAGTCTTTTAGCGCTATTCATATCTCTCTTCCTCAATCAAATGAGCGAGTCCTCGCTCGTGTTCAACAAAACTGAGTCCCGTAAGAACCATAATCGGGTAACAATTGGACCCTACATACCGTTCAAAAGGCTTCATGTCGAGTCCCAAACGGGTGTGCGGCGTGGTTACGCCGCACACCTCGGTTTGGACCCAGCCATCCATTCACCACATCCAAACTCAAAGTCAATAAATTGTGAATCCAGCGAACCATGTGGAATATCTAGTACAAGAAGCGGGCCACCATATCGGGATGCCTGAATCGGCCGCATTCCTGCGGTGGAATCACGAAATGCTTCGGTCGCAAGACGACCACGCTCGGACATACGTGTCAGCCTCCAGGTGAAAGTGGAGTATTTTTTATCCAGCACTATGATTTGCATGTGGCGTTGCGCGCTTTAGCAAAACCCCTTAATAAGGTTTCGGCTCGGGTTCCGAGTCATGAGGCCTGCTGAGGAGTCCGCGTTGAATTGGTTTGTGAAAGTTGTCTTTGTGTTGGGAATGAGCTTGGTGTCGGTCGCGCCAACGTCAGTTCAGGCTCAAGATGATCAGGCCACCTATCAAGCGGTGGCCCAATCCACCTATATGAAAGGCGTGGAAGCGCTCGAGAAGGAGAACTTCTTGGATGCTGGTCGCTATTTCAATACCGTGCGATCACGATTCCAGTATTCGCAGTTTGCGCCTCTATCCGAGCTCCGACTCGGGGATGTTTATCTTGGGCAAGAGAAATACGCTGCGGCAACGGAGCAGTATCGCGCCTTTGTAAAGCTTCACCCGAATCACGAGGAAGTTCCTTATGCGAGCTGGATGGTGGCTTTTGCGTTCTACAAGCAGATCCCGAGTGATTGGTTCATATTCCCGCCTTCGTACGAGAGGGAGCTTTCCCGTTCAAAGGACGCGGCACGTGAGCTAGCCTTCTTTTTGCGCCGCTATTCGGACTCGAAATACGCTCCTGAGGCGAAGCGAAAGCTCGTTGAGGTCCGTCGACGACTCGCAGATCACGAATTCTACGTGGCGAACTTCTACATTGATCGTGATAACCCGAAAGCGGCTGCGGCCAGATTACGTGGGCTTTTGGAAGAGTATTCGGGTCTAGGCCTCGATGCGGAGGCTCTTTTCCTGCTTGCTCGTGCGTATTTAGAGCAAAAGGATGTAGAGAGTGCGAAGAAAGCGTTGGACGATTTGATCGAGTTTCATCCGAATCATGCGTTGGCATCGGAGGCTCGGGACTATATCGCGACGCATGGACTCTGAAGATATGGTCGAAATGGCATTTAAGTACACGTAGCAGTTGACACGGCAGAGACCACCCGTTATACCAACCGCCCTTAGTTCCGGCCCGTATATAAGCGGGCCCTAAATTTGTTGGAAACATGATGAAAACGATCAGCGCCAACCCATCGAATATCGAACGTGCATGGCATGTAGTTGACCTAGAAGGTCAAACCCTTGGCCGTGCAGCCGCACGAATTGCATCTGTCCTTCGAGGCAAGCACAAGCCGACCTTCACTCCGCATGAAGACACGGGTGATTTTGTGATCTGTATTAACGCCGACAAGGTGGTACTTACAGGGCGCAAGCTTGATAAGAAGATTTACCGTCGTCACTCGCAATACCCGGGTGGACTCAAAGAAATCGTAGCGAAGGACCTTCTCGAGAAGAGCCCTGAGCAGATGATCGAGTTTGCTGTACAAGGTATGCTTCCGAAGGGACCCCTCGGACGACGCATGTTGAAAAAGCTTAATGTATACGCTGGCGCAGAGCACCCACACGCTGCACAACAACCACAGCCGCTGGCGCTCTGAGACACCTGGAGAAGATTCATGGCAAAGATTGAACAATACCACGCCATTGGGCGACGTAAGTCTGCACGAGCACGCGTTTTCCTTCGCCCCGGAAGCGGTCAAGTGATCGTAAACGGCGCCTCTGGTGACGACTACTTCCACCGCGAGACTCTGATGATGATCGTGCGCTCGCCGATGGTCCTGACTGAGACCCAAAGCCAGTTCGACGTGATCGCTAACGTCGATGGTGGTGGAAAGTCGGGTCAAGCAGATGCCGTCAAACTCGGCATCTCGCGTGCACTCACGCTCTACAACTTGGATTTGCGTGGTACCCTGAAGAAGGGCGGATTCTTAACACGTGACGCTCGTGCGAAAGAGCGTAAGAAGTACGGTCAGCGTGGCGCTCGCGCTCGCTTCCAGTTCTCTAAGCGTTAATTCTCGCCGGGATCTCTTTTGGGGAAAAGACAAAGACTGCCTTCGGGCGGTCTTTTTTTCGTTCTGATTTCCTTGAGATGTGGGCGATCAGGCTTTCTTAAAGAGTCCACCCACACGATCCACGAGCTGGCGGCTTATCTTCAATGCTTCGTGGCGCGTGCGCAGGGCAATCTTCCTCAAGCCTGCAAACTCGGCCTGGCGGTCGCGTCTATCCAAAATGCCATTTTGATAGAGTCTCAAGGCAATATGCCGTCGAGTTTTTCCACCCGGGGATTTCGGGATCGAACGTGTGGAGACGCTCAACGTTTCGATTTCGAAGTCGAAGTGTTTCTTGAGTCTTCTCTTGAGCGCGGCGGAGACCTCCGCTTCGTCGGCACCCTCTTGAAGTTCGTAGGCAACGACCATCTCTTGGTCAGATGCCTGAAATGCTACGACTGCACCGCTTCGGACACCATCGACCGTGCTGGCTACGAGTTCGACCTCATCGGGGAAGATGAGTTTTCCGGCATGCTCGAGCCTGAACTCGCTTCTTCCGGTCACAAAAAGTTCGTTTCCGACCGTGTAGCCTAAGTCGCCTGTCAACAACCACTCGCCCTGTAGTTTGGTGCTGTGGTGGAGTCGGATCTCCTCAGGATCATCGTATGCGGCCATGAGGTTCGGTCCGCGCACGGCGATACGTCCCAACATGCGATCTGGGAGCTCCTCGTTTGACTCGTCGAGGACCCTGATATCGATGTTCGCAAGGGGTTCTCCTACGCAGCAGAATTCCACCCGGTCTTTAAGTGGGGCCCGTGAATCAATTGCCTTTGCCTCTCCCTTGGTTTCCAGTCCCTCGCGAGCCACAACATCGAACCTGAGTGGTGCATCCAAGGGACCAAACGCGATGCCAAGAGTAGCCTCAGCCATACCGTAGACCGGCATAAAGACATTCGGCGCCAAGCCGGTGGATTCGAAGCGACGGTTAAACGCTTCGAGGTGTAATCGCTGAACGGGCTCGCCGCCCACCATGGCAACTCTGAGTGAGGATAGATCGAGATTCTTGATGCTCGAGCTTTGGACTCTTCGTGCGGCGTAGTGAAATGCGAAGCTAGGGGCCACGGCGAGGGTGGCGCGATGGCGTGCAATGGCGTCGAGCCACTCGTCTGGCCGTCTCAGAAAGCGTTCTGGCGAGATCAAAATGAGGTCTAGGCCCCAGTACATGTTGAAGAGGAGACCGCCCACCAACCCCATGGTGTTAAAGAGCGGAAGCCAGGAGATGCCAATATCGTCAGGCTGTACGTCGAGTGCCTTGCCGACTGCCTCTAGATTCGCAAGCACACCGCGGTGCGTGATCATGCAAGAAGCACGTGCAGCTGTGGCGCCAGAAGTGGTTTGCAGCCACGCGAGGTCTGGAAGTGGGCGTGGCTTTGGAGCTGACCCAGCGGGCACGCCTACGAGGAGGCTTGGAACGTCGGACACAAGGCGTAGTGGGCCGAATTGTGGCGGCTTAACGTCATCACCAACAGCGCGCCTAAAGATCGCGGCTGTCGCGCGAGTTCTTTGAGCGTATCGCACAAAGAACTCCGCCTGATCGCTTCGTCCATACGCCTCTGGCAGTGGCGGCGCGATTGGGATTGGGGTGGCGCCTAGTGCGATCGTCCCAAAAAATGCCTCGAGGAAGTCGAAGTTCGTTCCCAGGGCTAGCAAGACTTTATCAGCCTCTTTGATTCCTTTGGATTCAAGCGCGGCTGCAAAACGAAGGGAGCCTTCTGCGATTTGAGCATAGGTTTGAAATTCTTGGGTGCCTTTTGAGTCTGTGACGTAGATTCCGCGTTCCGGGTAGGTGAGCGCGATCGACTTTAGCATGTCGATCAAAGTCTTAAACTGGGCTCGGTCCGTGCCACTTTCGGGGCTATGTCTTACTCCTTGAAGCATACCCACTATCTGGCACGTTCTGGAGATTTTGGGAATCGTTGAGCGCACGCAAAATTGAGCACGTTGCACCTCGGACCGTGATTATGGTACGCGAATCGACGAAAACGGCGGTCTTTTAGCCTCAACCTGAGAAGTCTGCATGGTGAGTTCCAAGAGAGAGATTGTACCTGGTGATTGCGTGCTCGTAACAGGGGCCGCAGGTGGCGTGGGAAGTCATGTGGTCAAGGCCTTGATCGATGCGGGATGTGAAGTCAAAGCAGTGGATCTTCGGCCGATGACTCATGCCGGTTTAGACGAAGAAATCGACGAAGATTCTGTGGAGTGGATCGAGGCCGATTTGACCAAAACGGACCTGAGGGCGCTGGTCAAAGGTTGTGATGCAGTCATTCATGCTGCCGCACTGGTCGGTCTTTCCGAAAAGTACGACGATATGGTCGAAGTGAACGTCGACTTGGTGCACGAGTTGCTTGAGGCTTCGGAGGCCGAGGGCGTTCGTCACTTCATCCATTTCAGTACCGGAGCAATCTACCGCCCAGGGCGCGGATTGCTGGGAGAAGAAGCGGCGATTGAGCCTTCGTCTGATTATGCCGAAACGAAATTGGATGCTGAGGCCGCGTTTACCAGCGATTTGAAGTTGAATTGGACCATCTTGAGGCCGGCTTTGCTCTACGGACCCAGATGCGAGTCCATGAGTGCCGGTCTTTTTACGCTTCCCCCGATTCTTCGCAACTTCATGCCTCTGATGCCGGGATTCACCGGTGGCGCGCGCTCAAACTGGTGTCATGCGGATGATGCCGCATCGGCGGCGCTCTTTGTTCTTGGAAATCCCAAGGCTTACAGCCGCGTGTTCAACGTGGCCGACGATACGCCAATGGGCAGCGGTGAGGTGATCACAGCGATTACCGAGGCTTATGGCCTACCGATTGGTCCTCTGGTGCCTTTCCCGAACTCCACGGTTCTTCTCGCGTTTTCTCCGGTGATGGATCGGGACTATCTGGAGCGCACGTTGAGGACTGTTCTACGACAGATATGGAAGAGGGTGGTGTCGAGACATGAGCTCGAGACGCCACTTCGGCCGAAAGTGGATCGTGGAGCGCTCTTCTACGTGGCTGAAGATACGGTTCTTGATGCGGGCGCATTGAAAGAGTTGGGTTGGGATCCTGCATGGCCAAGCTTCCGCGACGGCGTGGTGGACACACTTCGGTGGTATCAGGATCAAGGTTGGGCACCGAAGTTTGATGCCGAACAACGCGATCGCGAAGATACCAGTTTTGGATTCGCGGTCTCGCAGACGCTTAGCGGGAAGTGGGTGCTACCTTCGACCGGCGAATCGCGCCCGGCGCAAGTGTCGCTTGAAGCTGAGTTCCCGAATATCGTGAAAGCGGACTTTCACGGGCGTATCAACGGGATGGCCTGGATCGAGGGTCTCGCTCAGAACGTAGCGATCGAGGGAACTGCGAAGGTTGAGATCTTTAGCGGCCGAAACCTTACTTACGAATTTGCTTTTGTAAGTGATGAAGGCGTGGCTCATCGTTGCAGAGTCGAAGCTACTTTCAATCCGTTCCGTGTGTTTAGCTCGATGTCTAATCTGAACGGGACAATGGTGAACGCCCAGGGAGAAAAGGTTGGCAACGTAGAGTTTTCATTGGGCTTTGCAGACCAACTCGTGCCGATGTTGATGAGTTTTAGGCCGTTGACATGAGCTCTTGGGCACGCCGTCCGAAAATTTGGGAAGATATTGACGAGGCGACCTGGGGGAGTTGGCATTGGCAACAGCAGCATCGCGTTCGAGATCTTGAGATTTTGGAGCGCATCCTGGAGCTCAATGATGAGGAGCGCGAGACCTTTCTGGCCGCGCGGAGTAGGTTCAGGGTGGCGATCACGCCGCACTACCTGGCACTTATGGATGGACAGGACCCGAACTGCCCGCTGAGAATGCAAGCCGTGCCGCAGTCTGGCGAACTCGAGATTCGAGCGTTTGAGCTTGAGGATCCTTTGGCCGAAGAAGCTCATAGTCCGTGCAAAGGCGTGACGCATCGGTACCCTGACCGCGTGCTGCTTTATGTGTCGCATAATTGCCCGATGTATTGCCGGCATTGCACGCGAAAGCGAAAGGTCGCAGACCCTTACACAACTTCATCAAGGGCTGATATCGAAGCCGCGCTGGAGTATATTCGCAGAACGCCTACGGCGCGCGATGTCATCGTTTCTGGAGGGGATCCACTGACCCTGAGTGATGAGCGGCTCGGTGAGATTCTAAGGGCGTTGCGCGCCATTGATCACGTGGAAGTCATTCGATTGGGCACGCGAAATCCTGTCACACTTCCTCAGCGCATCACGTCTCAGCTTCTGGAGATTTTACGCGAAGTTCGGCCCGTATATCTCCATACGCATTTCAACCACGTCAATGAGTTGGGCCACGACGCACGAAAATCGCTTTTAGAGCTCCTGGATGCAGGCTGTGTTCTCGGAAACCAAATGGTGCTCCTCAAGGGTGTCAACGACTCGCCAGAGGCAGTGATGCAGCTCAACCGGGAGCTTCTGAAGGTGGGTTGTCGGCCATATTATATGCTTCAAGCGGATATGGCGGAGGGTATTACCCATTTCCGGACCCCGATTTCCAAGGGCCTGCAAATCATGGATCATCTGCGTGGCCGAATAGGTGGTATGGGAATTCCGCATTTCGTGGTGGATCTTCCGGGTGGGGGTGGAAAGATCGAGCTCACGCCTGATTATCTAGAAGGGAAGTACCCCCATCCTGATGGCACGCGGTGGGTTTTCCGAAATGGCTTTGGCCAGACGTTCGACTTTGTGGAGCCCGATTAGTCGGCAGGCGCTTCTTCGCCCTTGAGCCTGGCGATGGCGAGCCTCAGGTCTTCTCTCAAACAGCCCCAGCAATCTTCACCGTCGCAGCGGTTCCTCGGCATTGCATTGAATCGCTGTAGTGCGGCGAGCGCACGGGAATCACCGAGTTCACCGATTCTCACGATATACTTTCGGTTCTCTTCACATTCGATGGCGTGGCGCAGGCGAATGGTTAACTGGTTCCACTCTTCGAGCTCTTGGAAGAGCCCAGTGTCTTCCATATGTGTGAGTGCTCGCACGCGAATCTTTTTGAGCTGATGATGTTCCGCCAGGGCTGCAAGCCTTGAGAGCGCGTCCCTTTGGATATGTTCGTTGAGGAAGGCTTGAGCCTCAGCTGCTTGTTCATCGCGCGTGACTTCGAATCGCCTCATGACGTGGTCGAGGAGTTCTCGGTCTGTGCGGTACCTGGGGTCGAGTTTGATGGCCTCGGCGAACGAAACGAACGCGTGGTCCCATTCGTCGTGAACTGCGTGCAGCGAGCCATTCAGGAAGTGTGCGTGCGCGTTCTGGGCATTCTCAAGAGTCCAATCGTCGAGATCCTGCAAACCCGCCTTGATATCTTCATGGATTCGAGTTTGGACTGTTTGAAACTCCGGGCTGTCTTCGAGCTGCTTTCGCTCTGCAGCGAGGAGCTCACCGGGCGATTGTTCGGTGGTTTCCGAGCCTTGTGTAATCTTGTTGATATCGAGCTGGCCAAGAGCCCAGACGAGAAGAACAGCTGAAAGCACGAGCACAGCGCTCACAAAGAGAGCACGCCCCACGCCTTGTTGTTCCTTCTTTTGGACGGGTTTATCGGTGCCAAGCAGCCGCCGTTCTACACGAATCAGCGCATCGTAGAGCTCGGAGGCGGTTTGAAATCGTTCTTCTTTGCGCTTCGCGAGGAGACGCATGGTGATTTCTTCGAGCTCAAGGTCGATGAGCTTCTGGGGATTTGCCACTCGAAATGGAGGAGGCGGGTCTGAGATGTGCATGTTGAGCACGACCGTTAAGCTTTTGGCATAAAACGGCATTTTCCCAGTGAGCATCTCGTACATCATGATGCCCACGGAATAGAGATCCGCACGATGGTCGACCTCTTTGCCCCCGGCTTGTTCCGGCGACATGTAGAGAGGAGAGCCGTAAACGACCCCCGCCTGAGTGAGTCGGGCCGCGTCTTTGAAGAGCCGGACTTGCGCGACTCCAAAATCCGTAATTTTTACGAAATCCGGGTCTTGCTCGCGCTGAACGATCATCACGTTTTCTGGCTTGAGATCTCGATGGACCACTCCCATTTCATGGGCGCGTTCAAGCCCCGCGCAGATTTGTTTGATCAAATGAAGCGTTCTTAGCTCAGTGAAGGACTCCTCTTCCTTCAAGATGTCGTGAAGTGGTCTGCCGTTTAGAAACTCCATGACGAGGAAGTACGTATCTCCCTGGGCGCCAAAATCACTTGCGGAGCAGATATTTGGATGCTCGATGTTTGCAGCGGCCTGCGCCTCCCGCTGGAAGCGTTCCACCACCTCAGGGTCTTTGACATGCGTTGCATGAAGGACCTTGACGGCAACCGTCTTCTTCATGTGGATGTGTTCAGCTTTGAACACGCTTCCCATGGTGCCACTTCCGAGTGGCTCGAGAATCCGGTAGCGATTCGCCAGGACTTGCCCCACCAGGTTCTTGACCTTTGTCGAGCTCATCGCGGTTTATTCCAGTTTTTCAGCGGCCATGATGAGATCGTTGACGTATCGAGCAAGCTGCTTTCCGACGTAAGTCAGCACGTTGAGCTCGGTGCTATCGAAGTGATTGTCTTCCGAATTGAGGAGTTCAATTGCCCCAAAGACCCGGCCCTCGTGTTGAATCGGTGCGCAGCAGAGGCTCTTCGTTGGGTAGCCAAGAGCTTCCGATACTTGCCGATAGAAGCGCGGATCGTTGGGTGCGTCGCTGATGGCGAGAGAGACGCCCTCACGGGTGCAGAAGCCAGCGATGCCCTTGCCCATCGGGACGCGGAAGCTCATGACGTCGGCCGCTTTGGGGCCACGTGCTGTGGCGAAGTAGAGTTCTTTGCCATTAACGTCGGCGAACATAATGCTTCCGGCTTCGGCGCCGACCTTATCGAGGGCGAGGTCCATGATGAAGTTTACGACTTCTTCCATGGTCATATCGCCGTCGTGAATTCGGTTGGTCTCAAGGAAGACCTCTTCGAGGATATTATCGCTGACTCGGTCGGTGCGAGGCTGAAGCTTAACCGCAGGTCGTTCACCGGTCGGGGAGCGTCTCTCTTCGAGGACTTTGGCTTGGGGCTGTTCACGCTGAAGCGCTTGCATCGTACTCGAGCCAATCCGCATGCGAGCTTCGGCGGCGGCGTCGTGCGTTTCCGAGATTTCTGCACCCAATTGAGGCTGGGGCTCCTCCACAACGACCTTAGGCTCTTCGACGACGACTTTAGGCTCTTCGACGACAACCTTGGGTTCCGGCGTCTGGGCGAGCGGGCTTTCGACCGGTTCAGTCTTGCGTTCGCCCGAGCCGTCACGAGCGATCTGATGGCTCAAATCGGTCGGGACGCGGTCGAATGTCTGTGCAGGCTGCGCCGGCGTGACAGGCGCCTTCGGTGCATTGCTTATATCGATGCGTTGGGTGGCAGCTTGCTCCGGTTCCTCTTGCGGGGGTGCGTCTGGATCAACTTCCTTGAGCACAAAAACACGCCGGGTTGAGGCATCGGTCACGTGAATAGAGTTATCCTGCTTGATATCGCACATGACGTTGCGAATCAGATCTTCGGCTTCACCTGTTTTTGCCAATCCGGTCTTGAGCGCGCTCATCCAGTTATCAGCTTCGACAGTGAGGGTGACGTCGTATCCATCGGCGTCGATCGAAGGGATAAAAACTTCATAAATCATGTGATAATCCTCGCAATATGAGTGCTGGTAGCAGGAGCATCGCACACTCAACACCCACGCGCAATTTCAAGCTGAGTTGGACCCAGACCTTACGGGGAATTTGGTTGCTGAACGCCGCAGGCGCCAGAGCGGCAACCACGGCTACCGTCGAGCTTGACACCGTCGAGGCGATAGCCTGTTTTTACGAGGGTTTGGGCGTCTACCCATGTGAGATTTTCAAGGATTTCGTCACATTTGACACAGACGGTCTGGACGTCTGGAGCCCACACACCGAGGGAGTCGGGGCCACAATTGGGGCAATCACCGGTTGGGAACGAGGCTTCTTCATGCATATTTAGCGCTCACTGCGTGCAATTTCTCTTAGGGCCAGCGACAACATGTCTTCAACTCGTCGAGTGAACTCGGGGTCATCGACAAGCAACTCCTTAATGGAAGCCGCCTTTTCTTCAGGAATATTCCCGAATTTTTGGGTGATGACATGGTCGACGACCCGTTCTCGCACGGCTCGTTCATCCCCGATTTTTCCGTGAATGGCGTCGAGCGCGATGTGTTGGATCTCGAGGCTGGTGGCGGACGTAGCTTTAGGGGCATCCGCAGAGGGAGGACCGTGAAATCTTCCCCCTTTTGCGGAGTTTACCTGCGCTTGCTCTTCTGAGTAGACATCTTGGAGTCTCTCGAGCATGGAAGCAGGTTGAGATTGTATCTTCATAGCTGTCACGACCACTACTCCGATCGGGATCACGCGTCAACGAATGCTTCGTGCAAAAGTCCCATCACTTCAG
Source organism: Microvenator marinus (assembly GCF_007993755.1). Classification (GTDB taxonomy): domain Bacteria; phylum Myxococcota_A; class Bradymonadia; order Bradymonadales; family Bradymonadaceae; genus Allomicrovenator; species Allomicrovenator marinus. The sequence continues at coordinate 5,094,156 of NZ_CP042467.1, forward strand.
TGTGAAGGTGTGCATCTTGGCGGCTTTGAGCTTGCTCGAGTTGTCTCAGACCTTGGGGTTTGGCTCCACTCAGAAGGAGAGCTTCGGCGAGGTAGATCTGCGGCAGGGCGTTTTCAGGGTGGCGCTTTGCAGCGACCCTCAAGACCTTGATAGCTTCTTTGAAGTCGCCCTTGGCGGTCAGAATCGCGCCCTTGAGAGTGTCCGGAAGGAAATGCTCCGGCGCGGATTCCTTGGCCAGTTCACATGCTTGAAGTGCGTCTTCCCAGGCCTCTTGGTCCAGAAAGAGGTAGGCACATTTCAATTGATGTTGTGCGAGTGTCTCAGCTTGCATTTGGTTCGTATCATTCATGTTCTATCACACGTGCATGTTGTTGATTGCTGCCTTTGCTGTGTCGTGACGGGCCTTCATGAGGTTTGACATCGTTGAGAAACGACGGTTGTCCTCTTGAATTGCCGTTTGCAGTTCGAGGTATTGCAGATTGAACATCTGGCTTTCTCTCTGCATGGCCCACATCTTGTCCATTTGGTCATTGGCCCCGACGTCTCCTCCGCCAAGTGCTGCTCGGAGGCCATTCGTCGCAGCGGACACGAGCCCACCGCCTGGAATAACGCTCGCGGCTGTTCCGACGGCTGCCAGCGCGCCATCTGCCACGCTCTTCATGGTCTTTGAGAACGTCCCATCTGACGAGGACTTGTTCTTGGTATGCTCTAGGTTGCCGACGCCGGCGCCTCGAATTCGACTGATATCATTGGACACGGTTTCCTCCTTCTCGGTGAAAAAACTTCTCTCTTATATTTTCGGACGGTTTGGCCAAGTGTTGCAGAAAAAGTGCGTTTTTTTGAAAAATTCTTGGGTGCTTGCACCCGCTAGCCCGCACGGCGTATAGTCAAGATGCGAGTGATAGAAAATTAGACTTTCGCGCACAGGATGAAGCATGAGCCATAAAAACCACTTGAAGATCCACGCAGCCCACCTCGATTTGGATTTGCGCGGCGAGGCCGAGTACGTGGAACGAGCTTATGCGGCGATTCGCCCGGTCCTGATGGAGCGCTATCGCGAGTCGCTTTTAGCTCCCGGTGCCATTCGTGAGACGTCGGAGCTAGAGAGCATTCCGCGTCCCGCACAGGCGGTGAAACGGGCTGAGCCCGAGCCGAAAATCGTCAATGTCGTGATGTGTGGTGAGGTCTATAACAAGGTCTTTATCAGCGAGCGTGATCGCTTCGATGACGGACTCTTAGGGCGCGCGCTTTCGTTTGATGGACTGCGAAGAATTTATGTCAATCGGTCTCAAGAGTCGTCGTTTTCGAAGGACTTCAAATTCGAGAAGGTTCTCTGGCGTGAATTGACTGCGGCCGGGCGCCAAGCGGTCAAGAAGGGGTAGATGAACGCGCTTCAAATCGTCATAGGTCAACGGTGGCAAGAAGATGTGCGTTATCTCTACGACATTCGACTCGCCCGCCCGAGCGGCGCGTCTTTGAATCCAACGGAATTCCGCGATGTGATCGACCTTGTGGTCGACGGACGGAATATCACGGCACATATCGACGAAGAGTCGGTCTTTGGACTGATCTCGGAGCTGGTTCGGGCGACCGAAGAGCTCTTGGAAGACGGAGAGAAAGTCCTCGTTGAGTTTCCAACATCGCCGTATGAATTGGTGCTGGTTCCTAATTTGGATTCGGTCCTGATCAGCCTCTATTCAGTGGATCACGAGCATCGCGTGTACGCGCACAACGCGCGGGTCGGACTAAGTTATTGGGTGCAGGGCGTGACGCGTGCCGCAGAACACGTGCTGGCCGAGTTGCTATCGATCGATGATCGTTTTGCGACGAACGCATTGATCCGGGCTATGGGACGAAACGTTGCGTGGTTGAACCGTCAGAAGTTGGCCGCATTTGAAGAGCAGGCTTGGGATTCTTTCGAAATCTCGGGTGGAACCTCGACGCCGAGCGGGTTGTCTCTTCACTACGAACTCATGCTCGACTCTGACTTGCAGTCCTATCGTGGCTCGATCCCGTTTGATCTCCACGCGCTTTTGGTCAAAGGGCATATCGCTGTGGAATGGCAGGAGAAGATGAGCTTGCTTTCGTCTTCGTACCCGTTGTTGAGCGTGATGGCGATTGCCGTTCGGGTTCGCGAACTCCTGAGCCTGGTGGAAGCCGGTACGCAGCGTTTTGTGTGTGCGAGAGATTCCGAGCACCTAAATCTGGAGATTCGTGCGGAACGTCAATGGACCTTGAGTTGTGAAGGCGGGCTCGACGCGGAGGTGCGTCCGAACGAATGCCTTGAGACCTTGATTTCAGTGGTCGAAATGATTCTGAGGGATCTTCGTGAGAGTAACTCCAAACTGGCCTTGAATCAGAGGTTCAACGATTTGGTGGAAGAGGCCAGCGAGCTTCGATCGTGGTTTTCCGAGCTTTCGGCTTCTAACACCTATTTTGAGACTCCCGAGGAATTTCTGAGGGATAACGCGCAGGTTCGGCCGGAGCGGAAAACAGATGAGATGCCCACTTTCACGTGGCCATTTGAGAGCGTAAAAGCGCTCTATCCCCGTGAAAAGTGGCGCCTCGATGGAGAGACAATTCAGTTTAAGGGTATCGAGCTGGTTGGAGATAAGCTTCTGATTCCAACCTCGGAGGCGCTCGAAGCGCGCTATGTTTCGTCGGGCGCATTGGCGTGGGAGTTGTTGGAATGCGGAGATTCCGACCTCGTGAGCTACTCATTTGCTGCGGATACATTGGTGGCTGCAACCCAAGAGGGTACCCTTTGGCTGATCGAGCCGGAGGATGGCCATGTGCGTTGTGCCGTTGAGTGTGAGCCCCGCGAGGCAACGTCTCTTCTTCTGGACGCCGCGTCCTACTCAGATTGGGATCGCGTTGTCATCGCCGAGATGAATGGAGCCATCTGTGGGGTGTCAAAGACGACAGGCCGTGCGCAATGGTCCCATGACTCGAGTCACGGATATATGGTCGGTGTGGCGTTTGATGGGCCGTTGGTCACGACACTTTCGAGTCCAGGGTTCTTGCAGGCCTTTCATCCGCTGAGCGGAGATCGGCTGTGGCGAGTGCGTCTGGGAGGTGTGGCGGATCTTGGGCCCTACCTGCACGAGGGGCGGATTTATGCGCTCACGCATGACCCGCTAACCCACGGTCTTAGCGTTCATTCGGTTTACCCGTTTACCGGCCGCACGCACTGGATGTTGCGGGTCGAGGGCGCATTGGTTGGGCCTCCAGATTTCATTGGCAATATGATGATTATGCCGATTGAGAGTCATGGACGAATCCAGCTCTTCGGGGTGGATCTCGAAGCTCGAACGCCTAGTGTTTCGTGGTCGCTGGATCTCTTGACGGCGGGTCTAGACAGACCGACCCGTGTTGTAAGCGTGGAGGTTGACGGCCATCTATGCGGGGTGGTGAAGACCGACAGGGGTGAGCTGACTTGCTTTAGGCTTCAGGATGGAGAGGTGGTCTGGCGCGAGCGCGTTGAGGTCGAGTCCGGTCTGCTTTTCAGAAATATCGATATGCTCGTGGTCCGAGATAGTCTGCTGACGAAGGGGGATCGCCTTGAGATTCGTGCTCTCTCAGATGGGTCGCTCTTGCACACGATCGACGAACTCAGCGGCGCACTAGACTTCATTATGGCCGTCGATAACCTCGATATTTTGGTGGGGAGTATCGGCTCGGAAGAGAATTCAGACGAGCTGATTTGTCTGGCGTTATCGCACTTCCTCGCGCTTGTACCGGCCGACTAACGGGTGCCGTACATGCGGTCTCCAGCGTCGCCAAGTCCGGGCACGATGTAGCCGTGCTCGTTGAGTTTCTCGTCCAGCGCCGCCGTGTAGATTGGAACATCAGGATGGTGTTTAGCCAGATGTGCCACACCTTCTGGTGCTGCCAATAGGCACAAGAACTTGATCGAACGAGGGTTTGTTTGCTTGAGACGGTCTATCGCGAGAGCGGCGGAGTGGCCGGTAGCGAGCATGGGGTCGACCACGATCGCGTCACGATTATTCATGTTGTCTGGCATCTTGAAGTAGTACTCGACGGCTTCTAGCGTCTCGGGGTCGCGATAGAGTCCGATATGGCCCACACGTGCCGAGGGGATGAGCTGGAGAATGCCGTCAAGGAGTCCGTTACCAGCTCGCAGGATCGACACGAGCACGACCTTCTTCCCATCGAGCACAGGGGCTTGCATCGGGGCGAGCGGCGTTTCGATCGTCTCGAGCGTCAAAGGCATATCCCGAGTAACTTCATAGGCGAGTAGCAGTGAGATTTCGCCCAGCAAACGTCGAAAGCCTCCGGTTGACCGCGATTTATCTCGCATCATGGTGAGCTTGTGTTGGACCAGGGGGTGATTGACGACATTCAGATTGGACATGAGTGCACTCCTTTGTTTTGCCTGAGCTATCAAACGCGAAGTGCGGCGACAAGGCCGAAGAACATTAGGTTGCTAAATGATAGCCTCGGTGCGATATTCGCCGGGTTATACAAAAGGATACGGAGTTTGCATGCGAGTCATGTTGCTTGCGCTGCTCATTTTCACGAGTGGCTGCGATTTACAACGCTTGACCGTGAATCAGACCGCGGACGTGCTCTACCAGGGCTCCGTGGCCATCGATCGCGAGTCGGACCCAGAGTTTGCTGAAGATGCTATTCCTGCGTCGCTGAAGACCCTGGAGACCTTTCTGGTGTCGGCTCCCGACAACGCAAAGCTCTTGGAAATGTTGGCAAAAGGTTATTATTCCTACGCTTTTGGATTCATCGAGGCAGACTTGGAGCAGGCTCGTGTTTGGGCCGCCGAGGAAGAAGAAATTTCCATGATGAGTGCTCGCGCTGTGGGTTTCTACCTCAGGTCTCGAGACTATGGTTTTGACCTTGTCGGGTCCTCGGACTTCGAGAAGTACGCGTTGGCTGGCGATGAAGCCAAGGTCAAAGCGCTGCTCCAAGATATGGAGAAAGAACACGCAGCGGGCTTGTTTTGGGTGGGTTCAGGTTGGGCCTCAGCCATCAATCTGTCCAAGGATGATTCCGATCTCGTCGGGCGGCTGAACATCGTTGAACTGATCATGGATCGGGTTTTGGAGCTGGACGAAAACTACTTTGACGCAGGAGTACACACGTTCTTCGGTGTGCTTTACGGCAGCCGCCCGCCTATGTTCGGAGGTGATCCGGATCGTGCGAAAGTTCATTTCGAGAAGGCGATGGCGAAGTTCGGGACCACCAATCATATGATCCCGTATCTCTATGCGCGTTTTTGGGCCGTACAGGCTCAAGATGGCGAGTTCTTTAATACCCTGATGCGCCAGGTGGCTACGAATAACCCGGACGCCACACCTGATCGGCGCCTAAACAACACGCTTGCGAGGCAGCGAGCTCAGTTCTGGTTGGATCACCGAGAAGAACTGATTTTCGAGTAAGGAGCTTCAATGTTTAAACGAATGATACTCTTGTTGATGGTTTTGGGATTTTTGAGTGCCGACGCATTCGCGCAGTCGAAGAAACCCAAGTACGTGATTAAGATTGGCAGCCTTGCGCCTCAAGGGTCTACCTGGGACAAGTCGTTTGAAAAGACGAACCGCGAGATTCGTCGAGCCACAGATGGGGAGGTCGCATTTAGGATCTATCCGGGCGGCGTGATGGGTGATGAGCCCGCCATGGTTCGTAAGATGCGCACGGGACAGCTCGATGGCGCGGGCGTGACCAACGTAGGGCTGGGCGAGATCGAACCGCAGCTTTTGGTCCTTCAGCTGCCTTTGACGTTCAGAAATGAGGCGGAACTTGATTACGTGCGCGACCAGATGTCGGATACGCTGCAGAAGCTCCTCGACGACAAGGGATTCGTGCTCCTTCACTGGGGAGACGTAGGTTTTAACTACGTGTTTTCGAATGTCGAAGTCGCGACTCCTTCGGATTTTAAGAAGACCAAAATGTGGGTTTGGGACGCCGATCCAATCTCCAAGGCAGTTATGGAAGGCAGCGGGGTGAGCGGTGTCTTGATGGGAGTGACGGAAGTGTTGAGCTCCTTGCAAACCGGCATTGTGGATGCCTATTCGAACTCTCCCTACGGGGCAGTGGCTCTTCAGTGGCACACCCGCGCAAAATACGTCACGAACCTCAAGCTCGCCGTTGTTGTTGGAGGCTTGGTGGTCAGCAAAAAGTCGTTTGAAGCTCTTCCTGAGAACCACCGAAAGACCATCCTTGAGATCTCTGAGCGCAACGGTAAGGAGCTGCTCAAAGATATCCGAAAAGACAATCAGTCCGCGATGAAAACCATCGAGAAGGCTGGGATCAAAGTCGTGGCGCCTCAAAACATGAACGAGTGGATGAGTATGGCTCAGAAGACCAAGGCGACCTTGACCGGGAAGGTGTTCCCGAAGGAGCTGGTTGATGAGGTAGAGCGCCATCTAAACACGTATCGAAAGAAGTGACGTTTGTATGTTGCGATGGCTTCAACGTGTCGAAGACAGATTGGTGGTTGTGGAAGGTTGGGCGCTGAGCGCCTGCGTTATCACCATGCTACTACTCGCCGTCTACAATATCGGCTATCGGAATGTTCTAGTCCCTTTTCAGGCGCAATTTCCGGTGCCGTCCGAGTTTTCAACCGTGGTGGAGTCTACGGTCGAGCCTCTTGGACAAGAGGCTGAGGCTGACACCGATTCTGAGGGCTTTGGTGGCGGATTTGGTGGCGGGTTCGGCGAAGAACCTGAGGCTGTGGCTCCGGAAACTTCGGACGATTTTGCCGGTGGGTTTGGAGGGGGCTTCGGTGATGAACCGGCTGAACCGTCTGAACCAGCTGGAGAAGAAGAGGGAGCCGAGGGGTTCGGCGGAGGATTTGGAGGTGGATTTGAAGACACAGTCGAGGAAGAAGCCGAAGCCACAGAAGTCGAACCGGTTGCGGAAGAGGTTGTAGAACCTAGTGGTTTTGCTTTGTTTCTCGCGGACGTGGTCAAGGCAATGAGGCTCGAGTGGATCGACATTTTGCTGCGTCATCTCGTGCTCGTGTGTGGATTCTTAGGCGCGATGCTGGCCGCAAAACGCCGCAAACATATCACCATCGATGCCCTGTCCAAGGTGATGCCTGCGAAGGTCTTGCCGGTCACCGAGTCTTGCACATCTGCGCTGGCGGCCATGATTTGCATCATCCTCGCGATATCTGGATGGAACCTGGTTGAGATCGGTCTCGAATTCCCCAAAGAGCTGATGTCATGGGCGGATGAGTGGATGTTCCAACTCGTTTTCCCAATCGGGTTTTTGATGTTGGCGTTTCACTTTGGCGTCAGGGCTTTTGAAGGATTTGGCGAAGTGGTCTTGGATGAGGAGGCGGTACAATGACTATTGTAGCCGGAATCCTCCTCTTTATTGCCGCATTGCTCGGGGCGCCGCTTTTTGTAGTGCTAGCCGCGTTTGCGCTGATGATGTTCGTGCAATCAGGCACGGATATCGTGGTTTTAGCTGAGGAGCAGTACAAACTCGCCACCAACCCACACTTGATTACGATTCCACTCTTTACCTTCGCGGGCTTTCTGATGGCCCATAGTAAGGCGGGAGACCGACTCGTTCGGGCGAGCCGAGCTATCTTGGGTTGGTTGCCCGGTGGGCTTGCGATCGTGGTGATCGCGACCTGTGCATTCTTCACGACCTTCACTGGGGCTTCGGGCGTGACGATCGTTGCCCTCGGAGGCCTGCTCTTGCCGATGATGGTCCGGGAGAACTACCCCGAGAAGTTCGGCCTTGGATTGATCACGGGCTCAGGGTCGATCGGACTGCTCTTCCCGCCATCCTTGCCCATCATCCTCTACGGCATCGTCGCTATGGTGAGTATTGACGACCTCTTTCTAGCAGGCATTTTCCCCGGAATGTTGATGATGGGAGTGCTGGCGCTCTACTCAATGTTCGTGGCGCGCAAACATGAGGTGGAGCGGACTCGGTTTGAGTTCAAGGAGGCCTTACTCGCGATTCGTGAGGCGGGCTGGGAGCTCTTGGTTCCCGCCGTAGTCTTGGTAAGTATCTATGGCGGATTCGTAACCATCGGAGAGGCATCGGCCATTGCCGCGCTCTACGTCTTGATTGTGGAAGTCTTCATCAAGAAAGACATCATTCTACGTCCGGATTCTGAGGATGATCGACCCGACCTGCCGATGATCATTCGCGAGTCGATGGTGATGGTGGGGGCTATTCTTCTCATTCTGGGCGTCGCATTGGGGCTGACCAACTACCTCGTACAAGAGGAAGTTCCGATGAAAATTTTGGCCCTGATTCAGGAACACGTGCAGAGCAAATTCACCTTCTTGCTCTTGCTCACAGTGTTCCTGCTGATTGTGGGCTGTTTGATGGATATCTTTAGCGCAATCGTGGTTGTGGTACCCTTGATTACGCCAATTGCTGCATCTTACGGGATTCATCCGGTTCACTTGGGAATCATCTTCCTGGCAAACCTCGAAATCGGCTACATCACGCCACCGGTCGGCATGAACCTCTTCATCTCGTCCCTGGCGTTCGATAAACCTGTGGTGGAGCTCTACAAGCTCGCTCTGCCTTTTCTTGGGCTTCTCTTGATAGCCCTCTTGATCATCACGTATTGGGAAGGTCTCTCGCTCTTTCTGATTCAATAAGACCTCCGGCGAACACTATGCGGTACATCCTTGTTCTATTGGTTCTGATCTTTCCCGCGGTCGGCCTCTCGCAAGTTCCAGATGGGTTCAGTGCAAATTACCGGAACCTAACGGCGCTCAGACTAAACCCGCTTGGGCTCGTGAATGCGTCGGCCGTCAATCTGCAGCATCCACTCTACAAGAGCGATGACCCGCTTTATCAAACGAACTACGCCGCTCTGACGGTGCAACCCTTGCTCTCACCGGCCTATGTGCGAATGGGAATCGGCGCTGAACTCCAGCCTTTGAGCATTCTTAGAGTCTCCGTTCTCTACGAAAAAATGTATTTCTTTGGGAACTTCGACTTCTTGCAGTCATTTCCAAACGCGAGCGGTGATTGGAGCGACTCGGGACTCGAGGCGAGCACCGAGGAAGCTTATTCTACGGGTGGGGCTCAACTGACGCTCGGCACGCTCGTTCAAATCAAAGTGGGTGATATCGCGGCTAGAACGTCGTTCAAGCTCATGAATTTTTCGATGGACGTGAATGAAGGGGACACCACTTGGTACGACCCAATGCTGGATGCCCTCGTTTCCGCTGACGGATGGGGAGTCACGAACGATTTAGACGTGGTGTATCTGACAAAGACCGGCTGGGTCCTTGGGGTGCGCGACACCATCACCACGATGTGGCTTGACGACGAAGACGATCCAAATCCAATTTCCCATCGAATTGGACCGTTGATTAGCTATCAGGTGCACTCCGATCCGGGAAAACGAGTCGACTCCGTGAGTGCGTTCTTCGTGATGAATTGGTATCTATCGCATCGGTACAGAACCGGTGAAGATGTAGGTCAGTCCATACCTTATGTGGCTGCGGGCCTGACGGTCACCGGTCAGCTTTTCTGAGGCCGGGATTGACCGAAGAGCAGGACATTGAGGAGTCGACGGAAAATGCCATTGAGGCGCCCGTCGTCAAGCTAGGTGAGGCAGGGGAGTCTGGTCCGCAAGAGAGGCTTCTACAAGGTCGCATCTCTGAGGCGATGGTGCTCTATCCACTCTATACCCTCGTGGCGATTTCGGGCGCCGCGGCCTTGCGCTTTGCTTTTAACAGCGTTGAGTGGGCTTCAGCTCCGGTAGGGCTTGCCTGGTTTTGCCTTTTCATTTGGTATTGGTTTTATGGGGTGGCGTACCGGTATAGGCGACGCATTCTTAAGTACACGAGCGTACTGGTAATCGGCCTGGTGACGCTAAGTTTGGCCTCGCTTTGTATCGACCGAGGGCGGTCACAGGTCGCCTTCGATGGCGCGTTTATCTCACCCAGAGGGCCAGAAACCAGCTTATACTGGGCAGCCGTTCTAATTCTGGTAGCTTTGATCGTATTGTTGATTCACGTCTTCTTTCTCGGCCGAGGCTATCGTAAGAAGCGTATAAAGCCCTGAGATTCGGAAAACCTAGTGACCCTTTTGATATACACGCTCGTCTTTGCCTTTGTGATCGGCGCGACAATTGGGAGCTTCCTAAACGTTGTGATCTATCGAGTTCCCGCAGGTCTCTCGATTGTGCAGCCAGCAAGCCGTTGTCCTTCCTGTGAAACGCCGATTCGATGGCATGACAATATCCCGATTTTCTCGTGGCTGATTCTCGCGGGAAAGTGCCGGGATTGTGGCGCCAAGTTCTCGCCTCGTTATGCACTCATTGAACTCTTGACGGCGGTCATCGCCGCCGTGATGTGGTGGCAATGCGCCGCACCGGTCTTCGCCGAGTTTAGCGACCCAACGGAGATCCCTTGGAAGTGGGTGGTCATCCCATTTGCGTTTCGCTTCATCTTCGCTTGTTTGTTGATCGTCATCGCGTTTGTGGACTTGGATCACTTCATCATCCCTCACGAGTTTACCGTTCCCGGCATGGTGATTGGGTTGGCCGCACCTTGGGTCTACAATTTCGTTCTCGGCCCGGAATGGTTCCTGATGCCGTGGATGTGGCCTCCAGCGACGCCGATGATTAGTTTGATCGGCTTTTTTGCCGGGGGACTCATGATTCTGCTTATTTTCTACCTCTACCTTGCGGCCCGTGGCGTGGAAGGAATGGGTGGTGGAGATGTCACCCTGATGGCAATGGTCGGAGCCTGGCTCGGTTGGCCTTCGCTGGTCTTCATTTTCTTTGCGGCGAGCCTTCAGGCCCTTGTAGGTGCAGGGGTTGCGCACCTTTTCGGATTAGACTTTCTGAAGGACGGTGCTGAGGTTTTTGCCGACGACGAGCCTTTGGGGTTTCGCGATAAGGAAGAAGAGGCAAGCGTGGACGACGCGGCAGAAGGCGAGGGCGAAGAAGACGAAAGTGCAGAAGAAGTTGATGATACGATTCCAGCCGGGAAGCTCGCCCTGCCGTTTGGCCCGTTCATCGCTCTTGCGGCACTAGAGTTCCTTATTCTGGGACCCTATCTGCCTGATGCGCTCTCGATGAGGTATTTCTATTAGAGGTGGTATGAAACACGAGTTGTCGATCTGGCCAGGAGGGCTTCGGGCCCAGATTCTGGTGGGAATCGGTGCGCTGCTCGTGGGTTCGTTTGCGCTGCTTGGAATGCTGATAGAGAGCGTGCTCGCGTCTCAGATCGAGCGTGGTGCCAGAGAGCGCGGGCTTGCCGCTGCGCGCTTGGTAGGACACGCGCCGGAGACTCCGCTGGATGAGTTGGCCCGCGATTTCCGGCTCAATTACGTGTCCTTTCGGTCGGGTGAAGCCGAGAGAGTTTGGGGAAAAATGGTGGATGATGGGGTAGGCTTCGTGGCGTTGACCCGTGAGAACTGGAGGGTCGAGATCGACCTCAATTATGAAGAGGAAACCCACGAGATCAGACGATGGCGTGGGCTTGTTTGGGGATTCCTCGCTGCCGAAGCCTGTCTCTTGCTCCTCTTTGTCTACGGGTTTTTGACCTTCCTCGTTGTGAGGCCAGTCCGGGCTATGGGCGTCGCGACCGAGCGCGCTGGTGCAGGGGATTTGGCTTCAGCTATCACCGTGCTCCCTCCGAATGAGTTCGGTAAAGTCGCGCACAGTTTTAATCAAATGTTGGAGAGACTCGAGGCCTCAAAGGTCCAGCTCGAGGAGCAAATGGACGCTTTAATCCGCAGCGAAAAGCTTGCCTCTGTAGGTCAGCTTGCGGCGGGTGTTGCACACGAAGTTGGAAATCCTTTGGCCGCAATCTCTGGTTATGTGGATGTGATCGATGACGAGATGTCTCCCGAGGACCTGGAAGATGTCCTTGCACGCATGCGTAAACAACTTCTAAGAATTCAGCACACAATCCGGGCGCTTCTCGACTTTAGCCGCGAAGACGGCGTAGAGCCGATTCTGATGGATCCGAAAGAGTGCGTCGACGAGGCTTTGGAGCTTGTTAAGACCATGTCGAGGTCTAGAAATGTGGTCTTCGAAGTTGACTTGCCGGATGCTTTGCCTCGGATTCGAATTGCTCCGGCTCACCTGGTGCAGGTCTTGCTGAACTTGCTCATGAACGCGGTCGACGCCATGGGAGAGCAGGGTGGCCGGGTCTACCTGGGTTGGATGGACGGCGTTTTGGAGATTCGCGACAGTGGTCCAGGAATTCCAGAAGACCTTCGCCATCGCATTTTCGACCCGTTTTTCACGACGAAGGAACCGGGGAAAGGGACGGGATTAGGCCTCGCAATTAGCGCAAAACTGATGGGAAGTATGGGAGGAAGTCTGATACTCGGACCATCGGACGAAGGCGCACGGTTCTTGGTAAAGCTTCCCGAGCACGCACCATGATCAAGCATTATCCAAAATTCTTGTCGGCCCTAGGAATCCTTGGGATTGCCACTGCGGTGGTCTTTCTCACGGGGGTGATTTTGAGTTTCATCCCGGGAAATCCCACTATTGCTGCGTTTTTTGTGGGTAGGAGTGACTTAGAGCGCTCGTTCGCCTTTCTTTTGGTGGCGATACCCTATGTGTTTTTGATCGCTCATTTGTATTTGAGGACTCACGCTGGCCAATTCTTCCTGCGGCGAGGGGAGGTCGGCTTGGCGAAGGAGTATTGCGAGGCTCGCCTTCGAGTGACGCCCGGCCGCGGTAAGCTCGAAGTTGCGTACCATCGGCTCTATCTCGGGCAGGCAGCAATTCGCGAGGGTGCATATACGCAGGCCCTCAGCGTTTTGCGCGAAGTCAAACCTCCATACCGTCTACTCTCGGAGTATCTTCGTTGGGAAATGGAGGCATTGCTTCGATTGGAGAATCTGAAAGATGCGAAAGAACTCTGTATCCATTTAGAAAGGTTCAAGAATGCAGCATTCTATGCTGCAGCAGCCGAACTCTCATTCAGGCAGGGTGAAACCGAAAAGGCAGCCGAGCGTCTCAAAGATGCACGTTGGATTGACGATAAAGATCCACGTGTAGCGGCCACCGCTATTCTACTAAACGACGTGAAGGATGATGAGACTTTGGAGCGCGCGTTGATTTGGGCGGACCAAGTGCCGGGTGCCGCGCTGGAGCTATATCTCGCAGCGGGGCGTGACGCCGGGGAACACGTGAAGGATAGTGCTGATTCGCGTTCAAAATATGTTCTGAGTAAAACTGAGGTGCAAGATGGATAAGCATTCGGACCAGGCAATTCTAGAAATCTTAGGGTCGGTTAAGTCTCTGGCTATCGTTGGAGCGCGTGCAGATGGGCCGGCGTTCTACGTTCCGGAGTACCTGCAAAAACAGGGATATGCGCCGATTCCGGTTACGCCAAAGGGCGGTGAGATTTGGGGCGCTGAAGCTGTGACCTCTCTAGAGAGCCTTGAGAAAGCACCGGATGCGGTCGTTCTCTTTCGCAGGTCCGAAGCCATTCCCGGGCACGTACCTGAGATTCTCGCACTAGACCCGCTTCCCAAACTGGTTTGGATGCAGAAAGGGATCGAAAACGCGCAAGCCGCCGAGGAACTTGAAGCCCAAGGGATTTTTGTGGTTCAAGACCGGTGTATGATGGTCGAGCACAAACGACTAAGTTAGGGGCAACGGTAGATTTTTTCGTCGTCACGTTGTAGTGTGCCTTCATTCGGAGGAGCAGTGATACAGCGTCGACTTGTCCTATTAGGGTTGGGGAGCTTTCTTGTAGTTGTGGGCATCTGCCTGGCGGTAGCCACGTGGATGCTTCGCGAGTGGCCACAGCCAATGATTCCGGTGTTTGTTGTCGGGGTCGCACTCCTCATCGTCTACCTGATTCAAGGCACAATCTGGCTTTTGATTTCGCGAAAGGAGCTTGAGTCTGGCGTAGGAGCCGGCGGCGAAAGCGCGGAGGAGAGAGCGATTAAGCGACTTGTGGGACTGGTTCTGCAGGTGGCCATCGGGCTCTTCGCGTTGGCGATTTTCGCGTTTTGGATCATCGACGATGTGCGGGTGAAAGTTCTCGACGTCTTCAAAGAGCGTGGGGCCTTCTACATGATTCAGGCGATGAACGACCCGAGCCCAAAGGTCGTGACGCTCGCTTGTAAAAATCTCTTGGCCATCAGTGCGTTTAAGTACGAGCCGTTTGTTGTGGATGGCCTTACTCGCTCTCCCAAGGCCGCGGCGGAGTGTCTTTCGTGGGCAAACGAAAAGGGCATGAGCGGTGGGCGGAGTATTGCCACGCAACTCCTGAGACAGTGGGAGGAGGAAGCCTACGTCAGTGCTGATTCCAACAAGGTGTGCCCATTAGTAGATGCCTACGCCGAAGTAGCGAGTGGCACAGAGATTAACGACCCTCGCTCGTTCTTGCTCGAGTGCTCGCTATCTTCACGAGAAGATAAAGTGAGAGAGTGTTGTGCATCCAACCTGGAGTCTAGGGACATTAAGTTAGCGGCCGCCGATGTGTCTCCGAGCTTTCCGCTTGCGTATAGCGAGTTGGTCGCTGCCTCTTTTAGAGAGGGTGAAGCCGATGAAACCATGAAGTCTATTAGCTCAACCCTGAGTTTAACTTCGAATGAAAACCGAAAATGGGTGCTGGAGCTCGGATGCGACCTGATGGCGATGGACTCGCAGCGAGACGTGATTCGAGGGCTTAGCCCTCTGGTCAGTGGCAAGACTTGCGGTCTTCCTGAAGACGCGAGGGTTCTACTCGTCCAAGAAGCGGCGTGGCCTCAGATATGTGACGAGATTCTGGAGTTCTCCGCGAAGGCCGACGTCGAGGAATCCCTGTGCAAATCGTTCAATCGTGTGCTCAAGGTTGCTGCGATTAAGAATGCGCGCTCGGAGGTGGAGAACGCCCTGTCGAAATATCGTTCGCTACAGCGCGCCCGCGAGGTCGATGATGGCGGTCGAGGCGTTGCGATGTCGCGACGTGCTTCAGCCATGGCGAATCGAAAACGACACGAGATCACAACGTACATCCCGGCTGGTGCAAACCAAGATAAAACCCACTGCACGCGTAGCAGGCTAAAGGCTCATTCGATCACGGGCCCAATTCAAATCGAGACCTACGAGACGACGCTATGCAACCTGGGCTGGGAAGAAGGGCTTACCGCTGAAGACATCAAGTTTCGGGCGCTCTCTGCGGCCTTGAAATCCGTCGATGTGCAGAAGACCGGCGGTGGAAACATGATCAGAAAGGCTAAGGATGTCGGCGCCACAGAAGGGGAGTTGGATAAGGCGCGGCAGGAAATGAAAAAGGCCGCGAACGAGTGACCCTGATGTGCGCAAATTTGGCGCAGGGATATTGTATCGCCGCGAGACAACGCGGTGTTTAAAAGATGGACCGGAACTTGCGTTAGATGCGACCAAGCATTTTTTGCGAGACATTTTAATATTAGGAGCAGGTCGACATGAAACCTTCACGTCACCTTCAAAAATCCGTTGTGTCGACCGTGTGCTGGGGCACGATCCACCTCGCATGTGTGGCGTTGATCGCGCTCGTGCTGGGTGGTCTACTGGCCCCATCCATGATCACGGTTTGGGCGGCTCAGTACGTCTGGAGCACGCCGGAATTATTGGATGAGAATATTCTGCGGCTTGCCCTTCATATCGGCCTCGCGGCCTGTGTCTGGGGGCTAATGGTCATCACCTTTTTGTTGGCGAGAGAGCGCAGAGCCAACAAGAGGTCGATCGTTAAGCTCTCGCGCGGCACGGTACTGACGGAAACCATTATCATTCTTCCTGTGTGGCTGCTTCTGGTCTTCGGACTTGCACAGCTTGCCATCAATAATATCGCCGGGATTCTTGGAAATGTTGCGGTTTACGAGGCGGCTCGGACCGCCTGGGTATGGGAAGGCGAAGTTGGCAAGCGCGCTGGTGTGACCGAAGCCAAAATGAAAGAGAAGGTGCGGACGGCGGTTGCGCTTGTGATGACACCGGTCGCACCCGGTGGATTCGTCGGAAATCCAACGCTGCCTTCTCATCCATCGAGGATGCGGACGGCCCTGGCGATGGCGAACGTACCTCTGGTTGGTGGGCCTGCCTCCCAACTCTTGCCCGCGGGAGTGACGGACCTATTAGGCACTGGCGCTTCGCTGGACCTAACCATTCCTACTCGAAACAATCAGTCGGTCTCACGAGCGCTGGACCAAGAGCTTTTTATTATGCGCACAGTGAAGAAATTCACGCACGCTTATCATGCGACCAAGGTCACGGTGAACTCAGGTAACGATACTACGGTGACAATGGAATATATCCACTTCATTGCGATGCCGATGATGGGGCCCATTTTTGGGAAAAAGAAAGGATTACTCTATGCGCTCAACACATCCGGCACCATGCGTCCGGGCTACTATACCACGGTGAAGCGCAAGACGAGCCGCCGTTCGCAAAAGAATAATCCTCCCAATGCGGCAAGGCCGTCGAATATGTTTAACGCCGCCCCGACACCCAATCCGGGTGTCAACACGGGCGATATCAAGGGCGGTGCCAATCAATCTGCCGGAGGTGACTCATGGTGAGATTGCGCTTAAGTGAGTTTAACTCCAACCAGTCAGGCGCCATCGCGATGTTAACCATGGCGGCGCTCCTAGTGCTGACCATGATCGCGTGGGTGCTCTTTGATGCGGGCACCAGCGCTCGTGACGCGCTCGACGTTCAGGCATCGGCGGATACAGCTTCGTGGAGCCAATCGGCCGTAGAGGCCCGTTCCATGAACATGATGGCGTTCGCGAATGTTGGAAAACGTGTGACCTTCGGCATGACGTCATTCTATCAGGCGCTGTGGCTCTCGTGGGCGGCATTGTTGGTCGCGGCCGCTGCGCTTACGGTCGCATGTTGGATCGCGAATATCCCACTATTCGGAGCGATTACGTCCGTGTGTAAGGAATTGACGAGTTTCACCATCCAGGTGGGGCTCGTGATGGTGGATGAACTGCCGGATCTGATCATCTTTGAGAGCGATCTGGTCCAAAACTATTTCAAAGATGATTTGACGGCGTTTGATGATTACCAAAAGTACATGACACAGCTTACGCCATGGTGGAGCTGGGCCGAAGGGTTTACGAGAGGCGCCCGCAACGGTGCAGTAGTCGCGAGCTCATTCCCTGTCCCCGAAAGAATCGGGAGCACATCTTTTCAAACCGACCAAGTCGACCGACTACCGGTTGAAAAGGCGCCTACCACCCAAGGCTACACGGACATGTGTGCAAAAGTGTACACGGAGCTCGATATTGGAATTCATGTCATCGACTATGGCATCAAGAGTTCCGGGAATATGAGTGGCGGAAGCGGGTGGGAGCGACCGCTCGCATTCTTGATGACAGGTGGTATGGCGCTCGGATTCATGATCCCGGCGTGCGCCATCAACGCGTTGATCTACGGAGATGTAGGCGCCCCATATCAAATGGAGACGTTCAGCTCGGACGCCATGTGGCAGCTGCGCGCATCGAACCTGACCTTCTCCTACGCACCAAACCCGAAGCGGTTCTCGGACACTGGCGATCGAAAGAAGTACAACTATTTGAGCCCGGATTATACGTCATTGCCGCACTACTCGGGCGGTGGTTACTACGGCATGGCCAGAAGTGAAATCTCATTCCAAGATGGCACACCAGATCTCTGGAAGGCGTCATGGACGGCGCGAATGCGGCCGGTGGCTCTACCTGGTGAGTGGTCGAGCCTTGGAAGCGGCGTGACGCTTGTGAAGGCATGGCGTGATGTGCTTCCGTACGTCACGGCAGCAGCCGCTGTGCTTTCACTTGTTGACGGCGCGATTTCAGGTGACCTGGATCCCGCAGGTCTGCTGGCGGGTGGTGCTAAAGACCTCGTTAACGTGGATTCCGCCCTTGGTGGCTTGACTGATGATAGTGTGGAGGGATTGGCGAAATGAGACGATTACTCCGCTTCAATCGAAACGAACGGGCCAGCGCAATGACGGAATTCGTCATGTTTTTGCCCATATTCATCGTGGTCTTTGCCGGAATCGTGAATCTCGGCAAGTTCGGCTACTCCACCACCCAGAACAAGATACTCGCCCAAAAGGCCCTCTGGACAGGCGTGATTCCGGTGACGCACTCTACGACTACAGACACGGGGTCGCATATGTCCTCCGTAATCGGCGGAGGCGACGCAGGATTGCACCTCGCCGATCTGGCAATGGACGGCTCCAACCCTCAACAGGCGGTTGACGGTGTGGAGGGAGGACTCATGGGCCTCGGCTTGGGTGTAGGAGGCCATTGGGGCGAGTCCTACGGTCGTACCATCGTGGTTTCGGTACTACCCGGAGTAGGTGGTGACCTCGAGCGGCACGAGAGCGCCGAAGATGTGATCGGTGATCAACCTTTCCCTCAAGCAATTCTCAACGATAGCGTCAACAGACCGCGGGGCAGTGGCGGGATTATCGGTTCGATTTTGCAGTATATCGCAGGAAGCGGCGTCGTCGCGGCTCTTGGCGCGGGAATTAGATACGGTACGGTCTTCGGTGAGCACGAGCACACGTTCACCGTGGGTCGGCTCGGGAGCTTTAAGTCGCGTTCTCACTACGATGTGCTCGTCGCGCCATCCCCGCTCAAGGGCGTTGCTACGAAGACTTCTTGGGCGCTCGCACGCGCCTATGCGGAGAGCGAAGACAACTACAGCGTCATGATGAACTTTGGTGAGTCGGAGTGGGAAGGAGATTCATCGGGCGGATCATCCATGGACGGCACGATGGGTGATTTGGGCGATTTCGACCCGAACTTCGACCCCGATAGTGACGATTATCAGGATCAGATCGACGAGGCCATTCGTGAATCTGAGGAGCAGGAAGGAGGTGGGGGATGAGATTGCTTCAATCGACATTGAAGATAGGGGCCGCAGGAGCCACGATTTTTGGAATCGGTTGGGCGATCTTAACCTTTGGTGGCAACGCTGAGGTCAAGAGCGCAGACGCGGACATCATTTCCTTTGACTTCGCACCAAAGACAAACACCCAAAAGTTTCAGGACTCGCTCGACGAACTCGGTATGGAGAAAGCTCGGTACTACGATTGGAACGGCAACAAGATGGCGTTCTCAACGATGGTGACGGATGACGAGCCTCTGGTTGTGCTTCACGAGTTCCAGGAGAAATTTCGCGAAAAAGGGCTCAACGATCGGATCTACTCTGGCAAGTCAAATGCCGTGGATCTGAGAGGGCGCGACGTGTCTGAGCTGACCCCCGAGGAACGCGAAGCACAAATGAAACACCTCGAAGAACTTTATGTGAAACACAGTAATTTCTTCGCCGGTGGGATGGTTCCTAATGTTGTGACGCGCGATTATGTGACCATGCACGGCATGGACTCAAAGGGCGGAGCAGAAACCGGCCTAGACTTCATAAAGGAAGTTCGAGAGCGCGGATCTTCTCGGCTGACCGATAGTGTTGGCGCTGCGAGAACCATCGAGATCTTCCGAGAGTCAGGGCGCACGCGCGTTGCGGCAACCTGGACAGACGATGAAGTTGATTTCTCGAAGTTTCGAAACGCCTCAAACGCTGCCGAAGTGGGTGGCTCAAGCAAGGTTCCAGCGTGCATGGGTTGCGAGCGTCTGATGCGATTCAAGGGCGAGACCGAAGAGGGTTACGCGTCAAACCTTTTTCATTCGGATTCTCAAACCAAAGCCGACGTCGTTCGGTTCTACAGGGAGTCGATGGCGAGGCGAGGGTGGATGTTGACCCCGGCAACTAAGGCGATGATGGCGGCCGAGCAGGTGAAACTCAAGCAAAAGTCGGATGTCGAGTTCCTCTCGTTTGCTCGAGGCAGCGAGTTTGTGAACGTTCTCGTCTACACCGGCAGTGACGGGAAAACCGTTGCGAAGGTCATGGAAGCTCCCTGACGAAAAAAGACGAAAAGGGAACTTGAATTCCGAGTTGCTGGGTGCTATCAAGGCCGGCCTTGTGGGCCGAGTGCCTTTAAGCGATTGAAATATTTTCCCGGATTTTCTCCGGGTTTTGAGAAGATTTGGAGTAGGTCCATGGACGTCATCAAGAAACTCAATGAGAAGCAGCTTCGCGAAGTTCCTCACTTCCGCCCAGGCGATACCGTACGTGTTCACTTGCTCATCCGCGAGGGTGAGAAAGAGCGTGTTCAGGTATTCGAAGGCGTCTGCATCGGCCGAAGCGGCTCAGGCCTTCAGGAAACGTTCACCGTTCGTAAGATCTCCTACACCGTAGGCGTCGAGCGCGTGTTCCCTGTACACAGCCCAAGGATCGAGAAAATCGAAGTTGCCGCAATCGGTAAGGTCCGTCGTGCGAAATTGCACTACCTCCGAGAACTTACTGGTAAGGCTGCTCGTATTCGCACCAAGCGTGAGCGAAAGGGCACCTGAGCGTTGCGCATTTAGAGTCGCCCGGCGTACAATACCTCCATGCGAATTCAGGAAATTGTATTTCAGGGCCTCTACGAGGCGTCTTCTCCGGTCAAGATAAGGGCCGAGAAAGACGTAGACTCTATCACCCTCCCGCACCCCCTGCGGGCAGAGCAGATCCAAGACATCCTGCTATCGATTTTCTATCCCGATCGTACTCCGGCTAAACTTGCGCAGGAGTACCGAAGTGGCGGGATGGTGGCGTGTAGTTTTCGGTTTCGAGGAAAGCCCTTTCGGATTCTGCGCAAAGGTGGTCCGGAGTCGCTACGCCTTCAAAGTGGCGAGGGCGGTAATTTTCAAGATGTGGCTCAAGGAAAGAATGTGGAGAGCATTCTCAAGCAGTCCATGGGATTGCCTGAATTCCAGGTCTTTTGGGTCTTGAGCCTATGGCGCTACGACACATCCCCTTCCTCCAATTCAAAGATCGACATCGACGCCT
The DNA here is from genome assembly GCF_007993755.1 of Microvenator marinus. GTDB lineage: Bacteria > Myxococcota_A > Bradymonadia > Bradymonadales > Bradymonadaceae > Allomicrovenator > Allomicrovenator marinus. Next base: position 5,114,944 of record NZ_CP042467.1, read on the forward strand.
TTGAGCCTCACGTGCGTGACATCGTTCTGCGCTACCGACAGGCGCGCAAAATTGAAGCGGCCGAGGATCGGATCAAGAGTCTAGAGTCGAGGATTGCAGAAAAGAGACGCGATCTCGGAAAGGGTATGGCCCTTGAGGAGAAGCTCGGTAAGGCTCGTGAAAAGATGCGTGAAATCGAGGTCTCCGAGTTGAGCTCGGAAGATGTCGACTTGCTCCAAAACAGCGAGTTCACCTTTAAAGAGTTTCAGGCCCAGATCGATCGCCTGAGCCGGGAAGAGGAAGAAGAGAGAAGTCGGGCTTTTGCTTTGCTTCCCACTCCTTTCGCAAAGGAGCCTGTGTTCTTGGTTGGACTTGTAGTGGGACTCCTCTCCGTTGCGGTTTCTGTAGCGATGAGCCAGACACCCTGGAGGGCCATTGCGTTGGCGGACTCGGTGGGGTTTGGGATGTGTGCGTATGTACTGCTCAACTATTATGTTGGATTGGAGCGCGCCAACGTCCATCAAGTGCGTATGGAGTCGATTAAACGCCGACTCAATCAGGTTCGTGAAGAGAGGGTTGCCCTCGAAGAGCGCATCAACCATATCCTGATTCACGCACGAATCGACGATGCCAAGGATGTTGGTGAGCGCGTCGAGAAGGCGCAGAAACTCAGAAAGATCATCGAGCAGATGGAAGCTCAGGTCCAAGATCTGAGGCGCGATCCGACTTACGTCAAAGGCAAGGCCGAGATCGACAAGCTAGAGAAGGAACTCGAGGTGGCGCGTGACGCTAAGCCACCTTCAAGTCCTGATATGATGTCCGCGTATCAACTCGAGTCCGACCTTGATTCGCTTGGAATTGATGCTGCCGCCGTGGCCCAAGAGGACACGGAAGACGCGAAGGACGACTTCGATCCCCTCACCAACTTGGTCGAGGTCGCCAAGCTCACCCAAGAGTGGCAAGGCGGGCAAATCGTCGAGAAGACCAGGCGCATGTGGGCTAAGATTGCAAGCTTCCTCCTCGGAGAGAGGTTTAAGGATGTGGACCTGACGGCTGATGGGGAGCTCAAGGTTGGGGCCCTTGGCGCCGAACAGTTGGCCATGTGGGCGAAGACACGTCCGTCCGAGCATCAGGCACTTATGGTCGCTCTTTTGGTCGCACTTCAGGTGAATGCGCCAGAGTTTTCGAGTCGAGGTTTCTTCGAGTCAATCGTCGTACCCGACCCGGGTCGTTGGCTAACAGCCGATCAGACAAAGAAGATCAACGAGGTCTTTGCCAGTGCGGCACGCCGAACCCCAGTGATTCTTCTCAAAGAACCATGATGCAGATTAGCCTCTTCTCTGAGCCTGGATGGGAAATCGGGGACGTAGAGGATTGGTGCGTTCAAAGCGGCTATCGGTGGGTCGTTGGGGTCGACGAGGCAGGCCGTGGGCCACTCGCTGGGCCTGTACAGGCCGCGGCCGTCTTGCTCGACTTGCACCAGTTGGACGACCAATGGCTGAAGTCGTTGAATGACTCAAAGAAGTTGAGTGAGACAGCACGGGAAGACGCCTTTCAAGCTATTGTCGAGAACGCGTGCGCGTTTAAATTGGTGGCCAAGGATGCTGCGTTGATCGATCAGATCAACATTCTGCAAGCTTCGCTCGAGGCGCTCGCCGATTGCGCGTCTGCAATCTCGGCTGAGCATGACGTGGACTTTCTGGCGGTGGATGGCAACCAACGAGTTGAGTGGGTGGGGAAGCAGCGCGCGCTTGTGAAGGGGGATGGACGTAGTTTGGCGATCGCTGCTGCGTCCATTCTTGCGAAAGTAACGCGTGATCGGATGATGAAAGAAAGCCATGAGAAATGGCCCGAGTATCGATTTGATTCGAACAAGGGATACGGCTCCAAAGTACATCTCCAAGCGATCGAAACCTACGGCCCGTGCGAGATTCATCGGCTAAGTTTTGCCGGTGTTAAGGAGCACTCCCACCGGTTGCGTGACCTCAAGTGCGAAAAATGAAGAAAGTTCGCAACACTTGAGAAAAATGTCCGAAAACAATTCTAGGGAGAGAAACGTTTAGGAGGTTTTTATGACACAGCAACGCATAGATTTAGGAAAGAAGAGTGAGTCCATCGCCGCGGATTTTCTCGAGAAGCAAGGCTGGAGTATTCTCGAGAGGAATTACAGATGTACCCTTGGCGAAATCGACATCATCGCTGAGCGCATTGACGAAGTGGCGGGAGCGTTTCGTAAGACGATCGCGCTGGTGGAGGTGAAGTCGCGGAGGAGGCGCCCAGGCTTACGGCCAGAACATCAGATGACTCTTGGGAAGCGTCGAAGGCTCGTACGATTGGCCAAGAGCTATATCCGTGCACGTAGAGTGAGAGCACGCGTCAGGTTTGATGTTGTAGCTGTAGAGTGGAATGCAGAAGAGTATGTGGTCAGACACCATGAATCGGCCTTTGATGCCAATGGTCACGTGACCTGATCATTTAGCTTTGAGCCGAGCAACCTCTTCCGAAAGCTTGCTCCGCTTCAAGGTCGAGTACACTTCTTCGCGGATTTTAGAGGTCGTTTCGTCCAGCTCGCGCCCGCTCGCGGAATCCGTTGGGGTTCCTTCGATATGCAGAACGAGATCGCCCCAGCGCTCAACATAAATTCGTTCGTCTCCATTGAGGAAACAATAGGCTTCCCCGTATTCACCCTGGATCTGATTGGTCTTGATCTCCGGGAAGCGCTTCTTCACGGCCATCGTCAGGGCATCGCGGTACTCTTCCGCATCTTTCCAGGAATCAAAATTGGTAACTTGCACCGTGATCGTCTTCCCGTCCTTTTCGTAGGCGATAAGTCTGTCACCGCCCCAGCCCTTGGCTGCATTGACGAAGGTCTCGTCTGCGTCACCTAAATGCTCTTTGAAGAAGAGTCTGGCCATGAACTCGCCCATGACAGTGTTGTAGATCTTTGTGTGCTCGGGAAGAGCAGCGTCTGCGTTGAACTCCAGAAAGGTCGGTTCATCGCCCGCAAAGTACTTTTCTGGGTGGAGGATGTGTTCGGTTGAGCTGGGTGGGTTTTGGTAGATCGCGTCAACGTCCTTCCATGTGCGTCCGATCCTGGCGGCAACCACGAAACGCATGCCGGCAAAATAAGGGAACATAAGCATCTCGCGGAAGACAGCGGGAGCCTTGGCCAACGCCGAGCCTTCATAGGTAGGTGCCTCCTCTCCTTCTTCTGCTGCAGGAGGAGCCCCCCCGAGTGATTCCAGAGCTGAGAGGTTCTCAAAGCTCATCGTCTTGAGCATGCCAGCAACCATCGGGTTGTCCACAATGCTCTTTCCTGGCTCTAATCCATTGGATTCAAAAAGGGCAAAGTCGATCATCACAATGGTCGCATCACCCTCGATGAGAGCCCCTCGCGCCAAGACGTAGTCGCCGTTTTCTAGGGCAGTGAAAGGAGCCTGAAGTGTGTCGATACTAAAGTGCTGGTCTTGAATCGCGTGAAAAAGCTCGTGGGCCATCGCCGGTCTTTGCAAAGACATGGGGATACCTCGCATCACGTAGAGTTCTTTGGTTTTTTGGTCATAGAACCCCGCGATCTGTTCAGTGAGCACGTCGAGGAGCATCTCCTTGTAGTTGAGATCTTGCGGTACGAGTCCAAGCCGCTTGTAGACCTTGCCTTCCGCCGCGATATCGTCATCCGAAACCCCTTCGTTCAGCTTCTGCAAGAGGACTTCTCGTAGCTCTGAACGCTCCTTAATCCCCTTTTTAATGGGGGCGAGTGTCTTGAGGCCCCGGAACTCACCTACAGAGACCGCGATTTCGTCGGCCGTCTTCAATAGCTCATTCTCAGACTCAGATAGCGTCTTGTCTGGAGCGGTTTGGGCGACTGAGGCCGCAGGTACAAGCAGTGATAAGACAACGAGTAATTCTCGGATTTTCATGGGAATGGGTCCGGGTCTTTGGAGGGGCGCATAACAATTGGGCGTCCACAAATATTTCTGAGAGTGCAATTTTTGCCAACAAAATTGTAGACGTCACAAAGATGTTGGTCCATAGTGAGGCGCGTCGACGCCCATTTTAGAGTGGTCGGCGTGTTAAACCTATACGTTCGTAGTTTTTGTTCGAACGAATGTTTGTGATTCGGAAGGAGTGTCTGTCATGAAGATCCGTCACCTGTTGGTCGCACTTTTCGCAATGGTATCTTTCGGTGCTGTTGCTTGTGGTGGAAACGAGCCAGTACCTGATGAGCAGCCAGTGGAAACACCAGCTGAAGAAACAACTCAGGAAGAGGCTCCAGCTGAAACTGCACCTGTTGAGGAGGCTCCTGCTGAGGAGCCTGCCGCTGAAGAAGCTCCTGCAGAGGAAGCTCCTGAGGCAGCAGCCGAGGGCGCAGAAGGCACCGCTGAATAAGTTTTGCGACTTGTTAGTGTACAAAAACGCCAGCCGTACTCCGGCTGGCGTTTTTGTTTATTGAATGTCTCGAGTGGAATGGGGTAATGTCTGCACACTTCTAATAGTGGTCGACGAGGCGATATTATGTTGATTGAAGCACGCAACCGATGGGGTTTGGTGATCTGTGGTGGCTTAGGGGCTTTGTCCTTGAGTCTCTTAGTGGGATGCGCCGACGATTTGTACGCACCCTGTACCCTGGATCCTTCCTCCCCCGATCTTGCCGTTCAGCTCTGTGGTGATACGTCTCGAGAGCTAAGTTGTGCCGTAGATAACTACGTGCAATGTGAAACTCGAGTCTGCGCACGATACAGCGGATCAGCACCTTTCTGCACCAAACGATGCAGCGATGATAGTGATTGCCCAGCAGGCAGATGCTTAGAATTCCCGTTCCAGTCGGGTAAGCTCTACTGCGTGGAGAACCAGCTTGTTGAGCAATGAGGTCAACTTGACGCTGCTCGGGGGCTCGGGTACTTTTGTGCCGCTTGTCATTAATGAATGTTTACGATTGCGATGTGGGGCCGAGCCTGCCTGGTTCGGTGGTTCTGTGAGACCAAACTCTGTCTCAAAGACGAAATCCAATAGTTTAACGACCGAAGTGAGGTCAGTGTGACGACTCAATTGAACAAGAAATTCTTTCGAAGCCTCAAATTCGCCATCGTGGGCTGCGTGGCACTCACTAGCCCTGCGCTGATGGCCCAGGGAATGAGTTTCGGCGAGGACGAAGTGGAAGCCGTGACCGAAATGAGCCCTATGGGTAAGGTGCTCGAAGAAGGCAAAGCACTCTACAATGAGGAGAAGTTTGAAGAGGCGAGTCTTACCTTTTGGAAGGTGATTCAGGACACTGACGTGGCGGCCGAGGCTTTTAAGCCGGAAGCCAAATACGAGCTCGGTAAAACCCTTTTCAAACTGAAGCTCTACCACTCGGCATTGCAGATTTTTGGACAGATCGTCGACGAAGGTCCGTCAAATCCGTACTTTCTTCCTACGCTCCGCGGCCTCGTTCTCCTGACTGATGAAGTTCCCGAAGACCCGTTGCTCATGCAACGACTCGCGGCCTATGCCGAGTTTTTCCCGAATGAAGTGCCCGAGAGATATCGCGATCGCTTCGCTTATCTCGTTGGACGCCATATGTACAACGAGCTCGATATTGACGAGGCGCTTAGGATTCTCGGGATGGTTTCCACGCGGAGCCCCGACTATGCAAAGGCACGCTACATCTCCGGTGTGGCGCACGTTGCGAACTACGAGGCTGCCGAGGCTGTTGACGCATTCAAGGAAGTCTTACGATTTCTAGTGGCTAAGGAAGAAGCGGGAACTCTGAACGAGGAAGAAGCTCAGCTTCTGGACATGACCAACCTCGGTATGGCTCGCGTCTTTTACTCGACCGGTGGATACGATACCTCTCTGAAGTATTACGGAAGGATTTCGCGCACTTCCGCCCAATGGCCAACGGCCTTGTTTGAGTCGAGCTGGGCCTATTTCCAGATGGACCTCTACAATAAGGCTCTGGGCAATTTGCTTACGATCAACGCACCGTTTTTCGATACCGCTTATTTCCCTGAGGGAATGATTTTGACCGCGGTGTTGTACTTCTATAACTGCAAGTACGATCGCGTGCGCTACGTGCTTGAGGGTTTTGACGAGCAATACGTGCCAATTAAGGCAGAGATCGATTCGGTGGTAGCGAAGTATTCTGACGATACGGAGGCCATGTACAAATGGCTGCTAGATCAGCGCCAGGGAGCGACCGAGAACTACGAACTGGTTCGCGTCGTAAACTCGGCCCTCAATGACCAACAGGTTCAGAGAAAGGTCAAACTTATTGAAGCTATCTCCGAGGAGAAAGCGGCCCTCTCCGAAAAATCCCAGACTTGGAAGTCCTCGCCACTTGCTAGAGCGTTGGATACAGACTTGGAAGTGTCCGCTGGGTTTGCACGCTCGGACGCAGGAATGATCGCTCAACAAAGACTTGAACGAGCTTCACGAGAGCTAGAAAATCTTGTTCTCGAACAAAAGAAAATTCAATTCGAAGTCGCCCGAGCTGAAAAGGGTGAGATCGAGGCAGACCTGAGAGCCTCCATGGTGGTGGATCGGGATGTCACAGATAAGCCGAGCGTCGATGTCTCCGATGAGGAAATGTACTGGACGTTCGATGGCGAATATTGGCGAGATGAGCTCGGTTTTTATGTGTTCGATGTAAACTCCGAGTGCAAACGCTGATTCACGAGGTGAAAGATGAGGTTGCTAAACATGCGTAAGATTGTCCTTTGGGTTTTGGCGGGTTTCCTACTCGCGAGTCCCGCTCAAGCACAGCAAGATAAAGAGGAGACTCAGTTATCTGATGTGAAGGTGAAGCAGGCTGAAAAACCCACACTCGAGGGAGAATCGGAAGGTCCGATGAAGACCTCGATCGTGGGGGATAAGAAGGTCGAAAGTGTAAAAAAGACCGACGAAGCAATCCAGCAACTCAAGGACCTATTGAAGGCCACACCTCGGGATAATCCTCAACGTGCGGAGTTCCTCTTCAACCTTGCTGAAATGTACTGGGACAAATCTCGCTTCTACGAGCAAGGTTCGTACGCAAGGCAAAGTGAGTGTTTCTCCTATCGTGATCAGGGAGACGCAAAGAAGGAAGCTCAGTGTGAGCAAGGCCGAAAGGATATGCTCAACGAGAGCAAGCGTTGGAAGGAAGAATCCGTCCAACTCTACGTCGAGATCATTCGGAATTTCCCGACGTTCAAGGACCTCGACGAGGTCTACTTCTATCTGGGCGCGAACCTCATGGAGGTTGGAAAGAAGAAGGAAGCGATCGAATTCTTCAAACGCCTCATCAACGACTTTCCAAAAAGCCAACACATTCCAAACGTTCTCCTGGCGTTCGGCGACTATTATTTCGACAATGACGACATGGATCAGGCACTCAAAGCCTACCAACGTGTCGGCCAATATCCGAAGTCCACAGCATATCCATATGCCCGATACAAAGAGGCGTGGTGTCATTTCAACCTCGACTCGAAGCCCAAAGCTCTCGATACGTTCCTGGATGTGTTGAAGCTCAGCAAGTCTGCGAAGTCGGGCGTGGGTGCAGGTCTCGTGCGTCAGACACGCAACGATATCGTTCTAACCTACTCGCATATTGGAGCCGCAGATAAAGCGATCCCCTTCTTTCGGCGCGTAGCGTCGGATAAGGAAGACTGGGTGCCTATGGGAGAGCGCCTCGCAATTCTTTACAGCGATAAAGGAAAGCCGTCGGATTCAACACAGGTCTATCGCGAGTTGATCTCGGTCAATAAGGAAAGCGTTAAGACCATCGACTACCAATATGAAATCGTACGGAACACCACGACGATCAACTCCTACAGCCCAGACTCGGTCAAGGAGATCGTTCGACTGATGAAGCTCGTTCAGCTTGCGGATTCAGGAAAAGGATTTAAGGACGTGGATCCTAAAACCTATCCTCAGACACGTGCCAGAAGCGAAGAACTCGTCAGAACTTGGGCCATCACCTACCACCGCGAAGCACAGAAGACGAAGAACCCCGATCTCTACGCAATGGCCTACTTCCTCTACAAAGAGTACCTCGATACCTTTGATAATCAGGGAGAGGAATACAACATGCAGTTCTTCTATGGAGAGCTGCTCTATCGTCTACAGAAGTGGGAAGAGGCTGCTACAGCCTATGAAAAAGTGCTCGCCATGGATGAGAAGGGCAAATACACCAATGAATCGGTACACGCCCTTGTCCTTTCGTACTTCAAGATCGTGAACACATCCGAAGAGCAAGCCAACCTTCAGGCTCGCAAAGACGAAATGCTAGAGGAGCCGAAAGAAGGCGAGGAAGATAAGCCGGCACCGATTCCTGAGGCCAAGCCAATCCCCGATTTGCACCAACGCCTGATCGCAGCGTGCGAAAAGTATGTCGCTTTGAATCCGGAGGGAGATCGAATCGTGGACGTCAAGTACACGATGGGCCGTACCTACTACGACTTCGATCACCACGATAAAGCGATCGGATCATTCAAGGATATCGCTCATAATCACAGCGAGCATCGACTTGCGGTGATTGCAGCGAACCTGCATTTGGACAGTTTGAATCTCTTGAGAAAGTACGATGACCTTCATATTGCGGTCATTGAGTACCTCGAGAAACAGCCGATTAAGGATGAGGCTTTCCTTTCGGATATCAACGCCCTCAACGCGTCGATTCGTTTCAAGAAATGTACGGTGCTTGACGACGAAGAGAAGTGGAAAGACGCAGCTCAGTGCTTCGTCGACTTCTATCGTGATTTCCCTCAGTCCGAACTTGTGGACAAGGCGCTCTACAACGCGGCTCTTGATTTCGAGCGCATGAAGGAACTTGGTAAGGCGATTCAGGTTCGAATCTTCCTTCTCAAGGAGCGTCCCGATTCGGAACTCGCTCCCAAGAGTCTCTACAATATCGGAGGTAACTACCACGCGCTCGCCGTCTACACCGAAGCTGCAAAGTTCTATGAACTCTACGCCGCTACGTATCCCAAGATGGAGAATGCTGAGGTCGCTCTCGCAAACGCTTCGACGTTCCGCCAGGGGCTCGGTGAATTGGACAAAGCTGTGGAGAATTACGAGACGTTCCTCGAACTTTATGGAAAACGTGACGAGGACAAGTCAGCAGAGGTCTACTATCAGATCGCCACGATTTACGAGCAGCAAGGGCGCAAGAAAGACGCATTCAACCAGTACCAGGGCTATTTGAAGCGATTTGGAAAGAAGGGACCTGCCAACCGGTATCTCGAATCTCATATGAAGATCGGGATGTACTACTGGGATCTCGGTGGATCCTCCAATCGAAAAACGGCGAAGACCTGGTTCAATAAGACTCTCAAAGAGTTCAATTCGATGGGCAAGGCTGACCAAGAGGCCATGACCACGGGGCGCGATGCGGCTGCTCAAGCGCGATTCATGCTCGGTGAAGAGGTCTTCGAGGAGATGGTCAAAATCAAGATCGACTCTCCGAACGAGAAGGTCCTCAAGAAGCGCATGCAAGAGAAGATGAAGGTCGCCATGGAAGCCAAAGAGATCTTCGAAAGCGTGATTCTCTTCGGTCGTCCCGACTGGGCGATCGCCGGTCTCTATCGCATCGGGGCTGGTTTCCAAGACTTGGCGAACAATATTCGACAGAGTCCACCACCACCGCGTCTGACCTATGACCAAAAAGAGATCTATCGGGGAATTCTAGAGGACAACGCGAGTCAGATTGAAACGCTTGCTGTGGATGCGTACAAGCGCGCGCTTGATATCGCAAAAGAGAAGAGTTGGTTCAACCAGTACAGCCGACGCGCCGAGGTTGCTCTTGCTCAACTTCGACCAAGAGAATTCCGCCGGCCGTCTGAATTGAGAGCACAGCCAGATCACTTCAGCAGTGGTTTGTCGCGTGTGCCTTTCCTCAAGCAGGTTAAGGACGAGGATCGCCTTACAGACTTTGGCTCTTCTGAGCCTCCCATGACCGAACCTACGTCTCAGCGATGAGTGCAGGAGTGACGAGAATGTTGAATCGTAAATGGATGACTTTGATCGCCTTGGGTGCGTGTCTATCTCTAAGTGCTTGTGGGTCTAGTTCGACAAAGAAGGACGAGAATCCGGCAGTGAAAGCGACCGGTGCAACGACCAATGAGGCCGCAATCAAGGCCTTTGAAAACGCTGTTTCGGTATATGAGAAGTCGGAGGGAAAGAATCTTGAGCAAGTTCAGTCTTATCTTGAGGAAGCGCTGAGCGAAGACGCTCGATTCGGAAAGGCGTGGTTCAACCTTGGGGTGATTCAAGAGAGGAGAGGTCTTCGTGACGAGGCTAGAACCTCGTATCAAAAGGCGCTCGATGTTTCTCCGGCCCTCGGGAGCGCACTCGTCAACCTCGGGATGATGAAATGGGAGGATGGTAGCCCTTCTGAGGCGCGCGATCTTTTCAATCAGGCGGTGCAAGCGGATAACTTTAATCCGGCCGCCCACAGCAATATCAGCGCGTTCTACCGCATGGATGATGACCATCGAAACGCAGTGCGTCACGCAAGGCTTTCATTGGCCGGTGACTCACAAAACGTGGATGCGTATGCCAATCTGGCCAAGACCTATTACGCCATGAAAGCGTATGACGTGGCCCTTCTGGTGTGTTTGAACGCTGAGAAGATCGACCCTAACAAGGCCGATATTTACAATATCATGGGGATGATTTGGCTGGCTAAGAACGATGTGACCGAAGCTATTCGACAGTTTCGCCGTGCCTTGGAGAAAGATCCCAAGCATGTCGCAGCTCTTATGAACTTAGGCGCGGTAATTCTGAACGTGCGCGACTACGAAGGGGCGATTTCACTCTTCGAGCAGGTTCTCGCGTTAGAGCCGAAGAATACTGAGGCTAAGATCTCGATCGCTGTGGCGAAGCGAGGTCTGGGTGACCTGGACGCCGCTCGAGCCCTCTATGAGGAAGTTAAGGCGGTTGAGCCTGAGAACGCTTCGGTTCAGTTCAATCTCGGTGTGATGGAGCACGAGCACATGGCTCAGAACGCCATGATTGGCTTAGGGCAGGGCGATGCGCCCGCCGATCCGATCGCTCAGATGGATTGGACGATTGGCAACATGGAAAAAGCGCTTCAACACTACGAGAAGGCAATTGAGCACTATCGCAACTTCTTGGCCTACGACCGAGAGGTTGACCAAGAGGCTCAGAAAGAGGCCAACGAGCGCATCACTCAGGTACAGCAGCTGATTCAGGTGACTGGAGAACAGATTCCCCAGCTCAAAGAGCAAAAGATTATGATTCAGCAGGATATGAAAGCTGCTGAAGAGGCCGAGGCGCAAGCTGCAGCCGAAGAAAAGGCAGCTGCTGAAGCGGCGGCGGCTCAAGAGAGTGCCGAGGAAACGGGGACGGCCCCTCCCACACCGACCGAGTAGCGGAAACGTTTGCAGGCCTCGCGCGTTGTGATAGCCTGTCTAAAGTAGGAAAAAGACCGAATTGTGCATTTTTTTTGGAACAAACCTTCGGGCCCAATGTCGCACAATTAAGACCGTAAAGGAGACGTCATGAAAGCATTCTTCGCAGCACTACTAACCGCCAGTTTGGTTCCGGCCTTGGGATTTGCCCAGGACGCGATGCCAACAGCCGGTGAGGCGATGGGAGGCGGTGGCGATAGCAACGTCGTCTACAAGAAAGAGACTCAGTACGATTTCGAAGCCGACGACGTTGAAGGAAACCTTGTGAAGCCCGACGAGCTCGGAATTCAGGCGGACCAGCACGGTAAAACGAGCAGCTTGATCAAGATTCGTTCAGATTTTGTTCCTGAAATGCTCAAATCGGTAGAAGATATTTAGTTTGCCCCATTGGGCTGGCCTAGAGGACAACGATGAGCAGTCGCACGTTAAGATTTGAGATTCTACAAGGGAGCGAGGTCGTAAAGACCGAAGATCTCGACCAGGATGTCATCAAGGTTGGTAAGCTATCGAGTTCCCATCTGAGACTCGACGATCCAAACGTGTCCCGAATTCACGCAGTGATCGAGCGGGCAGCGGACGGTGGGTTTAGTGTAATCGACCTTGGCAGCGCTACTGGCACCTATGTCAACGACGAGAAGGTGACCAAAGCGGCCATCTCCGAAGGAGATGTCCTGCGTTTTGGAGACACATCAATCCGTGTTTCCATGATCGACGCTGCGGCCGCCCAAGCTGCTCAGGATCCGTTTGTAGGCGTGAGCGCAGCAGCGACTGCGACTGAAACCGCCGCTTCGGCCACTGGGATTCAGACCGACGATGGCAGCGTGGTTGAGCCCTACACAATGCAGGGCTACTACGACGACGCTGGAAACTACATCCCCGGGTACTACGACGAGGCCGGGCAGTATCATCTCGGCTACGGCTACTACGATGAAGCTGGTGCCTGGCAGGTCTCTGCGGGCTACTACAACCCGGAAGGAGAGTGGGTCGCAACCGACTCAACTGTCGCCGTCGTTGGAGCTCTCGAGTCAGACTATGAATCGGACTGGATCTTCAAAGGCACCCGCGACACCGACGTCTACCAAGAAGCTTTCTTTAGTGACCGTGGTGGAGACACCTTGGAAGTCGCTATGCTCTGGGAAGACAACGTTCTCTCAGTAGTAAGTTTCAACTCGCCAAAGACAGTAACGATTGGTGGGCAAATCGCTCGTGGAAAGAACGCGAACGACTTCGTGCTCGACGATCCCGCCATTCCAGACGAGCGTTTTCCCCTCGTCTCCTACACGGGTGGTGGTTATGCCCTGAATTTTACTGCCGACATGGCTGGTTTGATTCGTGAAGGCGACCAAGAGTACACCCTGGCTGATGCTATCCAACGTGGAGTGGCACAGAGGTCTGCGGAAAGTGCTCAGGCTTATTCGGTCCCATTGACCTCTCGCACTCGAGCTCGCGTCGATATCGGTTCGACCACGTTTTTGGTGCACTTCACAGACGTTCCAGCGGTAATTCTGGGTGGCCGTGGGTTCGATACCACGCCAGTTCCGTACATCACGCTGAGTGCTGTGGCACATATCCTCTTTGTGATTCTCGCGATGACCATGCCGGATAACGCCGGTCGATTGAACCTCGATGGTTTCCAGGCGACTGACCGTTTCGTGCAGCTCATGCTTGAGCCGGATCAAGAGGTGATTGAAAAGCCAGACTGGCTTGACGATCAGGGTAACGAGGAGGCTGCCGCGAAACACAAAGGTGAAGAAGGGCAGGCTGGTAAGGAAGATGCACCAGACGCCAACAAGAAGATGGCGATCAAGGGTGATCGAAGCCCAGAAGACCTGGAGTTGAAAAAGGCGCGTGATACCGAAATCGCCATGAGCGCTGGTATTGCGTCTGAGCTTATGGTGTCGAGTCCTTGGGGCTCTTCAGACACGTCGATTGGATCGGATGCGATTCACGCGCTTGGAGGAATGGAAGGCGCAGAGTTTGGTGAATCTAAAGGCTTTGGTGGGCTTGGTTTGCATGGCGCTGGTCGCGGTGGAGGTGGTATCTCTGAGCGTGGTCTTGGACTTGCGAACGTAGGTACAGCTGGTCGTGGCGGTGGCGGACGTGGTGGTTCTGGCTACGGCAAAGGCGCTGGCGACCTCGGAGAAAGAAATAGCCGCGTGCCGAACATTGTACCTGGCAATCCAAACGTTCAGGGCTCCTTGGATAAAGAGATCATCCGACGCGTGGTTCGTCAGAACCGCGGTGCAATCAAGTATTGCTACGAACAGGAGCTTCAGAAGAACAAAGGCCTTGCCGGTCGTGTAACAGTGCGCTTTACCATCTCAGCTACGGGTTCGGTGGTTTCAGCAGTGGTTTCAGACTCCACGTTGAATAACGCCGCCGTAGAGCGATGCATGACGAACAATATTCGGCGCTGGGTTTTCCCGGAGCCGAAGGGTGGCGGTATAGTGATTGTGAACTATCCGTTCAATCTTAGTTCGTAGACTTGGCACGTCGCCCCAATCTCCGCCCGCGCTCGTCGCGGGCTTTTTTGTGCCCGCCACTTTTCCAGGTTTAATGGGGAGACGTTCGTCTTCGAAAGATCGGTGAGGATTGTTGTCACAGAACGAAAGGTAGGTTTATGATGGCCACCAAGTAAAACAAGTGTGGCTGGTCAGTCTTATGACCGATGCGCAGGAGCAGATGTGAAATTAGTGCAGCGCTTAATGGTTTGGATTCCTCTGGCTTTGATATTGGTCGCCGGTTCGGCCTGTACGAGCATGGATCGAGCGGAATCAATCTCCGAGATGAATAAAGGGCTTGAGGCTCTCAACGGTGGTCAAACGCTGGAAGCAGTGAAGTTGCTCAAAGAGGCCGCAAGAATTGACAGCACGTATGCAGACCCACCTTACTTTCTAGGGCAGATTTATCACCGAAAACTCAACGAGACCGATAATGCTGAGACTTTCTATCGCGACGCCTTTTCGCGAGATGGTGAGAATCCTCAGATTGCCTATCAGTTAGGGGCGCTGCTGCAGGAGACGGGCAAAGATCAGGATGCCATGCAATTTCTCAAGACCGCTACTGATCTGAAGCCCGACTTTGCGAAGGCATGGTTTCGATACGGACTCTCGCTCGAGAATCAGGAAATGTATACTGAGGCCATTGATGCCTACATGAAGTCAATCCAGGCGAACGCTCGTATGAAGATGGATAGTGATAGTAAAGGCGGGGAGGCGTATCATGCACTTGGAGACCTCTACAATCGTTATGGTTTCTACGACCACGCCGTCAAGGTCTACGAGAACGGCATGGAGAACAACCCGGACGTCGCCCGTCTCCACCTGGGACTTGGCGTGGCACAACTACAGCTAAAGCGCTATCCGGACTCGGAAACCAACTTTAAACGTGCCCTGGAGCTCGACGCCAGTTTGACGACTGCTGTGTTCAACCTCGCGGTGGCGCATATGGCGCAAGGGAAGACAGAGGAAGCGATGTCTGGCTTCGACATGTTTGCCCAGCGCGCCGACCAATCGAAAGACGCGGCGAGGATCATCGCTGCACAGGGCTTCATCATGCAAATGCGTGAGGAGCAAGAGAAAGAGTGACGCTCCAGATTGCCGAGTTTTCTCGGCCTGTGATACAACTCCCCCAACGAACGTTCGTACAATTTGAGTGCCGTCTAAAGTGGTTCGAAGAACACTGCCACGGCGTCTCTCACAAGCCTAATTCATCACCCAGACGGAAGCTAAATCGAGATGGATCGCCTAACTTTGATTGAGCACTACATCGCCGAGTTGGAGTCAAGCCCCTACTCACTCAACCCAGCAGCACGGCTCGCACAGATCTCTGGAGATCAAATCGCCGACGTAGTGACGCGATTGGAAAGTGCATCTGCAGATCTTGGTGCAAGTGAGGATGGTGCACGCTTCATTTTGGAGGCTAGCGCGCTCGCTCTTTTCCATGAGCGGAATCTTGAGCGTGCATCCGCGCTTCTGGACCGCGCACTGAGCGCGGGTAGCAACACTCCGAGTGCTCCAGAGGTTAAGTTGCTTGCGCTCGCCGCAGCGAACGATGTGGAAGGGCTCTACGAGTTCTTTGGCCAGAGTGTTGAGAATCTTCCAGATTCGCAGTCCAAGAGTCGACTCTACTACCGTATGGGTCAACTGCTCGAATTCCTTTTCGAGGATTTGGACGAAGCTAAGAACGCCTACGTCTGGGCCCATGACCTCGACGCAACGAACCTTGCCGCGCTTTGGGGGCGGCAAGACGTGGCGCTCAAGGCTGAGGACTACGGTACCTATGCTGAGTTGCTCTACAACGAAGTCAACTCGGCAACAGATGTCTATCGGCAGCTAGATGCTCTGGTGGAACTGGGCGAGATGTATCGGACACACTTGCAGGAGCCCGAAGCGGCTGCGCAATGTTTTGCTAGTGTCTTTGAGGCAGATCCGGGCAATGAACGCGCTCGCTCTGGTCTTCTGGCACTAGGCTACGATCTTCCCGAGGGCGGTGAGTCGGAAGGCGCCGAAGAGGAGGGCGAGGAAGCTCTTGCTGAGCCCCAATCAGTTGAGTTGTCTGTTGATGAGTTGAGCTCTGTCGATGAGTTGAGCTCTGTCGATGAGTTGAGCTCTGTCGATGAGTTGAGCTCTGTCGATGAGTTGAGCTCTGTTGATGAGGTGAGCGCCGCAGAAGATCTAGCCGCTGAAGGTTCGGACGCCGAAGAGTCGGAGGAAGTGGCAGAGGAGCCAGCGGGCCTTGGCGAAAGTGACGACGTCATCTCCGCACCCGAAGACCTCGACGCCCCTGATTTTGATCTCGGGGATGAGAGCGAAGCGTCTGAAGCAACTGAAATGGCCGAGTCGGAAGTCTCCGAAGTGGAGGACGTGTCTGGCGAAGAGAGCGATGTGGTGGCTGAAGAAGCCGAAGAGTCTGAAGACTCGGCACCTGCGGTGGCAGCAAGAGCTGGTGGCTCTTGGCGTGAGCGCATGCATGCCATCCTTCAGAACGCTTCATCGAAAGACGGAGATGCGGCACTGCAAGACGTTGTGCGTGCGGCTAGACTTCAAGCGCGCCACAACGAGTCCAAGGATGATGCCATTCGCGTATGGCGAGAGGCGATTGCCTTGGGGATCGAGGCGGATTTCCACACTTGGACGCATTTCTTGTTTGATGCAAACGTGTTGGAATCCGTCTTAGATGAGATTGAGTCGGACGCCTTGAGGGCGAAGATTGCGTTTGTGGACCTGCGTAAAGATCCAGGTGCTGCTGGCGCTGAGTGGCAGACTGACCTCGAAGAAGGGCGGGAGAATTGGCGTAAATTCCAACGCACGCTCGAGGGCCGTTGGGCAGACCTGGACAAGGACGAGCAAGCTCAACGAGTTTATATGCGCATGGCGGACGTCGCCGCTGCGATGGACGATAGCGACAAAGAGATGGATGCGCTTCGTCGACTCGACCGTCAGCTTAAGGACGATCGTGTCAGCCGGTATAGGCTTCAAGAGATCTATAAGAAGACCGAAAAATGGCCCATGTACGTGGACCTTTTGAAGACTGAGGCTGCTGAAGAAGAGGATACAGCTGAGAAGATCGACATCCTTGAAGAAATGGTCAGCGTGTATCGCGACCACATGAATCACGACATGATGGTCGTGAACACCTACAAAGAGATTTTAGACCTTGAGCCAGCCAATATCCCCGCGCTGGATGCTTTGGTTAGCCTCTACGACAAGCTCAATCGTTCAACTGAGTTGATCAATACGCTTCAAACCAAGGCTGAGTTGGTTGAAACCACCGCCGACAAGGTCGAGATTCACAGCCAGATTGCTAAGCTCTTCTTGGAGAAGTTCAGAAATCAGGCCGAGGCGATCAAATCTTACGAAACAGTGCTTGAGCTCGACCCGGTCAATGCGGACGCCATCGAGTTCCTCAAGGAAATGTACGAGAAGCGTCGTGAATGGGATAAGCTCATCGAGGTTCACCGTCGTGAAATCGACCAGTTTGAGAGTGATGCGGAAAAGGCCCAGGGCTTGAAACTTGTTGCGGAGCTCGCGACTGACAAACTTCGAAAGCCCGACGTGGCGGCTGAGCTCTGGATCGAAGTTAGAAAATATGCGCCGGAAGATCCTGAGGCGCTGGAATCTCTTGAAAAGCTCTACGAAAAGACCAAAGAATACGAGGCACTCGCTGATATCCTTGAGGTCAAGGCAAGACTTGAGTCAGACCCGGAGGCAAAGCTCAAACTCCTTGGTAAACTCGCACCGCTTTATTCGGATCGCCTCGAAAACACCGAAGGCGCGATTGCCGCTTGGCGTGTAGCACTTGAGCTTGCACCGGACGACTTGAAGGCTCGCAAGTCTCTCGAGCGGCTCTTCATCGATAATCAGAGGTGGGATGATCTCGAAAGCTTCTACGCAGAGTCAGACTCGTGGGCGGAGCTCGTTCGACTTCTTGAGACTCTAGCCAATACGGTGAAGGAGGAAGAGACCAAAGTTGAGCTCTTGCTTCGTGCTGCTCGTGTGTGGCGAGAGGAATTGGAAGACACGTCTCGCGCCGAACGTGACTTGGACCGCGTGCTTCAGATCGACGCTCAGAACGTGGGAGCAGCCGAGCTCCTCGAGCCGATCTATTCAGAAGCTGAGGAGTGGGAAAAGCTGAAAAACGTGTGTGAGGTAATCCTCGCTCATCGTGGCGAAGTGGCCGATCGGCAGGAGTACCAGCTCAAGCTTGCGAAACTCTATGAGGATAAACTTGATTCGGTCTCCAATGCGTTTGCTTGGTTCGCTGCTGCATTCCGTGAGAGCCCGAACTCTGAAAGCCTTGCAGGTGAGCTTGAGAGAACTGCCGGATTGGCTGACCAATGGCCTGCTGTGGTTGGAGTTTACGAGATTGCTCTCGAGGAAGAACTTGAGACGAGCGAGCTTCGCGATCTCAAGCTGCGTTTGGGACGGGTTCTATCAGAAGAACTGGACCGTCTTGACGAAGCGCTCGAGTACTTCGGTTCGGTAGTTGCCGAAGAGCCCGAGAATCAGGTGGCCCTCAAGGCGATGGCAGACATCTATCAACGCAGTTCGCGTTGGGATGATCTGATGGGAATCTATCAGCGTCAGATCGAGCTTACAGATACGCCTTCAGAGCGCGTCGAGATTCTAAGTGGGATGGCATTGATCGCCGAAAATCAGGCGATGGATAAGAAAGGAGCCATTAAGCAATACCTGGAGGCGCTTGCGATCGATCCGAACTACGAGCCGGGTCTCCAGCAACTACACAGGCTCTATCGTGAAGAAGGCGAATGGGAGAACCTCGCTGGCATCATCCGTCGTGAGATTGCTCTTTTGGAGTCGGCCGCGGCCGACCGTCAGGATTCCAAGCCGCTGGTTTCTCGCCCTGAGGCCCTCTTAGGCGAAGAAGTTTCTGAGGCCGAAGAAGAGGTGGTGGAAGTTGCAGGGGCGTATACTGAAGATGAAATCGAGAGATTGGTTTCCCTTCGATACGAACTCGGTACGGTTTGCAAAGAATTCTTGAATGAGCCCAAAGACGCCATCGAGAACCTCGGCCGTGCCCTTGCTTGGGAGCCGAACCATAGAGAGGCTTCTCATGCTCTGGAAGCGTACCTAGACGAAGCCGAGTATTCACTGGAAGTGGCCAAGATCCTTGAGCCAGCTTACGAAGTGCACGGCGATTGGGAAAAGTACATTCAAGTGCTTGAGGTGCAGATTGAAGGCGCAGACGAGCAATTAGCCTGCAGGCTGATCCGTCGCGTTGCCGATACGTATCTGAACGAATTGGGGCAGCCAGCTGAGAGTTTCTCGGGCTTCGGTCGGCTTCTTCGCATGAAGCCGGAAGATGCTGCGGCTCAAAACGAGCTTGTTAGAATCGCCGATGCCCTGGATGCCTGGGAAGACTTGGTAGGTCTTTACGAAGATATCGTTGGCGGATTGTCCGATGAGAAACTGAAGCGGCATTACCACTACAGTATCGCGGAGATTTACGCAGAGCGTTTGCACGACGCAGACCGCGCTCAAAGCAATTATGAAGCTGTCTTGGAGATTGATCCTGAAGCGCTGGATGCTCTCGATGATCTTGAGCAACTCTTCACGCGTACTGAGAATTGGGATGCGTTGCGTGGCGTGTTGGAGCGGGAGCTGGAACTCGCGGAGAGTGCCGATGAGCGCGAGACACTGAGAACTCGCATCGGTCTCATCTGGGAAGAGAAGCTCGAAGATCGAGCCCAGGCGATTTCAATCTATTCGTCGATCTTGGAGGACAATCCGTCCAACCTCGAAGCGATTGAGTCGGTGAACCGTCTCTATGCCGCCGAAGGCAAATGGGACGACCTCGCGGCGAGTTTGCGGCGTGAGCTTGCCCTTGTGGATGGTGATGCCGTCAACGGTGTTAAGAATCGCCTGGCAAGCGTCCTGGAAACGCATTTGAACGAATACGAACAGGCAACTGATCTCTACGAGGAGGTTGTCGATAGTGATGAGGAAGATTCAGTGGCTCTCGCAGCGCTAGAAAGACTCCTCCACGATCCTCAGGCGCCACAATATCGAATCAGCGAAATTGTTGAGCCGCTCTATCTCGATCGCGATGAATGGACGAAACTCATCGGAGCTCTGGAGGTTCGCGCGAAGTCGACTCAGGATGCAGAAGAGCGAGTCTCCATTCTGACCCGCATCGCGGCGATGTACGAGATTCGTTCACAGGATCCTGCCGAAGCCTTCATGACCTATGCCCGCGCATTGCATGAAGGCGTTGAGCATCAGCCGACTTACGATTCTCTCTACAGACTGGCCGATTCCTTGGGCGGTTACGAGGCGCTTGTAGAGGTCTTTGAACGCGAGTCTGAGGTTCAGGAATCGCCAGATATCAAGCGCTCTCTATTGCGACGAGCAGCGACGATCTATCGCGACAAACTCGGTGAAATCGACTCAGCGACGGCTCGACTTCACGAGGTTCTGGAGATTTTCCCGAGCGATATTGAGTCGGTTGAAGAACTCGAGACTCTTTATCGTAACGCTCAGAATTGGGACCAGTTGGTCCCTATCTTGACGCACAAATCGGACCTCGTAGATGAAGTCGAGGCAAAGCGCGATCTTCTGCGCCAGGCCGGATTGATGCTCGAGGAGTTTTTGGAGCGTCCGGAAGAAGCGATCGAGGTTTATCAACGTGCCCTCGAGGTAGATCCAGAGGATCTACACAGTATCGGGCGACTTGAGGTGCTCTATCGTGACCTCGAGGCCTGGGAAGATTTGCTCAAGATCTACGACCGCAAGGTCGAACTCTTGGGTGAAGGGTCAGAAGAGCGCAAGGACCTTTACTACGCGATGGCTGATATTCATCGAAATGCGTTGAGTCAGCCGCATGAAGCAATCGACGTACTTCGAAAGGTCTTGGAGATCGAAGCAACAGAAGTCAACGCGTGGGTCCAGCTCGACGAGCTCTATGAGCAGACCGAGCAGTGGAACGAATTGCTCGAGACGCTGGAAGCGGAGTTGATGCTCGTTTCGACTCAAGACGAGTCAAACAATGTTCGCTACCGCATCGGACGTCTCTGGGAGACGCACCTTTTTGATATTCCGAAGGCGATTGAGACTTACCGAGAGGTTTTGAGTTCTGATGCTTCGCATGAGGCGACGACTCAGGCGCTCGAGGGTCTGATTTCGCAGGGCGAGAATGCGGCGATGGCCGGTGAAGTCCTTGAGCCGATCTACCGAGACTCTGGAGAGTGGAATAAGTTGATTCACGTCTGGAGGCTCCTCATTGAAGCGAGCGAAGATGTTGAGAGAAAGCTCGGTCTTTACAACGAGATTGGGTCGATCTTTGAGCACAAACTCTATGATTCGGTGTCCGCGTTCGAGACCTATGCAGAGGCCCTCAAGGTAGACGCTGGTCGAGCAGACGTTCTAAACACGCTCGAGAGGCTAGCGGCGGAATTGGAGATTTGGCCCGAGTACATTGAGCAACTCGACGCACGCATTGAAGACTTGACCGATTTTGATGTGGTTCGAAATCTCCAGGTAAGAATTGCCCGCGTTTATGAAGAGGAACTCCACTCACCTCAAGAGGCTATCGCAAGATTCAGAAAGGTCCTCGAAGGTGATCCGTCTGATGACGCCGCGATCGCCGCACTGGACCGTTTGTACCAGCGCGAAGGAGAGTGGGCTCATCTTGCTGAGATTCTCCAAACTCGCATCATGAATTCGCAGGACCCAGACGAAGTGCTCGGCTTGAGACTTCGACTTGGCCAGCTCTATCAAAGCGCTCTAGAAGATGAGAACGGCGCGCTCGAAGTCTATCAGACGATCCTCATGGAGGATCCTGAGAACCCGAATGCTATCGCATCGCTTGAGCAGATGTTCATGTCTGGTCAGGCAGTCAATCAGGTAGCGGGTATTCTTGAGCCTTATTATTCGTCACGCGGGCAGCACTCCAAGCTTGTGGAGATCTACGTTCAGCGGCTTGAAATGCTTGACGAGCCCGAAGAGCGTTATGACGTATGGATGCTCGTTGCTCGGACATTCCTTGAGGAGTTGGGGGATTCCGAGAGTGCCCTTGCTTCCTACGGAAAGGCACTCGGCGAGAAGCCAAGCGAAGAGTCGGTAATTTCAGAAATCGTTCGCCTTTCGGGCGAAACCGACAACTGGCAAGCCGGTGCACAGCTATTGATCGAGGCGCTCGATAGCCCTCAGATCGATGAAGAATCTTCGGCTGCGATCTTCTTGGCACTCGCAAAAATTTACGACACTGAGCTCGGCTTTATGGATCGCGCGGAGCAGGCTTACCTGAACGTGCTCTCTCTCGACTCGACCAACGTTGAGTCACTTCGAGCCTTGGACCGAATCTACGACCACCAGGGTCGTTGGGAAGAGCTATCCGACATCATTTCTCGTCGTATTCAGGCTGTTTACGATGAAGAAGAGATTGTGGAGCTGAACTTCCGTCTTGCTGGCCTCTACCAGACACAGCTTGGTGATTTGGATTCGTCCATTTCAACCTACGAGACGATTCTGGATATCCAGCCTGGTCATGTTGAGTCGTTGATGCGACTTCAACAAATCTTCTATCAGTTGGAGCGTTGGGAGTCCCTCTACGATGTCCTCGGTCGATATGCGGAAGCTATCGATGATCCCGAGGACCGTGCGGACACCTACACCAAGATGGCTCAAATCTCGGAGGCGATGTTGAATCGACCCGAGGATTCTGTGGATCTTTGGAATCAGGTGCTTCAACTCCGAGATGACGATGTGGAGGCGTTGCAGCAACTCAGAAAGCTCTATCTCGACCAAGAGCGATGGACCGACCTGGTCGGTGTGTTGGAGCGCGAAGTTGAGTTGACGCTGATTCCAGAAGACCAACTTCCTCTCTACGAGAGCCTCGGTGTGATCTGGGCCGATAAGCTTGGAAATGAAGGGCAATCCCTGGAGTGCTGGAAGGCTGTTCTGGAGATTGACTCAACACATCTTGGTGCATTGGAGTCGCTCAGAGATCTCTATGAGCGCAACTCCGACCACGTCGAGTTGATGGACGTTGATTATCGACTTCTTCAACATCCCGAGGTGGATAGCGAGATGAAGCTCGCTCTTTGGGAGCAAGTGGGTGAGGTACAGGGCGACGTCCTGATGCAGACCGAGAAGGCGATCGAGGCGTGGAAGCACGTACTTGCGTACTCGCCTGGCCATGAGCGGGCCTTGGATAGTCTTGAGCGTCTTTATCTGGACGCGGCAGAATGGGAGGCAGCAGCTGAAGTTCTCGAGATGAAGCTCGACCATATTTCGATGGCTCACGAGCGAATCGAACTCTTGCTTCGCATCGCCGATATTTGGGAAACCAAAATCGTTGAGAACCACCGTGCGGCGTCGTTCTACGAGCAGATCTTGCAGGTCGCTCCGACGAACGAGCAGGCTGGTACAGCGCTCGAGAATATCTACCGAACCCAGGGGACGGTGGATTCGTATCAGGCGCTCGCTACCCTTTATCTAGACCGTGCCGACCACAACTCGGATGACCCAGAGCTCTTCTTGACTTCACGACGTGCTTCGGCGCGCGTGTTTGAACAGCACTTGGGGCAGCTCGAAGGGGCGTTCTTAGTGCTCGTCACAGCTTTCCGGGCTGACACCATTGATGACGAGAGCCTCCTCGACGATTTGGAGCGATTAGCTAGTCAGACCGGTCAGTGGGCCGACTTGGTTGGCGAATGTCAGAAGGTCCTTAGCGAATTGCCTGACTCGCCGGACGCATCCGATTTGCACCAGCGTGTCGGCTTGTGGTTGGCCGAGCATCTCAATCAACTTGATGATGCGGTCTACCATTATCAGCGCGCTCTCATGCTTGAGCCTGATAGCGTTGAGATCATGGACCGTCTCGAGAATCTCTATCGGCAGATTTCGGCATGGCCAGAATTGGCGATGATCCTGAAACAACGCGTTGAACTCACCACGGACCCAGACGAGCAGATGGAGATCTGGCGAAAATTGGGTGAGCTCTTCGAGATGCAGATGGGGCAGGTGGACGAAGCTATCGAGTCCTATCGTGAGATTCTGCGAATCGATCCAGCAGACCTTCTGGCGATCGAGAGCTTGGAGCGAATCTTCGAAGCATATGATCGTTGGGAATCTCTGATCGAGATTCTCAATCAGAAGGCCAGCGCCACTTACGACCCAGACGAGATCGTGGAAATTCGATTCCGTGTCGCTCAGATTTGGGAAGATCGATTGGGCAATACTGATGAGGCGATTGCGACCTATCAGCAGGTGATTGAAACCGACCAATCGCATTCGCCGTCTTTGGCACAATTGGAGCGCCTCTATCTAGCACGCGGCACTTGGAACGAGCTTTTGGGAGTCTACGAGCAGCAGCTCCAACTCACCCACGAGCCCGACGAGCAGGTTGCGATATACGGCAAAATGGCATCGCTCCAGGAGACACAATTCGATGACCTGAACAGCGCTGTCGAGTCGTACAATAACATCTTGACGGTCTCGCCTGATCACCTTGGGGCCATCACAAACCTCGAGCGTTTGTACCGTGGTCAAGAGAACTGGTTTGACCTGGCAGAGATTCTACTTCGACACGCTGATGTTGCGCAGGACGCTCAGACTCAGGCTCACGTGTTGAATGAACTGGGTATCGTGCAGCGTGACCAGATCCAAGACCCGAATGCTGCTATCGAGGCATTTACGCGTTCGACTGGGGCACTTCGTGCGCAGCCAGATGTCTGGCTCAGCCTGGCAAACCTCTATGATGAGACCGCAAACTGGTACAGCGCCATTCCAGCGCTTCAGGAGGTCGTTGAGCTCTCGTCAGACAACGAGATTAAGGTCGATACACTCAATCGAATCGGCTTCATGTACGAAGCTAATTTGCAAGACGATGAAGAAGCTGAGAACGCGTACAATAAGGCCCTTCATCTTGCACCCGCGCATGAGCCGAGCATTCTCGCGCTCAGGGATCTCTTCCAACGTCGAGGTGACGCGCAAGGTGTGATTCGTGTGCTCAAGCAGGCGGAAGATGTCTCGCGTGATCTTAGCAAGAAGGCGGATTACCTCTGTCAGATCGGTAAAGTTTACGAATCCCAACTCAATGATTCAGTCTCCGCGACACACTACTTTGAGCAGGCACTCGAGAACGATCCGTCAATCTTGGAGGCCGCGCGTCCTTTGATCGACATGTACATGGCCGAGAAGAGATGGGAGAGGGCACATCCGCTCCTGGAGCAGGTGCTCAACAATCGGCAGGCTATTGATGCAGAAGAGTCGCATCGACGTTCGGTTCAGATGGCCAGAGTGTCCATGGAGCTCGGTCAGGGCGAGCGTGCGCTTCAAGCGTATCGTGATGCCTATGAGATGGATCCAACCGATACCGAGACGTTGAAGGGGCTCAGCGAACTGCTATACCGTCGCGGTGAGTGGGAGCAATCCTTCAAGATATTCCAAGCCCTTACCTTCAATCACGCTGCGTCGTTGGACGCCGATGACCTCCGAGATATCTACTTCAAATCGGGTGATATCAAGCAGCGCGTTGGTGAACGGCGTAAAGCCATCCAAATGTATCAGAAGGCGCTCGAATACGATCCGCAGCACTCTGCAAGTTTGCACGCTTTGGTGGAATCGTTCGAGGCTGAGCAGAACTGGCAAGAGGTCATTAACACTCTGCGGTACCTCCTGCAGTCTGAGCGCGAAGACACGGTGCGATTTGCGCATCTGTCTAGAATTGGAGACATCTGGCTCCAGCAGCTCAGCCAGAGTGGGCCAGCGACTGAGGCCTATCTTGAGGCGCTTGATGTAGATCCTGAATCGGCGCTCATCTTGCGCAAGCTTCTCGACATCTACACCAAGACCTCGCAGTGGCCTGAGGCCGTGGACATGTTGCGCCGACTCATCGAGCGAGAGCAAGACGCTGCGCGACGTAGCAAGTACCTCTACACAGTTGGTGTGATTCTTCGCGATGAGATCCGCGACCGAAATGGGGCAGTCGAGGCATTCGACGCTGCTCTCGATTCCGACGTCAAGATGCTCAAGGCCTTTGAGGCAATCGATAGATTGTTGACCGAGGACAAGGAGTGGAAGGAGCTCGAGAGAGCCTACCGCCGAATGTTGCGACGTGTGGTCGAGAACGACGACGGAACTATGGAGAACATCAAGCTCTTGCTATGGCAAAGTCTTGGTGAGATCTACCGTAGCCGTCTTGGGCAGCTTAAGAGCGCCATTCAGGCCTTCGAAACCGCTGTCTCTCTTAAGCCCGAAGACGAAAGGATTCGCCTGATTCTTGCCGAGCTCTATGACCGCGGCGACGACAATCCAGACGGAGCGATCACTCAACACAAAGAACTCATCAAGATCGATGCGTTCCGAATCGAGAGCTATCGCGCCCTTTGGAAGGCCTACATGCAGAAGAAGGAGTACGACAAGGCCTGGTGTATGGCTGGTGCGTTGAGCTTCCTTCAGAACGCAAATGAGCAAGAGGAGAAGTTCTATCGCCAATATCTAGGTCAGAACCTCAAGTTGGCGAATCGGCAGTTCAACCAGGAAATGCTCAAGCTCATCTATCATCCGAAGCAAGACATGCTGATGACCTTCATCATGGCGCGTCTCGGGATTGGGTTGAGGCAGTTCTACGCCCGTGACATCAAGGATTGGAAGCTTCATAAGAAGAAGGATATCTTGAGTCAGGACGAGCAGCTGATGTTCACGAAGATCTATCGCTACTCGGCTCAGACCCAGGCGATCATGCCAGCTCCGACGCTCTACCTGCATCGTGAGCAGGCGCTCGGAATGCGCAATGCCAATGTTGATCCGGCGGCATTCGTGATCGGCGGCGATATGATGCAAGGCAAGTCGGACCGTGAACTTGCGTTCACGATTTCGCGAAACTTGTGTCTCTTGAGACCAGAACACTACCTTGCGTCTCTTTCGTACCCAACCGAGTTCCTTCGTGCGTTCTTCATGGCGATGATGCACGTGACCGACCCATCACTGAATATCGCTTCGACATTCGATGAGTCCGGGCACGCAATCGTAAAGGAAATCCAAAGAATGCCTGCTCCAATCCTTATGGAGACTGGCAAGCTCATGAAGTCCTACCTCCAGAAGAACGAGAATCCGAACCTCTCGGATTGGCTCACTCAGGTTGATCATACATCAACCAGAATGGGGCTCTTGCTCTGCGGCGATATTCACCAAGCAGCGACCTGCATCAAGAACGATGTCAACGCGATTGGCAAAGCGAGCGTAAAGGACAAGATTCGCGAGATGGTGCTCTTCTCCATCAGTGATGAATACTTCCAACTTCGTCAAGAGCTTGGGCTCTCGATTGAGAACCGCTAATTCTTCATGCTCACAGTCTGTCCGACCCCGATAGGCAACCTGGGCGACGTCACGTCGCGCCAGGTTGCTGCGCTTCGCGCTGCGCACACCATTGCTTGCGAGGATACCCGTGTTACGGGGAAGCTCTTGCAGCTAATCGGAATCCAGCGAGAGAATGGTCGACCCCGCCTCGTGAGCAATCATGACCACAATGAGAGTGCGAGAGTTGAAGAACTCATCGCATTGATGGAGAGCGGGGAAAGTGTGGTCTTGGTGAGTGATGCAGGTACACCCGGAGTTGCTGACCCCGGGTTTCGCTTGATTTCCGCAGCGCAAGACCGTGGAATTCGTGTGGACGTGTTACCTGGCGCGTGTGCGGCAATTGTTGGCCTTGTAGCTTCCGGGTTTCCGAGTGACCGATTTGAGTTTCGTGGTTTTCTATCGCCAAAATCACAGGCGCGACGAGCGGAATTGGAATCGTGGCAAGGTGGAACCTTAGTTCTCTATGAGTCTCCACAACGACTCAAGAGCCTTCTGGAGGATGTTTCCGACGTTTGTGGGGACTCTATGGTGTTTGTGGGGCGCGAGCTCACAAAGCTACATGAGGAGCATCTACGGGGCAATTCTGCCGAGGTCTTGGCCAAAGTGGCCGCAAAGACGATCAAGGGTGAGTGCGTTGTGGTTCTGCATGCGCCTTACAAGGAACAGGACGATGCTTTGGGACGAAAGCTCGTGGCAGAGTTGGTCAGCGCCGGACTGGCCCCGCAGGCTATCAAGACGATTGTCTCCCAGACACTAGGTGTTCAGAAGTCGCTGGTATATTCCTGGATAGAAGACCAGAAATAGTCGTTTAGAACTGGAGGGCTGCGGTCAGGAAGATGGACCAGATATTGTTTTCCTGAATGCGGAAGCGGTTGCCGGTCTGGTCGTACGTCGGGTTGAAGACCGGGTTCTTCTCGATCGTTGCGTCCGCGCCTTCGAGGTCGACCGTGTCGTCAGGAGACGATTCAAGCGCGTCATCAGCGTCACGCCCTGTCCGTGCATTGGAGAGGAAGTGCTCTTGGTTATGCGTAAGAGCCACGTTGCCCTTAAGCTGGAAGTACTTCGTAGGCTGGAGATAGACGCCGAGCATGCCCGTAAATGACGCGTAGCTCTCAACCGTCATGATGCCATCGGTGTTCCATGCCGAGGTGTCGCCGAGCGCTTCACCGAGATTATAAATCGGCACCGGGTCGGCGTTGGAGGGCTGACGCACGATCCACGAGCAGGCGACATCATCCAGGTTTGAAAGTTGCCCCTGGTCGTCGAACTGAGGCAACACATCCCCAAG
This sequence comes from Microvenator marinus, assembly GCF_007993755.1. Taxonomy (GTDB): domain Bacteria; phylum Myxococcota_A; class Bradymonadia; order Bradymonadales; family Bradymonadaceae; genus Allomicrovenator; species Allomicrovenator marinus. Next base: position 5,143,425 of record NZ_CP042467.1, read on the forward strand.
AGTCTTGCCGTTACATGAACTGTTGGTCATGTGGTCGAAGAGTTGAGTGTAGTTTCGACCTTCGCTTGTGTAACCGAAGGTAAATCTAAGGTCGATTCCGTAGCGCGCGCCTGTCTCAGTATTCTCATGAGGAATGAATTCCGTTCCGACCGTAATATTTCCACGCTGGGGAGGATTTGCGAAAACCTGCCCTTGGTTGTTTTTGTCGACGCGTTGAATGGGCGAGTCGGTGGCTGCGAAGGGGAGGAAGTATTGCAGGCCGAAATAGGGCTCGATCCAGTTGAAGCGCTTCGAAGAAGCAATTCTCCAGCTCAACTCGTGCATTCCCTCGCCAACATTCTTATTGCCGGCAGCTTTGACGGGCGCGATAGGCATCTTGTACGCCATGCCGAAGAGCAGCTTCGCCTTGGTGTCGTCACGCTCATCGTTGAACGGCGCCCATTCGAGCGAAATCGAAGGGTCGGCAAAGCCCGACCGCTCGTACTCCGACCCATTTACATCAAAGAAACGGTTGCCGTTGAAGGTCGAGAGGTTGGAGACGTGTTGTGCTTGCGTGTCCCCGGAATTGAATTGCCGAGCCGATGCTCCAATGACCTCGTCTGTCGGATCAACGGATGAATTCGCGGCAGTAACGCCCGCGGCGTAGTTCATTCCGGCAACGCTCGAGAACACGTAAGGGACGCGAAGTCTGAACTCCAAATCCTTGTAGATACCGGCCCGAAGATCGATATCAATCGCCGTGGTTTGACGGCTAAAATCGAGCTCTTTATTGGAGATGATTCTAGGTTCCGCACAGCGTCCGCGGTCTACGATGAGCCGAGGGTTGTTTTGTGCGGCATCACCGATCAGGCTTGCATCACTTGGTACGCACGCGGTTTCTCTCGATATGGTCGCGGATTCAAATTCCATACGCACCCGCGTTTCGAGATTAAAATCGAAAGGGTCGTAGGTTTCCTCAATCAGATCGTCGTGATCGTCGGCTGCATCGAGCAGATTTGTGAAATCCGCAGCTGTGGCTGGGTTCCCGACAAAAAGAGAAGCGCCCAGTAGGGCCCCGAGAAAATATTGGTAACGCGTGCGCATTATGTCTCCGTGGTCTTGAATCGTTTTACTCGAGAACTCAAGGGAGGCACCGAGTATGTTGGCGTTCAAGAGACTGGTGAAACTTGCCGAATAGCTAGCAGCAGCGCGCTCAGAGTGTCAAGCCCGACCTGCACAACGAAAAAACCCTGACATGAATGTCTTTATGTCAAGATTTTGGCTTGCAAGTGTGCTATTATCATGTAAAACACGCTTCACAAGACGCTCGTTGGTTTTCGTTTGTTTAGAGGGATACGCGCATGAAATCGCCTGGAACACAGCTCAGAGAAGCCCGAAAAAGTCGGGGACTGTCCATAGCTGAGGCGGCGTCTCTGACGCGCATACCCAAGACATTGCTGGAAAATCTCGAGGCGGACAGCGTTGACGAGTTTCAGGCTGATGTTTTTCTATTCGGCCATATCCGAAACTACGCACGCGAGGTTGGGTTGGACGGAGACGCGTTGGTCCGCCAATTCGAAAGACGAAATGCATCTTCAGCTTCGTCGAGCAGTCTCCCAAAACTACCCGCAGAACCTACTCGAACTCCGGCAAAGCGCTCCAAGCGCCCTGTGAGTCGGCCACAAGTTAAGCCAACCCACATGTTTGCAATCGTGTTGGTATTGGCTGGTCTTGGGATATTTGCATCCCTGCTTTCTAGCGGTAGAGCCACGGCGAAGGACCCAGCGCAGTTCCCTGAAGCGCAAGAGTCTGAGTGGGAGCTTGAGCAAGACGCTCAGGACACCCGTTGGTTGCTTGAGCAGCCTGAAGGCGAGTAACCCCTCCATAGCTTTTATTGAAGAGCCATCATGGAACGAGAAGCACAGAAGGTTCTCGTATCTTCGATCCGTAGACTGATCAGGGCGGAACAGATCCCTCAATTGAAACGGGTTGTAGCCAAGACACACTCTGCAGATCTTGCTGCATGTTTCGGTGCCCTGACCATTGGCCAACAGCTGACGGTCCTTAGACATGTGCCTACCGACGCCGCAAGAGGGGACATCTTAAGTGAGCTCGAGCCGTCGATTCTTAGCAATCTTATTGAGGAGGTGCCGGACACGGAGCTGAGTGCGATCTTGAGCGAGATGCCCAACGACGACACAAACTACGTGCTCCAGGTGCTCGACGACGACCGCAGCGCTCTACTTCTCGAAGCCATGTCGGACGAGCACCAATCTGAGGCCACCTCCATACTCGCCTACGAGAGCGATTCGGCGGGCGCCCTCATGGTCACAGACTTCTTGGCCTTTCATCAGGAAGTGACGGCGGGTGAAGCCGTTCGTGTGATCCAGGAGGGGGCTGACGACGCCGAGATCGTTTTCTATATCTATGTGACCAACGAAATTGGTCAGTTGGTGGGTGTGACGAGCTTGCGGGAGGTAGTTCAACAACCCACCAAAAAGGCGCTCAAAGAGTTCATGATCCCGGACGTCATCCGAGTGAACGTGGATACGGACCAAGAGGACGTGGCGAAGTTGGTCGCGAAGTACAACCTCCTCGCTTTACCCGTGGTTGAAGGGGCGAACGAATTGGTAGGTGTAGTCACGGTGGATGACATCATTGACGTCATTCGCCACGAGGCCAATGAAGATATGCTTCGAATGGCGGGGGCGGGGCACGAGCAAGATATCAGTGTCTACCGAAATCCTTGGGAAAACGCTCGTACCCGTCTTCCCTGGCTGGCGTCCGGACTCTTGACCGGCGTAGTCGGCATGCTCGTGATCCACATGTGGTCGCACCTCCTTGACCGTCTAATTCTCTTGGCGGCTTTCTTGCCGCTTCTTTTTGCGCTTTCTCGCAACGTTGGCCTGCAATCGGCGACCATTGTGACCCGTGCCATTGCGATGGGGCAAATTGAGTTCGGCCGCCTGGGAAGGGTGGTTCTTAGGGAGTTTGTCGTAGGGTTGATTTGTGGCGGAGTTTACGGCCTTGTCGCCGGCTTGGTAGCGGCATCCTATAGCTTCTACACCACATCGAGCGTCGAATTGGCGAGCGTCTTTGCGTTGAGTGTGAGCGGCGGGGTAGTAAGCGCGATGTTGGTATCAACGCTCGCTGGAACTGTGCTTCCCCTTCTCTTTGAAAGATGGAAATTGGACCCCGCCACGGTTGGGGGGCCCTTTTTTGCTTCTTCGATGGATGTGATTAGCGCGGCGATCTACCTGGGAATGGCCTCAGCGATACTCGGCTAGAAGGTGACTCTGGTTGAAATTGCTGCTTCAGCATCACCAAATTTTTCGGATACTGTGTTTCCAAAGACCTTAACGATTCCGATGACGAAACAGGCGATGAGGATAAGCAGGATGATGTACTCTGTTGCCGTTGCGCCGTCTTCGTCTGCGTGGAAAGTTGCGATGGTCTGGGCGATGATGTTCTTGGTGGTTGGGTTCGTCATGTCTAGCTCCTCGTTTGGGTCGTCGTTATTGACAAGACCAACACTAGAGCTGGGGTCTGAACACTGAATGACCGGTATGTGAAAGGTAGGGGAATCGAGTTGAAAACAATGTGAAACGCTTCAAGGCTCGAAGAGGTTCAGCTCATTAGCCAAATTTTGCGCTTCGATGATGTTGTCTTCGATGGAGCAGTACGTCCAACCGCCATAGCGCCCTATGGTGTAGACGCCTCTAGACTGAAGGAGTTGCCGTGCTTTGATGACGGCCTCGCGCGAATCGCGATTGATATGCACGTAGGCGGGATTCATGGTCACCGTGTGCCATGAGACGAGCTGATGGTCCTCAACAACGCCGGCACGCCCAAGGTCAACGAGCACGCGTTCTAGTTCGCCTTTGACATCCGGCTTGCTGCCCGACGGCATTCCGATCTCAACGTACAAGCTCATGCGGTCGGAATTGACAATATTGTCGTAGAAGCCCACTCGGTAAAATCGCAGGTCATCGTCGGGATAGTAGATCCAGTGCACTCCTTCGGGGCCTTTGCGGTCGAAGCCAAGGTTGAAGACCAACACTTGATTCTTGGTGAGACACTCAGAGTTCACCGGAAGTTTAGGAGAGGTCATTTGAACGAAATCATCGAAGGGCGCTGATGAAATCAAGTATTCGAACTCGATAGTTCGGCCAGCAGATGTGACCGCCGTTTTTTCGATGAGATCGACCTGTTCCACTCGCTCGTTAAGCGCGATCTTTTGAGGGTCCACTTCGCTAGCCAGGGCATCCACATACATGATGGCGCCGCCCTTGGGATAAGTGAACGTGGCGTTATATGACTGGTTATCCTCGGCCTTCATATTGGCCACGATATCTTTGAGGTCTGCGTGGGGGAAAAACCGCCCCATCGCGTCGGCATCCAGCGTGTCTAGATCGCACGCATAGAGTTTAGTGTTGTAGGGGATGAGGAACTTGTTGGCGATCGCGTGTCCAAACTTCGAGACAAGCATCTCCTTGAACGTCTTGTTTGCACCGTCTTCACGGAAGACCAAGTCGTGCAAGCACTCGATGAAATCTTGGCGTGGGAGTTGGTGGATGTTCTTCTGGAAAGGGAAGTCGATATGGGTTCCCGAGAAGTAGATTTTGGAGGATTTTACCACCGTATCAACTTCCCCAGCGGGCATGCGATCCACCAGGTACTTCTCGATATCAGGCCTTCGAAAATGGAAGAAATGGCCAGAGAAGTCCCAGACGTACCCGTCTTGTTTGATGGTTTTGCACCAACCCCCGATTTCGTCGGACCCGTCCAAAATTAGGTAGTCATCAGAACGAATGAAATTCGCGAAAGCGAGGCCTGTCATGCCTGCGCCAACGATGAGGTACTTTACGCGCATTGGACCGCTTGAGGTTGGAATCACTAGAACTCGAGGCCGAGCTGGATTCCAGCGCGATCTGAGGAGAGGAGAGGAGCAATCGTTGCCGTGGTGCTGCCGTCGTCAGCGATGAAATAGTGGTAGACCAGAATGCCACCACCAGCCGCTAGGAACGCTCCTGAAACTGCGTAGATGGGGGTCAGTCCGCTGATCTTTGAGTCCGTATCATCGAAAGCCTTGTCCCAGTCCGCGCGGTTCCGAGCGTAGAGATCATTGTTCCCATCGCGCAGTGCGTCGGCTTCGATTCTTTGGAATTCGTCGGATTGATCGGAGTAGTCCAAGAAGTAGGTCAGATGAAGGATTCCGGAAACCACAAGACCCGCGGCGCCAACACCGGCAAGCGACCAACCTACGATGGGCAGGACCTCAGTACCGGAGCTAGCTGCTGGGGAAGGGGTCTCGTTTTGATCGTCCGGATTCTTTCTCTTTTCGATGAGATCCTCGAGCTTTCGAAACTTCGCGACCTCGTCATCGTTCTTGATGCCGATGGATCTTGCGGTTGAAATATCGGTCTCAGCCTGAGCTATATCGTTGGCTTGGTATGCTGCATACGCGGCTCGGTACAAACATTCGACGCGCATGAATCGTACGTCTTCGCGATCCGAAACTGACTGACTGGCTTCGTTCGTTTGGTAGTCCTTTCCGTACTGAATGACTTCTTTACAAAGTCCGGCACGGTAATAGGCAACGATCTGATTTTTGAGCAGCGTGATGTCAGGGTAGAGTGCGTAAGCTTCTTTGAACTTCTGAGCAGCTCCGACATAGTCTTCTGCTTGAAAGAGTTGCGAAGCCTCGTTTGCAACTCCCACTGCCTTATCGAGTGAATCTTGCGCGAAGGCAGGCGACGCCCAGAGAAGTGCTACTAGCGCGAAAAATAATAATTTAGTGGACATGTAATACAACCCAGTCACCGAACAAGAAAGTCAGACGGCATTATTGGACCGTCTCCGACTTGGGTCAAGCAAATAGGCTAATTCACTCGCCGGGTGAAAACGATTTGAACTTTGAATCTTCGGGCTTGAGATTCTGGAAGGGCGAGGCCTGAGAGTCTTTGGTGGTCTTGGTTGTTGGCTTCTTTTCGGTTGTATCTGAAACCTTGGTTTTCGTGGTTTTGCGCTTCGTGACCTTCTTAACCGTCTTTTTCTCAACGGGTTTCTCCACCGGCTTCTCAATCGGCTCCTCTACGGGTTTTTCAACAGCAGCGACTTCGTCGGGTTGTGGGTCGACGGGAGCATCATCTTGAAGAGGCGCGCCCTTCTCAACAACTGGCGCTTCTTCCGGGTCAACCGGAGGCTCTTGGGGCGCTTCGAGGTTGGTGTTTGGCTCGACTGGGGCTTCGGCGACGGGCTCCGTCTCTGAAGCACCAGCGTCATCGCTGAGGTCTATCGCGAAATACACGATTAGGGAGACAAGTACGAAGCCCGCAAAGAGTAGCGCACCGAGTACGACACCCTTTTTTCCCCCAACGTCCACATTTGTGGTGAACTGGCCTGGCCGAAGTTCATTGGTCTCCAGGTCTGAAGGCAACTGAACCGTAGCACCGGGCGGCGTGGCAATCGTAGGCTGTGGCGTGGGGGTGCGCGTGAACTCACCGGAGCTCGCGGCAGGCGCAAGCGGTGCAACCTCGGCTGCAGGAGTCATCCCGTTCATGATTTGGTCTAGGTGTTCAGCGAGTTCGCGCCCAGTTTGGAAGCGGTTCTGAGGCTCTTTGTCCAGAAGCTTCATCACCGCTGCCTTGAGCTCCTCAGGCACGTCAAGCCTGCTCATCGGCGGCACGGGCTTGGTCACGTGCATCATGAGCAGGTCAAAGGCAGAGTTCGAGAAGAACGGCAGCCGTCCTTCTAAGAGCTCGTAGAACATCACACCCAACGAATAGAGGTCCGCTGCTGGCGTGACTTGCCTCACAGAGCGAGCCTGCTCGGGGCTCATATACGCAGGGGTTCCGAAGACCTCGCCAGCTTTGGTAATGCGTTGAGATTCCTCAAAGTCGTCGCCCTTCATCATCCGAGCGATACCGAAATCCAGCACCTTAATGGTCTCGCCACCTTGCTCGTTCTTCGCGACCATGATGTTTTCAGGCTTCAAATCTCTGTGAAGAATGCCTTTGTGGTGCGCATGGTCGAGGGCGAGTGCGACCGACTTGATGATGGTGATGGCCTCGGCTGGCGACATCGGGGAGCCGAGCTTTTTGTCGAGCGACACGCCGTCGATGAACTCGATCACCGTGTAGAATGCCTGCAAATCTTCTGAAAATCCGAAGTCAAAGAGCGTGATGCAATTGGGATGATTGAGCTTGGCGATAGCCTTGGCTTCCACCTCAAATCGCTTCTGCAATTCCTCTTGATCCAAAAACGCTGGATGCAGCAGTTTGACCGCGACTTTTCGGTCCACTGTGACCTGTGTGGCCAGCCAAACCGCACCCATACCGCCAGCACCGAGTTCCCGCTCGAGCCTAAACTTCCCCTCGATGATGGTCCCGGATCGGGCTCTAGAGCTCATCTTCGGCCACCGAAATCAACTGGATAAAGATACTTCACGATACAATCAATTCTACGCAGACTTGCTCGTCGGACCATACATCAACACGATGCACGTGTCACCTTTGCAAGAGTCATTTGAAGACGCATGTACTGTGGCCGTTGTGAACCGACTCTACCTTATGGTAGCACACTGGCGCCTTAGGAGTACGAATGCGTAGAGTGATTTATTTAGCGATGTTTTTGGGGTTTGGGTGCGGCGAAGCAACGGACGACCCCGAAGATTGCACGAGCAATGAATATTTCGACGAAGGACGGGAGATCTGCAGGGCCTGCCCGGCGATCATTGAGCCCACCTGCCGCGACCAATGCTCCTACGATGTGGTTCAGGACTCGAGAGGCTGCCCGGTCGCTCAGTGTCAGCTTGACTGTTAGATGGATGAACTCGCCATTCCCGAAGATTGGCTGACCGACCTCCGAGGCTCGCTCCTCGCCTGGTTCGATGAGCACCATCGAAAACTTCCATTCCGGGGAATCGATGATCCTTATGGGATCTGGGTCTCCGAGATCATGCTTCAACAGACGCAAGTCCAAACGGTAATCGACTATTGGACACGGTGGATGGAGCGATTCCCCGACCTCGAAGCCCTCGCTCTGGCTGATGAAGAAGAGGTTTTGAGACTATGGGCTGGCCTTGGTTACTATCGACGTGCAAGGCTTCTGCACAAGGCCGCCAAGATCATGGCAGAAGAGGGGGTTCCTCAAACTCATGCAGGGTGGAAGGCGCTTCCAGGAGTCGGTGACTACACGGCTGGGGCAGTGACATCCATCGCATTTGGGGTGGTAGAACCGGCTCTCGACGGAAATGTGCAGCGTGTTCTCGCGCGTCTTCTTGAAGATTCTCGAGAGATCGGGTCTTCGGCAATGGTTAGGGAACAACGGGCCATCGCTCATTCATTGGTAGACCCTGGGCGACCGGGCGATTTTAATCAGGCGATGATGGAGCTAGGGGCTCGCGTCTGTACGCCAAAAAAACCCGTTTGCGAGGAATGCCCTCTCCAGACTTGGTGCCTCGCCTACGCAAACCAAACGCAAAACAGCCTTCCGACACCCAAACGAAGAAAGGCCCCTCGCACAGAAACCCAAGACGTTCACGTCATCTTCAATCGCGATTCTCAAGTACTCATGCGGCGTGGGGATGATTCCCTTCTGAAGGGCCTTTGGGAGTTTTGTGGCTCGAGCGAAGGCGACCTTGTCGTAGTCGGTGAGGTTCAACATGTTTTTTCCCATATCCGAATGACCTACCGTGTGTTTTGTAGTCTGAGCAACCAAAGTGATGGCGGAGAATGGATCGCCCCTGAAGAGGTCGAAGGGCTCGGCATATCCAAGGCTGTGGCGAAAATCTGGCGCCTTGTTTTAAGTGACATGCGGGTCAGAAGCATGATAAATCTCCCCACACCATGACAGCTCAAAAATCGCCATTATTAATGCTGACCGTTGTGTCGGGGCCGGACGCTGGAAGATCGCTTTCATTCCGTAAGGCGCGGGTTGCGATTGGCCGTGATGCTGCCAACGATTTTATGCTCACAGATGGCTTTGTATCGAACCGTCATGCCGAGTTTGTGGTCGAGGGCGACCAGGTCGTTTTCCAAGATTTGAAAAGCCGGCATGGAAGTCTCGTGATCCGTAACGGGGTCTCAACCAAACTTCAAAATCGCGAGAGTGTTAGCCGACTTGCGGTTAAAGACGGGGCCGAGTTTCAGATTGGCTCGTCGATTCTCAAATTGGAGCTGCCCGAAGGAATCAAAGCTCCATCTGCCATTCAAGCACAGACACTTCGTGAGCCGAGCTTTGTGGTCAAAGACGGCCCGCCAAATTCAAATGAACAGTTTATTACGGCAGCGCATGAGCCTATTCATGCACTGACACGCCGCTTTGATAGCCACGATAAGCGCTTCGAGTTGCTTTTCAAGCTCAGCGAGCAACTGAATTCTCTGACGCGACTCGAGGATATTCTCGATATGATCGTGGATGCCACCTTTGATGCATTTCCAGGTGCCAATTTCTTTGGGATGACTTTGCTTCAGGCCGATGGAGGAGAGATCCCTCCACCGTTTTTGACTCGAGTTCGTGCCAATCTCAACACGGATTCGGAACCAGTTCTAAGTTCGAGTATCGTGCGACGAGTGGTCGAGTCCAAGGAATCCGTGCTCTGGGTTCGCGACAATCTCGGCTCTCAGGTATCGCAGAGTATTCTAGATGCGAAGATCACCGCGTGTTTGTGCGCGCCACTGGTTGGTCAGCGAAAGCTCCTCGGCGTCATGCAAGTGGACACGAGGGGCAGGGGAACTCTCTTCTCCAAACAGGACCTCGACCTCTTCACCATCCTCGCTTCGAATGCAGCCTTTGCCGTCGAACGTGCCGAGCTGACAAACCATATCGTCAAAATGTTCGAGAGTTTTGTGGACGCGAGCGTGACCGCAATTGAAGCTCGAGACCAGACGACTGCTGGTCACTCACACCGGGTCTCGGAATACACGATGGAGCTCGCGCGCACGGTCCACGCCAAGAAGGACGGACCGTTCGCCGACATCGAGTTCTCGCCCGAGCAGTTCACCGAATTACGATACGGCACCTTGCTACACGATTTCGGAAAGATCGCAGTTCCAGAAGACGTGCTTCAAAAGCCTACGCGCCTGCGTGACGTTGAAATGGAGGCCATTCGCCACCGTCTCTCCACCGTTAGAGCTCAATCCGAGCGCGCCCTGTGGCAAGCCCTCGCGGAAGGCATGGCTGACGGGCGCATGCAGCCTGAACCATCAAGCCTCGATGATGTGAGGGGCCGCTCCGAAGAAGTCGCGACGGAACTCAAAGACATTTGGACTTTCCTTCAGGATCTCAACACCAAAGGGTTCGTCCCAGATGAAGATCTGGAACGGTTAGGGTCAATCGGTGCTCGTAGCTACGTCAATGAAGACGGCGAGACTCGCCCATTGCTTACGGCACACGAGATCGAGAACCTTTCGATTCGCAAAGGCACGTTGAACGAGACGGAGTGGGTGCAAATCAAGAACCACGCTGTTCAGAGCCAGAGGATTCTCGAGAGAATTCCTTGGAGCGATGACCTCGCAATGGTGCCTTACCTTGGCGGAGCCCATCATGAGAAACTCGACGGGTCCGGTTATCCGCTTGGGTTGAAAGGCGAGTCGCTGAACATCCAATGTCGGATGCTCACGATCGCCGACATTTTTGATGCGTTGACCGCAGCAGACCGGCCTTACAGAAAGGCCGCAAGCGTTGACCGAGCCATCCACATCCTTCGCCTTGAGGCCAAAGACGGAAAGCTCGATTCGGATCTCGTCGAACTCTTTGCCAGCGAAGTAGTCCCCAAGATTACCAATATGATTCCGCTGCAATACGAAGGCGACCCTACGCTTCGCTAGGGCTTCTGACTCTCGGAAGCAATCGCTTCACGTAGGTCGTTATAGGCTTCGTCGGTGGCGGGTAAAAAAGCCTCCATGCGTTGCGTCTTTCCGACGATCTTCTGGCCGAAATGTTTCTCTGGGTCAAACGCGATCAAAACCTCTTTGAGTCGCTTTCTATCGGCTTCTTTTGTGCGAGGCATTGCGACGACTACGTCCTGCGGAACGATTCCGGTACTCTCCAAGGTCCGAAGCCTTCCTGCTTTGATTCCCACGCTTTCGGCAGAAAGGAATGAACCGGAGTAGGTGGCAGCAGCACTGCATTTTCCGTCGAGTAGGTCCTTCATCACCTGGATGTGGTTTCCACTCCAATGCACGGAACCGATGAATGTATCAGGGTCAAAACCTTGCCGCCGGATGTGTGCTCGAGGAAGAATGTACCCTGTTGTGGACTTCTCATCTGTGAAACAAAACGTCTTGCCTTCCAGATCCTCAAGGCTTCGGATGGGCTCTTCGATTCTCACGAGTAGCATTCCGTCGCTTGCAGGCGCGCCGTCAAAAGACTTGAAGGCTAAGGGCTCGAGTCCAGGAATCTCTTCCTTAGTGGTCACGTATAGATAGGGCGGCATCATTGCGTAATCGATCTCGCCGTCCATCAGCCGTACTCTCAAATCGTCGTAGTCCTTCGTGACAACCATCGGAACGGGCCGTCCAAGCGCGTTTTCGAGATATCCTCTCACCAACTCGGCTTCCTCGGCTAGTTGCTCTGGAGTCACGGTAGGGGCCCACCCAAACGTCATGGGTTCGCCCAGCAAGACAGTTTCTGGCTTATCCAAGGTTTTCGAGTACCACCAAGCTCCAAGAGCTGCCGCGGCCATTAAGGCGCCAAGCAGCGCGCCAAAGATCGCATGCTTCGGATTTGACTCGATATTTTGCACGACTGAACGGCTTACGGACTTGCTGGATGCAGCTCGACTCTTGGATGCCGTGTGCTCTACACGGCCCGGGTCGATGACGGTCTCGAGACTTGTATTTGCATCCGGCTTGTCGTGGTCGGGAGTTGAATCGACAACAGATTGCATCGAAGCGGACGGAATCGTCTTCGTCGGGTCTTCGAACCCTGAGACTCGGGTGTCGATCTCTTCGACGGTATGCGAACCAGTGCGGTGCAGTAGATTTCGTCTTTCGTGGAGGGTTAGCGCGCGTTCGAGCGCGTTCTTCATGGTCGTGTCGCGCTCGTGCAGCTGCTTACCCGCGACTTGTCCCACAAACGACGAGAGGCGATCAGGGCCGAACTCAATGCCCGCGGCCTTTGCCGCGTCCACAAGGGCGTGCCGCATCTCCTCCGCGCTCTCAAAGCGGCGCTCGCGGTCAAGTGAGAGCGCCTTCATGATGACGTCCTCTATCTCGATGGACATCTTGCGGCCCATTGATGAAGGCCGCGCCACGTCTCCGTTGGTGATGGCCTGGAGCATCTCAAGTTCGGTGTTTCGCTTGAAGAGACGTTGGCCTACGCAGAGCTCCCACGCGATGATCCCGAGCGAAAAAATGTCTGAGCGTCGGTCCAGGTGCGAGCGATGACACTGCTCGGGCGACATGTAGGCGAACTTTCCCTTGAGGTTACCCGAGAAGGTCATCTCGAGCCCCGTCGTGGCCTTTGCGACCCCAAAGTCCAAGAGCTTTACGTTGCCCTGTGGCGTACACATCAGGTTGTGCGGTGAGACGTCTCTGTGCACAACGCCGAGCATCTTCCCGTCCAAATCTCGAAGCTCGTGGGCGGCGTGAAGTCCCCGTGCGGCCTGGTCGATAATCGACACCATCACATCGAGCGGAAACTTCGAACCCGTTTCGCCAGCCAAGACTTGGAGCTCTCGCACGGTCGTGCCGTGGATGTACTCCATCGCTATATAATATGCGCCTTCGGAGGTGTTCAGGTCGTAGATGTTGACGATGTTCGGATGGTTGAGGCGCGCAGCGATTCGAGCCTCGCGCAGGAACATGTCTACGAACGACTTCTGGTGCGAAAGGTGCGGCAGAATACGCTTGATGACCACCAGGCGCTCAAGCCCGGCCATGCCTTTTTCACGCGCCAAGAAAAGTTCGGCCATGCCACCCATTGCAAGGCGCGACACCAGTTCGTACTTTCCTAATTCGACTGCGTTCTGACTCACCGGCTTTACCGTTACTCGAAGTCTGGCCTAACGTAATCACAATAGATCAACATCGCACTCGGGGCGATGTTTCATTTTAGAACAGGAGTTCCATGCGTTTGATTGCAATTATCACGATCTTAATGCTTGCGGGATGCAAAACATCGGAATGTGAGCAACTTATTCGGTGCTGCGAGGCCGCGGCGGAACATCCAGGAATGGGCGGTGCGTGTTCGATGGCGCGAGATGTGGCTGAGCCCGATAAATGCGAGTCGATCATCGAAGCGATTCGCGCTATGTATGAACAAACGAATCAAAAAGATCAGATTCCCGCTGCCTGTCTGGAGCAAGAATGAGCCATGAGGCGCTTAACGCGTTGATTTCGCAAAATAGCTGGGAGCTCGTCAGTCCTCTGACCGAGGTGGGTAGGTCTCTGCGTGCTCGCGTGAAGACCTCCGAACGAATCGCGCTGGTGTTTTGGTTCGCCGATGCGCAGCTCGCCAAACGAGCCGCCTGGGCGCATGAGTTGGAGCACGCGGCTCAGCTCTTCGCGGTTCCCGAGCTCCTAGAGAACGGTGAGAATTGGATCCTTGTAGAGAACATCCAGGGTGAACCGCTCTCGGAGTATCTGGATGGCGTGCATTCGAGCCTTCTCGGGTATAAAGGCGCGCCTCATATTTTGCAGGAACTAGGCGAGCTCGCGCGGAAGCTTCATGCGATGTTCCCTGAGCTCAGTTTCTACGGTGACCCCTCAGACCCGAGCGCCCAATGGCTCACGTTCAATGGCTACGTGGCATCAAGGCTTGAAGAGTGGGCGGAACACGTTCGATCCCTGGGGCTGGCAGACGAGGGGGTTCAGGTCGTCTCGAAAGTGATCGGCGACCTACGCCAAGAGTTGGCGTCGTTTCATCCTCGAAGCCTGACCACGATTTGTCACCGCTGCCTTTCACCAGACCATATCTGGGTTTCAGAGAACGCCAAGGATATCGTCGGGCTGACTGGGCTCGAGAATTGCGCAGCACTTCCTCCAGAAATGGATCTGGCCTGGATTCTGAGTGTTGAATCCGTGGCTGAGAGTGATGACTTGGTGCGCCACCTCTATCGAGGCTACGGTGCGGCGCGAACTATGGACGTGCAGCGACGCGAGTACTTTTACGCACGAGTTGTGGCGTTGGAAGCACTCTACGCAAAGCCCCCTGAGATTCATGGAAACGTGGAGAATCTTCTCAGGCTCTTGGAACTTTAAAAGCCCCAAGAACCTAGGGCTCACTGGGCGATACAGACGCCGCCGGCGCAGATTCCCTGGCAACAATCCGTGTTTTCGGTACACGTAATCCCAGTAGGGCGGCAGAGGTCTTCGCATGTGCCGTTGGTGCATGTGCCAAGACAGCACTCGGCATCAGACTGACACGAGTCTCCTGCGTCAATACAACAACCCCAGAATTCGCCCGGGACACAAGGTGTGGCGCATCCAAGCGTGATGCTCACCTGCGTAGTCGTTGGATCGCTAGAGCGAAGCTGATCACAGGTTGCTTGATTCAAGGTCAGCGTGTTGCCACCCCCATCGAACGTGTAGTCCGACTGAGCGAGGAAGTTGTTGTTGATTGATACCCAGACCTTGTTCGGGTCGGGTGGCGGCGTGTCCAAGACGTAGGAGCAGGAGATGACTTCGCTTGAAATCTGGCGCAGCGCCTGGACAAGCGTAGTCGCGTCGTTTGCAGGATAGAACCGTTGGCCGTTAATATTGGCGTTTGTTCCTCCGGCTTCGGCAATGGCGTTGAGGTTGGTCGGGTTTGCACCCTCGAAATTAAAGCCGATCACGTACACGGGAATCCCTGCGTTGCTAAGTGCTCGCGCGGCATTGATGGTGTCACCAACGGGATTGGGCCGGCAATTGTTGGGTTCACCGTCTGTGATCAAAACCGCGGCCTTGGCGCGGGCATCGTCATTTGGGTCATTGGGGTCATTGGTGAGTCCAGCGACCAAAATATCTTCAAGGGCGTCATAGGTTGGTGTGCCGCCCTCCGAGCCAAGCGCCGCGTACGACGATTTGATAGCCGCAGGCGTGTGCTCGCCCATGGGCAGAAGGGTGGAGTGCGCAATGCCGCAAACCAATTCCACGGGAAACGCTCCGATTCCAAAACGAACCTCGCTCGCGAGTTCATCGGCGATCGCGTTCATGCCACTCTTGGCCTGGAACATCGGGTCTCCCAGCATCGAACCCGACTTGTCGAGAGAGAAGAAAATATTTGGCTTGAGGACCTGGAAACCTGTGGTCTGTTCAGCACAAATCTGCCCAGTCGGAACTGGCGAGCACGCATCACCACTGCCGTTTCCATCGGAATCGGCCTGATCCGGGTTGCTCTTGTCAGGACAGTTATCGCAAACATCCCCGATGCCGTCCGCGTCAGAATCAGCTTGGTCTGGGTTGGCGTCGTAGGGGCAATTGTCCAGTCGGTCCACGATCTCATCACCATCTGTTTCTGCAAACGGTTCTTCAGATGGGAACT